>CAYXUN010000133.1:0-2180 GCA_964468165.1 uncultured Novosphingobium sp. | reverse complement strand
ATGAAAGCCCTGGTCTGCGTGAAGCGGGTGATCGACTACAACGTGAAGCCGCGGGTGAAGGCGGATGGCACGGGTGTCGAGCTGGCGAACGTGAAGATGAGCATGAACCCGTTCGACGAGATCGCGGTGGAGGAAGCCATTCGCCTGAAGGAAAAGGGCGTGGTGAGCGAGATCGTGGCGGTGTCGGTGGGGCCGGCCAAGGCGAGCGACACGCTGCGCACGGCGCTGGCGATGGGTGCGGACCGCGCGATCCTGGTGCAGAGCGATGACGAGGTCGAGCCGCTGGCGGTGGCCAAGATCGTCAAGGCGATTGCGGGCGAGGAACAGCCGGGCCTGATCATCACCGGCAAGCAGGCGATCGACGACGATTCGAACCAGGTCGGCCAGATGGTGGCCGCGCTGCTCGGCCGGCCGCAGGGCACCTTTGCCAATGAAGTCAGCGTCGAAGGCGATCACCTGATCGTCAAGCGCGAGATCGATGGCGGGCTGGAAACGGTCAAGTTGGCGCTGCCGGCGGTGGTGACCACCGACCTGCGCTTGAACGAGCCGCGCTATGCGAGCTTGCCCAACATCATGAAGGCCAAGTCCAAGCCGCTCGCCACCAAGACCCCGGCAGACCTGGGCGTCGACGTGGCGCCGCGCCTCAAGACGCTGAAAGTGGCCGAGCCGCCGGTGCGCGCGGCGGGCGTCAAGGTGGCCGATGTCGATGCGCTGGTGGCCAAGCTCAAGGAACTGGGAGTCGCGTGATGGGTAAGGTTCTTCTCTGGGTCGAGCATGACGGCGCGGCCATCAAGGACGCGACGCTGAGCGCAGTGACCGCCGCTGGCCAGCTGGGCGACGTGGTCGCGCTGGTCGCGGGCGAAGGCGTGGATGGCGTGGCCCAGGCCGCGGCGCAGATCACCGGCGTTGCCGCCGTGCTCAAGGCTGATCATGCGGCCTATGCCCATGCGCTCGCTGAAAACGTCGCGCCGCTGATCGCCGGGCTGATGGCCGATCACGATGCCTTCGTGGCCCCGGCCACCACCACCGGCAAGAACGTCGCGCCGCGCGTCGCCGCGCTGCTCGACGTGGCGCAGGTTTCCGACATTCTCTCGGTCGAAGGCCCCAAGACCTTCACCCGGCCGATCTATGCCGGCAATGCCATCGCCACGGTCGAATCGAGCGATGCCAAGCTGGTGGTGACGGTGCGCGCCACGGCCTTTGCCAAGGCGGACGCGAGCGGCGGCAGCGCCAGCGTGGACGCGGTGAGCGGGGCGGGCGATGCCGGCCTCTCCAGCTTCGTCGGCGCGGAAATCGCCAAGAGCGAGCGCCCCGAACTGACCAGCGCCAAGATCATCGTCTCGGGCGGCCGCGCCTTGAAGGACGCGGAAACCTTTGCCGCGACGATCACCCCGCTGGCCGACAAGCTCGGCGCCGCGATCGGCGCGAGCCGCGCGGCGGTGGACGCGGGCTATGTGCCCAACGATTACCAGGTCGGCCAGACCGGCAAGATCGTGGCGCCGCAGGTCTATGTCGCGGTGGGCATTTCCGGGGCGATCCAGCACCTTGCCGGCATGAAGGACTCCAAGACCATCATCGCCATCAACAAGGACGAGGACGCGCCGATCTTCCAGGTCGCCGACGTGGGCCTGGTGGCGGATCTGTTCACCGCCGTGCCGGAGTTGGTGGGCAAGCTTTGAGGGTGTAAAACGCTCAAGGTTTCCACCACCCCCAAACCCCCTCCTCTGAAGAGGAGGGGGCTTTTTTATGTCCCCCTCCCGCGTGCGGGAGGGGTTAGGGGAGGGCATGTTACCCCTTCCTCACAAAGCCAGTGTCAGGCACTGGCTGAAATCATCCACCACATAATCGGCAAACGCCGCGCACGGCACGAAGCCGTGGGCGCGATAGAGCGCGATGGCCGGTTCGAACGCCGCACCGCGCCCGGTTTCCAAGCTGACCCGTGCCGTGCCCCTGGCCCGCGCGGTTTCCAGCAGATGGCGCAGCATGGCCTTGCCGATCCCCTGCCCCAGCCATTGCGGCGCCACGCGCATCGATTTGAGTTCGCCGTGATCACCCGCCAGCACCTTGAGCGCACCCATGCCAGCGAGGTTTTCCCCCACCCAGGCGGAATAGAACGTGACGCCGGGCGCGCGCAGCGCCTCGAGCGGCAGGGCGTGGCCCTTGCTCGCCGGAGAATGGGC
>CAYXUN010000132.1:0-2189 GCA_964468165.1 uncultured Novosphingobium sp. | reverse complement strand
GGGGGGGGGGGGGCAATGGCCAGCACCAGGCGGCCCTGCGCGGTCAGCGCAGGGGGTATCGCCACCTCGAAAAAGGCGGGATTGCTGGGGCGCTGCCGGGGCGGCAGGATCAAGCGGCCGTTGGCATGGACCGCCATGGTGCGCCAGTAATCCTCGCCCGCCCAGGTAAAGCGCAGGCACCAGGCGCGCCCGCGCGGCAGGCGATAGGTCAGCCGCAGCGGATTTTCATGGAGCGTTTCGGCATAAGTCAGCGTCGCCAAGGGCCAGCCATCGGCGGGAAGATGATCGGCCACGCCGATGATGCTGCTGTGGCGGCCCTGCGGATCGGCCAATTCGCCCCGTCCGCGCACCAGGTGCGGCTGTGCGCCGGGCATGCCGAGGTCATCATAGAGTGCGCCGTGGCGGCGATCGGCACGGTCGGCCAGGGCGATGAGTGCCGCCCGCCGCGCCGCTTCGCCGGGGGCGACCATGGCGCTGGCCAGGCGCGGCAGCAGCGCGGCGCGATCGGTCAGGTCGGCCATAGCGCGGTCGAGGTTGGCACCGCGCTCCCAGTTGGAGGCGCCATAGCGCGGCACGCTCAATTGCATGCGCGCCTTGTCCCACAGCCGCGCCGCCAAGGCTTCGAGCTGGCGATAGAGCGCCAGGGTCGCGGCCGGCACGGGGCGATCGAGCGCGGCGCGCGCGCGGGCCACGGCTGGCGCGCTGCCTGTGATGGCGGCCCGGGCCAGCGCGGCGTGGGCCGCGCGATCGGCCGCCTGGGCAGCGGCCCAGCGCCGGGCGACCAGCGCATCATAGACCGCGCGATAGCGATAGAGGTCGATCCGCCAATCTGCCCACGGCGCCGGGCGCAGCGCGCGCGCTGCCGACAGCGTGTCGCTGATCACCGGGTTGCGTGCCGGATCGCCGCGCCAATTGCGCTCCAGCGCCTGGGGCAGGGTGGCAAAGCGATCATCACCGATAAAGCGGCGGGCGTGGGCCAGGGCGATGGCCCGCGTGCCGGCATGCGGGTTCCACGCCAAGGCGAGCCACTGCGCCAGGTTCCAATCGTCGTTCACCCCTTCGGAATAGGCGATGAACCCGCGCGTGCCGGGCGCCTGGTCGGCAAAGGCGGCAGCCATGGCGCGCGGGCGCGGGTTCACCGGCTCGCGCCCTTCGGTCAGGGCAAAGGCCGGGTGCCAGCGTTGCAGCGGCAATTGCGCATGCATGGCATGGGCCGTGTCGGGATAAAGCTCCAGCGGCACCACCCCGGCAAACAGCGCGCGGTGGACGGCAATCGGGCTGCGTGTCTGCGGCCCGACGAATACGGCGGAAAGCCAGGGTGGGCGCTGGCGCACTTGCGCCACGAAGGCATCAAACCCGGCGGCATCGAACCCTTGCGACGACACCAGCATTTCGGCGGCGGGAAAGCGGGCGCGCAGCGGCGCGGCAAGCTGCCCGAGCAGGGCAAACAGCGGTGCCGGCGCCGTATGGCCAGGATCGCCGCCGGGGAAATAGACCGCATCGAGCGCGGGAAAATCGGCGATAAGCGCGGCAAAGTCTGCCTGTTCGGCCGCCACGTCGGCCGGCCGGGTATAGTCGCGCAGCAGCGGGTAATAGAGCGCCACTTGCAGGCCGAGCGCCTGTGCCGCGCGGGCGGTTGCCACGATGGCGGTGCGTGCCGGCACCGGGGCGAGCGGCGATGCGGCATCATCATCGGATACCGGCGCCACCAGCTGCACGCGATTGGCGCCCATCAGGGCCAAGTCTTCCACCTGCCGCGCCAGCATCGCCGGGGTCCAGGCGTCAAAGCTGTTGTTCTTGGCGCGAATGCCGATCTGGTCACCGCGCACGGCCATGGCCGGGGCGCTGTGCACCGGCCCGGCCAGGTCCAGTGCCGTGCCGTGCAGGTGGCCCAGCACCCAGCCGGCGGCATAGGCGGCGCTGCGTGGGCGTCCCACCGTGATGGCGATGGTGCGGCCATGCTGCGCCAGGGCAAAGCCTTCGCCCAGTGCGGGGCGGGTGGTGAACGTGAGGGTCAGCGGGCAGGCGGGCGCCGGCTCGATCCCCCGCTCGTGCAGGCGCCGCGCCAGCAGGTCTGCCCCGGCGCGGGCCGGGGCCAAGGCCGGGATGCAGGCCCCCGCAAGAAACGGCGCCCCCCCCCCCCCCCCAGGGCCCGCCCCCCCCCCGGCCCGCGCCCCCCCGGCCCCCCC
>CAYXUN010000131.1:0-2504 GCA_964468165.1 uncultured Novosphingobium sp. | reverse complement strand
ACGTGCATATCGCCATCATGGGCATGGAAAAAGTGGTGGCGAGGCTGGAACACATCGTGCCGCTGTCGAGCCTGCTCACGCGCTCGGCCACGGGGCAGGCCATCACCACTTATTTCAACCTGATCTCGGGGCCGCGTCGCGCAGGCGAGCTGGATGGCCCGCGCGAGCTGCATCTCGTGCTGCTGGACAACGGCCGCACCCAGGCGTATGCCGACGCCCAGTTGCGCGCCACGCTGCAGTGCATCCGCTGCGGCGCGTGCATGAACCATTGCCCGGTCTACACGCGCATCGGCGGCCACGCGTATGGCACCACGTACCCCGGCCCTATCGGCAAGATCATCTCGCCACATCTGCTTGGCCTGGAGGCCACTGCCGACCTGGCAACCGCGTCCAGCCTGTGTGGCGCTTGCGGCGAGGTGTGCCCGGTGCGCATCCCGATTCCGCAGTTGCTGATCCGGCTGCGCACCGAGGCCAATCGCGACCCCGCCGAACAGGTGGCGCACCCGCTGCGCGGGCAGGGCGCCAAGTACCGTCGTGGCGAGCGCGTGATCTGGCGCTTCTGGAGCGGCGCGTTCGCGCACCCCGCGCGCTATCGCCTGTTCCGCTGGCTGGCGACGCGGCTGCGTGTGCTCGCGCCTTCGCAGCAGATGGGGTGGACGCAGCATCGCACACCGCTCAAGCCCGCCGCCCGCAGCCTGGCCGATCTGCTGCGCGAGCGCGATCAACCCGAATAGCACAAACACGGTATCGCGCCCTGGGCGCTGGTACGCATTGAAAGCCTCCGTGTCGCCTGCGGCACGACTGGGGCCGAGCGTGGTCAGCGCCGTCACACCCACAACGACAACGGCGACGCACGCCGGACCCATCGCAGGCATTCATTCCAACACAATCCATCAGGAAATCAGGAGACCGAAGTGCAACCCTGGACACAGATCTATACGCCGCTTGGCAGCTTATGGTTGTCGGCACTGGTAGCGGCTGTTCCCATCCTGTTCTTCTTCGTGGCGCTGGCGTTGCTGCGCTTGAAAGGCCACCTGGCTGCATCCATCACGCTGCTGCTGGCGCTGGGGGTGGCCATCTTCGCCTATGGCATGCCTGCGCAGCAGGCGCTGGCGGCGGCCGGCTTCGGTTTTGCCTATGGGCTGTGGCCGATTGCGTGGATCATCGTCACAGCGGTGTTCCTGTACAAGATCGTGGTCAAGACGGGGCAGTTCGATGTTATCCGTGCTTCGGTGCTGGCCATCACGGACGATCAACGCCTGCAGATGCTGCTGATCGGCTTTGCTTTCGGCGCGTTCCTGGAAGGCGCGGCCGGCTTTGGTGCGCCGGTTGCCATTACGGCGGCGCTGCTAGTCGGACTGGGTTTCAATCCGCTGTATGCGGCGGGGTTGTGCCTGATCGCCAATACCGCGCCGGTGGCCTTTGGCGCAATGGGCATTCCCATCATCGTGGCGGGGCAGGTGACGGGCATCGATGCCATGCACCTCGGCGCGATGGCGGGCCGGCAGTTGCCGCTGCTGTCGCTGGCGGTGCCGCTCTGGCTGGTGTTCATGATGGATGGCGTCAAGGGCGTGAAGGAAACGTGGCCTGCCGCGCTGGTCACCGGCGGCAGCTTCGCGGTGACGCAATACTTCACCTCCAACCATATCGGACCTGAGTTGCCGGACATCACGTCGGCGCTGGTGAGCCTGGTGTCGCTGGCGGCGTTCCTGAGGGTGTGGCAGCCACGTCGCGCGAGGCAGCCCGCAAGCGGCGCGGTGCGCGGCGGCACGGCGGCGCTGGCAGGGTTTAGTGGCGGTATGGCGGGCTGCACCCAGGCCGGCGCCACGCTCAGCCGGCAGGCGTCGCCCTACACACTGGGGCAGACGCTGCGTGCCTGGGCGCCCTTCGGCATCCTGACGGCCATCGTCACGGTCTGGAGCCTGCCGTCATTCAAGGCGCTGTTCGGGCCCAACGGCGCGCTGGCGGGCACGGTGCTCAAGTTCAAGATTCCCGGACTGGATCAGCTGGTGCTCAGGGCTGCACCTATCGTGGCACAGCCCAAGCCCTATGAGGCGTTGCTCAAGATCGATCTGCTGTCGGCTGTCGGCACGGCCATCCTGCTGACGGCGCTGATCTCGATTGTGTTGCTGCGCATGAAGCCGCTTGAAGCGCTCGCCGCCTTTGGCGAAACACTGGCGGAGCTGCGCCGCCCGATTCTGTCGATCGGGCTGGTGCTGGCATTCGCGTTCGTGGCCAACTATTCGGGCATGTCGTCTACGCTGGCGTTGCTGCTGGCCGGAACCGGAACGGCCTTCCCGTTCTTCTCACCGTTCCTGGGCTGGCTGGGCGTGTTTCTCACGGGCTCCGATACGTCATCCAACGCGCTGTTCTGCTCACTGCAGAGCACCACCGCGCACCAGATCGGGGTGTCCAATACGCTGCTGGTGGCGGCCAACACCACGGGCGGCGTGACCGGGAAGATGATCTCGCCGCAGTCGATTGCGGTGGCCTGCGCCGCTGCG
>CAYXUN010000130.1:0-2574 GCA_964468165.1 uncultured Novosphingobium sp. | reverse complement strand
TGTGCAGGGCGGTGACAAAACCAGCCACTGGAACGCCAGCGAAGTGCTGAGCGTGGCGGAGTAAAAACCGGCCAGTGGTAAGGCTGCCCTTTTGAGGGCGGCCGGGATGTATGCCGTGGAAGTTTACGCGAGTGTTCGGCAGTTTGTGTTTGTGCAGGGGCGCAGCCAGCGAGAGGCCGCGCGGGTATTTGGATTAAGCCGGGAGACGATTGGCAAGATCTGCCGATTTTCACTGCCACCTGGCTATACGCGCACGAAGCCGGTGGAGAAGCCGAAGCTGGGGCCTTTGCTGCCGGTGGTTGACGCGATTTTGGAAGGTGACCGGACGGCGCCGGTCAAGCAGCGACACACGGCGAAGCGGATCTTCGAGCGGCTGCGCGATGAATATGGCTATGGCGGCGGCTACACGGTGGTGAAGGACTATGTCCGGCTGAGCCGGGTGCGTGGCCGCGAGACATTTGTGCCGCTGGCGCACCCACCGGGGCATGCGCAGGTGGATTTTGGCGAAGCGGTGGGCGTGATTGGCGGTGTGGAGCAGAAGATCCACTTCCTGTGCATGGATTTGCCGCAGTCCGATGCCTGTTTCGTGAAGGCTTTCCCGCGCGAGACGACCGAGGCATTTCTGGATGGGCATGTATCGGCCTTCGACTTCTTTGGCGGCATTCCCCAGTCGATCCTCTACGACAACACGACGATTGCGGTGGCCAAGATTCTGGGGGACGGCAAGCGTGAGCGCACACGTGCCTTCAGCGAGCTGGTCAGCCACTACCTGTTTTCTGACCGCTTCGGCCGACCCGGCAAGGGGAATGACAAGGGCAAGGTCGAAGGGCTGGTCAAATACGCGCGCCGCAACTTCATGACGCCCAAGCCGCAGGCGGCGAGCTATGACGCACTGAACGCGGCTCTTTTGGAGCGCTGTCATGCGCGGCAAGGCGAACGTGCTGGCCGCCATGCCCAGACCATCGGTGAGCGCATGGTTGCTGACGTTGCGGCGCTACGCCCACTACCGCCGGTGCCATTGGAGCCATGCGAGAGGCGCAGCGCCCGTGTGTCATCGACGGCGCTGGTGCGGTATCGCGGCAATGATTACTCGGTGCCCACAAGGTTTGGGTTCCAGGATGTGGTGGTGAAGGGCTTCGTGGACGAGGTGGTGATCCTGTCCGGCGCCGAGGAGATCGCCCGCCATGTGCGCAGTTATGGCAGCGGCGATTTTGTGGCCGATCCGCTGCATTATCTGGCGCTGATCGAGACAAAGCCGAATGCTCTCGATCAGGCGGCTGCACTGCAGAATTGGGCCTTGCCCGATGTCTTTGCCCACCTGCGGCAATTGCTGGAGGGACGCATGGGCCGCAAGGGCAAGCGCGAGTATATCCAGGTCTTGCGCTTGCTGGAAGCGATGCCCATGGCCGTGGTGACCCATGCTGTCACTCAGGCGATCCACATGGGCGCGATCAGCTTTGATGCGGTGAAGCAGATCGCACTGGCCAGGATGGAACGGCGGCCCGCCAGGCTTGACCTGACGACCTATCCCCACCTGCCAAGGCTGGATGTGAAGGTCACGCAGGCGGCTGATTATGCGGCTCTGATGCCCCAGGTCTCGAAGGAGATGGCAGCATGAGCCGGGCGCCCGATGACAACCTGCCCACCGGCACCACCGCTGGTGCGCCACAGGTGCTGCTGGCCCACCACCTCAAGCAACTCAAACTGCCGACCGTTTTGCGCGAATATGAGAAAGTAGCCCGGGAGTGCGCGCGTGATGGTGTCGATCATCCCCGCTATCTACTGCGCCTGATCGAACTGGAACTGATCGACCGTGAGCGGCGCACTGTCGAACGCCGGATCCGTGCTGCCCGGTTCCCGGCCGTCAAAAGCTTCGATACCTTCGACTTCACCGCCATCCCCAGCCTCAACAAGATGCTGACGCTGGATCTGGCGCGCTGCGAATATATCCTGCGGCGCGAGAATATCATTGCGCTGGGCAATAGCGGGACGGGCAAAACCCATGTGGCGCTCGCCCTGGGGCTGGCCGCCTGCCAGAAGGGCTTCACCGTGACCTTCACCACCGCCGCGGCGCTGGTGAACCAGTTACTGGAAGCCCGCGACGAGAAGCGGCTGCTCAAGATGCAGCGCGAGTTGGCTGCAGTGAAGCTGCTGATCATCGACGAACTGGGTTACGTCCCGCTCTCGCCCACCGGCGCGGAGCTGTTGTTCGAGACCTTCTCCCAGCGCTACGAACGCGGCTCCACCATCGTTACCTCCAACCTGCCGTTTGAGGACTGGACGCAGGTGCTTGGGTCCGAGCGCCTGACCGGCGCATTGCTGGATCGTTTGACCCACCACGTCAGCATCCTGACCATGAATGGTGACAGTTACCGCCTAAAGCAGTCAGCCAGTCGCCGTCGCGCCACTGCCAGCGGGGCGGAGCAAAACCAGGCCACCGTCGACGAAAACTGACCCATCAAAACGGCCAAAAGCAAAGGGCCCCGATCGGGGCCCTTTGCTTTGCACCTGCCGCAACATCAGTGGCCTACTTTTACTCCGCCACAGTGGCCGGTTTTTGCTCCGCCGTTGACA
>CAYXUN010000129.1:0-2887 GCA_964468165.1 uncultured Novosphingobium sp. | reverse complement strand
CCGGCCCCCCTTTTTTTTTGGGGGGGGCCGGTTTTTTTGCCTGGGTTTGTTTGGGGGGGGGGGGGCCGGTTAAAATGCCCGGGGCGACGGGGAATGGGAGTGACGTTAAAAGTCGATCAAGCTTCGGCCGTGGCCGTCAGCTGGGCATAGGCCCAGTCGAGCCAAGGACCGAGCGCCACGATATCGGCGGTGTCCACCGTGGCGCCGCACCAGATGCGCAGGCCGGCCGGGGCATCGCGATAACCCGCGATGTCAAAGGCGGCGCCTTCCTTTTCGAGCAGGCCGGCAAACTTCTTGATGAAATCAGCGTCGGCGCCTTCGACGGTGAGGCACACCGACGTGCGCGAGCGGATGCCGCTGTCGACCGCAAGGTGGCCGAGCCAGCTGCGTTCGGCGACGATCTTGTCCAGCGCATGGGCGTTGGCCGTGCAGCGCGCCTTGAGGCCGTCGAGGCCACCGACCGACTTGGCCCATTCCAGCGCGAAGATCGCGTCTTCGACCGCCAGCATCGAGGGCGTATTGATGGTTTCGCCCTTGAACACGCCTTCGGCGAGCTTGCCCTTGGAGACCAGGCGGAACACCTTGGGCAGCGGCCAGGCGGGGGTGTAGGTTTCGAGGCGTTCGACGGCGCGGGGGCCGAGGATCAGCACGCCGTGCGCGCCCTCGCCGCCCAGCACCTTCTGCCACGAGAAGGTGGCAACGTCGATCTTGTCCCACGGAATGTCATAGGCAAAGACCGCGCTGGTCGCGTCGGCAAAGGTCAGGCCTTCGCGATTGTCAGGGATCCATTCGCCATCGGGCACGCGCACGCCGCTGGTGGTGCCGTTCCAGGTGAACAGCACGTCATCGGCGAAATCGACCTTGGAAAGATCAGGCAGCTGGCCATAATCGGCGCGGAGCACGGTGGGCTCGAGCTTGAGCTGCTTGACCGCGTCGGTAACCCAGCCTTCGCCAAAGCTTTCCCAGGCCAGCGTGGTGACGCCGCGGGCGCCCAGCATCGTCCACATCGCCATTTCGAACGCGCCGGTATCGGAACCGGGGACAATGCCGATGCGGTGCGTGGCGGGCAGTTGCAGCACGTCGCGCATCAGGTCGATGGCAAGCTGCAGGCGCGCCTTGCCGATCTTGGCACGGTGCGAACGGCCCAGCGATTCGGTGGCGAGTTTGTCCAGAGAATACCCCGGCGGCTTGGCGCACGGACCCGAGGAAAAGAAAGGACGCGCCGGCTTTGCGGCGGGAATACCAACAGTCATGTAGACTCTCCTTACAGAGAGCACGCGCGGCGTTGGGACCGCGTGGCCCGGAGCCGCTCTTAAGGGCGCCAGCCGGGTTGTCAATTGACCCCGCAAAAAATGCTGCGCAGCGGTTCGTCGCAAAAACAGCCCTCGCGTGCATCTGCGGGCTTTTCATTTACCCCGCGGTAACCAAGACTGCGTCAGGCTTAACCTTATGGCACGACGCGTTCTTCTTGCCTGGGCCATGCTGCCGGTGGTTGCCCTTGCCGGCTGTGTCGATGCCCCACGCGGCCCGCGCCGCCCCGCCCGCTCGGTTTCGGCGCGCATGGTCTCGCACCCGGTTGTCCAGCCCGTGCCCAGCTCGGTCGCCACGCGCGCCTGCATGGTTTCGCTGCGCCAGAATGCGATCGGCTATGTTCCGGTGCCCGATCAGTATTACGGCGCCGGGTGCAGCACGCTGGGCAGCGTGCGCCTGGCCTATCTGCGCAGCGACAGCACGCAACTGGGCCTGGCCAATGCCGGGCCGGTGACGTGCCAACTCGCCAACGCGCTGCAAGGCTGGGCACGCTTTGGCGTGGATCGTGCTGCGCAACAGATCCTGGGCAGTCCGCTGGTCAAGATCGAGACCATGGGCAGCTACAACTGCCGCAACGTGGCCGGCACCGCGCGCCGATCGGCCCACGCCACCGCCAACGCGATCGACATTTCCGGCTTCCTGCTGGCCGACGGCCGCCGCGTCACCGTGCTGCGCGACTGGCGCGACGAAGACCCCCAGATCCGTGCCTTCCTGCGCGCCATCCACACCAGTGCGTGCAAGCGCTTCAATACCGTACTCAGCCCCGATTACAACGCGGCGCACCGCGATCACCTGCATCTGGAAGTGGGGAGCGGGCGGCCACTGTGTGGGTGAAGGGGGGAATCGCAGGCCAGCCAGGTCACGGCAACCTTTCGGGACTGACGCTAAATCCAACTGGCCCGTCCATGACGCCGTTGGTGATGCTCGATCGGTATTTGGCCATGCCCTTATGAGGCTATTGATGGCTGCATCGATCGGCATTCTGATTACAGGATGTTCGCCACACAGTCCGGAGAAGGTTCTTGGATCGTGCTGGAACGTGAATGATTTGGCGGTCGGTCGCGTGGCGGGCCAAAGCTTGTTCATCACCAGCATGGAAGGACTCTCACTGCAGGCCGAAGGTTGCGCTGATCGGAATGGCCTTAACGCATTTCAGTTGAGTTCGCCCGCCAGCCACGCGGTCAAAAATTACCTGCAAAGCCACGATGGACAGCGCCTCATCGGCTTTGAATTTCATGGTCGTATCGCCAGAGTTCAACATAGGAATTTGCTGATCATAGAGCGTGTGTATGGGCTTCGACCCGCGCCAACACCGCGATGGCTCATGGAACTCCAACGCCGCTCTGCCTTGGGCAACTCGCGTCAGCTACCATCACCTTGACCTGTCCATCCAGAAACAAGCTGCACGCCTCGTTGTTGCCGTTCCGACAACATGATTGATTTCGCGCATAGGCGCATAGGCGCATGTCTGAACGTATGTCTGAAGCCTGGAACGGATGTCTGCACGAGCTGTGCAGATGGATTGACAAGGAGCGACGGATTGACAAAGAAGCGACGGATTGACAAAGAAGCAAAT
>CAYXUN010000128.1:0-3428 GCA_964468165.1 uncultured Novosphingobium sp. | reverse complement strand
TGGTAGGCCGTGCCCAGGCGGTTGGTGAAGTGGGTGTACCACAGGTCTGCCTGCGCTTGGAGCGGGCCGCTGGTGCGGCGGAAGCCCAGGTCGAAGTTGTCGGTCTTTTCCGGGTTCACCAGGCCGGCGTTGCTGCCGTTGCCAAAGAAGAACGACTGATAGAGCGAGGTCGTCTGCGGGACAGACATGCCCTTGGAGTAATTGAAGAAGAACTGGCCGGCGCTGGGCAGGTCATAGGTGACGCCCAGGCTCGGCAGCACGGCGTTGTAGTTGTAGGTGCGGCGCTGCGGCGCCATGGCAGTGGGGTTGGCAGCGGCATAGGTTGCCGCCGAGGCCCCGAACACGCAGCTTACCCCGCCGCTGCTGCTGCGGGTAAAGCAATAGTTGGTCAGGTCACGGTGCATGAACGGCGCGCGCAGGCCGGCATTCACTTTCAGGCGGTTGTCGAGGAAGCTGCCGCGATATTCGGCCGAAACCTGGTTGAGCAGGGCGATCGAGCGCGTGTCGCGCTTTTCCACCACGTTGCCCGCGCCATCGGTGAGCGGATCGTTGACCGGCGAGATCAGCACGGGCGAGCCATCGCTGTTGAGCATGCCGAGTTCGCCGGTCTGGGAAATCACCGAACGGGCAAAGGCATAAGCAAGACGCACGGCCTGGCGGCTGTCGATGTCATAACGCATCGAGGTGGTCAGCGCGATGCGGTGGGTGGTCGTCTGGCTGGGCGCCAGCAGGCGCACCTTGTCCAGCGTGTCGCCATCGCCGTTGAGATCCTCGCCCAGGTAATAGCTGCCGTTGATATAGCCGGTCATCCCGCCCGACGTGCCTTCGGAAGCGACCACGGTGCCGCCGCCATTGGCCTTGGTCCACTGGTAGCTGGGGTCGATCGTCCACACCAGGCCGGGTGCCAGCGTCAGGCGCGCGCTGCCGCGCAGGTTGAGCTGTTGCGCGGTATTGACGCTATTGTCATAGGCCGAACCGCTGGTGTTGGCGGTATCGGCCGCGCCGGCATTGGCCGCCGCCGTGGTGCACGGGGCGTAGTGGTAATAGCCGTTCTTGAAGCTGGTCGGGAAATAGGTGAAGCCCACTCCGGTATCGGCGGTCAGCGGGACGTTCGACAGCGGCACCGAGCCCGAGAAGTTGTTTTCCGTGCCCACATAGGTGCCGGTCAGCGACAGGAAATCGCCGTTCGCGCCGAGCGGCTGGTAGATCCCGCCGTTGGCCTGCTCGCGCCGCACCTTGCCATAGTTGTTGAACGGCGAATCGTTGTGCGAGTGGCTGTATTCACCATAGAGCCGCGTGCCGAACGGGCCGATCGCGCCGCTGTCGACCATGCCCATCACGCGATAGTAATTGTCGGTGCCCATCGCGCCCGATGCCTTGAGGTGGAAATCCTCGGTCGGCTTGTGCGAACGGATGTTGATGGTCGAGCCCGAGGCGGACGAGGTCGGGCTGTCGACGTCGGTCGTGCCGAAATTGACCGCGACCTGGTCGATCACTTCGGAATCGAGCAGCTCGCCCGAATAGAGCGCATAGTTGCCATCGTCGTTCAGCGTCACCCCATCGATGGTTTCGGAAATGCGCGTGGCATCAAAGCCGCGGATCATCAGCGTGCCGCCGCTGCCGCCGTAGGGATCGTTGTTCTGGAAGCTGACGCCGGGCAGATAGTTGATCATGTCGTTGATCGACTGGCCGGGCGTCTGCCGCTCGATCCAGGCCTGGCTGAGAATGGCCGACGCCTTGCTGGTATCGGGATTGGCGACGCCGACGATGCCCTTCTGGGCGGTGCCGGTCACCACGATCTGGTTGCCGAAGTCCATGCTGCCGGTGGACTGGGCCAGCGCCGGCGCGGCCAGGCCCAGGCTTGCCAGGGCAAGCACGGTGGCGCTGGCGTGGGCCGCCAGGCGGTATTTTTGTTCGGTCATATTGCCTCCTTGAAACCGTGGCCGGATAAGGCGCAAATATGCCAGATTTGCTACAGCTATTCGGTATATACTGTTGATTTATTGTGATAATTTGGAATTACAAAGAAACACTTGCAACGATCTTGGTTGTATATTGCAATGCGGTGAAATGGTCATCGCATTGCAACAGTTTCGCACGAATCCCGTCAATCAATCGTCATTCTTTTCCGCCAGCCAATCGGCATAGCGCGGCCGCGCCAGTTGGAACGAGGCATCGCTGCGGCTGTACCACCCCGCGCCGTGCATGCGTGCGATCAGGCCCATGGCCATGGTATCAACGTAGAGGCGATCGCGATCGATGTAGCGGTTCTGGATATGAAACCGCACCACTTCGCCCAGCACGATCGTGCTCTGTCCCGCCTCGATCGCCTGATAGAGACGGCATTCCATCGATACCGGGGCCGTGGCGATGCGATCGGGCGCGACCACGCTCGACGGCGCCAAGGCGAGCGCGGCATGCGCGGCCTCGTCGAATTCGGGCGGGGCATCGATGCAGGTAAAGTTCATCGCCTCTGCGTCATCTTCTGACACGAGGTTTACGACGAATTCCTTCGTTTCGAGGATATTGGCCGGCGTATCCTTGTGGCGGCCATCGGCCTGGCGCAGGAAACCGATCGTGAGCAGCGGCGGATCGGCGGCCACCATGTTGAAAAAGCTGAACGGAGCGGCGTTGGTCACCCCGGCGGCAGAGCGGCTGGTAATCCAGGCGATCGGGCGCGGCGTGATCGAGGCGCTCATGAGCTTGTAGCGATCGCCCGCTGCGACCTGGGAAAAATCGAACTCCATCACCTGTCTCCATCGCACGCCACGCACTGGCCGCTGTTTGGCCGCCGTTTGGACCCCACCCCCGGGCGCTGTCCATATGCCCGCGCGGCCACAACGCGCAAAGTCCGCACGCGGTACCATGGCCATCCCCGTCCGCCGCATGCTATGCACGCAGAAACATCATCATAAGCGAGGATCTTCATGCGCGCGTCCAGCCTTCCGTTCCGCCGTCTGGCCGCTTCGGCGCTGGCAGTCCTCGCCGTGTCATCGGCCGGCAGCGCATTGGCGCAGCAGCCCATGGCGGCAAGCGGCGCGCCTACCTGCCCCGCCACGCCGTCCGCTCTGCCCCCGGCCTTTGCCGCATGGAGCAATGCCACGACCCTGGAAAGCGCGACCGACCGCCCCGGCCTGGCCATGACCAAGATCGCGCCGGGCGAAGCCGAAGCGCTGACGCTGCACCCCATGGCCGAGGTGCACTATGCCTTGCCGCCGCAGAAGCCCGCCGCGCCGGGCACGTTCGGCGGCATGGTTGCCCTGCACGTCACCACCGCGGGCACCTATCGCGTTGCACTCAGTTCCGCCGCCTGGGTCGATCTCGTTGCTGGTGGGGCCGCTCTGCCCACCACCGCGCATGCCCATGGGCCGGATTGCAGCGGCATTCGCAAGATCATCGATTTCGCGCTACAACCGGGTGACCATGTC
>CAYXUN010000127.1:0-3566 GCA_964468165.1 uncultured Novosphingobium sp. | reverse complement strand
TCGGGCCAAAGTGACCGCCGCGAAGGCTGGTGGCCTTTGCAAGGGCACTTTGGGCCGAGATGGAAGCCATTTTGGCGTCCCTTCGGGATTTGACCCAAAGGCCCCCTCGCAGCGTCGAAAGCACTTGAAATATGTAGGATATTCCTACGCGCTTTCTCCTCGCGACGGGGCCTTTGGCCTCAAACCTCGGGGGCGCCATTTATGAGTTTACGACCTAGGCGCTTTCGCTTAGCCCGGCATTGAAAGGCACCTAAGCAGACTGTGGCATTCCACCTGACCGAAACCGGCGCCCTGCGCTGCCGGCTGGCCAGGTGAGTGTCGATGGAATATCTCAAGAACGCGCCGATCCGCCGCAAGCTGTCGCGGCTTTTCGTGATCATTGCGGCGATGATCATGGCGGCCCTGGCGATGATCAGCGCCGGGCTGCACCAGATCAGCGCCAACGATGCGGAAATCACCGGTGATCACATGCCGCAGGCGCTCATGGCCAATGGCATGGACACCGCGATTGCCCAGATCGATGCCGATCTGCGGGCGCTCACCATGCCGTCATCCAGCCAGACCGCCGCCCGCCACATCGCGCGCATCGCCGAAAACCGTGCGATGATCGAAAAGGCAATCAACGGCCTCAAGGCCACCGACCTGGATGCCAACGAAGCCGGCTTTGTGAGCGATTTCGCCAAGGGCTGGACCAGCTATGCCACTGCGGCCGATCAGGTGCAGGCCCTGGCCGGACAGGGCCACATGGCCGAAGCGCAGGGGTTGATCCAGCAGAACGAGGAATTGGCCCAAGGCATCGATTCCAGCCTCGACAAGCTGATTGACTACCAACGTGGCCATATCACCCAGGCGACGGCCGCGGCCAACCAGGCCTATTGGTTTTCGTTGATTATCGGGCTGGGCGCGCTGGCCGGGCTGATCGCGGTGCTGGTGTGGAGCTATCGCCTGCTCGAACGCCTGGTCGCCCGCCCCGTGGCCGAGGTGACCCAGGCACTTACCCGGCTGGGCGCGGGAGACCGCACGGCGCAGGTCGATCACGATGGCAGCGCGGATGAACTCGGCGACCTGGCCCGTGCATTTGGCGCACTGCGCGATCAACTCGCCATCGCCGACGCGGCCAAGGCGGCGCAGGTGGACCTGATCGTGCGCACGCTGGGCGTGGCCCTGGCCGACCTCAAGAGCGGCAACCTGGCCGCGCGGATCGAGGGCGGGCTGGAAGGCCCGTTTGCCCAGCTGCGCGACGATTTCAACACCATGGCGGCAGAGCTGGGCAAGGTGATCGGCGCCGTGACCAGCGCGGCCGACAACGTGCGCACCGGATCGACCGAGATCCGCGCCGCATCCGACGATCTTGCCCACCGTACCGAGGCCCAGGCCGCGCAACTGGAAACCGCCGCCACTGCCATGCGCAACGTAACGGCGATGGTGGACGACAGCGCGGCCAAGGCCGAAGCCGTGCGCCACACGATCGAGGAAACCGCCCTTGCCGCCAGCGACGGCGGCCAGGTGGTGACCGAAGCCGTCGCGGCGATGGATGGCATTGCCCGCTCGTCGCAAACCATCAACCAGATCATCGACCTGATCGATGGCATCGCCTTCCAGACCAACCTGCTCGCTCTCAACGCCGGGGTCGAGGCGGCGCGCGCTGGCGACGCCGGCAAGGGCTTTGCCGTGGTCGCCACCGAAGTGCGCGCCCTCGCCCGCCGCTCGGCCGACGCGGCACGCGATATCAAGGGCCTGATCGGGGAAAGCACCGGCCAGGTCGCCGCCGGAGTGCAATTGGTGACCCGAACCGGCGAGGCACTGGAGGCGATCATCGCCCGCATCGGCAACGTGCGTGGCCTGGTTGCCGGCATTGCCGAAGCTACCGCGGATCAATCCGACAGCGTGAAGAAGGTCTATGAAACCGTCGGCTCGCTCGACCGGATGACCCAGCAGAACGCCGCCATGGTCGAAGAAAGCACCGCCGCCGCCCGCACGCTGGCGAGCGAGGCCGATGCCCTGGGCAACCTGGTTGCCCGCTTCCGCGCCGGAAGCAGCGGCCCGGCACACCGCGCGCCAGCGGTGGTTGCCGTCGCTTCGCCGGCGCCTGCCCCCCTGCCTGCGCCCAGGCCAATCGCAGCCCCGCCGCCGCGCGCCCTGCCCGCCCCCACCGCCATCCCCGCCCCGCGCAAGATCAGTGCGGCAGGCGGCGGTGGCAGCGGCATGGAAGACTGGTCCGAGTTCTGACCGGCGCTTGCGCTCAGCCCTCGCCGCTGGGGCCGCTGGCGCTGTCGCTGCCACCGCCGTCATCGTTGCGCTTGCCCCGGATGAAATCAAAGCGGATACGCACCCAGGCGCCGACCTGGGGCGTGCCGTTGATGCGCGGCGGGCGCACCAGGAATTGCCAGGCGGCCTGGCGCAGCACGCGGGCCATGCCCGATCCGCGCGGGCTCTCGTCCAGTTCCTGGCAATCGTCGACGTGGTAATCGGCAATCGTGCGGCAGGCGATGATCGCCCACCGGCCCGAGGCTTGCCCCGGCCGCATATAGCCGTCGATTTCCGCGTCGCGCGGCTCGCGATACCACTGCGCGTTGTAGAGGCGCGAACCATCAGGCGCGGTGCCGGCCGTGCCGCCGCCACCCCCGCCGGCCGAGGCCTGCTGCGCCGCGCTGCCGGTTCCGGCCGGGCCGGTCATCTTGGAAATGTCCGAGGCGGCAAAGTCAGACCGCTTCATCGGGATGAAGCCTTCGGGCCAGACCACCTTGTTGTCGGTGGGCACCACCACGCGCGGCGGGGTGGCCGCGGCAGGTGCCGTGGCCGTGGCGTGGGTGGCCTGCTGCGCGGCCTTCTGCTGCTTGGGCGTGGGGTTTTCGCTCTTGTCGCCCGCCGCGGCTGACAGATTGACCGCGGTGAGCGTCCCGCCCTCGTGCTTGGCCGGGGGATCATAGAGGCCCACGGAGACAAGTGCCGCCAGCAAAAGCAGCGACATGGCCAAGGCCAGCACGAACGAGATGGAACGGCGGCGAGGGTCTGCGCCGTAGCGCCCACCCCCTTCCGCAAGCAGCACGTCTTGCATCAAGGCTCCGTCACCGCAGGGTGCCCGTGCGCCGCGCATGCGCCGCGGACACTCCTGCACGCGGCCGCCCTATACCAAGGCTGCCAGTGACAAAACCCTCCGATTGCATCCCACCCTTCGCCGGCCCCAGAAAAAAAGCGGCGCGCGGGCGAGGATAGCCATCTCAATCGCGCGGGCCGAGCTTTTCCAGTTCCACGCTGTCGAACATCGTGCGCACGGCGGGACGCTGCTTGATCTGCTCGATCCAGCGCACCAGGTGCGGCGTATCCTCGCGGTTGACCAGTTCGGCAAAGCCAAACTGCATGCCGTTGGCGATGGCGAAATTGCAGATGTCGGCCAGGGTATATTGCCCCGGCACCAGCCATTCATGATCGCGCAGGTGATCGTCCAGGCGGCGCACCGAAAAGGCGATCTTGCGCATTTCCTCGTCCAGCAGGTCCTGCGGGAAGCCTTCGCGGGCACGGCGCCATTTCACCTGCTGCTCCACCACGGGAATCGCCTTCACCAA
>CAYXUN010000126.1:0-3672 GCA_964468165.1 uncultured Novosphingobium sp. | reverse complement strand
ATCTTGTTTTCCGCCTGCGGCGCGCCGGGCTCGCTTGCGGGCGTTATGCACGTGGGGCGCCGCGGGCTCGTGGGTGCCGGCTGGGGCTGGGCGGTGCCGCCGCTCTCGGGCCCATGGGCGATGGCCGCCACGCCCTATGGCGATCCCGCTGCGCTCGGTCTGACGGGCGCGCCAGTCAGTCCGCCGGCGCCGACCGGCGGCCCGGTGGCGCAGGAATTCCAGCAGGCGGCGGCCAATGCCAGCGGCCCTGGCGGGCAGGCGGCACCTGCACGTGCCTCGATGGCCGATACCCTGCGCGATACCTTTGCCCTGGCCGCGCCGGGCACGGCGGGTGGCGATCATGTGGCCCGTGCCTATGGCCGGCTCAAGGCGATGGGGCTCTAACCGATCATGTTCAAGCGTTTTGGCTCGCCCGGTGCCATGGCCCTTCCGGCCGGCATCCTCATGCTTATCGTGCTGATGATCGTGCCGCTCCCTTCGGTGCTGCTCGACGTGTTCTTCGTGGTCAACATCGCGCTGTCCGTCGCGATCCTGATGGCGGCGATGAACGCGGAAAAGCCGCTCGATTTCAGCTCGTTCCCCTCGGTCCTGCTGTTTGCCACGCTGCTGCGCCTGGCGCTCAACGTCGCGTCCACCCGCATCGTGCTGGTGCGCGGCCACGAAGGGGAAGCCGCCGCCGGTCACGTGATCGAGGCGTTCGGCGCTTTCCTGGTCGGTGGCAACTTTGCCGTTGGCCTGTTCGTGTTCATGATCCTGATGATCATCAACCTGGTGGTGGTGACCAAGGGCGCGGGCCGCGTGTCCGAAGTGTCGGCGCGTTTCACGCTCGATGCCTTGCCGGGCAAGCAGATGGCGATCGACGCCGATCTCGCCGCCGGGCTGATGAGCGCCGATGAAGCCAAGTCCCGCCGCCGCGAAGTGGCGACCGAGGCCGATTTCTATGGCGCGATGGACGGTGCGAGCAAGTTCGTCAAAGGCGATGCCATTGCCGCGTTGCTGATCCTGGGCGTCAACATCATCGCCGGCTTCTGCCTGGGGATGATCACCCACGGGTTGAGCGCCGGCGAGGCGGCGCAGCGCTATATCACCCTGGCAGTGGGCGATGCGCTGGTGGCGCAGGTGCCCTCGCTGCTGCTCTCGATCGCGGCGGCGGTGATCGTCACCCGCGTGGCCGATACGCGCGATCTGGCCGGCCAGATCGGCCACCAGTTTGCCAATCCCGCCACCTGGCTGCCGGTGGCGGTGATCCTGGGCGCGATCGGCGCCATTCCCGCCATGCCGCAGTCGGTGTTCCTGCCCGCCGCGGCGGGTGCGGGCTGGCTGTGGTGGGCGCTGCGCCAGCGGGCCCGCCGCCCCGAACCCGTGCTCGAACCCGAAGCGCCACCCAGCGATCCGGCGCGCATCACCCTGGAAGAGGTCAGCGACCACACCCTCGTCACGATCGAGCTGGGCTATGGCCTGGTCCACCTGGTCGATGAACGGCGCGGTTCGCCGCTGGTCACCCGCATCACCGGCGTGCGCAAGCAGTTGAGCCAGGCGTTCGGCTTTGTCGTGCCGCAGTTCCGTGTGCGCGACAGCCTGGACCTGGGCGCCAACGACTATCGCATCATGCTGGGCGGGGTGCCGCTGGGCGGGGCTACCGTGCGCGCCGATCGCGTGCTGGCAATCGATGCTGGCGAGGCGCGCGGCGATCATGGCCTGATGGGCGAGGCAACGCGCGATCCCAGCTTTGGCTGCCCCGCGCTGTGGATCGAAAACCATTTGCGCGATCAGGCCATCGCCGAAGGCTTCCTCACGGTCGACGCCAGCACGGTGATCGCCACCCACCTCAACCAGTTGCTGGGCGAACGACCGCAGCTGCTGCTCGGCCCCGATGAAGTGCGCGCCATTCTCGAGGCGGTGCGCGATCGCGCCCCTGGCCTGATCGAAACCCTGCATCCGCAGCCGCTCTCGCTCGCCGCGCTCACCCGCCTGTTCCATGCCCTGCTCGAAGACGGGGTGACCATCGCCCATCCGATGCCGATCCTGGCAGCGTTGAGCCAGGCGGTGCTGCAGACCACCGACCACGACAAGCTGGTCGACCTGCTGCGCGCAGAACTCGGCGGGCTGATCGTGGCGCGGGTCTGCGGCCCGACCGAACGGCTGCCCGTGCTCACCCTCTCGGCCCAGCTCGAAGGGATGATCGTGGGCGGGATGCACGATCCGGTCACCGGCCAGCCGGTGATCGAACCAGACCTGGCACGCACCATCGGCGAACGCGTCAATGCGATCGTCGGCCAGCGCGGTCCAGGCGCCATCGCGCCGGCGCTGATCGTGCAACCGCGTGCGCGGCGGGCGCTTGCCGCCCTGATGCGCCAGCGCGCACCGGCCTGCGTGGTGCTGTCGATCGCCGAACTGCCACCGACGCAGCCGATCGAGGTGGTGGCCGTGATCGGCGAGGAGACGCCGACCGGGCCGCCGCAGCTGCCGCCGCCGCTCCAGCCGGCCCTGGCGGCGTGACCGCGGCGCCCGCTCCTGCCTCTTCATTTGTCTTCAAAAAAGAAAACGAGACGCCATGAAACACGATCACCGCAGCTTTGCCGCCTCGCGTGCCTATCGTGACGATACCGCCGATCGCATTCGCCGGTTCCTGCCGATGGTGCGCCGCCTGGCCTGGCATGTGCACGGGTCTGGCCACTCCGGGGTGGATGTCGATGATCTGGTGCAGGCGGGCCTGGTGGCGCTGACCGAATGCGCGCAAAAGCATTCCGGCCCCACCGAAGATGGCTTTGCCGCCTATGCCAAGCTGCGGGTGCGCGGGGCGATGGTCGATCTCGTGCGGCGCACCATGCCGCTCTCGCGCACGTCGTCAGACCGGCGGCGCACCTTGCGCGAAAAGACCAACCAGCTGACCATGGAACTGGGCCGCATGCCCAGCGAGCCCGAACTGGCCCGCGCCCTGGGGCTGACCGACACCGAACTGGCAGACCTGCGCGCGACGAGCGAGCCGGTGCGGATCGAGGCGATCGACGATGCCTATTCCGACAGCGACAGCGCCTTTGCCGACGATCGCCCCGATGCCTTTGCCCAACTGGCCGACAGCGAAAGCCGCCAACTGGTGGCCAAGGCCATCGCCGCGCTGCCCGAGCGGCTGCAACTGGTGATCCAGCTTTACTTCGTGGAGGAACTGAACCTGGCGGAAATCGCCCAGGTGCTGGAAGTATCCGTCCCGCGCGTGCACCAGCTCAAGGCCCAGGCCCTGGACAAACTGCGCGCCAGCCTGGGCAGCGGGTTCGACGTGCTGTGATCGCCTCCCCGGCGGGGGCACCGATGAGGGTAAGCCGATAATTTGTAGGTAAACTTCTCGTCACTGCGGACGTGATCCGGCGTCTGGCTTCGTCATCAAGCCTGACGCCGCAGCCAGGTTCTGGCACGATTTGATTGCACACGAAGCCACGAAGAACGCCTTGGTCATCCTTCCTTCGTGTCTTCGTGGCTTCGTGTGGATTTCATGAAGCTGGAGCAGCGCGCGGTTGCGCCAACCAAGCGCAAATGGCGCGGCCTGCATGGATGGAAAGCTGCCCGTGCGCAGTGACGAGAGCCGTGGCGCGCGTTATCAAGCTGGACCCCGCGGGAAAAAGCGCGGGGGGGGAAAAATTTTTTTTATAAAAAATTTTTTATAAAACCCCCGGC
>CAYXUN010000125.1:1804-3863 GCA_964468165.1 uncultured Novosphingobium sp. | reverse complement strand
GGCCAGCGAAGGAGTAAACTCGGCCAGCGTCTCGGACGGCAGTCATGAGAGCGTAAAATCCTGATCGGGCATTTGCGCGAAATTTGCCACGCATGCCTAGGTGATGCTGGCAAGACATCACACCATTCGATCCCCGTGTCGCACCGCTGCCGTGCCTTTGCGTGTCCTTTCCCGGGAGAAATCCGCATGCCTTTTGCCAAGCCAGCCTCGATCCGGCAAAGCGCCATGATGTGCGTGATCGCCTTGGTGGCGATCTGCCTGGTGCAGATCGTGGTCTCCACCTCGCTACAGATCATGATGCAATCGCGCACCCACCACCTCGCCACGTCGGCCTGGGTGCTGCGCACGCAGATGTATGGCGACATGAAGCACGACGCGAGCGAAAGCGACGTGTTCCGGGTGAAGGATGCCGTGGCGCGCAACGATCCTGCCGCACGGAAAGCCGAGTTGGACAACTTTGCCAAGGATATTGCCGCGCTGGAAACATCCTATGCGCAAGTCTTTGCCGCAGAGCATGAGGCCGACGAACAGGCGCTGTTTGCCGAGACCGAGACCAAGCAGAAAGCCTATGCCGCCGCCGCGCGGGCCTTGGTCCAGCAGATTGGCGCGGGGGGCGCCGATCTTCGCGCCGCGCAGCAGGATTTCACCAACGCGTTTGACGCGTTCCAGGACGTGCAGGACAGGCTTGCCGTGCGAATGAAGGCCGACATTGCTGCCGATACCGAGACATCGCGCTGGCTGATGGACATTGGCCTCGCCCTGACGGGAATATTGCTGCTGTTGCTGGGCGCCACGGTGGCCTGGGTGCTGCGCCACGTGCGCCGCGATGTGGTACAGCCGCTGTCAGGGGTCACGGCCATGCTGCGGGCCATGGCCGATGGCGATTACAGCCAGGATATCGTCGGCGATCCGCACGGCAGCGAAGTGGCCCAGATCGAGGCCGCGGCGGCTGTCTTCCGCCAGACGGCACTGGCCAAGCGCGCCACCGATGCCGCGCAGGAACAGGTGGTGGGCGCGCTGGCCCAGGGACTGGATCGCATGGCGGCCAAGGATCTGGAATATCGCATCGACAAGCCGTTCGCCCCCGATTTCGAACCACTGCGCGCCACCTTCAACCAGACCCAGGCCATCCTGGCCGGCGCGCTGGGATCGGTGCGGGTTGGCGCCGCATCGCTGGCGCGCACGGTGGGCGAAATCAGCGGCGCGGCAGAGGATCTGGCCCAGCGCAACGTGCGCCAGGCCGCCACGCTGGAAGAAACGGCGGCGGCCGTGCGCCAGGTGACCACCGGCGTGCGCGATACCGCAAGCCGCGCGGGCGATGTCAGCCGCCAGGTGGCAGAGGCCCACAAGGAAGCCAGCGACGGCGGCGAAGTGGTGACCCGCGCGGTAACGGCGATGGCCGCGATCGAGGGGTCTTCCCAGGAAATCGGCCAGATCATCGGCGTGATCGATGGCATCGCCTTTCAGACCAACCTGCTGGCATTGAACGCCGGGGTGGAAGCGGCGCGGGCGGGCGATGCCGGCAAGGGCTTTGCCGTGGTGGCGACCGAAGTGCGGGCGCTGGCGCAGCGCAGCGCCGACGCGGCCAAGGACATCAAGGCCCTGATCGCCAAATCGGGCGCCCACGTGGCTGATGGCGTGGCGCTGGTGCGCGAGACCGGCGATATCCTGGGCCAGATCCTCGACCGGGTGGGCGCCATCAACAGCGTGGTCGCCGATATTTCCGGCACGGTGGATGGGCAGGCCCAGATCATTGCCCAGGTCAATGATGCCGTGAACGACATGGACCGCGCCACGCAGCAGAACGCCGCGATGGTGGAGGAAACCAGCGCCGCCACCCGCGCGCTGGCCGCGGAAGCTGCCAAGCTGTCGGAACTGGTCGGCACGTTCCGCACCCGCAATGTGGAAGCGCGCAGCCAAGGCCGCCCGGAAGACCGTCGCGACTCGCTGAGCGGCGTGGTGATCCAGGGCACCGCGCGCCCGATGCCCGGGCCCCGGCTGGCGCACGTGGCCGCCACCGCCGATGATGGTGAGGTCGATGTCGCCGGGGATTTCGCTG
>CAYXUN010000125.1:0-1794 GCA_964468165.1 uncultured Novosphingobium sp. | reverse complement strand
GCGCCGGGGGGGGTGCCCCCCGCCCCCCCCCCCCCCCCCCCCGGGCCCCGGGGGGGCCCCGGGCCCCCCCCCCCCCGCGCCCGCCCGGCCCCCCCCCGCCGCGCTGCCCCCACCGCCAAATGTCACCCCGGCGGCATCGCCTGCCCCGCCGCCCGCGCGCGTGGTGGGCGGGGAAGACTGGGACGAGTTTTGAAGCGGTGGACTTTTGCCACGGCTTGGGACAGAGCCGGGCGCCATGAGCATCAATTCCTTCGGACACCTGTTCCGCTTCACCACCTGGGGGGAAAGCCATGGGCCGGCGCTGGGCGCCGTGGTGGATGGCTGCCCGCCGGGTCTGGCGATCGATGAAGGGATGATCCAGCCCTATCTGGACGCGCGCCGTCCGGGCCAGTCGCGCTTTACCACCCAGCGCAACGAGCCCGACCAGGTGAAGATCCTTTCGGGCGTGTTCGAGGGGCGCACCACCGGCACGCCGATCAGCCTGATGATCGAGAACACCGACCAGCGCTCAAAGGACTATTCCGAAGTGGCCAAGGCCTATCGCCCGGGCCATGCCGACTATGCCTATGATGCCAAGTACGGCTTTCGCGATTATCGCGGTGGCGGGCGGTCTTCGGCCCGCGAAACCGCCGCGCGCGTGGCTGCAGGTGGCGTGGCGCGGCTGGTGATCCCGGAAGTGACGATCCTGGCCTGGGTCAGCGCGATCGGTGGCGATGCCATCGACATCGCCAATTTCGATGCCGCGCAGATCGGTCAGAATCCGTTCTTCTGCCCCGATGCCCAGGCCGCCGAGCGCTGGGAAGCCCTGGTGGACAAAGCGCGCAAGGCCGGCTCTTCGCTGGGCGCCGTGGTGGAATGCGTGGCCACGGGGGTGCCCGCCGGCTGGGGCGCGCCGCTCTATGCCAAGCTGGACGCCGAACTGGCCCATGCCATGATGGGCATCAACGCGGTCAAGGGCGTGGAAATCGGCGATGGCTTTGCCGCGGCCGCCAATACCGGCGAAGGCAATGCCGATCCGATGCGTCCGCGCGAAGATGGCGGGAACCCCACCCCCATGGCTGGCCCGCAATTCCTGGCCAACCATGCCGGTGGCATTGCCGGGGGCATTTCCACCGGCCAGCCGGTAACGGTGCGCGTGGCGTTCAAGCCGACCTCTTCGATCCTCACCCCCATGCCCACGATCACCCGCGATGGCGAGGCGACCGACCTGTTCACCAAGGGGCGCCACGACCCGTGCGTGGGCATTCGCGGCGTGCCGGTGGTGGAAGCGATGATGGCGCTGGTTCTCGCTGACCAGAAGCTGCTGCATCGCGGCCAGTGTGGCTGACGGCAGAATCTGCGCAGAGTCTGTACGCAGGTGGTATAACCCGTTCAGACTGGGAACATCCTGAAACGCGCAGACGTTTTTTCCTACGTTGAGGACCTAACGCAGGAAGAACACGATGCTAGCCAAACTGACCAAGATCGCTGGCGTGGCCCTGGCTGCCGCGCTGCTTACCCCCGCCGCCGCACAGGCGCATCCGCAAGGCTGGGAGCACAACCATCGCTGGGACAACCGCGGATGGGACCACCGCGGCGAACACCGCGGCTGGGGCGACCGGCGCGGCTGGGAAAGCCGGCGCTGGGAAAGCCGCCGCTGGGAGCGCCACGGCTACAATCGCGATTGCCGCATCGTGTGGCGCCATCACGAACGCGTGCGCATCTGCCGCTAAGCCGCGCAGAGCCAGCTGACAAATCCCAAGCGGGGGGGCGGTTACCACACCCCCCCCCCCCGTGGCAAAACCCCCGGCCGTT
>CAYXUN010000124.1:0-3896 GCA_964468165.1 uncultured Novosphingobium sp. | reverse complement strand
GGTCGTCAAGCTAACCCACTGATACCACTCAACTTAGTTTCGGATCGGGCTCTTAGGGATGGCAAGGCAAACAGGCGCGTGTTTCCTGCTGCCGGGGATGCCCTGCGATGCTCTCGATTCCGCTTATTGCGCCCAATCCCCCGCGCTTCAGCGCCCTGGCCGACGAGCTTGCGGCGATCGAGCAGCGTGGCATTTTCAGCAATGGCGGGCCGGCGGTGCGCGCGTTCGAGGCAGCGGCGGTGGCGCAGCTGTTTGGCGGGAAGGGGGACTGCCTGGCCGTAGGCAACGCCACGCTGGGCCTGATCCTGGCCATTCGGCACGCCGCCGGGCCGCGTGTTCGTCCTGGCGCCTTGGCACTGGTGCCGGCTTTCACCTTTGCTGCCACGGCCCAGGCGGTGGAATGGGCCGGCCTGACCCCCCTGATCCACGATGTCGATCCGCAGACCTGGGCATCTGATCCCCAGGCGGAAGAGCGCCTGCTCGTGCGCCATGGCGCCCGCGTGGCGGCGATCGTGCCCTATGCGGCGTTCGGGCGCAGCCTCGATCTTGATCGCTATGCCTGGCTGGCCCGGCGCCATGGCGTGGCCGTGGTCATCGATGCGGCGGCCTCGCTCGGCAGTTGCGATGCCCGGGGCGTCAATTTTGGTGCGGGCGCGCCATTTGCCGTGGTCTATTCGATGCACGCCACCAAGACCTTTGCCACGGGCGAAGGCGGATTGATCCACAGCGGCAATGCCGATCTGGTCGCGGCCTTGCGGCGGATGAGCAACTTCGGTTTCGGGGCTGCCCGCGCGGCGGAGATGCCCGGCCTCAATGCCAAGCTTTCGGAAGTGGGGGGTGTTCTCGCCATGGCCAAGCTGGCGGAACTCGATGCCGTGTGCAGCCATCGTGCCGCGCTGGCCGATGCCTATCACGCCGCGCTGGATCGGCTGGGCCCGGGCTTTGCCGCCCAGGCGCCGATGACAGCGGGGCGGCAGGCGTTCCAGTTCTGGTCATTGCTCTTGCCGGCGCACCTGGCGGCACACCGTCCAGCCCTGATCGCTGCCCTGGCCCAGCGTGGTGTGGGCGCCGGCCACTATTTCAGCCCGCATCTGGGCATGCAGCCGTGGTTTCGCGACCATGCCATGATCGAACCTGTGCCGGTGAGCGATGACCTTGCGGCGCGCGTGCTGTCCCTGCCGATCACCGACGGGATGCGCCTTGCCGATGTCGATACGGTGATCGAACAACTCGTGGCAGCCATCGCGGCGGTCACGCCGGGCGCTGACGGGCGGCCAAAGGGGGTCAAGCAGACGATGCCGCCATGCGCGACGTTCGAAACCGTGCTGGTCGGTGGCGGCCCGGCCGGCACCGCGATGCTGACCGCTGCCAGCAAGCAGAACCGCCTCGGTGCCCTGGCCGAAGGATTGGCCGTGGTGGAGCGGGGGCCGGCATTGGGACGGGGCGAACTGGGCCACTATGCCATCCGCTCCGACAGCACGGCGGAAACCTTTCTCAGCGCGGTCAAGGACAATGCCCATCCCGAGCTTGCCGCGCTGACCGATCATCCGGCAGGGGTCGCCATGGCCGGGCACATCGGCGCCTTGGGCGCACCGCTGGTCGAGGCGGGAGATCTGCTCGCGGTGACGGGAGACCGGCTGCGCGACGTGACGCTCGCCCATGGCGCCAGCGTGCTGACCGGGCATGCCGCGCTGCGGGCCCAGCGCGAAAGCGACGGTCGCTGGCGCACGACGGTGCGGGATGGTGCGGGGCAGACCCGTGACCTGCTCTCGCGCCATATCGTGCTGGCGACCGGCGGCTATCAATGCCCGCAGGCGGTGCACGCGGCACCACTGGCCGGGGGCACGCTGGGCGACATTGCCGGCGATCGGCTGGTACTGTCGGACGCATTCCTGCGGCTGGGCGGAATGGATGCGCTGCGCCAGCGGTTTGCGGCGCGAGGCAATCCGCACAGCGCCCCGCGCATTGCCATCGTTGGTGGATCGACCAGCGCGCTCGCGGCGGCGGTCCTGCTGCTCAAGGCCGATCCCGCGCTGTCGCTGGGCGCCGGGGGCATCACTCTCCTGCATCGCCGGCCGTTGCGGCCGTTCTATCCCTCGCGCGAGGCGGCATTGGCCGAGGGCTTCACCGATTTTACCGAGGCGGACATCTGCCCGGTCAGCGGCTTTGTCTATCGCCTCGCCGGGTTCCGGCTGGAAGCGCGCGAACTGGTGCTGCGCATGCTGGCCGTGGGCGGGCGCGCGCCCGAACCGCGCCTGGCGCTGATGCAGCTGGACCAGCACGATCCCGCCGCCGCCCGCGCGGTGCTCGATGCGGCCGACGTGGTGATCGGGGCAACCGGCTATCGGCCGCGCGCCTTGCCTCTGTTCGATGCAGCAGGCGCGCCGATCGTGCTGGCCTGCGATGGTCCGCAGCCGGGGCCGATGGTCGATCGCCATTGCCGGTTGCGCGATGCTGCCGGGCAGGTCGTGCCGGGCGCCTACGGCATCGGCCTCGCCGCCGGCTTCGTGCCGTGGGGTGCCCTGGGCGGAGAGCCCAGCTTCCGCGGCAATGCCAATGGGCTGTGGCTGTGGCAGAATGATGTGGGGCAGATGATCGTCGACGCGGTCCTGCCAGCTACCAGTGCCGCACCGCGCCAGGCCGTGGCATGAGCGATGCGCCCCTGATCAGCGTGGTGATGGCCGCCTATAACGGGGGCGCCCTGATCGGGGACACGATTGCCAGTGTGCTGGCCCAGACCCTGCCCGATTTCGAACTGGTGGTGGTCGACGATTGTTCCACCGACGATACCCTGGCCCGTCTGCGCCAGATCGGGGACCCGCGCGTGCGCGTGATCGCGGCGCCGCGCAATGGCGGCCCGGTGGTGGCGCGCAACATGGCTTTCGCCGCGGCACGTGGCCGGTTCATCGTCGGGCTGGATCAGGATGACCTGTGCCATCCGGCCCGGTTTGCCGTGCAGCACACGTTTCTCGAGGCCAACCCGAATGTCGTGCTGGTCGCCTCTGCGGTCGATATCCTCAAGGCGGGCGCGATCTCGGGGCCGCGTGCGCCATTTCATACTTCGCCGGCATTGATCGATTGGCGGTTGCAGCTGGGCAATCCGCTGGTCTGGTCGTCGGTGATGTTCCGGGCCGATGCCGCCCGCCGGCTGGACGTGTTCGAGCGGGTCGATCGGCTCTATGCCGAAGACTTCGATCTCTATCACCGGCTCGCCCGGTTCGGGGCGCTGGCGCGTATCGACACGCCGCTGGCAACCTATCGCATTCATCCCGGCGGTGCATCGCAGCGTTATACCGCACGGATGGAGCAGAGCGCGGCGGCCGTTCTGGCCCAGCCTTATGCAGATATGTTCGGGGGCGATGCGCCAAAGGCGGCGCAGCTGGTCTTGCACCACTTCACCGGCGGCGTGCCGGTGCCTTGCCGCGATACCCTGGCCGAGGTGGGCCGGCTGGTTGCGGTGGTCCATGGCCATTTCATGGCGACGCGGCGGCCCGATGCGGCCGATCTGGCTTTGATTCTCGCAGAATACGGCCGCCTGTGGTGGCGGCTGGGCGATGCCTGCGTGCGCTCGGGCACATTGTCGCGGGCAGACGTGGTGGCGCTGTGCCCGGCCGGGTTGGCGCAAAGCCCATCGTCGCGCATGCGTTCGGCCACGTCGCTGCTGATCGGAACGGGCCGTGCGCTGGCATCGCGACTCAAAAGGGCCTGATTCTGCCACGCGAACCGCCTAAGCGAGTCGCGCAAACGCCGTCGAAAAGGGGCTGATCACAAAAATGTAACGCCGATAAGCCCCGGAAATACTGGGTTTTTTAAGGCTGTGGCCCTCCTGTGGAAAAATGGTCGTTGACGGTGGTGTGAGTGGTCCATATATGCCGCTTCACCGACGCGGTTCAGCC
>CAYXUN010000123.1:0-3928 GCA_964468165.1 uncultured Novosphingobium sp. | reverse complement strand
CGCGATGCGCTCGGGAAACCCGCGCGAGGCGAGATAGGCCCGGGCGCGTTCCCCCTCCGGCGCCTTGAGGCTGGCCACGAAAAAGTCCTGCGCGGCCTGCATCACGTCGTGCAGCGACTTGGCCGCCTGCGCGCGCTGTGCCGCCTGGCGATCCATCTCGGGCATGTCCATGCCCGCCTGTGCCGCCAGCTCCTTGACCGCCTCGATGAACGGCAGGCCCTGGTGATCGGTAATCCAGCGGATGACATCGCCATGCGCGCCACAGCCAAAGCAGTGGTAGAAGCCCTTTTCGTCGTTGATCGTGAAGCTGGGCGTCTTTTCGTTGTGAAACGGGCAACACGCCTTGAACTCGCGCCCCGCCTTCTGCACGCGGATCGACCGCCCGATCACGCCCGAAAGCGAGACGCGGTTGCGCAGTTCATCCAGCCATTGCGGGGTCAGGCTCATGGGTGTGCCAGATCCTCCCTCGCGGAGCGGGGGAGGGGGACCGCGCGCGCAGCGCGGGGTGGAGGGGGAAAGCCCCCTCCGTCAGGCCAGCGGCCTGCCACCTCCCCCGCTGCGCGAGGGAGGATCAAGGGCATGGCCCCCTTCATGTTCAGCTCAGCGCCGCCTTCACCAGGCCGCTGGCCTTGCTCATGTCGATCTGCGTGCCGTGGCGTGCCTTCAGTTCGGCCACGACGCGGCCCATGTCCTTCATGCCGGTGGCGCCGAGTTCGGCCTTGATGCCTTCGATCGCGGCCTTGACTTCGTCTTCGGACAGCTGCGCGGGCAGGAAATCCTCGATCACGGCGAGTTCGGCCTTTTCCACGTCGGCCAGTTCCTGGCGGCCGCCCTGCTCGAACAGGGTGATCGATTCGCGACGCTGCTTGACCATCTTTTGCAGCACGTCGATCACCACGGCATCGTCATCGGGCACCGTCATTGCAGTGCGCAGTTCGATGTCCTTGTCCTTGAGCTTGGCCAGGATCAGGCGGACGGCGGCGAGGCGCCCCTTGTCTCCGGCTTTCATGGCAGCCACTTGCGCGGCCTTGATCGTGTCGCGGATCATGTCGTGTTTTTCCTGTGGGTGTTCGGGCCGCGCAGGGCGGCGCAAAGGAGTCCTCCTAGGGCAAACTTTCTTGAACCGCTAGGTTGACGCTGCGGCTATAGGAGCGTAGCGGCCGGGCCTTAGCAACATCGCCAGAACCCCTGCCAACGGAGCGCCCCCATAATGGCCGACCCCGCCCTTTCGCTTGCGTCCCAACCAGAAGGATCGACGGGTGTTCTCGTCCTTGCCGACGGTTCGGTCGCCTGGGGCCGAGGTTTTGGCGCCGTGGGTGAAGCCGTCGGCGAGGTGTGCTTCAACACCGCGATGACCGGCTACCAGGAAGTGATGACCGATCCGAGCTATGCCGCCCAGATCGTCACTTTCACGTTCCCGCACATCGGCAATGTCGGCACCAATGCCGAAGACATGGAAAGCCATGGTGTGCCTGGCGCGGTGGGCTGCGTGGTGCGCGAAGACGTTACCGCGCCGGCCAACTTCCGCGCCGAGGGCACGTTCCAGGAATGGATGGAGCGCCAGGGCCGCATCGGCCTGGCCGGTATCGATACCCGCGCTCTCACCCGCCGCATCCGCCTGTCGGGCGCGCCCAATGCGGTGATCGCGCATCACCCCGAAGGCAAGTTCGACCTTGAAGCGCTGCTGGAAAAGGCGCGCGGCTGGCAAGGGCTGGAAGGCCTGGACCTCGCCCGCGTGGTCAGCCGCGAGGCCCGCGAAGAATGGCAGGGTTCGATCTGGCACCTGGGGCAGGGTTATACCCGCCCCGAAGGCACGGGCCGCCCGCACGTCGTCGCCATGGATTTCGGCGCCAAGGACAACATCTTCCGCAACCTGGTCAAGGCCGGGGCAGACGTCACCGTGGTGCCGGCGCAGACCGGGTTTGACGAGATCATGGCGCTCAAGCCGGCCGGCGTGTTCCTGTCCAACGGCCCGGGTGACCCGGCCGCGACCGGCGCCTATGCCGTGCCGGTGATCCAGCAACTGCTCGCCGCCGACGTGCCGATCTTCGGGATCTGCCTGGGGCACCAGATGCTGGGCCTGGCGGCGGGCGCCAAGACCACCAAGATGAACCAGGGGCACCGCGGCGCCAACCATCCGGTCAAGCGCAACGAAGACGGCGTGGTCGAGATCACCTCGATGAACCATGGCTTTGCCGTGGACAACACGCCTGGCGCGCTGCCTGCAAACGTGATCGAAACCCACGTCTCGCTGTTCGATGGTTCCAACTGCGGGATCGCGATCGCCGGCAAGAAGGCGTTCGGCGTGCAATACCACCCCGAAGCCTCACCCGGCCCACAGGACAGCTTCTATCTGTTTGAAAAGTTCGTGAGCATGCTGGGCTAAGCGCCCAGCATCGTTTCCGAACCCACGCGCCGTGCCCGGCACGGCTGACGCCAGAACAAAGACAAAGGCCCTCCCATGCCCAAGCGCACTGACATCTCCTCGATCCTGATCATCGGCGCCGGGCCGATCATCATCGGCCAGGCTTGCGAGTTCGACTATTCGGGCACGCAGGCGGTCAAGGCGCTCAAGGAAGAGGGCTATCGCATCATCCTGGTCAATTCCAACCCGGCCACGATCATGACCGACCCGGAAATGGCCGACGCCACGTATGTGGAGCCGATCACGCCCGAAGTGGTGGCCAAGATCATCGCCAAGGAGCGCCCCGATGCGGTGCTGCCGACGATGGGCGGGCAGACCGCGCTCAACACCGCGCTGGCCCTCGCCAATGACGGCACGCTGGAAAAGTATGGCGTGACGATGATCGGCGCCAATGCCGAAGCGATCGACAAGGCCGAAGACCGCCAGAAGTTCCGCGACGCGATGGACAAGATCGGGCTGGAATCGGCCCGCTCGGGCGTGGCCCACACCGTGGAAGAAGCGCTCGCCGTGCTCGAAACCACCGGCCTGCCTTCGATCATCCGCCCCAGCTTTACCTTGGGCGGCACCGGCGGCGGCATTGCCTACAACAAGGACGAGTTCATCAAGATCGTCCGTGGCGGCCTGGAAGCGTCGCCCACCACCGAAGTCCTGATCGAGGAATCGCTCCTCGGCTGGAAGGAATATGAGATGGAAGTCGTCCGTGACCGGAACGACAATTGCATCATCATCTGCTCGATCGAAAACGTCGATCCGATGGGCGTGCACACCGGCGACTCCATCACCGTGGCCCCGGCGCTGACGCTGACCGACAAGGAATACCAGATCATGCGCAATGCATCGATCGCGGTGCTTCGCGAGATCGGCGTGGAAACCGGTGGTTCCAACGTGCAGTTCGCGGTCAACCCCAAGGATGGCCGCCTGATCGTGATCGAGATGAACCCGCGCGTCTCGCGCTCCTCGGCGCTGGCGTCGAAGGCCACCGGCTTCCCGATCGCCAAGGTCGCGGCCAAGCTGGCGGTGGGCTACACCCTCGACGAGATCACCAACGACATCACGGGCGCGACGCCGGCGAGCTTTGAACCGACGATCGACTATGTCGTCACCAAGATCCCGCGCTTTGCCTTTGAAAAGTTCAAAGGCTCCGAACCGCTGCTGTCGACGGCGATGAAGTCGGTTGGGGAAGTCATGGCGATCGGCCGCAACCTCAAGGAATCGCTGCAGAAGGCGCTGCGCGGGCTGGAAACCGGCCTCGACGGCTTCAACCGTTATGACGGGCTGGAAGGCGCGACGCGCGACGAGATCAATGCCGCGCTCAGCCGCGCCACGCCCGAACGCCTGCTCGTGGTCGGCCAGGCCTTCCGCGAAGGCTTCAGCGTGGAAGACGTCCACGCCGTCACCAAGTACGAGCCCTGGTTCCTGCGCCACATCGCCGAAATCATTGCCGAGGAAGAGGCAGTGATCCAGCACGGCCTGCCCGTGACGGCCGAAGGCATGCGCCGCTTG
>CAYXUN010000122.1:0-3973 GCA_964468165.1 uncultured Novosphingobium sp. | reverse complement strand
GGGCTGCCAGATGTCCTCCCTAATTCCCTAATGTCCTCCGACCAAGGCCCCATGTCGCCGGGGCCGATCAGCCCCACACCGTGACGCAGAAAGACGTCAGCGTAAGGCCGCGATGTCGGCCCGCCACTGCCCCATCAGCCGCCCAAATTCGCGGCGCGGCGCAGGATCTGCACAGCGCCGCGATGCTATTGGGGTTTGCCCCTAACCGCCCGGGATCGCCTCCAGATCGAGGTGCCCCATGGCCCGCAGCAGGGCGGCCTGCGCAATGATCGTGTCACTGCGGTTGCGCGCCAGCGCGAGCTGGGCGGAACGCAGGCTTTCGTCCGCCACCAGAATGTCGAGCGTCGAGCGCAGGTCAAAGCCGTATTCGGCCCTGACCCCGCTCAGGGCGAGATTGGCCGCGTCCACACCCGCCTGGTTGGCGGCCATCTGCGCCCGGGCACCGGTCAGCGCGGCCCAGGCGGCGTCGGTGGAGCGGGTCGCCTCACGGCCAGCGGCGGCGGCATCGAACACCGTGGCGCGTTGCTGAGCCTGGGCCTGGCGCACTTGCGAGGCGACGAGGCCACCGGTCAGGATCGGGACATGCAGGCTAAGCCCGAGATTGGCGGCGCGCAGCGAACTGCCGGCCCCAACGCCGCCAAGGCGTACGTCATAGCCATAGCCACCGCCCAGAGACACCGTGGGCGCGCTGCCGGCGCGGGCTTCCTCAATCCGCGCGCCCGCCGCATCGGCTGCGCGCAAGCTCTGCTGATAGAGCGGGTTGGCGGCCAGGGCATCGGCGCGTGCCTGTTCCAGCGTGGCCGGCATCGGGCCCAGCGCAGGCGGCGGTGCCAACGCGCCGGGATCCTGCCCAACCACCGCGCGATAGTTTGCCGCGGCAGTGTCGAGCGTGGCCTGCGCCGCCGCCAGGGTCGCCCCGGCGCTGGCGCGCTGCGCCTCCAGCTGGGCGACATCGGTGCGCGTGGCCTTGCCCAGGCGATACCGCGCCAGTGCTTCGGCCACCTGGTGATCGAGCAGGGCGATATCCGCCTTGCCGATATCAACGGCCTGCTGGTCATAGAGCAGTTCGGCATAGACGCCAATCACCTGCGTGAGCAGCGCCGCCTCGGCGTCGCGCAGTCCTTCCTGGCCGGCCGCCACATCGCCTTGCGCCGCGCGCAGCCGCGAGGAAACCCGGCCGCCGGTCCAGATCGGCAGGCTGGCGGAAACGGTGCCACCTGCGCCACGATCGTAATCGAAGCGGTCATAGCCGGCAGCCCCATCGGCTGCGGCAGTGATCCGCCCAGCCGCGCGGGCCTGTTCGGGCGTTTCGGCCAGCGCATCCTGCCGCGCACGGGCCGCGCCCAGCGTCGGATTGCCGAGATAGGCCGCCTCCACCGCATCGCGCAGGGTTTCCGCCTGGGCGGGCGCCGATGCCAGTGCGGTGGACAGCGCTGCAGCGACCATAAGCCGCTTACTCATGATGCAGCGCCCAGGCCGGGGTTGCCCGCGCGGCGCGCAGCGACTGGGCGATCACCGTCAGCACGGCAATGGCCAGCGCCAGGACCGTTGCGGCGACGAAGTACATCGGCGAGAGCGTAATGCGATCGCTGAAACCGGCCAGCCACTGCCGCATCGCCACCCACGCCAGCGGCCAGGCTATCACGTTGGCGATCAGCACCGGACGCAGAAACTGGCCGACCAGCAGCTTGACCACGTCGCGCGAGGAAGCGCCCAGCGCCTTGCGGATGCCGATCTCTTTCACGCGCCGCGAGGTGTTGAACGAAGCGAGCCCCCACAGGCCAATGCAACCGATCAGCACAGCAAGCACCGAGCCGATGGTGAAGAGACTGGCCGCGTGGTCATCGGCCTCGAACAGCTTGGAGAGTTCTTGATCAGCGGGTGCAGCGTCGAATGGCACTTCCGGGGCGATCTTGCGCCATGTCTCGCGCATCGCGCCCATCGCGGCATCCATCCGGCCGGCATAGCGCGCGGTGAGCACCGGGGCGCCGAGGTAACGGCTGAAATAGGTGTAGTACGTGGCGTCCATCGGCACGTGCGGTGAAAAGAACCGCATGTCGTCCACCACGCCGATGATCGTGCGCGGGTGCCCCTTGCCCAGCGTCTTGCCGACCGCCTCCTGTGCCGAATGGAAGCCAAGCACGGCAACGGCCGTGCGGTTGATCACGATCGCGCGGTTGTCCTTGCTTTTCGTGCCATAGGAATCGTCGGCCCCGTGCTGGTCATCGAACACGCGGCCGGCAATCACCCGCGCGCCATAGGTGTCAAAGAAGCCGCGCCCCACCACGATCTCGCGCAGTGAAGGCCCATAGCCAGGCTGCCCCGGAATCTCGATGTTGTTATCATTGTTGTTGCCAAAGCCACCGGCGGCACTGTCGGCAATCCCAACCGACCGGATCATCGGCAAGCTGGAAAAGGCATCGCGCATGGTGCCTTGCTGCCCCTCGCTCAACCCCGCCATGCTCTTGACCACGATCAGACCGTCGCGCGCGAAGCCAAGATCGGCCTGACGCAGATGGCGGGTCTGCGCCACCAGCACCAGGGTACCGATGATGAAGGCCGTGGCCAGCGCGAACTGGAACACGACAAGCACTTCACGCAGCCTGGCGCCGGTGCGGCCGCCGCCGGGCGAACGCGCCGATGCCAGCACCGCAGCAGCGGGAAAGCGGGCGAGCAGCACGGCGGGATAGAGGCCCGCGCCAATTCCGACAACGCTGGAAAGCACCAGCAACGCCGGCACGACGGTGGCATAGGGGATCGAGAGAGACAGCCCCGCCGCCGCGTTGACCAGCGGCAAGCCCAGTTCCGCCAGCGCCAGCGCGACCAGCGCCGCGAGCGCCGTGGTGACAATGGCCTCTCCGGCAAATTGGCGCACCAGCATGCTGCGGTTGGCGCCGAGCACCTTGCGCATGGCCACTTCGCGGGCGCGCAGGCCGGCGCGCGCCGTGGCCAGGTTCACGTAATTGACGATCGCGATCAGCAGGGTGAGCGCGCCGACCACGCCGAGCGTCACGATCGTCTGGCGCATGCTCGCCATGTCGCGCCCCGCCGGGGTCAGGTGCAGATCGGTGAGCGGCAGCAGCGCGATCTGCATGGTCTGGTCGGCATGGGCGCCCAGATCCCTCGCGCCGTGGCGGACCACGAAGGCCGGCATCCTGGCAGCAAAGGCCTTGGCCGCAGCCGGGTTGGGAAAGCGCAGATAGGTGTTAACCGAACTGCTGCCCCAGTGATACCACCAGTCTTCATTGCCCTTGGGCGCCCCCTTGGGACCGCGCGCGAGCATCGTGAACTTGAGATCGGTATTGCGCGGCAACGGGGCGAAGATGCCGGCGACGCGATAGGATGCGGTTCCGGCGCTGATGTTGAGCGTAAGCGTCTGGCCAACCGCATCGGTGCTGCCAAAGTATTTGCGGGCCATGTTGGCATCGATCAGCACATTGGACGGATCAGCGAGCGCACGGGCGCCATCGCCTTGCAGCATGGGCAGGTCCATCACGTCGAAAAACTGCGGATCGACCCAGGCAAGATCCTCGGCCGTGCCGATCCCGCCGCGCAGCACCGTCGCGCCCACACCGTTGATGCGGGTGCCTGAAAGCCCTGGAAAATCGGCTTTCATTTCCTCCAGCAGGCCGCCCATCGTATTGGGATAAGCACCGTTGAAGGGGCTTTCGGGCATGTTAACCACCGTTTGCACGATGTAGACCTGATCGTGGCGCGGCAGCCATGTCTCATAGCTGGTCTCGAACCGGACATAGAGGCCCAGCACCAGGAACACGGCAATGCCGATGGCCAGGCCACCGATGTTGAGCGCAGCATAGAGCCGGTGGCGCGTGAGCGAACGATAGAGCGTAAGGAAGGCAAAGCGGTTCATCGGCGTGCCTCCTCAGATCGCGCGGGCAAGCGAGGCGACGATGCGCCCGTCGAGCATGTCGATCCGCCGCCGCGCGATGTCGGCATGGCTGGGCGAATGCGT
>CAYXUN010000121.1:0-4100 GCA_964468165.1 uncultured Novosphingobium sp. | reverse complement strand
ACGGGGCCTTTGGCCTCAAACCTCGGGGGTGCTATTTATGAGTTTACGGCCTAGGCAAATATCCAGCGCCCACGCGAAAGGGCCGGGAAACCAGGTTCCCGGCCCTTGCCGTGTTGCGTGCCGTGGCGCCCTGGCAGACGCCCGGCAACGCTTACTTCTTGGAGCGCAGCTTGCGGTGCGCGCCCAGGTCGAGCACTTCGCTCGGTCCGTCGTTGTCGAGCAGGCCCAGGCGCCGTGCCACTTCCTGATAGGCTTCTTCCTCGCCACCCAGGTCGCGGCGGAAACGGTCCTTGTCCAGCTTCTCGCCGGTGACCATGTCCCACAGGCGGCAGCCGTCGGGGCTGATTTCGTCGGCCAGGATCACGCGGCTATAGTCGCCATCCCAGATGCGGCCGAATTCCAGCTTGAAGTCCACCAGGCGGATGTTGATCGCCGCGAACATGCCGACCAGGAAGTCGTTCACGCGGATCGCCATCGAGGAAATGTCCTGCATTTCCTCGTTGCTGGCCCAGCCGAAGCAGGCGATGTGCTCTTCGGCGATCATCGGATCGCCCAGCGCATCGTCCTTGTAGTAGTATTCGATCAGGGTGTGGGGCAGCGGCTCGCCTTCGGGAATGCCCAGGCGCTTGGAAATGGAACCGGCCGCGACATTGCGCACCACCACTTCGATCGGCACGATTTCCACCTGGCGCACCAGCTGCTCGCGCATGTTGAGGCGGCGGATGAAGTGGGTGGGAATGCCGATGTGCGCCAGGCGCGTGAACACATACTCGCTGATGCGGTTGTTGATCACGCCCTTGCCGTTGATCGTTCCGCGCTTCTGCGCGTTGAACGCGGTGGCATCATCCTTGAAATACTGGATGAGGGTGCCCGGCTCGGGGCCTTCATAAAGGATCTTGGCCTTGCCTTCGTAGATCTGGCGGCGACGCGACATGCGGCTTCTTCCTGCGCGGCGGGGGCGATTCGGCCCGCCCCCATGGAAAAACAAGAAACCCCGGCAAACGAGGGAGCCGCGAGGCGACTGCATCGTGTGGGCCGGGGCATTCCCATTCGCCCATATGCGAAAAAGCACGGAAACGCAAACGCTGCCCGGGCGTTCGGCATTTCGGAACATTTGGTCCGATCTTATCGCCCTATCTTGAAAGCCGCGGCTGCGGCACAAGACTGGGCAAGACGGCACGGCGCGGTGGCTTGATCCCTCGATGATCCACCGGCCGGGTCACCCAAGTTTACCCTCTCTGCCCAAGGATGATGTGTGATGAGCAAGGTTCTGGTTCTCTATTACTCCAGCTATGGCCACATCGAAACCATGGCCAACGCCATTGCCGAAGGTGCCCGCGAAACCGGCGCCACGGTTGATGTCAAGCGCGTGCCCGAAACCGCCCCGCTTGAAGTGGCGCAGGCGGCGCACTTCAAGCTTGACCAGGCGGCCCCCGTCGCCACCGTGGCCGAACTGGCCGAATACGATGCCATCATCGTTGGCACCGGCACCCGCTTTGGCCGCATCAGCTCGCAGATGGCCGCGTTCCTCGACCAGGCTGGTGGCCTGTGGGCCAAGGGCGCGCTCAATGGCAAGGTCGGCGCGGCCTTCACGTCCACCGCCAGCCAGCACGGCGGCCAGGAAGTCACGCTGTTCTCGATCCTGACCAACCTGCTGCATTTCGGCATGACGATCGTCGGCCTCGACTATGGCTTCCAGGGCCAGCTCACGCTCGATGCCGTCCACGGCGGCACGCCCTATGGCGCCAGCACGATCGCCGGTGGCGACGGCAGCCGCCAGCCCAGCGACATCGAACTGGACGGCGCGCGCTATCTGGGCCGCCGCGTGGCCAACACGGCCAACAAGCTGTTTGGCTGATCGCCCTCCCGGCCAGCCCCCTCAGGCTGCGCCTTCTCAGGATGATCGATGCAAGCGGCGCGGGCCCTGTTCCCGCGCCGCTTCATTGCATATCGGCAATACAGCATGCCAAAACGGTATGTGGCAGGCGGCGAAACGATCGGCTAGCGCTTGCGGCGACACTGCCTTTTCCACGGAGACCCGCCCATGTCGCGCGCCGCCACGCTGGCCCTGCTTGAAACCTATTACGCCGCTTTCAACGCCGGGGATTGGAACGGCATGCTGGCGTGCCTGGCCGATGACGTGGCACACGATATCAACCAGGGCAGCCGCCAGGTGGGCAAGGATACCTTTGCCACGTTCCTTGGTCATATGGAGCGGTGCTACAAGGAACGCCTGGAAGACATCGTGCTGATGGCCAGCGAAGACGGCAGCCGCGCCGCGGCCGAATTCATCGTCCATGGCAGCTATCTCGCCACCGACGAAGGGCTGCCCGAGGCGGCCGGGCAAACCTACGTGCTGCCGGCCGGCGCGTTCCTGGCCATCGCGGGCGGCAAGATCACCCGCCTGACGATGTATTACAACCTCGCTGACTGGACCGCGCAGGTCGTCGGCGAATGAGCATCAGCGTCCGCCCGCTGAGCGGCGCGGAAGTGGCCGCCGCGCTGGATGACCTGGCGGCCTTGCGCATCGCGGTGTTTGCCGCCTGGCCCTATCTCTATGACGGCGACCGCGCTTACGAGGCGCGCTATCTTGCCGAATATGCCGCCGCGCCCGGCGCCGTGCTGGTGGCGGCATGCGATGGCGCGCGCATCGTCGGGGCTGCCACCGCCGCGCCGATGCGGCACCAGAAAGCCGCCTTTCGCGCTCCGTTCGAACAGCGCGGTATTGCCACGCAAGATCTGTTCTATTTCGGCGAAAGCGTGCTGCTGCCCGAATACCGCGGGCAGGGCATCGGCCATGCATTCTTCGATCATCGCGAGAATGCGGCCCGTGCCGCCGGGGCGCAGGCGGCCTGCTTTGCCGCGGTGATCCGTCCGGCCGATCATCCCGCCCGCCCCGCCGGCTACCGCCCGCTCGATGCCTTCTGGCAGGGGCGCGGCTATGCCCTGGTGCCGGGCCTGGTTACCGAGCTGCCGTGGAAAGACCATGGCGAGGCGCACGAGACCGCCAAGCCGATGCAATACTGGCTCAAGTCCCTGTCGTAAAAAGGCACGCCATGCCCCGTTTCACCGTTGCCGCCGCGCAATATCCGATCGATTGCCTGGCCGATTGGGCCGCCTATGCGGCCAAGCTGTCTGCCTGGGTGGAACAGGCCGTGGGTGGCGGCGCGGCGCTTTTGGTTTTCCCCGAATATGGCGCGATGGAACTGGCCAGCCTGGACCCGGCAACGATGGGCGATCTGGCCGGTTCGATCGACACGGTTTCGGCGCTGCTGCCGCAGGTCGATGCGCTGCACGCGCGGCTGGCGCAGGCCCATGGCGTGCACATCCTCGCCGCCAGTGCCCCGCGTCGCACTGCCGATGGCCAGGTGCGCAACACCGCGCGGCTTTTTGCCCCCAGCGGCGCCAAGGCCAGCCAGGACAAGCTGATCATGACCCGCTTCGAACGCGAGGAATGGTTCATCACCGGTGGCGAGCGGCTGCGCGTGTTTGATACCGCGCTGGGCCGGCTGGCGGTGGTGATCTGCTATGACAGCGAATTTCCGCTGCTGGCGCGCGCGGCGGTGGAAGCGGGCGCGCAGGTTCTGCTGGTGCCAAGCTGCACCGATACGCTGCATGGCTATTGGCGCGTGCGGCTGGGCAGCCAGGCCCGCGCGCTGGAAGGGCAGTGCTATGCCATCCAGTCTCCCACGGTGGGTGAGGCCGCGTGGTCTCCGGCAGTGGACGTGAACCGCGGCGCGGCCGGCGTCTATGGGCCGCCCGATGCCGCGCCCGCCGGGGGCGGCATGCCGGCCGATGGCGTTCTGGCGCTGGGCGAGGAAGGCGCGGGCCAGTGGGTCTTCGCCACGATCGACACAGCCCATGTCGATGCCCTGCGCACCGATGGCGGCGTGCTGTTGGTGCGGCACTGGGCCGAGCAGCCCGGGGCCGCGCCCTTGCCGCCGGTGGAAGTGGTCTCGCTGCGCTGAGCGGCGTGGAGAAATCCTAAGGTCGATTTCGCACAGTTGCGGACGCTATGATCTGGCAGAACAGCGGGACCCCGGATCAAGTCCGGGGTGACGTTAAGGGGCTAACATTTATATGAAATCTCGTCACCCCGG
>CAYXUN010000120.1:0-4277 GCA_964468165.1 uncultured Novosphingobium sp. | reverse complement strand
GGGCGGGGCGGCCCGCCCGGGCGCGCGCGCGCCGGCGGTATTTGGGGGCGCGCCGGCCCCGCGCCTCTTCGAAATCGAGCGCGGCCACGGCGGCTTCCATCTGCGCGGTGAGTGTCTGAATGGTTTCGGCCATGCTGTGACAATGCGCGAGAGGCGCGGAAAGTGCCATCCCCCGCCCCGCCACCGGCCAAAGGGCAACTGGCGGGGGCGGATGGGCTGTGCCAGTGTGCCTAGCGTGATGTTTCGCACCACCCCCCACCCCCGCCGCTAAAGAGGCGGGGGCTTTGCCAAGTTCCTCCCCCCCCCCCCCCCCCCGCCGCTGGCGGGGGGGGGGGCTCCCCCCCCCCCCCCCCCCGCCGCGCGGCGGGGGGGGGGGGGGGGGGGGGGGCCCCTAAACTACAACCAACGCCGAGGAACCCCACCCGCCATGCGCCTGCCTTTGCTGCTTGCCACCGCCATGCTCGCCGCCACGCCCGCCCATGCCTATGACGTGACGGAAAAATCGATCGACGCGCTGCGCGCCGATCTCGATGCCGGGCGGGTTACCTCGGCCGAGCTGGTCACGGCCTACGAAGCGCGCATTGCCCGGTTCGATCCCACGCTGCACGCGGTGATCGCGCTCAATCCCCAGGCGCTGGAACAGGCGCGCCAGGCCGATTCCGCGCGGCGGGCGCATGCCACGCACCTGCCGCTCGAAGGCATTCCCATCCTGATCAAGGACAATATCGAAAGCGCCGATCCGGTGGCGACCACGGCGGGCAGCCTGGCGCTGGCCGGCAATGTCACCGGCCGCGATGCCCCGCTGGTGGCGCGGCTGCGCGCGGCGGGCGCGATCATCCTGGGCAAGACCAACCTTTCGGAATGGGCCAATATCCGCTCCAACCATTCGATCAGCGGGTGGAGCGCCACCGGCGGCCAGGCGCGCAATCCCTATGATCCGCGCCGCAGCACCTGCGGATCGAGCGCCGGTTCGGGCGCGGCGGCGGCGGCGAGCTTTGCCGCGGCGGCAGTGGGCACGGAAACCGATGGCTCGATCACCTGCCCTTCGGCGATCAACGGCCTCGTCGGGTTCAAGCCCACGGTCGGCCTCGTCTCGCGCTCCCACGTCGTGCCGATCAGCCACAGCCAGGACACGCCCGGCCCGATGGCGCGCAGCGTGCGCGATGCGGCGCTGCTGCTGGGCGGCATGGCCGGCAGCGACCCGGCCGATCCCGCCACGGCGCGGGCCGACAGCCTGGGCCACGATTTCACCCGCGTCCTGTCTGCCGATGCCCTGAAAGGCGCGCGGATCGGCGTGATGCGCTTTGCCGCCGGGTTCCATCCCGAAACCGATGCCCTGTTCGAACGCGCGCTGGCCACGCTGCGCGCCGCCGGCGCCACGCTGGTGGAGATCAAAGCCCCGCCGCCCGCCACCGATGGCGTGGGCGAACGCGAACAACTGGTGCTCTCGACCGAGCTCAAGGCCGACATGGCCACCTACCTCGCCTCCACCGATCCGGCCAAGGTGCCCAGCCGCACCCTGGCTGACCTGATCGCGTTCAACCGCGCCCATGCGGCGCAGGAACTGGCGCTGTTCGGCCAGGACTATTTCGAAGACGCGGACAAGACCAAGGGCCTGGCCGATCCCGCCTATGTCAAGGCCGCGGCAGAGGCGAAGGCCAAGGCCGGGCCGGAGGGGATCGACCGCATGCTGGCCGACAACCACGTGACCGCGCTGGTCGCCCCCACGCTGGGCCCGGCCTGGCTGATCGACCCGGTGCTGAAAGACAATTTCGTCGGCGGCGGCGCGGGCGGCCTCGCGGCGGTGGCCGGCTATCCCCACCTCACCGTGCCGATGGGCGCGGTGTCGGGGCTGCCGGTGGGGCTCTCGATCGTCGGCACGGCGTGGGACGACGCGCGCCTGCTCGCCTATGGCTATGCCTTTGAACAGGCCGCCCATGCCCGCCAGGCGCCCGTGCTGCCGCCGCGCTGAGGAACGGCGCAGCGGCGTGCACGTTGCCCCGGTAACAACAGGGGCACAGCATGAGAGCATGGATCATCGCCACCGTGGCGCTCGCCGCCACGCCGGCCGCCGCACAGGATACCGGCACGCCCGACGAAGTGGCGCAGGATAGCACGCACCACCCCACCCTGCGCGATCTGTGCAGCGACCGGCCGGGCCTCGACACCCCGGCCTGCACGGTCGATCCCGGCCGGCTCCAGGTGGAACTGGGCCTGGGCGACTGGACGCTGGACCGCCAGGCCGACCAGCGCAGCGACACGATCACCAGCGGCGACGTGCTGCTGCGCTATGGCGTAACCCCCACCACCGAACTGCGGCTGGGCTGGACGGCCTTTGGCCGCGTGCGCACCCGCGACACCCTCACCGGCACGATCGACACCGCGCAGGGCGTGGGCGACGTGACCCTCGGCCTAAAGCAGAACCTGCGTCATCCCGCCGAAGGCAAGACGGGCCTGGCTATCGCGGCGCTGCCGTTCATCACCCTCCCCACCGGCCATGCCCAGGTGGGCGCGGGCGACTGGAGCGCCGGGCTGATCGTGCCGACCAGCTACAAGATCAACGACACGGTCTCGCTGGAACTCTCCCCCGAAGTGGATGCGGCGGTGAACGAAAGCGGCCAGGGCCGCCACCTCGCCTATGGCACGGCGATGGGCGTGCAGGTGCACCTGTCCAAGACCGTGCGCCTGACCCCGGAACTGCAATTCCTGCGCGACCAGGACCCGACCCGCCACGCCACGATGAGCCGCGCCGCGCTGTCGTTCGACGTGCAGCCGGCGAAGATGCTGCAACTCGATGTGCAGGCGGTGGCGGGGTTGAACCGGGATACGCCGGATGTGGAGCTGGCGTTTGGGGTTACGCGGAAGTTTTAGGGGGTGAGACTTATGCTTTGTTCAGTCTCGCTAGCTGGGACAAAGCCGTCGTTCCCGACCTGCCACTTGAACGACGGCTTCCGGCGGAAAAAGAAGCTTCAGCGTGATACGGATGCGATAGCCAATTGAATCAAAATGAGCCATTCACCGATCTGGCCGTCGAGATCGGCGGATTCAATAATGACTGTTGGCGACGTCAGGCTATTTCTATCATATATTAAATAAATGGCGTAGCGTCTGCGAGGTAGTGGGCCTACTGACTGATAGCTCAAGACCACATTTAATTACATAGATTCTGGTGGGATTCCCGATCTATGAGTAACATTAGAGACAGATGCGATTGGCGATCCTAGAAGCAAGTCGATGAAAGTCATTCCAGGCATCTTTGACTGCTTGGGAATGACTTCCGATCGCGCCATCCGCAGAGGTCAAATGAAAGATCGGCTTCCGGCTTTCCTGGGCCATCGGCGCAAGACTTCTGTAGTGTTTAAGGCGTGCGAGACAGTTCGGATCGTCCAGGCCCGGCGACAAGGGGAGATTAGGCTGCCCTTTCAGGATCGTCTCCCGATAGGTTTCCGGGATTCGCTTGACCCATTTTTCATACGCCCGAACCGGTCGTGACATGCGCTCCATATGTTGAAGGAGCACATAGCCTTCCGGGTTCATCTTTCCCTGAGGAAGGTCGAAATCCGGCGCGCGCCAGTTTTCCAAGCGACGGCTCCAATCTGATCGCCATCCAGTGAGCGTGGGGCCAAGGTTCCTTAGTCCCTGAAGTGAAAATAGGTCCGCAGCCAGAGGGATCACGACATGGTCGGTGCCGAGCAGAGCCGAGCGGTTGATTGCTCCTAGGTTCGGTCCAACGTCGGCCAAAACGACGTCCGCAGAATGCATCTGAGCAGCTAGCTGCCCCACCTGCCAGAATGCTGTGAGCAGGCGAAAGGGTCTGTACAAGTTATCCTGGTTCGAACCCATCGCCTCAGTCCAAGCTGACGAAAGCTGATCCTCAAAGCCCGCAAGCGCCAGATCACCGGGCACTAAGTGCAGTCTACGTGAGATTTCCTGCGTGGCCGGACGCAAAATATCACCGACTTTAGTTAGGGGTTGCACACATTTGTAGATCGTCGTGGCACTGTTACTGTTTATAGGAGAATCCCAGATTTCCTCAAGAACGTCCTCCGACAGGAAGGCTGAGGTCAGGTTGGCCTGTGGGTCGAGATCGATTGCCACCACTCGTTTGCCCATCTCGGCAAACATCCAAGACAAGTGGAACACGAGGGACGTCTTCCCGACCCCCCCTTGTTATTAAAAAATGTTAAAACAGGCGTCATGGCCCTCACGCAGTTCGTACAATCGCTAGCCCGGCTTATTCATGAGCCCGCTGCACTGGGGCGTGCCGGGTTTGATGT
>CAYXUN010000119.1:0-5425 GCA_964468165.1 uncultured Novosphingobium sp. | reverse complement strand
GTCGGCCCGTCACTCATCGCGAGCAAAAGAGACAGTCTCTGAAGCCGGACCTAAGATGCAGGTTTCGCGCCTGGCCGAGGCGGTGCGCATCACCAAGCCGTTCACCGATGCCCGCTGGGACGCGCTCGACGCGCTGGGCCAGCAGGTGGATGCCGATCTTGCCGCGCAAGACGTGCGCCTGACCATCGGTGGCGAGCCGACGTTCGTGGCCGATGGCGATTTCGAGGCACCGGAATGGAACAGCAGCGCCGTGGGGCCGACCAAGGCGTGGTATGCCGATCGCCTGATCCGCAAGCTGCGCGGCCACTTCGCGCCCGGCTCGCTGCTGCACCATGGCCAGGGCAAGTGGTATCCGGGGGAAAGCCTGCCGCGCTGGGGCTATTCGATCTATTGGCGCAAGGATGGCGTGCCGATCTGGCGCGATGACAGCCTGATCGCGCCCGATCGTCCCACGGGAGAAATCCCGGACACGGTGAATGCCGATGATGCCGCGCTGTTCCTGCGCGAAACCGCCACTGTGCTGGGCGTGGCGCCCGACAACGTCGCCCCGGTCTATGAAGACGCTCTGGAATGGATCGTGCGCGAGGCCGACCTGCCGGAAAATACCGAGCCGACCGATCCCAAGCTGGACGATCCCGAAGTGCGCCAGCGCTTTGTCCGCACGTTCCAGCGCGGCTTGACCAAGCCGGTGGGCCATGTCCTGCCGATCCAGCGCCAGCAGCCGTGGCAGGCGCGCCGTGCCCATGCGCTGCGGCAGTGGTATTCGGAAAAGTGGAAGCTGCGCCGCGGCGCGCTGTTTGCCGTGCCGGGTGATAGCGCGCTGGGCTATCGCCTGCCGCTCAACTCGCTGCCCCACGTGCCGCCGGCCGCCTATCCCTATATCCACCCGCGCGACACGGCCGAGCCGCGCGAACCCCTGGCCGATTTCCGCGCCCAGGCGATCGAGCGGGCGGTGCAGACGCGCGACGCCGCAACGCCCGACGCCATGTCGCACGAGGACCGCAGCCGCGAGGCGCGCGCCCAGGGCCATGACCTGCACAGCGCCAGCCCGGCGCGGCAGGCCCGCGTGGAACAGACCATCGCCATCGAAGGCGCGGTGCGCACGGCGATCACGGTAGAGCCCAAGGGCGATCACCTGTGCGTGTTCATCCCGCCGGTCGAAACGCTGGAAGACTATCTCGACCTGATCGCCAGCGTCGAGGCGGTGGCCGAGGAAACCCGCCTGCCCGTGCGCATCGAAGGCTATCCCCCGCCGCCCGATCCGCGCCTGATGGTGCTGAAAGTCACGCCTGATCCCGGCGTGATCGAGGTGAACATCCAGCCCGCCGCCTCGTGGGCGGAATCAGTGGAGATCACCCAAACGCTCTATGATTGCGCGCGCGAGGTGGGGCTGACGGCCGACAAGTTCATGGTCGACGGGCGCGCCATCGGCACTGGCGGCGGCAACCACATCGTGCTGGGCGGCCCGACCCTGCTCGACAGCCCGTTCATCCGCCGGCCCGACCTGCTCAAGTCGTTCGTGATCTATTGGCAGCGCCATCCCAGCCTGTCCTACCTGTTTTCCGGCCTGTTCATCGGCCCCACCTGCCAGGCCCCGCGCATAGACGAGGCACGGCACGACGGACTGTACGAGCTGGAAATCGCGCTGTCGCAGGTGCCCGGCCCCGATCAGCCCCAGCCGCTGGCCTGGGTGGTCGATCGCCTGTTCCGCAACCTGCTGGTCGACGTGACGGGCAATACCCACCGCACCGAAATCTGCATCGACAAGCTGTTTTCGCCCGATGGCCCCACCGGCCGGCTGGGCCTGGTGGAATTTCGCGGGTTCGAGATGCCGCCCGACGCGCGCATGTCGCTGGCCCAGCAACTGCTGCTGCGCGCGCTGTGCGCCTGGTTCTGGCGCCAGCCGGTCGATGGCCCGCTGGTGCGCTGGGGCACGCAACTGCATGACAAGTTCATGCTGCCCCACTTCGTCTGGGCCGATTTCCTCGATGTGCTGGCTGACCTGCGCGGCGCGGGCTATGATTTCGATCCCGTCTGGTTCGAGGCGCAGCGCCAGTTCCGGTTTCCCGTGCACGGCACGGTGGAAGGCGGCGGGGTGCACCTGGAAGTGAGCCACGCGCTGGAGCCATGGAACGTGCTGGGCGAAACCGGCGCGATCGGCGGCACGGTGCGCTATGTCGACAGCTCGACCGAGCGGTTGCAGGTGCGCGCCAGCGGCCTGGTGCCCGGGCGCCATGTCATCACCTGCAACGGCCGCCGCGTGCCGCTGAACTTCACCGGCACGCCGGGCGAAGCCGTGGGCGGCGTGCGCTACAAGGCCTGGCTGCCGGCCAACTGCATGCATCCGATGCTGCCGCCCCATGCCCCGCTGACTTTCGATATCTTCGACAGCTGGAACCAGCGCTCGCTGGGCGGCTGCGTCTATCATGTGGCGCATCCGGGCGGGCGCAATTACGATTCGGTACCGGTCAACGGCTATGAAGCCCAGGCGCGGCGCAAGGCGCGGTTCCAGGATCATGGCCACTCGCCCGGCAACCTGCCCGTGCCGCCGGCGGAATTGCCCGGGGAATTTCCCATGACACTCGATCTGCGCCGCCCGGCCGGGCTGGCCTGACCCCGATGGCGGCCTCGACGACAGTGGCAAAACCTGCTGCCGGCGTGGCGCCGGGCCTGGCCGCCTATCCGGTGGATGTGGGCGCGGGCGATCTCTATCGCGATGCCGCCCCCGATGTGGCGCAAACCTGGCAGACCGCGGCGCAAAGCCTGCTGGCGCTGCGCGAAGAGGCCGGGGTGGCCGTGCAGGAACTGGTCGGGCGCCAGATCCTGGACCTGGGCATGTCGTTCCGCCTCACCGGCGAGGATGACGAGCGCGACTGGCCGCTGTCGCCCATGCCACTGATCGTCGGCGCGCAGGAATGGGCCGAGGTGGAGCGCGGCCTGGTGCAGCGTGCGCGCCTGCTCGAAGCGGTGGTGGACGATATCTATGGCGAAGGGCGCCTGGTGGCCGATGGCCACCTGCCGGCCGCACTGATCGCCGGCAGCCGCTATTTCGCGCGCTCGATGGTGGGCGTGGCGCCGCGCAGCGGGCCGCATATCCATGTCTATGCCGTCGATCTGGCGCGTGGCCCCCGCGGGCAATGGCGCGTGCTGGGCGATCGGCTGCGGCTGGCCAACGGCATCGGCTATGCCCTCGAAAACCGCCTGGCGCTGTCGCGCGTCACCGGCGGCTTGTTGACCGACATGCGCGCGCGCCGCCTGGCGCAGTTCTTTTCCGATCTGCGCGGCGGCATTGCCCGCGAATGCCAGCGCGAAAACCCGCGCATCGCCCTGCTCACCCCCGGCCGCTTCAACCAGTCCTATCCCGAACAGGCGCATCTGGCGCGCTACCTTGGCTTTCCGCTGGTGGAAGGGCGCGATCTGACCGTCAGCGACGATCGCGTCTATGTGCGCACCATCGCCGGGCCCAAGCGCGTGGACGCGGTGTGGCGCTGGATCGATACCAATGCGCTCGATCCGCTGCGCTTTGACGCCCGATCCGAGATCGGCGTGCCCGACCTGTTCGAGGCACTGGCCCGTGGCGGGTTGACGCTGGCCAACTGGCCCGGCGCCGAAGTGCTCGAAGCACCGGCCTTTGCCGCGTTCATGCCGCGCCTGTTTTCGGTGCTGCTGGGCGAAGAGCCGATCCTGCCCAATGTCGCCACCTGGTGGTGCGGCCAGCCGCGCGAGGCGCAGGACGTGGCCGCGCGGCTCGACCAGTTGATGATCACCCCCGCTTTCGGCACCGGGGTGGAAGGCCTGCCCCACGGCCGTGCGGTGGCCGGGCGCAGCCTCGACAAGGCCCAGCGCAGCGCCCTGCTCGCCGCCATGGCGCGGCGGCCGGTGGACTATTGCGGCCAGGAAATCGTTACCCTGTCGACCACCCCGGCGCTGATCGACGAAGCATTCGTGCCGCGCGCCTTTACCGTCCGCGCCTTCGTGGCGCGCAACGCGGCGGGCGAGTGGACCGTGATGCCCGGCGGCTTCGCCCGGCTGTCCTCCTCGGGCGAGATGGTCAACACCATGATGGGCGAAGGCGATATTTCCGCCGATGTCTGCGTGGTGGATACCCAGGCCGATGCCGCCGCCGTCACCGCTACACCCTCGGTGCTGGGCGCGCCGCCCCCGGTACGGCGCGGCGGTGGCATTCTCGCCAGCCAGGCGGCTGACAACCTGTTCTGGTTCGGCCGCTATGTCGAACGCGCAGAAGCCACGGTGCGGATCATCCGCGCGGTGCTGGGCAATTCGATCGAGGTCGATGCCGCCGGCGGCCACAGTCCCGAGGTGATCAACCGCCTGGTGGACCTGATGGTCACCTGGGGCGCCCTCTCGCGCGAGGATGCGGCGCTGCCGATGCCCCAGGCCTGCGCCGCCGCGCTGTCGGACACGGTGATGAACGGCTCTGTCGGCGCGCTGTTTGCCGCGATCCGCGCCACCGCGCTGACCCTGCGCGATCGCTTCACCACCGATTTCTGGCGCATCGCCAGCCGGCCCCTGCCGCCGGTGGATGGGCACCGCGCCGGCGCCTTGCTGCGTGCCGCGCGCGAACTGATCGAGCGGCTGTCGGCGCTGTCGGGCCTTTTGGCGGAAAACTTCACGCTCGGCCCCTCGCGCCATTTCCTCGACATGGGCCGCCGCCTGGAACGCGCGGTGGCGCTGTGCCAGACGCTGCGCGCGCTGTCGGCCCGGATCGAAACGCCAGAGGCGCTGGGCGTGCTGCTCGATCTGTCGGACAGCCAGATCACCTATCGCGCGCGCTATCTTGCCGCGCCCAGCACGGCGCCGGTGCTCGATCTGCTGCTGCTCGATCCCACCAACCCGCGCTCCCTGGCGTTTCAGGCGCAGGCCTTGGTCAGCCATATCGAGGCGCTGCCCGCGCTGCGCGAGGACAACCTGCCCGAAGCCCCGCTGCTGGAAGCGCGCGCGATCCTGGCGCCGCTGTCCAGTCTGCCGGTGGAAGCGTGGAACCTGGCGCGCCTGGCCGAGGTGGAACAGCGCCTGCTGACGCTGTCCGACACGATTTCCACCCGCTATTTCCTGCAGTTCGAAAAGTCTGGCGGCGGCGCCAGCAGCAGCCTGCTCGCATGATCTACGATATCCGCCACAAGACCCGCGTTGATTATGCCGCGCCGGTGCGGCTCGCCCGCTTCAACCTGCGCTTGCGCCCGGCGCCCTGGCCCACGCAAAGCGTCAGCGATTTTCGCCTGGCCGTGGCACCCGTGCCATGGACGATGGAGGAAGAAGCCGGACCGTTCCTGGTCAACCGCAGCCGCCTGTTCATTCGCGAGCCGCTCGACGCGCTGGAAGTGGAAAGCAGTTTCCGCGTCGAAGTGCGCGCGCCCGATCCCGAACTGGCGCTGGCCAAGACGCCCAGCGTGGCCGAGATCGG
>CAYXUN010000118.1:290-5655 GCA_964468165.1 uncultured Novosphingobium sp. | reverse complement strand
GATCATTCGATTCAATCTGCCTTGCAGCGCGGTTTTGGGCCGCACACCAAGCGACTGCCAGATATGTATTGATTAATCACCAACCTTCCTCCACAACAGCTGTGAAGGCGCAAGACTGCCATGGCAGCGGCGCAGCACGAGACAAGCGCGGCGCGATGCCGGGCGGAGGAGAGCGATGCGCAACGATGAAGACGAGCGGCTGTTGTCGCCAGGATATGGCCGCACTTTCATCGCCATGAGTTTCCTGGTGGCGACGTTCAACTTCGCCGACCGTTCGGTCTTCGCCGTCACCGCGCAGGCGATCAAGAGCGACCTGGCGCTCAGCGATTTTCAGCTTGGCATTCTCCAGGGCCTGTCGTTCGCAGTGCTCTATGCGCTGCTCGGTGTGCCGATCGGGCGGCTGGCGGAACGCCGATCCCGCCTGGGCATCATCACCGCCGCCATCGTGTTCTGGTCGGGCATGACGATGGCCTGCGCCGCCGCCGGCAGCTTTGTCCAGATGATGCTATGCCGCATTGGCGTGGGCATGGGCGAGGCGGGATCGCAGCCGGCGACCTCGTCGCTGGTCGGCGATCTCTTTCCCCGGCAGCGACGCGCCTCCGTCATGGGATTGATCCTGCTTGGGTCTCCGATCGGTACGTTTATCGGCGCTTCGGCGGGCGGCGCGGTCGCGGGGCTGTGGGGTTGGCGCACCGCATTCGTGGTGATGGGCCTGCCCGGGCTGGTGATAGGCCTGCTCGTCGTGCTGCTGCTGCGCGAACCGCGCCGGGGGCTGGCCGATGGCCTGGGCGCAACACCGCGCCCGGCGCCCGATTTTCGCGCGTTCCTCAAGGTGGTGGGGCGCAAGCCGGCACTGGTATATGTGATCGCTGGCGGCGCGCTTGCGGGTTTTGGGATGAGTTCGATCTCGCAGTTCCTGGCCGTGTTCCTCAGCCGTGCCTATGATTTGCCGGCGCGCACGGCCGGCACGCTCTATGGCACGATTTCGGCACTGGCGCTGGGCAGCGGGCTGCTGATCGGGTCGTTCGGCACCGACTGGCTGGCACGGCGGGGTGATGGGCGCTGGCCGGCTTGGGGCGCGGCGATCGGCCTGCTCATCGCGCCGTTTTCCTATTGGATTGCGCTCAATGCCGCCTCTCCGATTACCGGCACGGTGCTGCTGATCATCTCGGGTTGCTTCCTGCTGCTTTATTACGGTCCGACCACAGGCATGATCCAGAACCTGCTGGAGCCGCGCATGCGCGCCACCGGGGCGGCGGTGTTCGGCATGTTCTATACCCTGGTTGGCTATGGCGGCGGCCCAACGTTCGTGGGCTGGATGAGCGACTGGTTTGCCACGCGGGCCTATGGCGCGGCGGATTATCTCGCGCGGTGCCCGGCGGCGCGACCTGGCATGGCGGCACTGGATGCGGCGCACCAGGCCTGTGCCACAGCCTCGGCCAGTGGGCTGCGGTCCGCATTGATGGCCTCGGTCTGCGTGTTCTTTATCGCTGCGGCCATGTTCCTGCTGGCAGCGCGCACCCTGCGCCAGGACTATTTCGTGGCGGAGCCGGCGGCATGAGCGCGGATTTGCGTGCCTGGTTTGAGGGCTATATCGCCGCGTTCAACCGCAACGACTTTGCCGGCTTCGGCGCGTATTATGCGTCGGAGGTGGTCTTTGCCGGCCAGGCTGCCCAGGTGGTGGGACGTGCGGCGGTGCTCGATTTCTATCGCACCGTGAAGGCGCACCTTGATGAAACGCTGGACCTGTTGACGTTTGTCGGCGCGCCGGACGGCAGCCGCATTGCCGCCGAACTGCGCACGAGCCTGGTGGCGCGCCGCGACTGGCCCGATATGCCGACTGGCGCCATGCGCGCGGGCGATCGTCGGGAGAGCGTCAACTTCGTGATCTATGATATTGAAGATGGGCACTTTGTCCGCGTGCGTTCGGCGCGCTTTGGCGGGGCAGGGTCATGACGCCCGAGGCGCGCCTGGCGGCCTATATCGATGCGTTCAACCGCAGCGATTATGCTGCCTTGTGCGATTTCTATGCGCCAGATGTGCGGCTGGTGATCGGCAACGGCACGCAGTTGGTGGGCCGCGAGGCGATCGTGGCGTTCTACCGGCCGATCAAGCAGCAGACCCAGCGCACGATCACCGTGCGGCAATGCTTTCACGATGGCCAAGTGCTGGCGGCAGAGCTGGAATCCGAATTCCTGGCGCTGACCGACCTGCCGGAATTTGCCGCCGGGCCGATGCGGCGCGGTGATCGGCGCTATCTCAACAGCCTGGTTTTCTATGATTTTGCCGGGCCGCACTACACCCGCATTCGCGCGGCCGTGCTCAAGCGGGATTATCGCCCCGTGGCGTGAGCCTTGCTGCCCGGCCAGGGAAAGCCATCGGCCGGTTCGGTGCTGGGCGTGTCCGGCGCGAATGAGCCGGCGCGGTTGACGTCACCCCCCAGATAGCGCGTGCCCGTGGGATAGGCATAAAGCGGCCGCTCGCGCAGTGCACCATCGGCGAGACGCGCCACCGCCGGCACCGTATCGGGCACATTGTTTTGTTCGACCCATTGCACCATCGCCCCCAGGAAATCCTGCTCATAGGGCACATAGCCGCCCTGGCAGTGATAGCCACCGGGCACCAGGAACAGCCGGGCGAACACGCGCGTGGCGGCAAGGCCGCCCATGGTGTCGCGCACGGCCTGGTAGTAATCAAGCATGCCGCGCGCGCCGGCGGCATTGTCGGCCAGGCCCTGCCACAGGATCAGCTTGCCACCATGGGCGCGAAAGCGGGTAAGATCAGGATCGGTGGCATCGAACGGCGCCCCGGCGGCGAGCAGGTGGTCAAGGCTGGCACGGGTGAAGCGCCAATCGCGCCAACTGAAGTTTTCCGGCAGAGCATCGGGCAGCAGCAGCCGCGAAAGAAACGCTTCGGCGGCGAACTTGCCGGTCTGCGTGGCCGCGCCCGGGCCGACCCAGCCCAGTTCGCTGCCATATGGCGCGCCGCCTGGAAACAGCGCCGTACCATCGGGCGCGGTCGGACCCTGGTAATAGGCCCGCGCGGCGCTGACTTGTGCCGTGTTGAGACAGTTGCTGCCGTCCTTGTCGGGGCAATGCAGCGTAGCCGGATCGAAATGGCAGCGGCGCGGATCATCGATCTGGCCGTCGCGAATGCCATCGAGCGCGTCGCAGTTGGTGATCACTGTCTGGTGGAGCAGGGCGACGGCGGCGGGGGTGAAGATTTCGTGCCCGGCCGCGTCGAGCCCGTGCTGCGCTTCCCACAGGAACAGTTGCATCGCGGCGGGCATGGAGACCGAGGAACCTGCAACAACGCCGTCGAAATCCTCGGGATAGCGTTGCACCTCCATCAAGGCCTCGCGCCCGCCGCCCGAGCAGCCAACGAAATAGCTGGCTGCGGGCGGGCCGCCATAAAACCGCGTGACAATTGCCTTGGCTGCCATCGCCGTGGCGTGGGTTGCCTTGTGCGCAAACTGCATTCGCAATTCCGGGTCACTGGCCCAGGTCGCATCACCGATGCCGGCCCCGAAATGGCCACCATTGTCAAAGGCGACGGCAAATCCGCCATCGGTGAGATGGGCATTGCTGCATGACGGCACGATGGTGTTGCCGATCACGCCACACATGCCGCCGCATCCGCCCTGAAGATAGCGGCCGCGATAGCCCGCCAGCGGCAGGCGCAAGACGAACTGCGTTTGTGGCGCGGCATAGCCGGTGACCAGGCAGGTGGCATCTTGTTCACTGGCACTGATCACGCGATAGGCGATCGCGCCGGCCCGCGCGGTGACGGGCGTGACCAGCGCGGCGCAGGGAAGCACGGGTGCCTGCGTGGCGCGTTCCGGCAGATCGAGCAGCGGGGCGGCGGGGGCAGCGTTGGCCGTGGCGGCGCCGATCATGCCCAACCAGAGACAAAGTGCGAGTATGAGGCCGCGCATCATGCGGCGTACCGTGCGATCAGTGCCTGTTCGGCGCCCAGCGGATCGGCGCGCGCACCCGATACTGCCGCGAAAACCATGGTTTCCCGCCGCGGTAGCCGATAGGCTGGCCAACGCGGAACGCCGGCACCGTTGGGATCGCCATGGCGGGCAAAGTGCGTCCATGCCGCGCTCATGGTGTCGGCAAGCGGCTGCGCAGCGGCAAAATCGGGGCCGATCGCGCCGGGTGCGCGCGCCAGGGTATCGAACACCAGCGGCAGATCGAGGCCATGCGGGCTGCGCATGCGGCCACCCTGCGGCTTGACCGGCCAATCGAGCAGATAGGCAAAGACCGGCGCGCGGCCGAGCGCGACATGGCGATCGGCCGCGATGCGGGCGTTGCGGCCCATGCCAAGCTCGGTCGTGATGGCGAAATAGAGGTCGCTTGCGCTGGCGCCGGGATGAAGGGCGCGAAAGCCGGCGATCAGCCCTGCCGCGTCGTGGACGCTGGCGGGCAGCAGGGTGGGCAAGCCCGGCCAATCGAGCGTGAAGGCGCCGGACGGGGGAAACAACCCGGTCGTTTCCGTGGCAGTATGGCCGACAAGCAGGGGAATGTCGGGCGCCACCGGCGGCGCACCGGGGCCAAAGGGGGTGTGGGGCACGACGGTGCCATCGGCCACCACGCCGGGCCCGCGGGTGGGGTCACCGCCGGTTACCTGGGCGATGGCATCGAGCAGGCGTTTCGCCGGCACCTCGCGCAAGGCATCGAGCGCTGTTGGCGCCAGTCCGAGCGCGGCCATGATCGCGCGGGTCTGGCGTTCCGCGTCATCGGGCGCGATGGTATAGGTGCCAAACCCGCTTTGCAGGATTGCGCGCTGAAACAGGCCGCGCGCAGTAGGCATCGCCAGCAGCGCCGCCACCTTTGATCCCCCGCCCGATTGCCCGAAGATCGTGACCCGGTCAGGATCGCCACCGAACGCGGCGATATTGGCGCGCACCCAGCGCAGCGCGGCGACCAGATCGAGCTGGCCGACATTCGACACCGCCGCGCCGGACCTCGCGAGATCCCCGAAATGGAGATAACCGAACGCGTTGAGGCGGTGATTGACCGAGACCAGCACCACATCGCGGCGCTGACACAGCCGCAGCCCATCGTTGACCGGCGCATCGCCGGCACCCAGCGCAAAGCCGCCGCCGTGGACCCACACCATCACCGGGCGGTGATGCCCATCGTTCACGCCCGGCGTCCAGACATTGAGGGCAAGGCAGTTTTCGCTTTGCCTCGCGCCCGCCTGTGCAGGAGCACCGGGTGGGCCTAGCTGCGGGCAGCGATCGCCGAACGCCCGCGCATCGCGCACCCCCGCCCAGCGTGGTGGCGGCGCGGGCGGCAGGAATCGCCGCGCGCCACCCGTGTCGGCGCCATAGGGCAGGCCGCGAAAGACATGCACGCCC
>CAYXUN010000118.1:0-280 GCA_964468165.1 uncultured Novosphingobium sp. | reverse complement strand
CCTGCTCGATCGATCCGCGCACCAGTCCGCTGGTGGTGTGCACCACGCCGCCATCGGCAGCACGGCTGCCGGGGGGCAGCCACAGTGCGCCGCTGGCGGCAAGCGTGCCGCCCAGCACGGCGCGCCGGTTGACAGGGGTGGTTAGCGCGGCGTTGTCGGTCATGGCAGGCACTCCGTAAACAGGGCAGGTGGAGGCCCGCTCGCTCGCGGGGCGCCATTCGCCCCCATCGGCAGGCTCGGGCAGAAGTTGTAGCGCCCCCCCACCCGCTAGCGCCGCCCC
>CAYXUN010000117.1:1877-6350 GCA_964468165.1 uncultured Novosphingobium sp. | reverse complement strand
CTGGCGGTTTTTGCCTCCAGCCGTGGCGCTGTGGAATTTGTCCACGCCGCCTAGCGGGCGAGTGTGACATGAATTTGAAACAAATCCGTCTTTCTGGCGTTCCTTCCCGGCGTTCGATAGCTGTTTGCCGGTGATTCCCATGGCCACGCAACCTTCCTCTCCGCCACGCAGCGCGTGGGCACACCTCGAAACGCTGGGCGCTGCCCTGGCGCGGCGCCGCGCGCTGGCATTTGCGCCGCGGCCCGAGGGCGTGCGCGGCCCGGCCTGGCCGCGGCTGATCGGGCAACTGGCCACCCCGATCGACCATTGGCAGGCCGCGCGCGGCGCGCAGCTGCCGTCCTATCCGCCCGCGCGCCATGCCCGGCCGGTGATGCTGCTGCCCGGTTTCGGCACCCACCCGGTGCGCATGAAGCCGCTGGCCACGGCGCTGGAAAGTGCTGGCCATCGCGTGAGCGACTGGGGCCTGGGCTTCAATTTCGGATCGAGCGAGGACCGCTTCGAGCGGCTGGCCGAGCGGGTGGAGACAATGGCGCGGCGCGAGGGCGAGCCGCTGGTCCTGGTCGGCTGGAGCCTGGGCGGGCTGTTCGCGCGCCAGTTGGCCAAGACCTGTCCGGACCACGTTGGCCTGGTGATCACCATGGGCACGCCGTTTTCGGGCGACCGCCGCGCCAACAACGCCTGGCGCGCCTATCAGATCGTTGCCGGCCACAGCGTGGACGAGGCGCCGATGGCCGAAGACCTCGCCACCAAGCCGCCGGTGCCGACGATCGCGTTGTGGAGCCCGCGTGACGGAATCATCGCACCACGCAGCGCCGCCGGCTGGCCGGGTGAGCGCGATCTGGCCGTGCCGCTGCGCGTCACGCACCTGGGCTTTGCCGCCCATCCGCAGGTGGCGCGCACGCTCGTCGATCTCGTCGCGCGCTACTGAGTCTGTCGGGGCAGATCCCGCCGTTCGGGGCGGTCTGATCGGTTTTCCTGCCAGTAAACGCACGAAAACTGGCGCGAACCGGCGCGGCGCGGATGCTGCCACGCCACATCGCCCTGTGCAAGGGCCTGCGCCACGATGGATTCAATTGTTTCGCACGCGCAGCATCGGCGCTTGCGGCGGGCCGAATCGTGTGCAAGCAATGGGCCAGACGGGAGGTTCTGCATGACCAAATCCTCGCTCTCGTCCTATGACGAGATGCTTGCAGCCGATGGCTCCACACGCCCTGCCTACAGCGGGTATTGCGAGTGGCTGAAAGAGCAACCACCCGAATTGCTGCGGCGAAAATCGGGCGAAGCCGAAGCCTTTTTCCGCAAGACCGGGATTACCTTCAACGTTTACGGCAACGAGGACGCCGAAGAGCGCCTCATCCCCTTCGACATGGTCCCCCGGATCATCAACGCCGCGCAGTGGCGCCGCCTGTCGAAGGGCATCGAGCAGCGGGTGCGCGCGCTCAACGCTTTCCTCCATGATCTCTATCATCGCCAGGAAATCGTCCGATCGGGACGGCTGCCCGAACGCGTGCTCAAGGGCAACAAGGCGTTTCTGCCGCAGATGGCCGGTTTCACCCCGCCGGGCGGCGTCTATACCCACATCGTCGGCATCGACCTTGTCCGCACCGGCGAGGATGATTTCATGGTGCTGGAAGACAATGCTCGCACTCCGTCGGGCGTGTCCTACATGCTCGAAAACCGTGAAACCATGATGGCCATGTTCCCCGAACTGTTCACCAAGGTGCGGGTGCGCGAGGTGTCCGATTATCCCCGCCGCCTGGCGCGCAGCCTGGCTGCCTGCGCCCCGCCGGCGGCGAGCGGGCACAAGCCGGTGGTGGCCGTGCTGACGCCGGGCACGTTCAACAGCGCCTATTACGAGCACGCCTTCCTGGCCGACCAGATGGGCGCCGAACTGGTCGAAGGCAGCGACCTCAAGGTCGAGAACGGGCGCGTTGCCATGCGCACCACGCGCGGCTGGCAGGCGATCGACGTGCTCTATCGCCGGGTCGATGATGATTACCTCGATCCGCTGTCGTTCAAGGCCGAAAGCGTGCTGGGCGTTTCGGGGATCATGGATGTCTATCGCGCCGGCGGCATCACCATCGCCAACGCGCCGGGCACCGGGATTGCCGATGACAAGGCGATCTACAGCTTCATGCCCGATATCGTCGAATTCTATACCGGCGAAAAGCCGATCCTGGCCAACGTGCCGACCTGGCGCTGCGCCGAGGCGGATTCGCTGGCCTATGTGCTCGACAACCTGGAAGACCTGGTGGTCAAGGAAGTGCACGGCTCGGGCGGCTATGGCATGCTGATCGGGCCAACCTCGTCGCGCCGGGAAATCGCGATGTTTGCCGAAAAGCTGCGCGCCAATCCCGATAACTACATCGCCCAGCCCACGCTTTCGCTCTCCACCGTGCCGATCTTCACCAAGGCCGGCCTGGCGCCGCGCCATGTCGACCTGCGCCCGTTCGTGCTCGTCTCGCCGCAGGGGATCGACATCACGCCGGGTGGCCTCACGCGGGTGGCGCTCAAGAAAGGCTCGCTGGTGGTCAATTCGTCGCAAGGGGGCGGCACCAAGGACAGCTGGGTGCTGGACGATTGAGGCGGAAGGGAAAACGATAAAATGCTTGGACGTTCCGCCAACGGCATCTTCTGGCTGTTCCGCTATCTCGAACGCGCGGAAAACACCGCGCGGCTGGTCGAGGCCGGCTTTCGCATGGCGCTGACCCGCGATGCCGCCGATGCCAGCGACGAATGGCGCTCGGTCATCGTCACGCTGGGATTGCAGGGCGCCTATCAGGCCAAGTTCGGCAGCGACTATGCCGGCAGCAACGTGTTCAACTTCATCCTGCGCGATCGCGACAACCCCGGCAACGTGCTGAGCATGGTCGAGCAGGCGCGCCACAATGCGCGCATGGTTCGCACCGGCATCACGCGCGAGGTGTGGGAGGCGGTCAACGAAAGCTGGATGATCCTCAAGCAGGAGCTGGCCCGCACGGTCACCGAAACGCGCCTGGGCAGCGTGCTCGATCTGATCCGCCGCCAGTCCACCCTGGTGCGCGGGGCGATGGAAGGCACGATGCTGCGCAACGACATCTATTACTTCGCCCGCGCCGGCAGCTTCATCGAGCGGGCCGACAACACCGCCCGCCTGCTCGATGTGAAGTATTATGTGCTGCTGCCGTCGGTGTCCTACGTCGGCTCCAGCCTCGACAACGTGCAATGGGACAACGTGCTGCGCGCCGTGGCCGGGGACCGTGCCTATCGCTGGCTCAACGCCGGGCGGATGGAAGCGCGCGGCATAGCCGAGTTCCTCATGCTCGACGGGCGTTTTCCGCGCAGTCTGGCGTTCTGCTATGCCCAGTTGCGCGACTATCTCGATCGGCTGGCGGCCGAGTATGGCGATCGGCTGGAAACGCACGAGATTGCCGCGCGCACGCACGAGCAGCTCAAGAGCCAGACGATCGATGGCGTGTTCGAGCACGGGCTCCACCAGGTGATCGGCCAGTTCATCGCCGCCAACAACCACCTCGCGCAGCAGATCCAGCGCGACTATCGCTTTACCGAATAAGGAAAGGGGAGTGCCGCCCATGCGCCTCGCGATCAGCCACACCACGCGCTACACCTTTTCCAACCCCGTTGCTCACGGGCTGCAACGCCTGCGCCTCACCCCGCTGGCCTGTCGCGGGCAGAGCACCGAGTTCTGGGAGATCGAGCTGGAAGGCGCGCGGCCGGAGGTTTCCTATGATGATGAAAACGGCAACCGCGTCACGCTGATCTCGTTCGTGCCAGGCGCGCGCGAGGTGGTGATTCGCAGCCAGGGCGTGGTCCAGACGGCCGACAATGCCGGGGTGATGGGCAAGCAGCCCGGCCATCTGCCGCTGTGGCATTTTACCGAGCAGACCGCGCTGACGCGGGCCGGCCCGCGCGTGCGCGCGCTGGTCGATGCCCTGCCCGAAGAGGCAGAAGACGTGCTGGCCCGGCTCCACGCGCTCAGCACCCTGGTGCGCGAGGCGGTGGCCTATGAAACCGGGCACACCGATGTTGCCACCTCGGCCGAGCAGGTGCTCGCCGCCGGGCGTGGGGTGTGCCAGGACCAGGCCCACGTGTTCATCGCCGCGGCGCGCCTGCTGGGCGTTCCCGCGCGCTATGCCAGCGGCTACCTGATGATGGACGATCGCGTGGACCAGGAGGCCGGCCATGCCTGGGCTCAGGCCCATGTGCCGGGGCTGGGCTGGGTCGGCTTCGATATCGCCAACGCGATCTGTCCCGATGCGCGCTATGTCCACCTGGCGACCGGCTGTGATTACACCGCCTGCGCGCCGATCACCGGCATCCGCTATGGCGCGCGCGATGAAGCGATGCATGTCAGCCTGGCCGTTGAACAACAGCGCATGGAACAATAAGAAGCTGCGGGAAGGCCACGGTGCCGCCAAGGGCATTGCGGCAGGCATCGCAGGTGTAGGATAGTGGGGAACCGGGCCGCGGCCC
>CAYXUN010000117.1:0-1867 GCA_964468165.1 uncultured Novosphingobium sp. | reverse complement strand
GGTGTGCTGGGTGTTTTTTTTGGTGTGCGCCCGCGGGGGGGGCGCCCGGGCCGCACGGGGACGGACAATGACCTATTGCGTGGGGATGATGCTCGACAAGGGGCTCGTCCTGATGAGCGACACCCGCACCAATTCGGGCGTCGACAACATTTCGGTGTTCCGCAAGAGCTTTACCTGGTCTGTGCCGGGGGAGCGGATCATCACGATCATGACGGCGGGCAACCTCGCCACGACTCAGGCGGTGATCAGCCAGCTTGAGGAACGCAACAAGGCGCCCAGCGAGCGACGCCCGTCGATCCTTGAAGAACCCACCATGTTCCAGGTTGCCACCCACGTCGGCAACCTGCTGCGCGGCGTGATCGAGGGGCGCCAGTCCGGCCCGGTGCAGGGTGAGGGCGCACGCTTTACCGCGACGATGATCGTGGCGGGGCAGATCCGGGACATGGAGCCGCGGCTGTTCATGATCTATCCCGAAGGCAATTTCATCGAGGCGAGCTTCGACACGCCGTTTTTCCAGATCGGTGAAACCAAGTATGGCCGGCCGATTCTGCTGCGCGGCTATGACAAGGGCATGGATTTCGAACAGGCGGTCAAGCTGCTGATGGTCTCGTTCGATTCGACCGTCGCGGCCAATCTGTCGGTGGGTCTGCCGTTCGATCTGACGGTCATCGCGCGCGACCAGTTCGAGCCGCTGCACCAGCGCCGCATCCGCGCCGACGATCCCTATTTCAACGCCATTTCCTCCAGCTGGAGCGAGGCGCTGCGCAACGCATTCCATCAATTGCCGGACTATCGGTTCGAATGATCGGATAATGTGCCACTCTGGATTATTACTGCCGCGTTAATGACGAAAATTCACGTTTCGAAACGCAATATGTCATTAACAAACCTTGGGAAACGCCACCGCTTGGGGTGCGGCGGTCACTCAGGGGCAGGTCACAAAAGTTGTCATATATCGGCGATCTTCAGCCAAATAGTTGGCTCCGCTTCGGAGCCGAATTCCCTAAGGAATATGGGCAGCTAACCGGTTTTGAGTCCGAAGGAAGCGTTCAGTTCGAAGCATTCATGCGTGGCGTGGAAGCAGCCCGTAGTGGTTACTTCGGCACCATGGTCGAACGTGTCACACTCCACATCCTCGATAGCGACTCTGCCCGCCGGGCACAGCTTGCTCGTCTCGCCTTTGCCGCCGGGCATCATGCCGAAATTTACGGCAGTACGGACGAGTTGCTGGCGCACGCGCCCAGTACCGGGCTGCTCTTGGCGCACGATGACCCGCCTGGAGAGGCGGTGCCGGCGCTGATCGCGGCGATGATGCGCGCCGGGCACTGGCTGCCGGTCATCGCGCTTGGTGATGCCCCGGAAACCTGGGCCGTGGTGCGCACGATCAAGGCGGGGGCGCTCGATTACCTGGCGATTCCCAACCAGATCGGTCCGCTCAACGAGGCGATCAGCCGCGCCGCGCACGAGGCCGAAGCCCACCGCGTGCAACGCGCCCGCGCGGCGGAGGCACGCCAGCGCATCGCCCGGCTCTCGCTGCGCGAACGCGAGGTGCTCGACCGCCTGGCCGAAGGCTGCAGCAACAAGGCCATCGCGCGTGACCTCGACATCAGCCCGCGCACCGTGGAAATCCATCGCATGAAGATGATGGGCAAACTCGGCGCTCGCCACGCCGCCGAGGCGGTGCGCCTGCGGATCGAGGCCACCGGCCTGGGCGACGCTGCCTGACGCCGGAACCGACACACGACATCGGCCATTAGGGGGGGCTTCAGAAAGGCGGGAAGCGTGATCTCCCGCCTTTCTTGATTCTGCCAGGTCCACCAGATCCTCCCCCACACCGTGGGGGAGGTGGCAGCCCGCAGGGCTGTCG
>CAYXUN010000116.1:0-6463 GCA_964468165.1 uncultured Novosphingobium sp. | reverse complement strand
ACCTCCGGCCCCTGCCTCCCGAAGACAGTGCTCTACCAGGCTGAGCTACTCCCCGACCGGAGCGGTTCGGGCTAGGCCGTCCCCGCTGGGCAGGGCCGCCCTATATGCGGGCGATTCCGACCGCGCAAGCCCTGTTTCAAAAACTTATCAACAGTTTGCGCATTACCTATATAAAACAAACGATTAGACTTACCCATTCAGCCCAGCGGAACCCCTTCGATGGTGATGCGATGCATCTCGCGGCGGTGGCCGTGGTAATCGTTATAAGCGTAATGCCAGGTCGCGCGGTTGTCCCAGAACGCGATCGAGCCGGGTTGCCAGTGGAAATCCTCCTGGAACTCGCTGCGGCGCGCATGGTCATAGAGCGTGGCCAGCAGATCGGCCGAAGCCGCGTCTGACAGGCCGAGCACGCGCACGGTGAAGCTGGGGTTCACATAGAGCGCGCGCTTGCCGCTGAGCGGATGGGTGATCACCACGGGATGGACCGGATCGTCGAGCACATCGGCGGCGCCCGCGTTGCCGATGCGCCCGTCGCGGCGGGTATCCTGCAGGGCTTCATAGGCAGCAGCCTTGCTGCCAAAGACGTGGCGGGCGGAATGCACCGCGCGCAAGCCATCGACCTCCTGCCGCAACGCTGCCGGCAGAGCCTCGTACGCTGCATACATCGAAGCAAAGGCGGTGGCCCCGCCTTGCGGCGGCAGTTCCCGCGCCACCAGGATCGAGCCCAACGCAGGAGCGGCGTCATAGGAATGATCGGTGTGCCAGCCGCCACCGATATTGTGCTCTTGTTCAGGCTCTTTCACCACCAGCGCGATTTCGGGATAACGCGGATGGGCCGCGAAAAAGCGGTTGATGTTGATCGGCCCCCAGGCGCGGGCGAAAGCAATGTGCTGCTCCTCGGTGATCTGCTGATCGCGGAAGAACATCACGCCATGCTCGGCAAAGGCCGCGCGGATCGCGGCGAAGTCAGCCGCTGCCAAGGGCTGCGACAGATCGACGCCGAGGATCTCGGCCCCGACGCGGCCATGCTTGCGGATTTCGAGAGTCATGATGTTGTCGCCCGGATCGAAAGCACGGGGAGCGGGCAGCCCTGCCCCCTCCCCGCTTGGTGGGAATGGCGTGGTGGCGGTCAGGCCGGCTGGCCGGCGCTGGCGCGTTCCTGCCGCGTGGTGCGGCTTTCGCGGCCATCGATGCCCACCGGCACGTCGCCCGCCACCGTCGCGCGGCGCAGCGTGCGGCGTTGCAGGCCGAAATCGGCAATCGCGCGGTGCTGCGTGCTGCGGTTGTCCCAGAACGCCACGTCGCCGGGCTGCCAGCGCCAGCGCACGGTGTTTTCGGGCTTGGTGATGTGGTCCTGCAGGATGTTGAACAGCCGTGCCGAATCCGCCTCGCTCAGGCCGACGAAGCGCTTGACGAAGTGGCCGAGCAGCAGGCTGCGCTGCCCACTGACGGGATGGACGCGCACCACCGGATGCTCGGTCTCATAGATCGTCGAGGCGAAGACCGACTTGTGATAGAGCGTGCGCTCTTTCGCCGTGTCGCTGGCATCGGCCGAAACGCCAGCCGCCGCGAGCGTGGCGGCGTAATCATAATCGTTGCTGTGCACGGCCCACAGATTGTTGACCAGTTGGCGCAGCGGTTCGGGCAGACCCTCGTATGCCGTCTCGCCATTGGCCCACAGGGTGTCCCCGCCCGCCTCGGGAATGGTGATCCCACGCAGGATCGATGCCTTGGGATAGGCGGCCAGGAACGTGACGTCGGTATGCCACGAAGACGCGGCATAGCCTTCCTTGCTGTCGAGTTCGAGCAGGTAGCGCGAACCTTCGGCAACCGGGACGGTGGGGTGGGCAACCGGATCACCGAACAGCGCGGTCAGTGCCTCGTGCTCGGCATTGTCGAGGTGTTGCTGGCCGCGAAAGAACAAGACCTTGTGCCGCACAAGCGCGGCCTCGATTGCCTGGACGGTGGGGCCGTCAAGATCACCCGACAGCGCCAGGCCATGCACTTCTGCGCCGATGCGGCCGGTCACGGGGCGAATGTCGAGCGGGGAGGCAGGGTCCTTGGCATTGGGATAGCTGGCAACGATGGTGGCCATGGGAATTCTCCTGAACATGGAGCTCGCGCAAGGCATCGCCCGGCAATGGGCCGGTGCGCGCGAACGAAGGGATGGAACGGGAAAGTCAGGTTTGGCGGCGGCGCGGATCAGGCGCCGCGCGTCAACACATGCGTTGGGTCTTGTGCATCGTATCACCTCGATCGGATGGAGGGATCACGAAGCCTGGCGATGTCGCCCCAGCGTTCGCGCGCTTTAGCCGTTGGTATCGCGGAGCAAGCTGCTTCCCATCAAAAGCCGCGGGCCGATGGTTCGGGCGAAAAACCCGCCTTTCCTGGCCAGGGAAAAGACCGTGGGAACTATCTCTACTCTATCGCTTGACTAAGCCGTGGCAAGCGCGGATCGCAAAACGCAGGCTCAAGTTTTGCCTGCCCTGCCCCAAGCGGAATTATCACTGCGGGGCGCGATCGGCTTGCGCCAGCCAGCGATCGCGGCTGGCGTCAGATACCAGACCCGCCGCATCGCGCGCGGCCAGCTGGCGGCGGATATCGCCATGGCGTCGCTCGTCGATGGGAAAGCCGTGGATCACCGCGGCCGAGATCACGTGGCCCAGCGCCGGGCCCAGGGCAAACAGCCATTTGAGATGCTCCAGCACGCCGGCCGGATTGGTTCCTCGCGGATCAAAGCCGATCCAGGCGGCCAGCGGCAGGGCCACGCCGATCGCCAGGGCTACGCCGGCCTTGTCAGACAGCGAGAACACCGAAAAGAACAGGCCGATGCGGTCCTCGCCGGTGCGCAAGCGGTGATAATCAGCCACGTCTGCCACGATCGAGCGCAGCATCAGGTTGCCCGAACCCTGTGCCAGCCCCTGCGCCACGGTCAGCACCAGCAGCAGCGCGACGGAGCCCGGCGCCAAAGCGAGGAGTGCCAGGTTGATCGCCACCTGGGTCAACTCCCCGGCGACGGCGGCGCGTTCCTTGCCCACGCGGCGGCCGATCGCCAGCCACAGCGGGCAGGCAAAGATGCCAAACACATATTGCAGCAGGAACAGCCCCGGCGCCCAGGCGGGATGGCCCATGTAGAAGCTGATGAAGAACACGAACAGCGCGGTGCGCACGCCCTGTGCCAGCCGCACCGCAAAGTTCGAGGCCAGCACGCGCAGCAGCATGCCTTCGCCAAAGACCAGCCGCAGCGTGTGCCACACCCGCACCGGATCTTGCGCACCGGCGGGCGGAGGCGGTTCGGGCAGCGCACGAATGCCCAGCGGCAGGGTGATCAGCAGCAGGGCAAAGACCATGGCCCCCATCGCCGCCAGTTCCAGCCGCGTTTGCCCGGCCAGCCGCGTGACCAGCAGGCTGGGCAGGACCAGGGCGAGCAGCAGCGCGACGCAGGTAAGTGCCTGGCCATAAGTGGTGATGCGCGTCCGCTCGTGATAGGCGCCGGAAAGCTCGCCCATCCAGGCCGCCAGCGGCGTCGCCATCATCGAATAGCCGAGGTAAAGCACGAACAGCGCCGCCGACAGCGCCAGGGGGCCAAACCAGGTGGGCGGCAGGAACACCGGCACCGCGCCCAGCGCAAAGATCGCGGCCCCCATCGCGATCCACGGCCGACGACGGCCCCAACGGCTGCGCGTGCGATCAGACAGCAGGCCGATCGCCGGATCGATCACCGCATCCCACAGCCGCGCCAAGAGGAAGATCACCCCGACCGTGCCCAGCGAGAAGCCGAATGCGCTGGCATAGAGCGGCGGGACATAGGTGCTGAGTGGCACTTCTACCGCCGCAAGCGGCATGCCCAGGCTGGAAAAGGCGATCAGCCGCGCCGGGCCAAGCCGCGTGGGCACCGGTGCGGGCGGCGCGCGCCCGGCGGCATCGAGGGCAAGCGTGCTCATGCAACAAGCTCCTTCGTCTGGGGGGAAAGCGGCGCGGGAAAGCCGGCGTCGGGCCGCGCCAAGCCAAGGTTTTCGCGCAAGGTCGCGCCTTCGTATTCCGTGCGAAACAGGCCGCGCCGGCGCAATTCGGGCAGCACGAGGTCGATCACGTCATCAAGGCCTGCGGGAAAGATCGGCGCCAGGATGTTGAAGCCATCGGCCGCGCCATCCTCGAACCAGGCCTCAAGCTCGTCGACCACCTCTTGCGGCGTGCCCACCAGGACGAGATGCCCGCGCGCTGCCGACATGCGCGAGACCAGCTGGCGCACGCTCAAGCCCTGCTCCAGCGCGAGATCGTAGAACAGCTTTTGCCGGCTCTGCCATCCTTGCGTGAACGGCGGCGGTGGCGGCGGCGCGTCGAGATCGACGGTGGTCAGATCCCAATCGAGGAACGTGCGGATCGAGGCAAGCGCGCCGGCCACATCGACAAAGGCATGCAGACGCGCGAGCTTGGCCTCTGCCTCTGCCCGCGTGGGCGCGACATAGATGCTGACACCGGGCATCACCAGCAGGCTGTCGCGCGGGCGGCCAAGCGCCTGCGCCTTGTCCTTGAGGCCTTGGGCAAAGGCGCGCGCGGCGGCGCGGCTTTGCTGCGCGGTAAACACCACCTCGGCCGTGGCCGCGGCCAGCGCCTGGCCATCGTCGGATGATCCGGCCTGAACGATCACCGGGTGGCCCTGCGGCGGGCGCCCGGTCTGCAACGGGCCGGCCACGCGGAAGTGGGCGCCGGCATGGTCCACGCGCCGCAACCGCGCCGGATCGTAATAACGGCCACTGGCCTTGTCGGCCAGGATGGCATCGTCGGCAAAGCTGTCCCACAGCTGCCGGACCACGCTGACGTGCTCGGCCGCGATGGCATAGCGCGCATCATGGGCCAGTTGATGGTCGAGCCCGAAGTTCGCCGCCTCGGCATCGCTGCCCGAGGTGACGAGGTTCCACCCCGCCCGGCCGCCCGAAAGCTGGTCGAGCGCGGCAAACTTTCGCGCCACGTGATAGGGTTGCAGATAGGTGGTGGAAACCGTCGCGATCAGCCCGATATGGCTGGTGTGGGTGGCCAGGGCCGCCAGCAGCGTCAGTGGCTCGCCGGTATAGACCGGCGCGGTATGGCTGATCGCCTCGGGCGTGGCGCCGAACAGCGCCACGTTGTCGGCCAGGAACACGGCATCGAACCTGGCGCGTTCGGCCTTTTGCGCCAGATCGCGCCAGTATTCGAACCGGAACGGCGCGCGCGGGTCGACATCGGGATGGCGCCAGGCGGCGGCGTGGTGCCCCACCCCGAACAGGAATGCGCCCAGCTTCATCTGGCGTTTGCCGCCGGCCTGGCGATGTGCGGTCTCGTGGACCATGGTCAGAACGTCCGCGTGATGGTGCCGCCGAACGTGCGCGGGTTGCCATAGACCTCGATCACCGGGGCCGAGGCACTGGCCGCGCCATAGGAGACGGCATAGCGTTCGTTGGTCACGTTCTTGGCCCAGGCCTGAAGCTGCCAGCGGTTGTCCTGCGTGCGCAGGCCCAGCCCCACGTTGGTGATCGCCACCGGCGCCTGCCAGCCATAGACCGAGCGGGGGTTGATATAGGCGATGCGGCTTTTCCAGCTGGTGTTGGCATAGCCGGTGAGGTTCCATTCCCCGCCGATCGGCTGGTCGAGATCGATGCCGCCCTGCACCGTCCACTTGTTGGAACCGGCCACCTGATACCCGGTGAGTGATAGCGGCCGCGCGGCGCCGCCATTGGCCAGCTGAAATTCCAGGGGCGCGGGCGCATCGGCATAATCCAGGTACTTGGCATCGTTATAGGCAAGGTTTGCATTGAACCCGAGGGCCGGCACCGGGCGCCAGGTCGCCTCGAACTCGAACCCGCGCAGCCGCACCTTGCCCACGTTGGCAAGATAGGTGCCGAACGAGGCATTGGCCTGGTCGACGCGGGAGCCCTGATAATCGGTGATCGTGTTGTTGTAGAGGTTGAGGTTGACGGTGGCCTTGCCGCCGGCCCAGTTGGTCTTGATGCCCGCCTCGAAATCGGTGGACTTTTCCGGCCGGGTGATCACCAGCGTGGCCTGGCTCGCCGTGGCCGAGGTGTTGGCCGCGCCCGATTTCTCGCCGTGGCTGGCCGAGGCATAGAGCAGCACGTTGGGCGTCACCTGCCAGGCGGGGTTGACCAGCCAGGCCACCGAGCCACGGCTGACCTGGTTGGCCAGCGTATAGGCGCCGGCCGCGCTGCCGCTGGTGCCGCCCAGGTTGTTGAGCAGCGCCTGCCGCGCCGTGGCGCCGGCAGGGTTGAGCGCGCCAGTGCCCAGTGCATAGCCGGCGATGTTAACCTGCTTCTTCTCCCAGGTGTAGCGCACACCACCGGTGAGCGAGAACGTGGAGGTGAGATGCGCGGTCACCTGGCCAAAGCCGGCCAGGCTATCGATCGTCAGCCGGCCATCGCGATCATACTCCAGCCCGTCGATGAACGAAGATGGCACCCCAGCGCCGAGG
>CAYXUN010000115.1:0-6675 GCA_964468165.1 uncultured Novosphingobium sp. | reverse complement strand
CGGGTCGTCAAGCTAACCCACTGATACCACTCAACTTAGTTTCGGATCGGGCTCTCAGATCAATGGGTCCTGAGCCTAGGGCTGTTATGTGTACCATAAATCATAATCGGAATAGTGGCTCTTTGTTCAATATCGGAACTCGGGCTGTAGGCCTTTATTTCCTCACAATTCTCGTCTAAAATGCCACCAGTGAATGTAATATGACGAAGTGCTGTTCGATTCCAAGCTACAGGATCGCACATCCATAATGCAGCATCGCTCGTTGGTTTGCCTTTCGCGTCTCGAGGTGATGACGTGAGGGCAAAATATAAACCGACGAAAGGGCTTTCGCTCCAATCTAAAAGCCTCGTTGGTATTCCATAATGCTGCATGTAAAAAAGTAGTCGCCATTCATTTGTGAAATCAAAATTCACAAAAGGTGGCGAGCGTTGTGTAAATCTGTTTGCAATAGATTTTTCAATTTTATTTAATTCATCTACAGAAACGGATGGATTGCGTCTAGCTAGTGTGGGCACCAACGAGTGTGATTTATGTCCGCATCCACGGTACCAAGCAAAGTCTCTGCTATCTTGGAAAATTTCGATTTGCGCCATAAGCTCTGCAAATGTCCCTGGGCGATGTTCTACAATAGCAGGCAAGGGCTTGGTCCCATTTTATACACCGAAGGTATTAGCTTGCCACACATCTGCCTTTAGGAGCGCAGTTTAGCAAGAAAAACATTGGGAGGGAATTACTTCCGGTTTGGCTGCATTAAAACTGACGCCGGTCTATCATTATGATTTTTTTAGTTTTGCTTTTCCCTGATCGCCGCCTTCAGCCCCAGATGCGCGGCCAGTGCTTTCAAGTCCCGTCCCACGCTGTCGTTGATCAGCACGGCGTGGCGGTCTTCCACTTCCATTACCAGCACCTCCCCTTCGCGGCGCAGCGTGCTGCCATTGAGCGCGGACGGGGCGCCCACGGTGAAGCGGCGGCACAGGCGGGTGGCAAGGCCCCAGGCCTGCGCTTCGCGCAGCGAGGCCGGGGTGGCGAGGAGGTTCAGGTCTTCGGGCAGGGTGAGCTTGCCGGTGTTGGCGATCATGGCAGCGGCAAGCATCGCGCGGTCGCGCGCGGTGGCGCCGATCCAGCGTTTGCGCAGGCCCCATTCGTGGGCCAGGTCGCCGCGCAGGTTGGGCTCCACCGTGGCCGAGGCCATGCACAGCATCGTCGCGGCAAGGCGCAGGCGCTCGCGCCGGTCGGGACCGTCGGTCTGCACCACGCCGGCGGTCCAGCCGGCCACCATGCTGGCGGTGTTGGGCGAAATGCCGTGTTCCTGGGCAAAGGCAGAGGCGCCGGCCACCAACGGTTCCTGCCCGCGCACGGCATCGGGCATGGCTTCCCACAGCACGCCTTCGCGCAGGCCCCAGGCGGAAAACACCAGCCGTTCGGGCTTGAGCCGCGCGATCAGCACGGCAAGCAGCGCGGCGGTATCGGGCAGGCTGGCAAGGCGCCCGCCGGAAACCCCGGCAATCGGCGCGACAGCCTCGCCCTTGCGCCGCGCCAGCGCCTTGGCGAGCTTGAGCGCCAGCGCCGGATCGGCGACATAGCCGTGCGGATCATCGATCGGAAAGCGCGTTTCCACCATCATGTGGCGGGCAAAGGCGCGCAGCGATCCGCCGACGAGATAGAGCGTTTGCCCCGGCGTTGCTTTCCATTCCGCCTTGGCCAGCGCCTTGGTGATCTTCTGCCCGAACGCGCGCTGCCCTTCGGCGCGCAGCGCGGGCAGGCGCAGCGTGCCCAGCGGCAGGCTGGTCCCGTGGGTGCAGCGCTGCCCGTCCACGTCCACCAGTTCCAGGCTGCCGCCGCCCAGATCGCCCACCACGCCCTTGGCCTTGGGGAAGGCGCCCAGCACGCCGTGCGCGCTGGTGATTGCCTCTTCCTCGCCCGAGAGCAGGCGCGGGGCAAAGCCGAGCTTGGCTATCGCATCGAGAAAGGCCGGGCCATTGCGCGCGTCGCGGCTGGCGGCGGTCGCCACCACGTCCACCTCGCTCACGCCTTGCAAGCCCAGGATCGCCTTGAACCGGGCGAGCGAGGCCAGTGCCAGGGCCATGGCCTTGGGCGACAGATCGCCGCTTTCGGCAACGCCCTTGCCCAGGCGCGCGGTCACTTTCTCGTTGTGCAGCACCTTGGGCGCGCGCAGCGGCTGGCCATAGATGACCAGGCGCACGGTGTTGGAGCCGATATCGATAATGGCGCGCTTGGGCGCTTCCTTGCCACGGGACAGGCCAAATGCCATCGCGCCGTCAATCGACCGTTGCGCCACCGCGCCGCAGCGCCAGCTTGGGCACCTTGCGCCCCTTGGTAAGGGCCGCGCCGCGGCCCGAAAGCGAAGGATTGGTCATGAAATAGCGGTGCACATTGAACGGTTTCTCGCCGGCATCGGATCGACAGGAAACCCGCTGATAATCGCCATCGGCGTTCAAAGTCCAGCTTTGCTCGGTATCGATCAGGTTGGCCAACATCACCTGGTCGAGGATCTGGTCGTGCACCGTGCGGTTGCGGATCGGCACCAGCACTTCCACGCGACGATCGAGATTGCGGCTCATCCCATCGGCCGAGGAAATGAATACGCGCGCGCGCCGGTTGGGCAGGGCGGCGCCATTGCCGAACGCCCAGATGCGGCTGTGCTCCAGGAAACGGCCGATGATCGATTTCACTGTGATCCGTTCCGAAAGCCCGGGCACGCCCGGCCGCAGGCAGCAGATGCCGCGCACCACCAGGGCAATGTCCACGCCTTCCTGCGCTGCGGCATAGAGCCGCTCGATCAGGCGACTGTCGGTCAACGCGTTGAGCTTGGCCCAGATCGTGGCCGGCTTGCCGGCGCGGGCAAAGGCAATCTCGCGCTCGATGCAATCATACAGCGTGCGGCGCAGGCCGATGGGCGAGATCGAGAGGAACTCGGTGTTCTTGGGCTCGACATAGCCGGTGATGAAATTGAACAGCTGCCCGGCATCGCGCCCCGCCTTGGGATCGGCGGTGAAGAACGACAGGTCGGTATAGATGCGCGCGGTCACCGGGTGATAATTGCCGGTGCCAAAGTGGCAGTAGGTGCGATAGCCATCGCCCTCGCGCCGCACCACCATCGAAACCTTGGCGTGGGTCTTCCAGTCGACAAAGCCATAGATCACCTGAACCCCGGCGCGCTCCAACTGGCTCGCCCAGTGCAGATTCTGCTCCTCGTCGAACCGCGCTTTCAGTTCGACCACGGCGGTGACGGACTTGCCCGCCTCGGCCGCGGCGATCAGCGCGGCGATCACGGCCGATTGCTTGCCGGCGCGATAGAGCGTTTGCTTGATCGCCACCACGTCGGGATCTTCGGCAGCCTGGCGCAGGAAATCGACCACCACGTCGAAGCTTTCGAACGGGTGGTGGATCACCAGATCCTTTTCGCGGATCGCGGCAAAGCAATCGCCATCGTGTTCCAGCACGCGTTCGGGATAGCGCGGGTTATAGGGTTCGAATTTCAGTTCCGGGCGCGGCATGTCGACGATCTGGGAAAGGCCGTTCATCGCCAGCAGGCCGCGCGATTTCACCACCAGGGCGTGGTCCAGTCGCAACTTGTCGCGCAGCAGCTGTTCGGCGGTGGGATCGAAATCATCCTGCAATTGCAGCATGATCACCTTGCCGCGCCGGCGCCGCTGGATTGCCGTGCGGAAATAGCGCACCAGGTCTTCGGCGTCTTCCTCGATTTCCATGTCGCTGTCGCGCAGCACGCGGAACGTGCCCGAACCCTGGATGCGAAAGCCGGGAAACACCGTGGCGGCATTGCGGCGCACCAGTTCCTCGATGCTGATCCAGCCGCCATCGTCGGGCAGGCGCACAAAGCGCGGCAGCGCCGGCGGCACCAGGATCATCTCGGTCACCGGGTCGTTATCGGCCACCCGCACCATCGAAAACAGGATGCCCGTGCCCTGGTTGGCGATGAACGGAAACGGGTGCGCCGGATCGATCGCCTGTGGGGTGAGCACCGGCATGACATGCTCGGTGAAATAGCGCGCCAGCCAATCGGCCTGGGCACGGGGCAGGGGCTTGTCCCCCACGAGGTGGATGCCGGCCTCGGCCAAAAGGTCTGACAGTTCGCCCAGCACCACGCGCTGGGCGCTGACCAGGTCTTCCACCGCGCCGTGGATCTGCTGCAACTGCTGGGCCGGGCTGAACCCGTCGATCGAGACTTCATCGATCCCGCGCCGCACCTGGCCGGCGATGCCGGCCACGCGCACCATCATGAATTCGTCCAGGTTGCTGCCCGAAATCGACAGGAACCGCAGCCGCTCCAGCAAGGGATAGTTGGTGTTCTGCGCCTCGGCCAGAACACGGCGGTTGAACATCAGCCAGCTCAACTCGCGGTTGAAATAGCGCAGCGGTGGCGGGCCGTCGGCCAGCGAGGCCATGCCCTGCATCGGCAGCACGCCACCTGGCGCTGCACTGGTTTCTGCCACGATTGCTGTCCTGCTTGTTGTTGCGGTCCCGCGCGCCATCGTTCCGCTTTGCTACTCTTGTATGACAATGAGGATGTTAGAAACGGGCGGCGGCGCCTTGGCAAGTGCAAAGCGGGTCTGTCAGGAAACGTTACAAGCCGCGCGTTAATCTCTACTCGTTTTGTCGAGAATCGTGCCCGTTTCGCCGCCCGCCCGCTCGCCAGACCCCTGCATGACGCTAGATTGCAATCCTGGCCCCGGTGAGTCGCGTGCCTGGCACGTGGCTCCGGCCGATCCCCCCCGGGGGGGCCGCGCATGCCCAAGCCCGCTGCGGACTCCTGGTTTTGTATGAATATTATCAACTCTTTGGCGCATCATGGCGGGCCAAGGGTGCTGTCGTGCGCGCGGACGGTGGCGCCGTTCATCGTGGCGAAAGTTTCGCTATCCGGGCTCCAACAACTCGTTTAATGTCTATCTCAAAAGTTGAGTATAAGAAGGGTTCAACAGGCACCTGAGCCTGCCTGCGCGCAACCGTGGTGGCAGGCTCCGGCGCGTCCGTTCCGGCGGAGCCACGACACAAGCATTTGCAACAGAGAGAGCCGATGTCCATCGAACCTGCCAGCTCTGACCAGGGCACCCGTGACCCGGACCAGGCACGCCTGATCGAGCAGTCGCTCGATAGCGTGCGCGAGGCCCTTGCCGGGCTGCGCTATGGCCATGTCGGCCTCACCGTCCACGAAGGGCGCGTCGTGCAGATCGACGTGACCGAAAAGCGCCGCTTCAAGAACAACTGATCCGTCAGCACCGATCGTCAACACGCCAAGCAACCATGGCGGCAACACGGCTCTGGGGAGGGCCGCCGGCCATGGCAAAAACCAACAACAGACCATGCCGCCGCCGCCACGGAACCCCTCCGCGCGCGCGGTCCGGCATGTCGAAAGGGACCTAAGCATGCTCGTTCGCGCCCATCTCGCCGCGTCGGTGGCTTCCGCCGGCCTTGCCCTCGCGCTGGCCACGCCGGCCCATGCCGCCGATGCGCCTGCCCCGGCAGACGCTGCCGCACCCGCTGCCCAGGCGACCGCCGCTGCCGCGCAGCCGATCGATGACAGCATCGTCGTCACCGCCCGCCGCCGCGCCGAAACCGTGCAGACCGTGCCGCTGGCCGTCACCGTGGTGGGCGGCGCGCACATCGATGCGGCTGGCGCGTTCAATGTCGGCCGGCTCACGCAGTTGACGCCCACGCTGCAGTTCTATTCGTCCAACCCGCGCAATACCTCGGTCAATATCCGCGGTCTGGGCGCGCCGCTGGGCCTGACCAACGATGGCATCGAACAGGGCGTGGGCGTCTATATCGATGACGTGTTCTATGCCCGTGCCGCGTCTTCCACGTTTGACTTCCTCGACGTGAGCCGCATCGAAGTGCTGCGTGGGCCGCAGGGCACGCTGTTCGGCAAGAACACCACCGCCGGCGCGCTCAACATCACCACCCGCGCGCCCACGTTCGAGCCCGAGGCCCGGCTGGAGGCGACTGCCGGCAATCTCGGTTTCGTCCAGCTCAAGGGCGCGGTGTCCGGCCCGCTCAGCGATACGCTGGCTGTGCGCCTGGCCGGCTCGCTGACCGAGCGCGACGGGACGGTCTACAACGTCAAGCAGCGCCAGTGGATCAATTCGCAAGACAACAAGGGCGCGCGCCTGCAATTCCTGTGGCGCCCGTCGAGCACGGTCGAAGTGACGCTGGCGGGGGATTACAACAAGCAGAACCCCAATTGCTGCGCGCTGATCTATGTGCGCACCGGCGCCACCCAGCGCCCGCTCAACCGGCAGTACGCTGCGCTGGCTGCGGCGCAGAACTATGCCGTGCCCAGCACCAATCCCTTTGACCGCCTGACCGACGAAGACGTTGCCCTGCGCGCCAAGAACGAAGTGGGCGGCGTGTCGCTGCGCGCCAAGATCCAGACCGGGCTGGGCACGATCACCTCGATCACGGCGTGGCGCTATTGGGATTGGGACCCGTCGAACGACCGCGACTATCTCGGCCTGCCGATCACGACCAAGTCCAACAATCCTTCGCACCAGGACCAGTATACCCAGGAACTGCGCCTGACCGGCGAGACCGGCCGCTTCAACTATACCGTGGGTGCGTTTGGCTTCTACCAGAAGATCCACACCACCCGCGTGCAGCAGCAGGGCCCGGCCGCGAGCAACTTACAGAACCCCCCCC
>CAYXUN010000114.1:0-6970 GCA_964468165.1 uncultured Novosphingobium sp. | reverse complement strand
ACCTGTGACCCCTGCCTTCGGAGGGCAGTACTCTATCCAGCTGAGCTACGGGTGCGTGAAGTGGCGCCCTAGCAGTGGCGGGCAGGGCATGCCAGCGGTTTTTGCACGGCCCCCGGCCGCGGCATCGGCACGGTGGAAAATTAGGAATCGGTTAACAATCCAGGCCTAGCCTTTCCGCTATGGAACACCCCCCATTCCAGTCCTTCCGCGCGGGCCAAAGCCTTGATCCAGCGCCGTGCGATCCCCTGCGCGAGCAGGCGCGGCAAACCATGCAGGGCGGGCGGCCGCCGCTGTTGCCTGGCGGCGCATCGGATGTGCTGGGGGCTGATCGGCTGGCCGCGCGGGCACGGCTGGCGGGCACGTCGCCGCTCGATACGGTGTGGACGGCGCTGCACGAGGCGGCGCGCGCGGTGGCGGTGCTGGCGGGGCGTCCGCCCGAACCCCTGCGGCCCGACGTGCGCAATTTTCCCGCGATCATGCGGGCCACCGGCGGCTGGCGGGCCGATCAGGCGCGCGACGGGATCGAGGATCTGGCTGCCGTGCTGCAACCCGGCTTGCGCGCGCTGATCGCCGCGCAGGGCCGCGCCACGCCCGAGGCGCTGCGCCAGGCCGCCCAGGCGCTGTGGCAGGAATTCGAGGCCGCGCGCGCAACGCTGCTCGATCTGATCCCGCCGCTCAATCTTCGGCCGCAACGCTAGGCCGGATCACAGCGAACCTGGCGGGCTGCGGCTTTACCTGTTCGCATTATGTTCCTAATCTGGCGCCATGCCCGATTCGATTCTCGTTCCACCCGCTGCCCCTTCCTTGCCGTCCGATGCCCTGGCCGTGGCACGCGGCGTGGCGCGGCTGTTTGCCCGCAACGATATCTGGTGCCTGGCCGAAATGCCGCTGCGCAATGGCCGGCGGGCCGATCTGATGGGAATCGATGGCAAGGGGCGGGTGGTGATCGTGGAAATCAAGGTCAGCCGCGCCGATTTGCTGGGCGATAGCAAGTGGCCGGAATATCTCGATCATTGCGACCGGTTCTATTGGGGGCTGGCGCCGCATCTCGATCGCGCCGTGCTCAACGATGCAGCGTTTCTGCCGCAGGCCTGCGGCATCATCGTCGCTGATGGCTATGATGCGGAAATCGTGCGGCCGGCGCCCAGCCTGCCGCTGGCCGCCGCGCGCCGCAAGGTGGAGGTGGAGCGCCTGGCCCGCACCGCCTTGCGCCGGCAGGTGGTGGCGGCCGATCCGGCCTGCGCCACCTGGGGCATCGAACATTGACCTAAGTCGCGGAACTGGCGCGCAGCACCTTCGACACCAGCGCTTGCGAGATCGCTAGCACCCGTGCGGTTTCGGTCTGGGTGAGGCCGCGCGCGGCGAGCGCCACGATCTGCGCATCGCGGGCGGCACGGGCCTGGGCGCCGCTGCGCCCGCTGGGTGCTGCCGCTGGGCTGGGCAATTGATCGGATTGCTCGTCCGCCGCGTTGGTCAGCGTATCGAGCGCAAGGCCAGGGCCGACGATCTCGCGCGTGGCGGTGCGGCCGTCCGCGCCGCTCGTGGCCAAGCGGGCAAGGCCGGTGGTCTTGTCGATCGACAGGGTGCAGCGCGCCACGTCCGGCTCGGCCATGGCCTGGGCCAGCAGTGCCATGACCGCCTGCGTCAGGCCTTGGTCAGCCGCCGCCATCTTTTCCGCGTTGCGCTTGCGCTTCTTGCCCATGCCCACCCCCATTGCCTGCGCTTGCCGTGATCGATGGTGTATTCGTGATATGAAAAGTATCACGAACTGCCGCGATGGCAAGGTTCAGATGGTGAAATCGGCCGCCACGCTGTCTTCGCCTGGGCACAGGTCATCGGCGTTGAGAGTAAGCGTCAGGCAAGCGCGCGTGCCGGGCTTGGCCTCGCCGGGATGCACCGCCTCGTGCGACAGGCGCGCGCCGCGTGAGCGGGTGAGTGCATCGATCAGCCGGGTGCCAAGGCCGGTGCCATGCACGGTGCCATCGGGCGGCATGCCCCAGCCATCGTCTTCGACGCACAGCATCAGGCGCGCCTCGGCATCGGCCTGCTGCGTCAGGCGCAGGGTGACGCGCACCACGCCTTCGGCATCGGCTGGATAGGCATATTTACAGGCGTTGCCGACCAGTTCGTTGGCAGCAAGGCCGATGGTGACGGCGAGATCGGTCTTGAGCCGCACGGGATCGGCATCGACCGTCACCGTGCGCGGGCGCTGAGCTGACCAGGCATCGCCCATGTCGCTGGCCAGGGCAGTGAGATAATCGTCGATCGCGACGAATTCGACGTCGTTGGTGGTGTAGAGGCGCCGGTTCACCTGGGCGATCGTGGCGATGCGCTGGTGCGCGCGATAGAGCGCGTCGCGGGCGGCCTCGTTGTCCACGCTGCGCGCCTGCATCGAAACGAACGCCATGACCATCTGGAGGTTGTTGGCAACGCGGTGGTTCACCTCGCGCAGCAGCGTTTCCAGCCGGGCGTTGCTGGCGCGCAGATCCTGTTCGGCGCGGTCGCGGGCCTGGCGCAGGGCGGTGGCTTCCAGCACCTGGGCAAAGCTTTGCCCCAGAAGATCGAAGAAATCGTCGCCCACGGCCTTGACGACATAGTCCTGCGCCCCGGCTTTGAGCGCGGCCACGGCAATGCGGCTCTCTTCCGAGCCGGTGACATAGACGATCGGCGGGCAATCGGGCAGGGCGCGCAGCCCTTCGAGGGTGGAGAGGCCATCGCGGCCCGGCATGTAATGGTCCACCGCCACCAGGTCGAAGGCCTGGCTTGCGGTCATGGCGATGCCTTCATCGCCGTTGGCCGCGGTGGTTACGTCATATCCCTTGCGCGCCAGCACCCGCGCGACGAGGCGCCGCAGCCCCTCGTCGTCGTCGATATAGAGAATGCGCGCGGCGGGACGGATCAGACCTCCTCCGCACTCGGGATCTGGATCACCGACAGGAACAGGCCCAGCTGACGGATCGCGTCGGCAAAGCTTTCATAGTTCACGGGCTTGGTGATGTAGACGTTGCAGCCCAAGTCATAGCAGCGCTGGATTTCCACCTTGTCGTCGGTGGTGGTCAGCACGACCACGGGGGTACGGCGCAGCGGGCCATCGTCGCTCTTGATGCGGGCGAGGATATCGATCCCGCTCATATCCGGCAGGTTGAGATCGAGCAGCACCAGTGCCGGCCCATTGTGGCTGGGGCCGTGCTCGCTATCGAGCAGGAATGACAGCGCCGAGGTACCATCGACGAAGTGATGGATCGTGTTGGAAATGCCGGCGCGGCGGATGTTCTTCTCGATGAGACGGGCATGACCCTCGTCGTCCTCGATCATCACGATGTTGACGGGACGTTGATTAACCATTGGCTTCTGCGCCTTTCCATTCGATCGGCAGGTTCACGCGGAACGTGGCGCCCTTGCCCAGTTCCGAAACCACTTCGATCACACCGCCAAGGCGATAGGCAAGCGCACGAACATGCGCAAGACCGATGCCTTCGCCCGGCTGGTCCTGTACGCCAGAGCGGCGGAAAAGGTCGAAAATGCGTTCATGATCACGCGGATCGATGCCGCGGCCGTTGTCCGTCACCTCGATGATGGCGCGGCCGCGGGCGGCCTTGCCGCTGATGTGGATTTCGCCGGCGCGGCCGGGCTGAAGATACTTCAGCGCGTTTTCCATGAGGTTGGACAGGATCTGTTCCAGCGCGGTGCGATCGCTGCTGAGCGTGGGCAGCGGCGCGATGGTCAGCGTGGTGCCGGTTTCGGTCAGGCGATGCTGCATCGTATCGGCGATGGAGCGGACCAGCGCGGTGAGATCGAGCGTCTCGGGCGCCAGGGTGCGCCGCCCTTCGCGCGAAAGGCGCAGGATGGCGTTGATCAGCCGGTCCATCTTCTGGGTGGAACTGCGGATGAAGCCGATCGCCTCGGGCAGGTCTTCCTCCACCGCGCGAAGCACGTCGGCGGGCGAGGGCACCGCAGCGCCCGCCTGCGCCGGATCATGCAGCGAGCGGGCGATCACGTCGGTCGCCGCTTCCAGTTCGGCGGTGAAGCCCATGACGTTGACCAACGGAGAGCGCAGATCGTGGCTGACGATATAGGCAAAGCGCTGGATTTCGGCGTTGGCGCGCTGCAGTTCGGTGGTGCGCGAATCGACCAGGCGTTCAAGGTCGGCGTTGAGCGCGCTCAATTCCAGGCGCGAGGCGCGCAGATCGCGCAAGGTGCGGCGCACCAGCAGGATCGTGGCGCTGGCCACTGCCAGGATCAGCAGCGCGATGCCCACCAGCACGATGTTGAACGTGCGCAATGTCTGCGCCTGAACCGCCTCGCGCTGGCGCAGCAGCATGCGTTCTTCATCGGCCATGGCATCGGCCACCTGGCGGATCTCGCGAATATGCACGACCACCGGATCGTGGAAGAAATCGCTGCGCAGGGCGGCCTGCGCGCTTCGGCCCTTGGCGCGCTCCAGCCTTTCGGCGTTCACGTAATCGGTGAGCAGTTGCCGCATCTTGCGGATGTTGGCGGCCTGGTCGGGATTGTCCGTTGTCTTGCGCTGGACCATGTCGAGATCGACCAATGCGCTGGTCAGCGCGTTGTCGAACAACTGGTTGAACGCGGGATCATCGCTCAGCAGGCGGCCACGCCGGGCGGTTTCCATGCGCTCGGCCTTGCTAGCAAAGGCGCCGATGCGTGCCTGCACTTCCAGCGTATGGGCAACCCAGCGCTCGCTGTTGGTGTTGCGCTGTTGCGTCCACAGCGCGGCGCCGAGCCCGGCGAGCAGGGCGGCAAAGCCGATGGTCAAGAGTGTCAGGATGAAGCGGTTGACCCGGGTATCCCTGCCCAGCGCGGTCAGATTCGTCGATTGCATTGAAACCCTTCCCGCGCGGCACGATCGCAAATGGCGCCGCGCGCCCGCGGTTCAAATGCCAATCGGGCCAGTTGGTTCCACCTGCATCCCCCGATAATGGCATTTTTGCGCCGGGGCGAGTGCGGCACGGCTGTGGCAACGCGTGGGTTTGCCATGAAAAAGGGTGCAGGCCGCCTGGCCCGCACCCTTTTTCACGCTATCGCGGCAGCAGCGGGATCAGACCACGCGGCGCACCTTGTTGCGGTGCTGGCCGGTCGTGGCCGGGCCGCGCGGGCGGAAACGGCGCTTGGCCGCCGCTTCGCCACCGGCATCGTGCCGGGCGGCATCGCCACGCGGGGCATCGCTGCGGCGACGGTCCTGGCCGGTACGGTCGGCGCTGCGCGGGTCGCTGCGGCGCGCGTCATCGCGGCGGCCATCGTCACGGCGCGGTTCGTTGCGGCTGTCGGCGCGGGCGGCGTCATGACGCTGGCCCCCGTCGCGGCGGCCACCATCGTGGCGGGCACCATCGTGCCGACCACCCTCGCTGCGCCCACCATCACGGCGGCCACCGCCGTGACGGCCGCGCGGCTGGTCACGGCGCATGTCGGCTTCCTCGCCAGCCGGGCGCCGGGCAGGAGCGGGCAGGCGTGCCGCATCGGCCAGGAAGTTTTCCGGCAGCGGCATGACATCGGGCTTCACCTTGGTGAGGCGTTCGATATCGCGCAGGTAGGGCTTTTCATCGGGTGCGCAGAAGCTGATCGCCACGCCATCGGCGCCGGCGCGCGCGGTGCGGCCGATGCGGTGCACGTATTGCTCGGGCACGTTGGGCAGTTCGAAGTTGAACACGTGGCTTACCCCCGAAACGTCGATCCCGCGTGCGGCAATGTCGGTGGCCACCAGCACCGGGCACGAACCCTGGCGGAACGCTTCCAGCGCGGCAGTGCGCTGGGCCTGGCTCTTGTTGCCGTGGATGGCGCGGGCATCGATGCCGGCGGCCGAGAGATTGCGCGCCACGCGATCGGCACCATGCTTGGTGCGGGTGAACACGATGCCGCGATCCAGCTGCTTTTCGGCGAGCAGGCGGCGAATCGTCAACGACAGCAGCGCCTGCTTTTCCGGCTGGTTGAGGAAGCTGACGAACTGTTCGACGCGCTCGGCCGTGGTCGATTGCGGGGCCACTTCCACGCGCACCGGGTTCTTGATGAACTGCTTGCCCAGGTCTTCGATCGACTTGGGCATGGTGGCGGAAAAGAACAGGCTCTGGCGCTTGGCCGGCAGCAGGTTGGCCACCCGCTTGAGTGCATGGATGAAGCCGAGGTCCATCATCTGGTCGGCTTCGTCGAGCACGAAGATTTCGGTGCGGCCGATGGTCAGCGCGCGGTTGTCGATCAGGTCGAGCAGGCGGCCGGGCGTGGCCACCAGGATATCGACGCCGGGCACCAGGCGGCGCGCCTGCTTGCCGATGGGAATGCCACCGAACACGCAATCGACCGTCAGGCGCAGGTTCTTGGCATAGCCCTTGATGTTGTCGGCAATCTGCGCGGCCAGTTCGCGGGTGGGCGAAAGCACCAGCATGCGGCACGAAGCCGGCTTGCGCGGCTGCGGATCGGCGGCCAGGCGGTGGAGCGAGGGCAGCGCGAACGCGGCGGTCTTGCCCGTGCCGGTCTGCGCGATGCCGAGAAGATCGCGCCCTTCGAGCAGCGCGGGAATCGACTGACGCTGGATCGGGGTGGGATCGTTGTAGCCCTTGGTTTCAAGCGCGCGGAGAATCGGCTCGGCAAGGCCAAGGTCAGAAAAATAGGACATGAAGTTCCAATGCTTTGCAATGCCTCCCATGGCCGGCCACGACAATGCGCGACAGGCCCGATGGGTGCAGGGTCGAACATGCGACCCCTTGCGTGATAAAGGGAGGCGGGTGGGGCACGATGCGCGCAGCCGGGGCGGATCGTTTCCGTAGGGACGGTCGATCTCACGCTTGCCCGGGCCTCTGTCACCTGCCGCTGGATCGCGGCGGGCGCATCGCACCTGCTGGCGCCTCCCTTAGGGGCAATGGCCCCGATAGGCAAGGAAATTGCGCTGCACTGCACCCGGGACTAGGCCGTAAACTCATAAATAGCACCCCCGAGGCGCCAAAATGGCGAACATATC
>CAYXUN010000113.1:0-7219 GCA_964468165.1 uncultured Novosphingobium sp. | reverse complement strand
CCCCGGGCGGCGTCGAGCAGAGCGGTGGTGGCGGTGTAGATCTACTTGTTCGCCCAAACATAAAAAGCCAGCGTCAGGCCCGATGGCGTTCCCACCAGCAGGAAGCGCGAGTCCGAATAGCAGCCATAGTTGAGCGCATCGAGGCCGCGCGCAATGAACGGATCATAGACCGTGCCCACGGGCAGCAGGCGCGTGCCGAAATGCGGCGCGGCCAGACCCAGCGACGCGAGCATGAGGAAGAAGTTGTTTTCGGCAATGCCGAGTTCGATGTGCTGGCCGGCAGCGTGCTGCGCCCATTTCTGCGCCGACGGGATCTTGGCCTTGTGGAACACGTCCGCCAGTTCCTGCCGCCGGAACAGCCCGCGCTGGTTGACGAAGGCGCCGAGGTTCGTCGTCTGCGTGACATCGGGTGCCGTGGTCACGATGCGATCGGCCAGTTCCTCGCCCGATTTCGCCAGTTCGAGCAGGATGCGCCCGAAGGCTGCCTGCGTTGATTGCTCGGCGCCCTCGGGCGCGGGGATCGCCGGGACGGGGACGGCAGGCGCCACCGCTTCCGCCTTGGTCCGGGCGATCGGCGAATTGGCCACGAAAGCCTTGAGTTCGGCGGTGACATTGTCGCCGAGCGCGCCCCACGGCTCCCACTCGTTGCCCTCAGCAATGCCCAGGCTCAGGCGGAATTGCTCCATCTGCGCCGGGTTCATCATGCCCGAATGGTTGTCCTTGTGGCCGGCGAGCGGCAGCCCGTGGCCCTTGACCGTATAGGCGATGAACAGCGTGGGGCGATCGTCCTGCGCGGCGTCGAAGGCATCCATCAGGGTTTCGACACAATGGCCGCCCAGGTTGGTCATCAGCCGGGCCAGCTCGCCATCGTCATAGCTGTCGAGCAGCGGCTTGACCTTGGGCTTGTGGCCGATGTCGGCCAGCAGCCGTTCGCGCCAGGCTGTGCCGCCCTGGTAGGTCAGCGCTGCGAATTCGGCATTGGGGCAGCTGTCGATCCATTCTTCCAGCGCCTTGCCGCCCGGCCGCGCGAAGGCGGCCAGTTGCATCTTGCCATACTTGAGCGTGATGACGCGCCAGCCGCAGGTTTCGAAGATATCGTCGAAGCGGCGGAACATGCGATCGGCCGTGGTGGCGTCGAGCGACTGGCGATTGTAGTCCACGATCCACCAGCAGTTGCGCAGGTCGTGCTTGTAGCCCTCGATCAGGCATTCATAGATATTGCCTTCATCAAGTTCAGCATCGCCCATCAGCGCGATCATGCGCCCGGCGTCTTCCTCGCGCAGTTGTCCGTGCGCGATCAGATAATCCTGCACCAGGCTGCTGAAGGCCGTCACCGCCACGCCCAGGCCGACCGAGCCGGTGGAGAAATCGACCGGGATCTTGTCCTTGGTCCGGCTGGGATAGCTCTGCACCCCGCCCAGGCCGCGAAACCGCTCCATCCGCTCGCGCGTCTGGTTGCCCAGCAGATAGAGGATGGCGTGCAGCACCGGCCCGGCGTGCGGCTTGACCGCCACCTTGTCCTGCGGACGCAGTGCATGGAAATAGAGCGCCGCCATGATGGCTGTGATCGACGAACAACTGGCCTGGTGGCCACCCACCTTCAGGCCATCGCGCTTGGGGCGCAGGTGGTTGGCATTGTGGATCATCCACGATGAAAGCCACAACAGGCGCGTGTCGAGATGCTCCAGCGCGCTGATCGTGTCCTGCCGGGAAGGGGAAATCATCGAATCCATGAGCGTGTCCTGATGTGGAGCGACAGGTTCTAGCGCTGCATGGCGGGGCATGTCCTTGCGAAAGGATTGCTCCGAGAGCGAGGATAATGGCAGGTTCTGCTGAACCATACTGCCCTAGGGGTAGAATATTGCCAAGTTTGCCTACCCACCATCTTTGCGGTTGGGCGTCGCAACGGTATTTTCCGGATGGGGGAACGTGGCGGGCCATCGAGTCCCTCTCATGGCTCTTGCCTATCGCAGCATGGCGGTATGGCGAACTTGATCATGGTACAAACACGCGATGTGCCGCTTCAGGCAAATGGCATCGGCAGTCGTTCACCACCGACCAAGGCGTTCGTCGAGCGGTGTTTGCCAAGCGGCGGCGCCCAGCCTAGCGTGCCGCGGTTCGATCACGGCAGCGGGGCACAGATCATGCTTGAACTTCAGGGGGTTTCCCACGTCTATGGCAATGGCACGCGCGCGCTCGATGCGGTCAGCCTGACCATTCCCAAGGGCATGTTCGGGCTGCTCGGCCCCAATGGCGCGGGCAAGTCCACCCTGATGCGCACCATTGCCACGCTGCAGATTCCCACCAGCGGGCGGATCATGTTCGACGGCATCGACGTGGTCGGCGATCCCCAGGCGATCCGTGGCCAGCTTGGCTATCTGCCGCAGGATTTCGGCGTCTATCCCCGCGTCAGTGCCTATGACCTGCTCGATCACATGGCCGTGCTCAAGGGCATCGCCGGGCGGGGCGAACGGCGCGACACGGTCGAGACGCTGCTGGCCCAGGTCAACCTGTGGGACGTGCGGCGCAAGGCCGTGGCCGGGTATTCGGGCGGGATGCGGCAGCGCTTTGGCATTGCCCAGGCCCTGATCGGCAACCCCCGTCTGGTCATCGTCGATGAACCGACCGCCGGGCTCGATCCTGAAGAGCGCAACCGCTTCCTCAATCTGCTGGCCGAAATCGGCGAGAACGTGGTGGTCATCCTGTCGACCCACATCGTGGACGACGTGACCGACCTGTGCCCGCGCATGGCGATCCTGGGGCAGGGGCAGATCCTGCTGGAAGGGGCGCCTACCGCCCTGATCGGGGCGCTGGCTGGCCAGGTGTGGGAGCGCGCGATCGACCGCGCTGATCTGCCCGCGATCAGCGCGGCGCATCGCGTCATTTCCACCCGCCTGCGTGGAGGGCGCACCGTGGTGCACGTGATTGCCGATACGGCCCCGGGCGAGGGCTTCACCGCCGTTCACGGCGGGCTTGAGGATGTCTATTTCTCGACGCTGCTTGCCGCGCGCGCACCCGCGCCGGCGGCCGTCGTCGCCTGAGCGGGCAAGGGGGCACAGACATGCTTGGCCGCATCGCCGCGTTCGAAATCCGCTATCAGTTGCGCAGCCCGGTGTTCTGGGTGGTGTTCGCGCTGTTCTTCCTTCTCTCGTTCGGCGCCATGGCCTCGAGCCAGATCTCGATCGGCGGCACGCCCGACAATGCCTGGCAGAACGGCACGCTGTCCCTGGCGATGACCCAGGGCGTGATGACGATCTTTGCGCTGTTTTCGACCACCGCGTTCGTCGCCAACGTGATCGTGCGCGATGATGACAGCGGCTTTGGCCCGCTGGTGCGGGCAACCTCGGTGCGCAAGGGCGATTACCTGTTCGGCCGCTTTGCCGGGGCCTATCTCGTCTCGCTGCTGGTCTTTGCCGCGGTGCCGCTGGGCAGCTTCGTCGGGTCGCTGATGCCCTGGCTCGATCCCGAAACGATCGGGCCCAACCGGCTCGATGTCTATCTGCGCCCGTTCGTGCTGGTGGCGATGCCCACGCTGTTGTGGAGCGCTGCGTTCTTCTTTGCCGTGGCCACGCTCACCCGCTCGATGATGGCGACCTATGTGGCAGTGGTCGCCAGCCTGCTGATCTGGGGCGTGACGCGCGGCATCCTCGCCAGCCATCCCGATCTGCGCACGCTGGCGGCGCTCACCGATCCGTTCGGCGTGGTCGGCATCGCGCTCGAAACCCGCTATTGGACGCTGGCGGAAATCAACGCGCGGCCTTTCCCGTTTTCCGCGCTGATGCTGGAAAACCGCGCCATCTGGCTGGCCGTCACGATCGCGGCGCTGGCGCTGGCATGGTGGCGGTTCAGCTTTGCCACCCCGGCGGCGAGCAAGCGCCAATTGCGGCGCGAGGCCCGGCGCGCGCGCAAGCTTGCCGCGGCCACGCCCAGCCGGGCAGGCCGGCTGCCCGATCCCGACCAGGCCCGCGCGCAATGGCCGCGCCTGATCGCGCGCATCACGTTCGAGGCGCGGATGATCCTGCGCAGCCCGGCGTTCCTTGTCCTGGTGGCAGTGGGCGCGATCAATGCGCTGGCGGCCCTGAGCTTCAGCGACAGCATGTATGGCAGCAAGAGCTATCCTGCCACTTTCCTGCAGATCATGGCGTTGCGCAGCGCGTTCACGCTGGGGCCGATCGTGATCGCCGGGTTCTATGCCGGTGAGCTGGTCTGGCGCGACCGAGAGCGGCGGATCAGCGCGATCATCGATGCCAGTGCCTTGCCCAGCTGGGCCTTGCTGCTGCCCAAGGTGCTGGCGCTGGTGCTGGTGCTGACCATCACCGTCGCGCTGGGCGCGCTGGTGGGCATTGGCGTGCAACTGGCCAATGGCTTTACCGCGATCGCCCCGGGCGAGTACCTGTGGTGGTATCTCGTGCCGACCACGGCCGACATGGTGCTGCTCGCGGGCCTTGCCGTGTTCCTCCAGGTGGTTTCGCCCAGCAAGTATGTCGGCTGGGGCCTGCTGCTGGTGTGGTTCGTGTTCGGCATCGTCGCCTCGGCGATGCATTGGGACCACCCGCTCTACCAATATGCCTCGAGCGTGCCCAATCCGCTGACCGACATCAACGGCGCGCGGGTGGGCTGGGCGACCAACTGGTGGCTGCGGCTCTATTCGGGGCTGCTGCTGGTGGCGCTGATGGCATCGGCGCACCTGCTGTGGCCACGCGGCGCCAACGATGGCGTTGGCGCACGCAGCCGCCAGGCGCTGCGCCGGCTGCGCAGCCCGGCCGGCGGGCTGATCCTGGCCGCGCTGGCCGGCATGGCCGCAACCGGCGCCTGGCTCTATTACCAGATGGATGTGCGCAACCATTACGAAAACGGCGCGCAGCAAGAGATCGACGCGGCCGACCTCGAAAAGCTTTATGCGCGCTATGAATATGCGCCCGAGCCGAGTGTCACGCATATCGCGCTCAAGGTCCGCATCGATCCGGCCACGCCGCGGATGGATGCAGAGGGCACCTATGACCTGGTCAACAGCACCGGCGCGCCGCTATCCACCGTACACCTGATGCTGCCGCAGCACGATCGCGATGTCCTGGCGCTGACGATCGACGGCGCGCGGGTGAGCCATGACGATGATCGGCGCCAGGTGCGCTTCTTCACGTTCGATCGCCCGCTGGCGCCCGGCGCCACCACGCGCCTGCATTTCCGGGTGCGGCGCTGGCAGCAGGGCATCAATCCGCTGGGCGATGATACGCGCCTGCTGGCCAACGGCACGTTCCTCGATTCCAGCGAGATCGCGCCGACGATCGGCATCCAGCGCGCGGCGATGTTGACCGATCCGGTCAAGCGCCGCGAGCACGGGCTGCCGGCAGAGCACCGCATGCCCAAGCTGGAGGACCAGGGCGCGCGGCGCTTCAACTATCTTGCCAACGCCAGTTGGGTAACGAGCGACATCACCGTGACCACCGCTGCCGACCAGGTGCCGCTCGCCCCGGGCGACAAGGTGGCCGACGCGGTGGCGGGCGGGCAGCGCACCGCGCGCTTTGTCTCGCGCGTGCCGATCCTCAACTTCTGGTCGATCCAGTCGGCCCGCTATGCGATCGACACCCGCGATGCCGATGGCGTGCAGGTCTCGATCTATTACGATCCGCAGCATCCCTACAACGTCGCCCGCCTGCAGCGCGCCGCGCGCGTGGCGCTGGGCTATTATCGCAGCAATTTCGGGCCCTATCAGTTCGGCTATGCCCGCATTGTCGAATTCCCCGGCTATGCCAGCTTTGCCCAGGCCTTTGCCGGCACGATGCCGTTTTCGGAATCAATCGGGTTCCTGGGTGATTTCAGCGATCCCGACAAGATCGACTATGCCACCTATGTCGCCGCGCACGAACTGTCGCACCAGTACTGGGCCCACCAGGAAATCAGTGCGGAAATGCAGGGCGGGACGATGATGGTCGAAACGCTCGCACAATATTCGGCGCTGATGGTGATGAAGCAGCTTTACGGGCCGGACAAGATCCGCCGCTTCCTGCGCTATGAACTCGATCGCTACCTTTCCTCGCGCGGGCGTGAAGCGGTGGAGGAAGTGCCGCTCGCCCGCGTGGAGAACCAGGCCTACATCCATTATCGCAAGGGCGCGGTCGCGCTCTACCTGCTGCAGGACCGCCTGGGCGAGGCGCGGGTCAATGCCATGCTGCGCCAGGTTCTGGCCCGCTATCGCTTCCAGGGGCCGCCCTATTCCACCTCGATGGACCTGGTGCGCGGCTTCCACGCGCTGGCGCGCACGCCGCAGGAACATGCGCTGGTGCGTGATCTGCTGGAAACCATCACGGTGTGGGATTTCAAGGCAGACAGCGCGAAAACCCAGCGCCGCGCCGATGGCACCTGGCAGACCACGCTGACGCTCACCGCCAGCATGGCGCGCGACGATGGCAAGGGCGCCAGCACGCCCGTGCCGCTCGATCAGGATGTCGACATCGGCCTGTTCACCGCGCAGCCGGGCGAGGGCGCCTTTGGCAAGGCCGATGTCATCACCATGGAGCGGCACCGCCTGCACGATGGCACCAGCACGATCGTGCTGACCAGCCGCCGCAAGCCGGCCTATGCCGGGGTTGATCCCTACAACACCTTCATCGACCGCAAGAGCGATGACAACGTGATCGCGGTGACGGGCGGCTGATGCCCACATCTAGTCCCATGCCGCGCTTGCTGGCGCGGCGTGGGGCGCCACCGTCTCACGGCCCGTCGCATCGCCCTTGCTGCTTCATCGCGCGTTCAGCCCGATTGCGGAGATTTCCTGCGCAAACAAGCACAAGGAGTGATATCCATGCCAGGATTTCCCAAGTTTGTGATCGGCGCCGCAGCATTGAGTGTGGCCGGCGCCTGTGCCGCCCAGGCGGCGACGGCTGATCTGCACACCATGCTGGTCAGCCTGCCCGATGGCAATGTGGCGCAAGTGCAGTACCAGGGCGCGATCGCGCCGCGGATCGCGATCCAGCCGGTGGCCGCGATAGAAGCCGCAGTCGATCCGGCGGCTGATGAGCAGGCGCTGATGGCGGCCGATCCGTTTGCCCACATGGCGCTGGTTTCGGCGATGCTCGACCAGCAGGCCGAGGCGATGATGCAGCAGGCCGCGCTGATGCAGCGGGCGGCCATGGCCCAGGCCGCGGCCGCCCCCCCCACCGGCCCCCCCGGCCAGAACGGTGCCCGCCAGACCCACCAAACCCACCCCGGGCACAAGCAC
>CAYXUN010000112.1:0-7360 GCA_964468165.1 uncultured Novosphingobium sp. | reverse complement strand
GAACCCGCCTACGACTATGATCTGTTCGTGATCGGGGCCGGATCGGGCGGGGTGCGCGCCAGCCGCATCGCTGCCGGCTATGGCGCGCGGGTTGCCGTGGCCGAGGAATATCGCGTGGGCGGCACTTGCGTGATCCGTGGCTGCGTGCCCAAGAAGCTTCTGGTCTACGGTTCACACTTTGCCGAGGAACTGCAGGACGCGGCCAACTATGGCTGGACCGTGGAGAAAATGACGTTCGATTGGCCGACGCTGCGCGACGCGGTGGCCAAGGATGTCGACCGCTTGAACGCGGCCTATACCAACACGTTGAATTCCAACAAGGTCGAGCATTTCCTCGAACGTGCCACGATCACCGGCCCCAACAGCGTCAAGCTGGCGAGCGGGCGCGAGATCAGCGCCAAGCATATCCTCGTGGCCGTGGGTGCCTGGCCGGTGATGCCGCATTTCGAGGGGGCGGAACACTGCATCACGTCCAACGAGGTGTTCGGCCTGGAACAGCTGCCGCGCCGCGTGGTGATTGCCGGGGCTGGCTATATCGCGCTGGAATTTGCCGGCATCTTCAACGCGCTGGGTAGCCATGTGACCGTGGTCAACCGCAGCGAGACGATCCTGCGCGGCTATGACGCGGCGCTGCGGGACCGACTGCTGCAGATCACCATGGCCCGCGGCATCGAATACAAGTTCAACTGCGGGATCGAGCGTGTCGAGCGGCTGGATAACGGCTGCCTCAACGTGCACATGAAAGGCCAGCCTGATCCGCTGGGCGCCGATGCCGTGCTGGTCGCCACCGGCCGCCGCCCCAAGACCGACGGGCTTGGTCTGGAAAACGCCGGCATCGAACTTGGCGAACATGGCGAGATCCGCGTGGACGATACCGCGCAAACCTCGTGCCCCAGCATCTTTGCCGTGGGCGACGTGACCAACCGCGTGCAGTTGACGCCCATCGCCATTCGCGAAGGGCACGCCTTTGCCGATCGCGTGTTTGGCGGCAAGGACACGCGCGTGGCCTATGACTGCATCCCGAGCGCGGTGTTTTCGCAGCCGCCGCTGGCCAGTGTCGGCCTCACCGAAGCGCAGGCGCGCGAGATGCTGGGCAGCAATGTCAAGGTCTTCACCTCTGACTTCCGCCCGATGAAGAACATCTTCGCCCACCGCCACGAACGCGGCCTCTACAAGCTGGTCGTCGATGCGCAGACCGACAAGGTCCTGGGCGTCCACCTGATCGGGCCAGAGGCACCAGAAGTGCTCCAGGCCGCCGCGATCGCGGTCAAGGCCGGGCTGACCAAGGCCGATTTCGACGCCACGGTGGCGCTGCATCCCTCGATGGCCGAGGAACTCGTCCTCATGCGCTGACCCCCTTGGCGCATCGGGATTCCGCATTAACCAAAGATGCCCGTTGAACTGCGCCGCCGGTACGATAGGCTGTAGGCGGAGAGGGCTAGGGGCGGAATCAATGGACAAGATCGGCGGCACCGTGCTGGTCACGGGCGGATCGGGCTACATCGCCGGATACATCATCCGGGCGCTGCTGGATGAAGGGTGGACCGTCAACACCACGGTGCGCGATCTCGGGCGCGAGGCGCAGCTGCGTGCCCAGCTCGGCGGCAGCTATGCCACCTTGCGGTTCTTCAAGGCCGATCTGCTTGATGACAAAGGCTGGCGCGCGGCTATGGACGGGTGCAGCCACGTTTGCCACGTGGCTTCGCCGATCACCGTGCAGGCGCCGCGCCAGGAAGACGATCTGATCCTGCCGGCGCGCGAAGGGGCGTTGCGCGCCCTGCGCTTTGCCCGTGCCGCCGGGGTGGAGCGGTTCGTGCAGACATCATCGGTGGCCGCCATCGTCTATGGCCATGGCAAGGGCATCCGCCGCTTTACCGAGGCGGACTGGACCGACACCGATGGGCCGGGCGTGCACGCCTATGCCAAGTCCAAGACCCTGGCAGAGCGCGCCGCGCGCGAGTGGATCGCGCGCGAGGGCCGCGGGATGGAATTCGTCTCGATCAACCCGTCGGTCGTGCTGGGGCCGGTGTGGGGTGCGGACTATTCCACCTCGATCGAACTGGTGCGGCAACTGCTGGCGGGCAGCGTGCCGGGCTGCGCCGATCTTGGCTTTGGCGTGGTCGATGTGCGCGACGTGGCGGCGCTGCATGTGCGCACGCTGACCGAGCCCGGGATCGATGGCGAACGCTTCATCGCCTCTGGCCCGTTCCTCTAGATGATCGACATCGCTCGCATCCTGCGCCAGGAAATGGGCCAGAAAGCGCGGCGCGTGCCGCTGCGCCACGTGCCAGACTGGATGGTCCACGCCCTGGCGCTGGTCAATCCGATGGTACGGCAGGTGACCGGCGAACTGGGCAACGTGCGCGATACCGATCCCGGCCATGCGCTTAGCCGGCTGGGCTGGGCAACGCGGCCGGTGGAACAGACGATCGCCGATTGCGCGCAAAGCCTGATCGAAACGCGGGTGGTGGCGGCCTAAATTCCCGCCCACCACTGGTAGCCGGAGTGGTCTTCCCAATATCCGCCCTTGCCACCGTAAAGGCCGGTCAGGCTGGCGACGAGTTCCACGCGCATCACATACTTGGCCTGCTTGTAGCCCAGCTGGCGTTCGACCCGCAGGCGCAGGGGCGCGCCGTGCCCCACTGAGAGCGGCTGCCCGTTCATGGTGTGGGCGAGGATCGTCTGGGGATGCAGCGCCTCGGCCAGGTCGATCGATTCGTAATAGGGCGCGCCAGAGAAATCATCGGCGCAGTGAAACACTGCATAGCGCGCCTGGGGCAGGGCGCCGGCCGCGTGCAGCAACGGCGCGAGTGGCACGCCGGTCCACTGCGCGATGGCGCTCCAGCCCTCCACGCAATCGTGGCGGGTGATCTGGGTGCGCTGTGGCAGGGCGCGCAGCTGCGCCAGCGACATGGCCAGGGGCCGGGCGACCAGGCCATCGACAGTCAGCCGCCAATCGGCAAAGCCACGCTCCACCTGCGCAAGATAGGCCGCGGCCGTGGGCCGGGTATTGCCGTTGACGCGGAACACCGGGGAAATCTCGGCTGCGGAAAATTCCGGCGCCAGGGCATTGCCGGCAACCAGCCGCTGTGCGCTGCGGCTGGCCTTCTCTCCCAGCGAGAGCAGCGACTTCGCCGTGGGCGAGGTGACCATGCGATCACATCCCGAAAGCAGCAGGCCGCCCGATCCGACCAGCAGGCCGCGCCGCGAAAAGCCGCTCATGGCCGGCGCTCCGGCGGCAGGCGATACCATCCGGTGATCATCGCGCGCAGTTCGTTGAACGGTCCTGCCAATACGACCATGGCGAGATGCACGGCAATGAACAGCGCCATCGCCAGCGCGCAGAGGAAATGGATCGACCGTGCCGACTGGCGACCGCCGAGCAGTGTCAACAGCCACGGGCAGGCCGCGTTCATCGTCGGCGACATAGCGAGGCCAGTGGCGATCACCAGGGGCAGAACACCCAGCAGCACCGAAAGATAGGCGATCTTCTGCAAGGGGTTGTAATGCCGCGCCGCCTCTCCGCGCGGCAAACGCAGGCGCAGATGCTCGCCAAGATCGTGGAGCAGCGCGCGCGGTTTCCGCTCTGCCCGCGAAAGCCCCAGGTCGCGGCGCAAATGGCCGGACAGCAGGGCATAGGCAAGGAAGCCCAGCAGGCTGGTGACCAAGACCCACGCGCCCACGAAATGCCAGCCGCGGGCCAGGGCCAGGTTATAGTGCGTGGGCAGCGTCACCAGCGGCGGAAAGGCCAGCGCCGTGTCCTGCGCATAGCCGAGGACGCCGGTGGTGGGCCATTCGCGCCCGGCCAGGGCAAGAAAGCCATGCGCGTCATGGTTGCCGATCTCGAGCCACGCCTTGTCGAAGTTGGCGCCGAACTTGCCCCAATAGAGCCGCGGATGGGCATTGAAGATCATCATCCCGCTCATCAGCATGACGAACACGGTGAGCGCGTTGATCCAGTGCCACAGCCGCACGGGCCAACGGATGCGCAGGACAAGAGGGGATCGCTCCATGGCCGCTATCTTGCCCTGATTTGCACCGATGGTCGATCCCCTGATCGATGAACGACGCGTGGCGGTGAAAGCCCGCAAGGCTCAGCCCCAAGGACGGGCCTGGGCCAGCGCGATCAGGCTTTGCCGGCTGTGGCGGCGGGCGTGGGCGCGATCATGGCAGGTCGGTGGCACGGGGCGCAGCGCCTGCCAGCCGGCGCGAAAGATCCATGCCAGCTTGGCCTTGCCCGAAACCACGGTGCGGCTGTGCCAGGCGCGATCGCCGCGCGCGGCCACCTTGCGGGCAATGTCGCCATAGATGCCGGCCGCCGCCAGGATCGCCCAGCGCTGGCGCGGCCGCAATCGGCCCGCCCCGATCCGTGCCGAGCATTCGTGGGCCTGCGCCATGTCGCACAGGCGCTGCGCCAGGGTGGCCAGCGTGGCGCGATGCTGCGGCTTGAGCTGTTCTCCCGGCGGCAGGTCAACCTCGGCCAGCCACTCGGCCGGCAGGTAGCAGCGCCCGGCGGCATCGTCTTCGGCCAGATCGCGGGCGATGTTGGCAAGCTGGAACGCCAGGCCGAGGTCAGCCGCGCGATCGAGCGTATCGTCATCATCGGGTGCCACACCCATGACCACGGCCATCATCACGCCAACCGCGCCCGCCACGTGCCAGCAATAGCGCATGAGGTCTGCCTCGGTGCGCGGCTGCCAATCGGCGGCATCCAGGGCAAAGCCGCCGATCACGGCTTCGGCCATGGCCATGGTCAGGCCGGTCTCGCGCGCGACCAGGCCCAGCGCATCGAAAGCGGGATTGCCGGTAGCCTCGCCCGCCATGGCCCGCGCCGTCAGATCACGGACCAGCGCCAGCCGTTCGGCCGCGCCGGACTGATCCCCCAGCGCGCCGCCCATGTCCTGCGCATCGACGATATCGTCGCACGCGCGGCACCAGGCATAGAGCAGCCAGACCCGTTCGCGGGTGACGCGGTCAAACAGGGTGGAGGCAGCGGCAAAGCTTTTCGAGCCGCGCCGGATCGTGTCGCGCGCGGCAGCCACCAGCGCGGCGCGATCGGGAACGGCCAGAGTCATGAGCTCAGAGGTCCGACGCCTGCATCGCGATGATCGGGCGGTGCGGCTCGTGCGCGGCCATGCGCTGCAGCAGCAGGTCAAGCTCGTGCTCGGCTACCATGATGCCGGCGTGGGCGGGGCGGATGAAGCCCACCTCGATCATGTGGCGGTTGAACGCCAGCAGGTGGTCATAGAAGCCAAAGGCGTTGAGCACGCCCACTGGTTTGGCATGATAGCCGAGCTGCGCCCAGCTGATCGCTTCCCACAGCTCGTCCATCGTGCCCACCCCGCCGGGCAGGGTGAGGAAGCCATCGGCAAGATCGACGAAGGCCTGTTTGCGGGCGTGCATGCCGGGCACCACGTCAAGCCGGGTCAGGCCGTGGTGCGCCACTTCGGCGCCCACCAGCGCCTGGGGGATCACCCCGATCACTTCGCCACCAGCGGCCAGTGCGCCATCGGCGACGGCGCCCATCAGGCCCAGGCGCCCGCCGCCATAGACCACGCCGATGCCGCGTTCGGCCAGCTGCCGGCCGACATCGGCAGCCAGCGCGACATAGCGCGGGTCAGCCGGGCTGGCCGATCCGCAATAGACGGCGATCCGTTTCACTGCAGGTCCTCCAGCATCAGGCGCGCCGTGGCCTTGGCGCTGCCCACGACGCCGGGGATGCCGGCGCCAGGGTGGGTGCCTGCGCCCACCAGATAGAAATTGGCGATATCGTCATCGCGGTTGTGAGCGCGGAACCACGCGCTTTGCGTAAGCAGTGGCTCAAGGCTGAACGCCGCGCCCTGATAAGCGGAAAGATCGGCCGCGAAATCGGTGGGCGCATAGTGGAACTTGGTCACGATGCGGCTGTGGATGTCGGGGATCAGGCGGCGGCCCACTTCATCGAGAATGCGCTTTTCCAGCACCGGGCCAACCTCGGCCCAGTCTACCGGCAGCTTGCCCATGTTGGCGACAGGAACCAGGGCATAGAACGTGCTCATCCCCTCGGGCGCGACCGAAGGATCGGTGACGGTGGGGTGATGCAGGTAGATCGAGAAATCCTGCGGCAACACGCCGTGCTGATAGATATCGTCGAGCAGGCCCTTATAGCGTGGGCCAAACAGGATCATGTGGTGCGGGATGCCCGGCCAGGTGCCCTCGATGCCAAAGTGCACCACGAACAGGCTGGGCGAGAACTTCTTGCGCTTGAGCGCGCGTGACCGCTTCTTGCCGGTGGCGCTGTCGCCCAGCAGATCGCGATAGGTGTGCATGATATCGCCGTTGGAGGCGACGGCATCGAAATTGCCGTGCCAGCCGCTGGCGGTGTGCACGCCGGTAACACGGTTGCCCAGCGTTTCGATCCGCACCACCGGATCGCCCATGCGTACTTCGCCGCCGATGCGCTGGAAATGGGTGAGCATGCCGGCGATCAGGCGGTTGGTGCCGCCCTTGGCCCACCATACGCCGCCATCCTTTTCCAGCTTGTGGATCAGGGCATAGATCGCGCTGGTGTTCATCGGGTTGCCGCCGACCAGCAGGGTGTGGAAGCTGAACGCCTCGCGCAGCTTTTCGCTTTCGATGAACTTTGAAACCATCGAATAGACCGAGCGCCAGGCCTGATACTTGGCCAGGGCCGGCGCGGCCTTGATCATGCTGGCAAAATCGAGGAACGGCACCGCCCCCAGCTTGACATAGCCTTCTTCGAAGACGCCGGCCGAATAGGTCAGGAACTCTTCGTAGCCGGCAACGTCGCGCGGCGACAGCTTGGCGATTTCGGCGCGCAGCGAGGATTCATCGTTGGAATAGTCGAAGTTGGTGCCATCGGCCCAATTGAGCCGATAGAACGGCATTACCGGCATCAGCTCGACATCTTCCGACAGCTTGTGCCCGCTCAGGCCCCACAGCTCTTCGAGGCAGGCCGGATCGGTGATGACGGTGGGCCCGGCATCGAAGGTAAAGCCATCGCGCTGCCAGTGATAGGCGCGGCCGCCGGGCTTGTCGCGCGCTTCGATCAAGGTGGTCTGGATGCCGCCAGACTGCAGGCGGATAGCCAGGGCCAGGCCGCCAAAACCGGCGCCGATAACGCATGCTCTTTTCATTTACTTGCGCATCCCTGCCAAAGTGAGCGGCCGCGGCCGTGCGCCCGATCCGGCGAGCACCGCCAGGGCGCGCGAAATCGGAACCGGGGGCCGCCCCACGAAAATCCGGGCGCGATCCAGCAAGCTGCTGCGTCCGGCATAAAAGCGTTCGATCAGCCGGGTATCCAGCGGATAGAAATGTTCCATCATGCGATAGCGCGCCAGCGGCTCGGCCGCCTGGAACA
>CAYXUN010000111.1:0-7708 GCA_964468165.1 uncultured Novosphingobium sp. | reverse complement strand
AAAACCCAAATCGCTGGGGGGGGGTGTGCTGTTGGGGCGCAGCGCCGCGATTTTGGCCTGATGATGGGGCAGTGGCGTCAGATTGCGGCGAAATCTACCGTCGTGGCGGCAATTTCGGGAATGGTGATGCAACGCATGACGATATCCTTTTGCCTGTGCGTTTCTTCGCTGAACCTTATGCGCCGGTGGGAATGGGGTTTTCGACGAGGCTCTGGTTGAAGGCGTCGAACAGGGCATGCTCGCCGGCGCCGGGGTTGTCGCGCATGGCGCGGATGCCTTCGACGATCACCTCGGGCGCGTCGGTTGCCAGCGCCACCAGGGTCTGCTCGATGAAATCGGGCAGCGGCATCGCACGGGGATCGCCGCTCTTGTAGATGAGGTCGGTATCGACCCACGGCGGGGCGATTTCCTGAACGCGCACCGACGTGTCGCGCAGCTGGAACCGCTGCGACAGCGCGTAGGAATGCAGGGCTGCCTTGGTTGCGGAGTAGATGGCGTTGCTGGCAATCGGCACATAGGCCAGCACGCTGCTGGTGTAGAGCACGGTCGCTTCCGGCTTGGTCTTGAGGTGCTCGATCAGGGCCGAGGTCACGCGGATCGGTCCCAGCAGGTTGGTGGTGGTCAATTCCTGCGCCAGGGCATCGTCCACCGGGCCGGCCACGTCGTCGAACGGCATGAAGCCCGCGTTGTTGAACACGACGTTGAGTTCGGGGTAGCGCGCGATCACCTCGCGCGCGGCGCGCTGGATGCTCTCGAGGCTGGTTACGTCGAGCTGTACCGATGCCATGCCGGGATTGGCGGCCGTCACTTCTTCCAGCAGCGCGGTGCGCCGCCCCGAGATGATGACCTTGTTGCCCAGCTTGTGGAGCGCTTCGGCCAGGCCACGGCCAATGCCGCTGGTGCCGCCGGTGATGAAGATGGTGTTGCCGGTGAGTTTCATGAGGGTAGTTCCGTTTTTGGGAGGGGAAGGGGAAGAGCGATCAGGCTGCGGCGTGGAAGCGCGGCGCGGATTGGGTGGCAGAGAGCTGGGGGCCGAGGGCGGCGCGGGCGGCCTCGAAGGCATTCCACAGCGCCACATCGCGCAGCGCGGGGATGGTGCTGGTTTCGCCCTGGTCGAGCCCGGCGAGCGCGGCATCGACCATGTCTTGCGCGTCCATCACGATCTCGCTGGGCAGGTGCTCTACCGGCAACCCGCCGAGGGCCCAGAAATCGGTGCGGGTGGCGCCGGGCAGCACGGACTGGGCGCGGATGCCCTTGTCGGCCAGTTCATGGTTCAGCGACGTGGTGAAAGCCTGCACGAACGCCTTGGTGCCGCCATAGACCCCGTTGAGCAGTTCCGGGGCGACCGCGACGATCGAGGCGATATTGATCACCGTGCCGCCGCCGCGCGCCACGAACCCCGGCACTGTCGCATAAGTCAGCCGCATCAGTGCGGTAACGTTGAGCTGGACCATGGCGGTCATCTTGTCGATGTCGCTGTCCAGCAGCGCAGTGTGCGTGCCGATCCCGGCGTTGTTGACCAGTGCCGTCACGCTGGCATCTTCGCGCAGAACCTTTTCGACGCGGGCGAGGTCGGCACTGTCGCCAAGGTCGGCGGCGAGCACTTCGACCGAACGGCCGGTCTTGTCGGAAATCTGCGCGGCCAGTTCCTGCAGCTTATCGCGGTTGCGGGCGACGAGGATCAGGTCATATCCCCGCGTCGCGAGACGGTCGGCATAGATCGCGCCGATGCCGGTCGATGCGCCGGTGATGAGAGCGGTTCCCTTGGTGGCGATGGTCATCGTGGGTGTCCTTGTGCTTGTCGGTGCGAGCGTCATCGCTCGTGACAAGGACGTTATGGACCAGACGACCTATGTCTGATATGACGTAGAAACTACGTTTTTAGGACATTGTTGGTGGAGGCCACATGCCGCACGTTTCCATGGTGTTGACCCCGGGCTTCCAGTTCCTCGCGTTGGGGGTCCAGGCTGCCTTCGAACTGGCCAATGTCGTGCAGGAAGAACCGTACTACACCTTGTCGATCGCCTCAGTCGCGGGCGGGGAGGTCTTGTCATCCAGCGGGTTTGCCGTTCCTACCGTGCCGCTGGCGCAGGTCGGGCCGGTGGATACCCTGCTGCTGCTGGCCGGGCTGGTGCCGCCACCGCGCCAGGACGAGGCGACGCTGGAAACCCTGCGCACCATGGCGCGCGAGGCGCGCCGCGTGGCCGGCCTGTGCACCGGGGCATTCCTGCTCGGGCAGATCGGCCTGCTCGATGGCCGCCGCGCGACCACCCACTGGGCCTATGCCCGCCAGATGCGCGAAGACTTTCCCAGCGTGCGGGTCGAGGATGATCGCATCTTCATCAACGAAGGGTCAGTGTGGACCTCGGCCGGCCTTACCGCGGGCCTCGATCTTGCTATCGCGCTGATCGAAAAGGATCTCGGGCGCGATGTGGCTGGCGCGATCGCCCGCCGCCTGGTGATGCACCACCGCCGTGCCGGCGGCCAGTCGCAGCATTCCGAACTGCTGGAACTGGCGCCCAGCAGCGATCGTATCCAGAAGGCCGTGATCTTTGCCCGCGCGCACCTGGCCAATCCGCTGACCGTGGAAGAACTGGCCGAGATTGCCGCCTTGTCTCCCCGCCAGTTTGCCCGCGCGTTCCGTGCCGAAACCGGGCAGACGCCAGCCAAGGCGGTCGAGCAGATGAGGCTGGAGGCCGCCCGGTTGATGATCGAGGAAACCCGCCACCCGATGGACCAGGTCGCGCGCGAATGTGGGTTCGTCGACATTCGGCGCATGCGCGAGGCGTTCATGCGGCAATATGGCCAGCCGCCCCAGACTTTGCGCCGGCTGGCCAAGGCCGCTTGAACAGAACCCATCGCCCGGCCGACATCAGCCGGAGTCAAAGTTCGGGAAGCGCTTGCCCCGCAAAGCCCCAGCCACGCAAGGCGGGCTGCGCGGCGCGTTCGATCAGCGTGTCGGCATCGGCGATCGAGAAGGGATGGGCGTTTTCCATGCTATCGAGCTCGTCCCAAGAAATCGGCACGGCAACCGGTGCCCCTTCGCGCGCGCGGGCGGAGTAAGGCAATACGGCCGTGCTACCGCGCTGGTTGCGCAGCCAGTCGATGAAGATCCGGCCCTTGCGCTTGGCCTTGCTCATGGTGGCGGTGAAGCGTTCCGGCTCGGCCAATGCCAAGGCTTCGGCAAAGCGGCGGGCAAAGTCCTTGTGCGTGTCCCAATCGTGGCCGGGCGTAAGCGGCACCACCACGTGAACGCCCTTGCCGCCCGACAGCATGGCAAAGCTGACCAGGCCGATGTCGGACAGATGATCGGAGATATCGTGCGCGGCACGGCGGACTTGCGCGAAGTCGAGCCCCTCGTCGGGATCGAGATCGAAGATCATCCGGTCGGGCTGTTCCACCGCCTGCGCCCGGGCACCCCAGCCGTGAAATTCGATCGAGCCCATCTGTACGCAGGAGAGAATACCGGCGCCATCGCTAATGTAGAGGTAATCCTCTGTTCCACCGTCCTTTTCGGTGATGGGCACGTGATGAACATAGTCGCCGAAAGAGCCGCTGTCATGCTTCTGGAAAAAGCACGCCTTGGCGCGCCCTTGCGGACAGCGCACGAGGCTGAGCGGGCGGTTGGCGGCAAAGGGCAGCATCAGCGGCGCGATGGCTTCGTAATAGCGCGCCAGATCGCCTTTGGTTTGCCCGCTTTCGGGGAAGAGCACCCGATCGGGATGTGAAATCTTTACAGGGGCAGCGGGCGCAGGAAGGGGTGAGGGGCGTTCGGGCGTCACGGTCTTGGCCTTTTTGTCCTGCCGCAGCGCGACAAAGCTGGCATGGCGCACGCGGCCGTCGGCGGTAAACTGGGCAAAGGCGATTTCGGCCACCAGCTTGGGCTTGATCCACTGCGCGCCGCGGGCCTCGGCCGGAGGGACCGGTGCCCCGGCCTTGCCCTGTGCAAGCGGCGCCATCGTTTCGGCCAGTGTCTGCATCGTCTTGGCATCAAAGCCGGTGCCAACCTTGCCCTTGTAGACCAGCGCGCCGTTTTCCATCTGGCCCAGCAGTAGGGCGCCGAACGGCCGCGCCCGCGCCGGGCTTTTCGTCCAGCCCAGCACAACAAACTCCTGGCGCAGCGTGCATTTTACCTTGACCCACTGGCGGGTGCGGTCTCCGCGATAGGGCGCGTCTACCCGCTTGGCGATGATGCCTTCCTGCCCGGCCTGGCACATCGCGCCGAACAGCTTTTCGCCGGCGCCGATCACGTGCTGGGCGATATGGAGCGGTGGCTGCGCCTGCGCCAGCAGCGCTTCGAGGCGCTCCTTGCGCTCGATATTGGGCAGCGGCTTGAGATCATCGCCCGCCAGGCGCAGCAGGTCGAAGGCGAAATAGGCCAGCTTTGCTTCGTGGCCCGCCTTGAGGGCAGCCTGCAGCGCTGAGAAGCTGGGATTGCCCTGCGCGTCGAGGGCCACGGCTTCGCCATCGATCAGCGCGGGCGGAAGGTCGAGCGCGGCCAGGGCGTCGGCCAGCGGCCGGAACCGTTCGGTCCAGTCCAGCCCGGTGCGGGTCAGCAGCTTGACCTCGGCACGCTTGACCGCCGCGAGCAGGCGGTAGCCGTCGAACTTGATCTCGTGCATCCAGTCGTTGCCGGTGGGCACGGCATCAACGAGGGTGGCAAGTTGCACCGGCTCGAACGCGGGCAGGCGGGCGGCGGTCTGGCGTTTTGCGCGGCGCTTGGGCTTTGCCGCGGCCGTGGCATTGTGGCGGGCCGCGTGCTCCATCGCCTCGGCAAAGCGCTTGCCGCGCTTGCCGGCCAACGACTGGCTGCCCTGCTTGTCGGCAGCGATCTGCGCCATGGAGCGGCCGGTCAGAACACTGGTCAGCCCGCGCTCCACCAGATGTTCGCTGCTGCCGGCATGATCATCCGCCACTTTGCGCAGCAGCCAGTTCTCGCGCTTTTCCTTGCCGCGCGGCTTCATCCGCACCAGCAGCCACTCGCCGTTCATGCGCTCGCCAAATAAGCGGAAATGCAGGTGACCCTTTTCGAGGTCCTTGGCGCTCTTGCCTTCGACCGGTTCCCAGCGCCCCTGGTCCCACAGCATTACCGTGCCGCCGCCGTACTCGCCCTTGGGGATGCTGCCTTCGAACCGCGCGTAGGACATGGGATGGTCTTCGGTGCGCACGGCCAGGCGCTTGTCATCGGGGTTGAGGCTGGGGCCACGCGTGACCGCCCAGCTTTTCAGCACGCCGTCCACTTCCAGCCGGAAATCCCAATGCAGGCGGGTGGCATCATGCTTCTGGACCACGAAGAGATGGCCGTGCTCGCTGGGCTCTTCCACGCCCTTGGGCTCGGCCGTGCGGGTGAAATCGCGCTTGGCGTTATAGGGCGCAAGGGGATCGGCGCGGGCCACGGCTCAGGCTTTCTTGCGACGGGTGGCTGGTTTGCGGGCCGGGCTTTTCGCGGGTTTCCGCGCAGGCTTGTCATCGCCCACCGATTTCTTCAGAGCGGCCATCAGGTCGATCACATTGCCGCCCTTGCCACCGGCATCTTCTTCGGCATCTTCGAGAATGCGCTTGCCCGTGCCGGCCTTGCGCTTCTTGTCGATCAGCCGGTGCAGCGCATCGACATAGCGGTCGTGGAATTCGGCAGGCTTGAACGGTGCGGTCTTCTTTTCGATCAGGGTGGTGGCAAGCTCGATCAGATCCTCTGACGGTTTCCTCTCGGGGATGTCCTTGAAATAGCCCTGCGCGCGATGAACCTCGTCGGCATAGCGCAGCACTTCCAGCACCAGACCGCGCCCGCAGGGTTTGAGCGAAACCAGTTGCTCGCGCCCGCGCACCGACAACTGGCCAAGCCCTACGCGCTTGGTCTGCCGCAGGGCATCGCGCAGCACGCCATAGGCTTCTTCGGCAAGGTCATCGGCCGGCACCACGAAATAGGGTTTTTCGTAATACAGCACGTCGATCTCGGATGGCTCGACGAACTGTACCAGTTCAAGCGTCTTGCGGCTCTCCACCTGTGCCGCCGCGATCTCCTCGTCATCGAGCAGGACATATTCGTCCTTGGATACCTCATAGCCGCGAATGATTTCATCGCGATCGACCGGTCCCACTCCGGGCGCCACCTTTTCATAGCGAATGCGCTTGCCCGACGGCTCGTGGATCTGGTGAAAGCTGATCGCTGCGCCGGAGCGCGTTGCAGGATAGACCTCCACCGCAATGGAGACGAGCGCGAGCCGGATCTGTCCTTGCCAATAGGCGCGAGCGGGCATGGTGTACCTCCGCCTAGCAAAAGCGCTGGGCTTGGCACGGGTTCCCCTGCTGAACCTATGTCAAGATTGATGAGAGCATGCCGCGGATATCCCCAAAGACGCGCGCTACTAAATTTTCCGCGCGGCTGCAGGGTTAACGATAAATTTTTCATATCCCGTGCAGTATCTGGCCGAGCCGACCAGGACGCCGACACCCGACGATGACGAACACGCTTTTCACGATCTATCTGTTCATCGTCGTCACGCTGGTCGCCAGCGCCGGGATGACCTTGTGGGAACGCAACGCGCAGCCTGCGCGCCGGCGGTTCCTGGGAACCTGCGCGGCCGGCTATGCCGTGCTGGCGACCGGCTGCGTGATCGCGACGACGCGCACGCACATTCCCGGAATTACCGGCGCGGTGTTGAGCAACCTCGTCATGTTGTGCGGCTACATGGTCGTGCTTGATGCGGTGGCGGCGCTGGATGGGCGGCGGCACCGGGGCAAGTCGGCGCTGCTGCTGGCCGGCATGGCCGCGCTATGGGCCTGGGGCGGGGCGCAGTGGGCGGTGTGGACCTGGCTCTATGCCGCGGCGGTGCCGATCGCGATCGTGTGCCTTGCCACGACCTGGGAGGCATGGCGCAGCCCGCCCCTGCGCACGCTGCGCTCGCGCAATGTGCTGATCGCGGTGACCGGGTTCCATGGTGTGGTCTATGCCGCGCGGGCACTCGTGCTGCCGGCCATCGTGGCGCGCTTTGGCCAGGATGCCATCGAACTGTCGAGCACGCTGACGCTCTATACCGGCGTGCTGTATTCAGTCGTGCTGCCGATGGTAATGCTGGCACTGGTGCGCGAAGAGGCCGATGCCGGCCTGGTACGCCTGGCCACGACCGATCACCTGACCGAACTGGGCAACCGGCGCTGGTTTTTCAGCGAAGGTGCCGACATGATCGCGGCCGCGCCCGGCGACCTGGCACTACTGGCTTTCGACATCGATCATTTCAAATCGATCAACGATCGCTTTGGCCACGCGACGGGTGACAAGGTTCTGAAATCCTTCGCCCTGATCCTGCGCGACGTGGTGGGCCCCCATGCCCTGCTAGCCCGCATCGGCGGGGAGGAATTTGCCATCATGCTGCCCGGGTACGACGGCGCGGGCGCGCGTCGCGTTGGCCAGGCGGTGATCGACAGCTTTGCCGACAGCGCCGTGCTGTGCCGCAGCGGCGTTGCCGTCAGCGCGACGGTGAGCGTGGGGCTGGCCGAATTGGGCAACACCGGCCGCGACGTGGCAACCTTGCTCGGCCTGGCCGACCGTGCGCTCTATGCCGCCAAGACCCTGGGCCGCAATCGTCTGGAACCCGCGATGGCCGCGCTGGTGCAACCGGCCATGGCAGTGGCCTGATCATTCGATTCAATCTGGCTTGCAGCGCGGTTTTGGGCCGCACACCAAGCGACTGCCAGATATGTATTGATT
>CAYXUN010000110.1:2021-7756 GCA_964468165.1 uncultured Novosphingobium sp. | reverse complement strand
GTGGCAGCGCGTCGCGCTGACGGAGGGGGTGCGGCTTGGCACGCGGTTACAATGGCTTGGGCCGTGGCATCTGGGTCGCGAAGAACGTCGGCGGCGGGGATGCGGATCACGCGAAGCCCGTGGCGCTCCATCCAGGCTGTGCGCGAGGCATCGGTGTCGGGACGAGACCCCATGGCATGCGAAATCCCATCGATCTCGAAAACGGTCCGGCACGCGGCGCAATAGAAATCAGCCACGAAGCCGCCAACCGGATGCTGGCGACGCAGCTTGATCCCGCCTGCCCGATTCCGGACGCGCTGCCACAGCAGAACTTCAGGCAGGCTCATGGCTTTGCGCAGCTTTCTGGCGCTTGTCAGTGCTTGCACGCTATGATCGCGCATCGCGGCCCCCGCCACCCCCCCCGGGCGGTTCCCCTCCCCCGAAGGGGGAGGATCACTCGTCCACACTCACCCCTTCAGCCTTTCGTGCACGACCTGCCCGCCTTGGGTCAGGCGGATGGCGTTGCCGATTTCCTCGTCCAGCACCGGGCGGCCTTGGTCCTTGTCCCAGAACGCAGAGAGAAAATTGAACAGGTTGCGCGAGAACAGGGCCGAAGCATCGGCCGGCAAGAGCGCGGGCGTGTTGGCATAGCCGACGATCTTCACGCCGTGGCGTTCCACCACCTGGTCGGCCACGCTGCCTTCCACGTTGCCGCCTTGGGCAACGGCCAGGTCATAAATGACCGAGCCGGGCCGCATCGTGGCGATCTGGGCATCGCTGATCAGGCGCGGCGCGGCGCGGCCGGGGATCAGCGCGGTGGTGATGACGATGTCCTGCTTGGCGATGTGGCTCGATACCAGTTCGGCCTGGGCCTTCTGGTATTCAGGGCTCATTTCGGTGGCATAACCGCCCGCGCCTTCGCCCTCGATCCCGGCAACGTTTTCCACGAAGATCGGCTTGGCGCCCAGCGACTGGATCTGCTCCTTGGTGGCAGAGCGCACGTCGGTGGCGGAAACCTGCGCGCCGAGACGGCGGGCAGTGGCGATCGCCTGGAGCCCGGCCACGCCCACCCCCATGATGAAGGCCTTGGCCGCACTCACCGTGCCGGCCGCGGTCATCATCATCGGGAAAGCCCGGCCATAGAGATTGGCCGCCACCAGCACGGCCTTGTAGCCGGCGAGATTGGCCTGCGACGAAAGGATATCCATCGATTGCGCGCGGGTGATGCGCGGCATGAATTCCATTGCCAGCGCCTCGAGCCCGGCGGCGGCATAGGCATCGACCCTGGCGCGCTGGCCAAAGGGATCGAGCCCTGCCACGATCCACGCACCAGGCGCGGCGCCAGCCAAGAGCGCCGGATCGGGCCCCTGCACGCCCAGCACGATCTGCGCGCCGGCTGCGACATCGGCACCAGCGATCGCGGCGCCGGCGGCCTGGAAATCATCGTCGGAAATACCGGCGCCCTTCCCCGCGCCGCTTTCCACCACCAGTTTGGCCCCCAAAGCCGAGAGCTTGCGCACCGTTTCCGGTGTCGCCGCCACCCGGCTCTCCCCCGTCGCGCGTTCCCGAAGGACGGCGATCGTTATGTCATGGGACATTCTTTACTGGATGATCAAGATCACGAAAGCGACGATGAGCGCGATCACCGGCACGGAGACCTTGATCATCGAGAGAAAGCCTTCGTAGGTTTCGCGTGCAGCCTTCATATCATTGGCAGACGTCATGCTCACTCATCCCTCGTTATTATCCTTGGGCGCACCTTAAACCGCTGGTCCGCGTCTCTCAAGGGCGATCGAACGGCCTGATTGTTTAATCAGGTTTTTACCAGAAATGCGTAATCGGGTGTTGTTTCAACCACGGGAAAATCATGGCCGAAGCCGACGACCGCCTGCTGATGCTGATCGATGATGAGCCTGCGCAATGCCGGCTGATCACGGCACTGGCCGCACGCGAAGGGTGGCGCACGCTCGTGGCCCGCGATTCCGAAACGGCGATTGCCACGCTCGGCACGCGCCAGGGCATGCAACTGGGCGCGATCATCCTGGATCAATGGGTGCCGGGCGATGATGCCTGCGCGCTGATCGCCGAACTCAAGGCGCGCCGCCCGGCCCTGCCGATCCTGATGCTCACCACCAGCGCCTCGCCACTGCTGGCGGTGGAAGCCATGCGCGCCGGCGCCACCGATTACCTGATCAAGCCCGTGGCACCCGATCGCCTGCTCCAGGCCCTGCGCAGCGCGACCACGCGCGAGGCGCCCGCGGCAGAGCTTCAGCCGCTCACCGAAAAGATCGGCACGACGCTCGATTTTGATTCGATGATCGGCGCCGCGCCGGCATTCCGCGCCGCGCTGGCCGTGGCGGCCAAGGCCGCGCGCACCCAGCAGACCGTGCTGATCGAGGGCGAAAGTGGCACCGGCAAGGAAATGCTGGTGCGCGCGATGCACGCCGCCAGCCCGCGTGCCAAGGCGCCGCTGCGCTTCGTCAACGCCGGCGGCATTCCCGCCAACCAGATCGAAAGCGTGCTGTTCGGCCACGAAAAGGGCGCGTTTCCCGGCGCGTTTGATCGCCATATCGGCGCGCTGCAGCACGCCGATGGTGGCACGCTGGTGATCGACGAAGTCGATCGCCTGCCCCTCCATGTGCAGGAACGGCTGACCCAGTTCGTCGAACGCGGCGATGTGCAGCCGATCGGTGCGCGCCATTCGTTCCGCATCGACGTGCGTCTGTTCGCGTGCAGCAATGCGCCGCTGCGCGATCTGGCCGAAGCTGGCGTCTATCATGCCCCCCTGGTCGATGCGCTCAGCACGGTGCACGTGCATCTGCCGGCCCTGCGCCAGCGATCGGGCGATATCGCCGCGCTGGCCCGCTATTTCCTCGCGCGGATCGGCGAGCAGCCGGGCCTGCGCCCGCTTGGCATCACCGATGGCGCGCTGGCCCTGCTCAAGGCCTATGACTGGCCGGGCAATGTGCGGCAGTTGCAGGCAACGCTGTTTCGCGCCGCCGTGTTCTGCGACGCAGAGACGCTGACCGCGCAGGATTTCCCCAATCTCTCGACCATGGTGGGCGAAACGCCGCGCAGCCCGGCACCGATCAGCGATGGCGCCGGGGTGATGCTGTTCACCGCCGACGGCAACCTGCGCCCGCTGGAAGAGATCGAGGCCGATGTCATCCGCCTGGCGATCGGCCACTACCGCGGCCGCATGACCGAAGTGGCGCGGCGCCTGGGGATCGGCCGCTCCACGCTCTATCGCAAGCTGTCGGAACTGGGCATCGACAACGCCGCCTGACGGCGTGCGTGGACGGCTGCGCTTGTCGAAGCCCCGTGCACCCTCAGGCCAGCTGCGAAAAATCGGTCAGCGCGGCATCGCGCAGGCCGCGCCACACGCGCATGGCCTGCACCGTTTCGGCCACGTCGTGCACCCGCACCATGTGGCAACCTGCCTCCAGCGCCTTGATCGCCAGCATGACCGAGCCACCCAGGCGCTGGTGTGCCGGCGCCTCACCAGCGAGGGCGCCGATCATGCGCTTGCGGCTGGCGGCAAACAGTACGGGTTGGCCCAGCGCGTGGAACAGCGGCAGCGCGTTGATCAGCGCCAGGTTTTCGGCGAGCGTCTTGCCAAAGCCGATGCCAGGATCGAGCAGAATCTTCTCGGCGGCAATGCCCGCGGCCAGGGCGGCATCGCGGCGGGCGCGCAGGTCATCGAACACATCGAGCACGACATCGCGATAATGCCCATCGGCGTGGAGGTCATCCGCACCGCCCGGCGCGTGCATCAGCACGACCGGCGCGCCGCTTGCGGCCACGATCTCCATGCTGCGCGGATCGTGGCGCAGGGCGGACACATCGTTGACGATATGCGCCCCGGCGGCGAGCGCCGCGGCGATGACGCTGGAACGCCGGCTGTCGATGGAAATGGCTGCACCGGTGGCGGCAAGGCGCTCGATCACCGGCACCACTCGCTTGATCTCGTCCCCTTCCCACACTGCGGCGGCATTGGGCCGGGTGGATTCCCCACCCACGTCGATCACCGCCGCGCCCGCCGCGAGCATGGCCGCGGCATGGTCGAGCGCGACATCGGGCTTGTCGAGGAACTGCCCGCCATCGGAAAAACTGTCGGGCGTGACGTTGAGAATGCCCATGACCAGCGGCTGATCGAGCCGCAGCACGCGCTCGCCACAACCGATCGGAGCATGGCTCTTGCGCAGATTGGCCCATTGCGCGCTGGCGTCAGCCGCCAGCGCATCGGGCAAGGCGGCAATGGCAGCAGGTACGTCGCCCGCGCCCACAATTTGGCGCGAGACGATCTTGCTGTCACTCCGCACCAGCAGAGCAAAGCGGCTGGCACAGGCCAGCCCGCCAGCCAGGCGCACGGCCTGACCGTCATCCGCCTGCGGGCTTTCGGTCAAGGCGATGGGGCGAAGGTAAACCGTCTCGTTCATGCCAAAGCCTTTGCCCCAACCATCACCCATTCGTCACCCCGGGCTTGACCGGGGTGACGGCAAGTAAACCGATCAGTCTTCCACCGCCAGAAGGTAGCGCTGGCGCAGCACGTCGATCGGCTTCATCTCGCCCTTGTCCATGAAGTGCCAGAACGTCCAGCCATTGCACGAGGCGGCGTTCTGCACCTTGGACCCCATGCCATGGATCGATCCGGTATCCTCGCCCACGGCCAGGCTGCCATCGGCGCGCACCACCGCCTGCCAGCGGCGCTTCTTGTCAGCCAGCACGGTGCCCGGCGTCAGCCAACCGCTTTCCACCAGCGAGCCGAACGGCACCTTGGGCGCGGCGCGCTTGGACTGCATCGTCTTGAGCGCGCTTTCATCGAGCGGCAGCGCCAGGTCGATACGCTCCTGCGCCACTTCGATATAATCGTCCTCGCGCTCGCACCCGATCCAGTTGCGGCCCAGGCGCTTGGCCACAGCGCCGGTGGTGCCGGTGCCGAAGAACGGATCGAGCACCACGTCACCCTTGTTGGTGGTGGCCAGGATCACCCGATAAAGCAGCGATTCCGGCTTTTGCGTGGGGTGGGCCTTGGTGCCGTTGCGCTTGAGGCGTTCCTTGCCCGAACAGATCGGCAGCACCCAGTCAGAGCGCATCTGCAGTTCGTCGTTCAAGGTCTTCATCGCGCGGTAGTTGAAGGTGTACTTCGCCTTCTCGCTCTTGGCTGCCCAGATCAGCGTTTCGTGGGCATTGGTAAACCGCGTGCCCTTGAAATTGGGCATGGGGTTGGTCTTGCGCCAGATGATGTCGTTCAAGATCCAGAAGCCCATGTCCTGGAGCATCGTGCCGAGGCGGAAGATGTTGTGATAGCTGCCGATCACCCAGATCGAGCCATTGGGCTTGAGCAGGCGATAGGCTTCGCTCAGCCATTCGCGGGTGAAGCGGTCATAGACGGCAAAGCTGTCGAACTTGTCCCAGTGGTCGGTCACGGCGTCGACGTGGCTGCCATCGGGGCGCGCCAGGTCGCCACCAAGCTGCAGGTTGTAGGGCGGATCGGCAAAGATCATGTCGATCGAACCAGTGGGCAGCGAACGCATCAGTTCGATGCAATCGCCCTTGAGAATGCGGTTTACAGGCAGCGCGGGCGCCTGGACCTTGGCGGCCACCTTGGCCCGCAAGGCGCGGGTGCGCGTTTTCACTGCCGTAACCATGATACTTCCTTCCACTGTCGCTTGTTGACGTGGAATCTGAATCATCGCGACTCGCAGGTCAAGGCGCGACTCGCGGATTTGCGGGGAGTCGCGGGGCCGCGCAAA
>CAYXUN010000110.1:0-2011 GCA_964468165.1 uncultured Novosphingobium sp. | reverse complement strand
TTTTTTTGTTTAATGTTTATTCTGCGGCCGTCGCCGGACTTGGCGCGACTGGCGTATTGGCGGCGTGTCGCGTGCCCTCGAAAACGGAACGGAACGAGTCCGCCAACCACATCTTGAGTCTGGGTGGGTGTGCCTGACTCAAGATATGGTGTGCGCAACTGTGGAAAATTTATTCGCAGGTCTTGCGCCGAGTCGCGGCTAGAGCAGCAACAGTTGCGCCACCGGGGCAAAACTGCGCCGGTGCAGCGGCGTGGGGCCATGCGTGCGCAGCGCGGCAAGGTGCTGCGCCGTGCCATAGCCGGCGTTGCGCTCCCAGCCATAGTGGGGATGGAGCTCGGCCGCCGCCCGCATCAGCCGGTCACGGTGTTCCTTGGCGATGATCGAGGCCGCCGAAATGCAAGGTTCGATCGCGTCGCCACCAACGATCGGCCGCGCCGGCCAGCACCAGTCGGCATGGCGCCCGTGCGGCGTGAGATTGCCATCGACGCGCACCTCGCCCACATCGCCCGGCAATTGCGCCACCAGTTGCTGCACCGCCAGGGTCATCGCCAGCATGGTGGCACCAAAGATGTTGAGCCGGTCGATCTCCGCCGGGTCCACCACGCCCACGCCCCAGTGGCACGAGGCCTTGATCTGGTCTTCGAGCACGGCGCGGCGCTTGGCCGAAAGCTTCTTGGAATCGGCGAGGCCTTCGGGCGGGCGGCGCCCCAGCACGACGGCAGCGGCCACCACCGGGCCGGCCAGCGGGCCGCGCCCCGCCTCGTCCACGCCGATGACGTGCCCCGATACGCGGGCAGTAACACGGGTAATTCTGGTGGCACGGACGCGGGTTTCGGGCATTGTAGCGGGCATGACAAAAGGGATCCTCTGCCTCCTATCGCCGCTCGCGTTCCTGGCTGCAAGCTGCGGATCGCAAGCCCAGCCCGATAACGCCGCCGCCACCGCGCCCGAACAGCGCGACGGCTTCGTGATCACCGACCTGGCCCGCTTCGACAGCCCCTGGGCCATGGCCTTCCTGCCCGACGATGGCCAAGGCAAGACCGCCATGCTGGTGACCGAACGCACCGGCGCGCTCAAGCTGTGGCGCGAAGGGGGCAAGGCGGTGGTCGTTGCCGGCACGCCCAAGGTGGACGCCGGCGGCCAGGGTGGCCTGGGCGATATTGCCCTCGCCCCCGATTTTGCCACCAGCGGCCTGGTCTATCTCACCTGGGTGGAAGCGGGCGCCGGAGATACGCGCGGCGCCGTGCTGGGCCGCGCGCGGCTGGTGCGCGATCAGGGCCCGCCGCGCCTCGAAGGGCTAACGGTGATCTGGCGGCAAGTGCCCAAGGTTTCCGGGCGCGGCCATTTCGGCCATCGCATCGCCTTTGCGCCCGATGGCAAAAGCCTGTTCCTGTCTTCGGGAGAGCGGCAGAAATTTACCCCGGCGCAAGACATGAACACCAACCTGGGCAAGATCCTGCACCTGACGCTCGACGGCCAGCCCGCGCCGGGCAATCCCTTTGCAGCGCAAGGCGGCGTCGCCGCGCAAGTATGGACGCTGGGCCATCGCAACCCACTGGGCCTGCAATTCGATGCCCAGGGCCGCCTGTGGGATCTGGAGCACGGACCGGCCGGCGGGGACGAGCTCAACCTGCTGTCGCCCGGCAAGAACTATGGCTGGCCGCTGGTTTCCGATGGCGACAACTATGATGGCACGCCGATCCCGCGCAACGCCACGCGGCCAGACCTGGCAGCGCCGGCGATCAGCTGGAACCCGGTGATCGCCCCGGGCGACTTCGTGTTCTATTCGGGCAAGGCCTTTCCGCAGTGGCGCGGGCAGGCGCTGATCGCGGCGCTGGGCGCGGCCGGGATCGTGCGCGTGGGCCTGGAACAGGGGCCGGACGGCCGCCCCGTGGGCAAGGAACTGGAGCGGATCGACCTCGGCACGCGTATCCGCGAGATTCGCGAAGCGCGCGATGGTACGCTCTCATGACTGCCGTCCGAGACGCTGGCCGAGTTTACTCCTTCGCTG
>CAYXUN010000109.1:0-8034 GCA_964468165.1 uncultured Novosphingobium sp. | reverse complement strand
GCAGCGGTCCCAATCGCATCGGCCAGGGCATCGAGTTCGACTATTGCTGCTGCCACGCCTGCTTCGCACTGGAAGACGCCGGGTTCGAGACCATCATGGTCAACTGCAACCCGGAAACCGTCTCGACCGACTATGACACCTCGGATCGCCTCTATTTCGAGCCGCTGACCGCCGAAGACGTGCTCGAAATCCTCGACGTGGAACGCTCCACCGGCGAACTGGTCGGCGTGATCGTGCAGTTCGGCGGGCAGACCCCGCTGAAGCTGGCGCAGGCGTTGGAAGACGCCGGCATCCCGATCCTGGGTACGTCGCCCGACGCGATCGACCTGGCCGAAGACCGCGAGCGCTTTGCCGCGCTGGTCGAGCAGCTGGGCCTCAAGCAGCCGGCCAACGGCATTGCCCGCAGCCGCGATGAAGCCATCGCCGTGGCCAGCCGCATCGGCTACCCGGTGCTGATCCGCCCCAGCTATGTGCTGGGTGGCCGCGCCATGGAAATCGTCGACAGCCAAGCCCAGCTGGAAGACTACATCGCCACGGCGGTGCAGGTTTCGGGCGACAGCCCGGTGCTGATCGACCAGTACCTGCGCGATGCGATCGAGTGCGACGTTGACGCACTGGCCGATGGCGAGACGGTGCGCGTGGCCGGCGTGCTGCAGCACATCGAGGAAGCCGGCATCCATTCGGGCGACAGCGCCTGCACCCTGCCGCCCTACAACCTGCCGGCCGAGATCGTGGCGGAAATGGAGCGCCAGGCGGTCCTGCTGGCCCAGGCGCTGCAGGTGCGCGGCCTGATGAACATCCAGTTCGCGGTCAAGGATGGCGAGGTTTACCTGATCGAGGTGAACCCGCGCGCCAGCCGCACCGTGCCGTTCGTGGCCAAGGCCGTGGGCCAGCCCATCGCCAAGTATGCCGCGCGCGTGATGGCGGGCGAGCGCCTGGCCGACCTGCCCGAAATCCGCCGCGACATCGATTACATGGCGGTGAAGGAAGCGGTGTTCCCGTTTGCGCGCTTCCCCGGCGTCGATCCGGTGCTCTCGCCGGAAATGAAGTCGACCGGCGAAGTCATGGGCATCGACGACAACTTCGGCATGGCTTTCGCCAAGGCGCAGCTGGGCGCGAGCACCCGCCTGCCGCAGGGCGGCACGCTGTTCGTCTCGGTCAAGGATACCGACAAGCCGGTGGTCCTGCCCGGCGTGCGCAAGCTGGCAGCGATGGGCTTCAAGATCGTCGCCACTGGCGGCACGGCGCGCTACCTCGCTGACAACGGCGTCAACGTCGAACAGGTCAACAAGGTGGCCGAAGGCCGCCCGCACATCGTCGATCGCATCATCGATGGCGAGATTGCCCTTATTTTCAACACGACCGAAGGCTGGCAAAGCCACAAGGACTCCGCTTCGATCCGCGCATCGGCGCTCAATGGCAAGGTTCCCTACTTCACCACGGCGACGGCATCGGTGGCTGCGGCAGAGGCGATCGAGGCTTTGCGCAGTGCCGAACTTGAAGTGAAGTCACTGCAAGACTATTATCGTTGATCGTCCAAGGGTTCCCCTTCCACATCATTGCCGATTGCGGCTGACCGTGGCCGGGCTGGTTTCCAGTCCGGCGGGGGAACGGTTTTCCCTCGAACCCATTGGGCAGGGAATTGAAAGAGAAGGATTACGGATGGCCAGTGTTGAAAAGCTGCCGATGCTCCAGGAAGGCTATGAAAAGCTGACTGCCGAGCTCAAGCTGCTGCGCGAGGAGCGTCCCCGGATCGTAGACGCCATCGAGGAAGCCCGCGCCCACGGCGATCTTTCCGAAAATGCCGAATACCATGCCGCCAAGGAACGCCAGGGGCAGGTTGAAGCGACGATCGCCGATCTGGAAGACAAGATCAGCCGCGCGCACATCATCGATCCCACGACCTTGTCGGGCGATCGCATCGTCTTTGGCGCCACGGTGACGCTGCTTGACGATGATGAAAAGCCGGTGCGCTATCAGATCGTGGGCCAGGCAGAAGCCGACGCCAAGCGTGGCCGCATCAGCTACAACTCGCCGCTCGGCCGCGCGCTGATCGGCCGCAAGGTGGACGAGGAAATCGAAGTCACCGTGCCCTCGGGTGACAAGTTCTATCTGGTGCAGAAGATCGAGTTCATCTGAACCGATTCTGCGACGGAGCATCAGAAAGCCCCCGGAAACCGCTGTTTCCGGGGGCTTTTTGTATCGCCTTGATGGCGCGCTGCAATCAGGCGTCGCTCTGCGCCGGATCGAGCAGCTTGTGGAGGTGAACCACCACATAGCGCATTTCGGCATCGTCAACGGTGCGCTGCGCGGCCGAGCGCCAGGCTTCTTCGGCCGCGGCATAATCGGCATAGACGCCGACGAGATCGATGGCTTTGAGATCGACGAAATCGAGCGTCTGCGGGTCCTTGACCCGGCCGCCCATCACGAGATGGAGTTTCTGCATTGTGGCCCTTCCCTGGGAGGATGCCAAAAGCCGATGGCAAACTGTGCGGCTTTGCGCAAGACCCGTGCGTGGCTGCACATTTGCAACCTGCGCACGGGCATTTGCGCAAAACGGCGCTGGGAGCAGGGCAGGCGGGTTCAGCGCTTGAGGCGGGCGGCCAGTTCGCTGGCCTTGGCCAGTGCCACGTCGGCCGCCTCGCGTGCGGCATTGGCCGCCACTTCGGCCAAGTCGGTGGCCTTCTTACGCGCTTCGCCAGCGCCCTCGGCCAGCTTGCCGCCGGCTTCGCTGCCGATGTCTTCCAGCTTGTGCACGCCTTCGCGCCCCGCGTCGGCCGCCTTTGCGGCATAGGCGAGGGCGATCTCTGCCGCCAGCGTCGCCAGCGTGCTGGCCTTCTTGCCAAGCCCTGCGGCAACCTGCTCGGCCGGTTCGGCCAGGCTGGCAAAGGTGGAGGCGGCAGTCGGCTTGCGGCTGCGCGTGGCCAGCTTGCCAACGACCAGGCCAAGGGCGATGCCACCCGCCAGCGCTGCCAGCGGATGCTGCTCCACCACCTGGCGCACGGTGCTGCCCACGTCCGCAGCCTTGGCGCGGGCCTGGGCCACGCGATCGCTCGCTTGGGTGCTATCGTCGTCCTGCGCCGGCACCACCGGGGTCAATTCGGGCGTCTGCTTCGTGTCGTCGCTCACCATAATCCTCCAGTTTTGCGCCCCCACTTGCGATTTTCACGCTTGCCGAACCATCCGCTCGGCCGCTTGTCCCACAGCCATTGGCCAAGGGCGGTCAGCGGCTCGCGCAAGGTCCAGCCTGCGAGCACCACCAGGGTAATGATCAGCGCCGGTGCGGTATCCTTGATCACCGTGCCGGCGCCATCGATGGCTTCCACCATTTCGTCTATCAGGCGATCACGCAGTCGCTGCCCCAGGGGGCGCGCGGCGAGATCATCCTTGAGGCCGACGAGTTCCGATCGCATGTCCTGCCAGGCCTGCGCGCGCGCCTGGGCGGCGGCGAGCAGGGTTTCCTCAGCGCTCATGCCGCTGTCTCCTGCATGGCGTTCTCCTGCTCCACGGCCGCAACCACGGCCGCCTCTGCCCGGGTGGGCTTGCCCAGCACCGTATCCCGCGCATCGCGAAATGCGCGGACGGCGGCACGGAAGCACAGGCCGCTGAGCAGCAGGAGGCCCAGGCCGACCACGGCAAGCGCCCCCCATGCCGTCAACAACGGGGCGAGAGCAATGAGCAGGCCCACCACCAGCGCCACCAGGGTCAAGCCGCCGAACGCGCCGGCGAGCAGCAGATAGATGGCAACGCGTTTGCCCCGGCTCCAGCCAAAGCCAACGCGCGCCTTCTGATAGGCCATCTCGGCATCGAGAACGGCTTCACCCTGGCGGAACAGCGCTTCGAGTCGCGCGGCCAGCGGCGTGGCCTCGCTGCCGTCAGGCATCCGTGCTGTCGCCACCGCGGAACAGGCGCGCCAGCACGAAGCCGGTCACGGCCGCGATGCCAAGCGCCGTCGCCGGGCTCTTGCGCACAAACGTCTTCACGTCTTCGCCGAGTTCAGCAAAGTCCTTGGAAGCCAGCCTGTCGGCGGTGTCTTCCACACTCTTGCCAGCCGTGCGCGCATAGTCGCCATACTTGACGCCGAGCTTTTCATCGATCGCGTCGGCCGAACCGGCAATCGCCTTGCCCACGGCGGCGAGGGCTTCGCTGGCCTTGGCCTTGCCGTCGTGCGCCAGGTCGACGCCCTTGTCCTTGGCCTGCGCGGCCAGGGCCTTAGCCTCGTCAGACCACTGCGCGGCGGTATCGGTGGCCTTGTCCTTGTAGACCTGGCCCTTTTCCAGTGCCTCGGCCTTGAGGGTTTCGGCGCTGCTGCGCGCTTCGTCCACGGCCTGGGCAAAGCGGGTCTTGGCCTTTTCGGCCAGGTCGCGTGCCGTGGCTGCCAAGTCGTGCGCCTTCACGTCGACGGCATCAGCCGCCTTGGTGCCGGCATCCACCAGATCGGCGCCGGCATCCTTGATGGCAGCTTCGGTTTCGTTGGTTTCAGGTGCGGTGTCGGCCATGAGAATCCCTTTCTCTTTCGACAAATTCGTATGCCACAATCGTATGCCCTGGATGGGCCGTGGACCGGGCGGCGTTCAGGTGTTGCACTGCGGCATTATTTGCCGCTCTACGCCATCTTGCAAGCCAACGCCGCTTGCTTGCCAAGGTTCCACCCGATAGGAGCCCGGCAGGCCGGTGAAGTCCAGAGAAACTTGCCCTGGATAGTTACACCGTCGTTCGCTGCTGGAAGCAGGCCCACTGGGGGCCGGCCACCGAAAGCCAAGGGAAGCCGATCATGACCGCGATCATCGATATTCACGCCCGCGAAATTCTCGACAGCCGGGGTAATCCCACCGTCGAAGTCGACGTTCTCCTTGACGATGGCTCGTTCGGCCGCGCCGCCGTGCCGTCGGGCGCCTCGACCGGCGCGCACGAAGCAGTCGAACTGCGCGATGGCGACAAGAGCCGCTATCTGGGCAAGGGCGTGACCAAGGCGGTCGACGCCGTCAACGACGAGATCAGCGAAGTTCTGCTCGGCCTCGACGCCGAAGACCAGCGCGACATCGACATGGCGATGATCGAACTGGATGGCACCGAAAACAAGGGCCGCATCGGCGCCAACGCCATTCTCGGCACCTCGCTCGCCGTGGCCAAGGCCGCTGCCGATGCACGCGGCCTGCCGCTCTATTCCTATGTCGGTGGCGTGTCGTCGCATGTCCTGCCGGTGCCGATGATGAACATCATCAACGGCGGCGAACATGCCGACAACCCGATCGACTTCCAGGAATTCATGATCATGCCGGTGGGCGCGCCCACCCTGGCCGAAGCCGTGCGCTGGGGCGCGGAAGTGTTCCACACCCTCAAGAAGGGCCTCAAGGACAAGGGCCTGGCCACCGCCGTGGGTGACGAAGGCGGCTTTGCCCCCAACCTTGCCAGCACGCGCGATGCGCTCGATTTCGTGATGGCCTCGATCGAAAAGGCCGGGTTCAAGCCGGGCCAGGACATGGTCCTTGCGCTGGACTGCGCCAGCACCGAATTCTTCCGCAACGGCAAGTATGAAATCAGCGGCGAAGGCCTTTCGCTCAGCCCCGATGCCATGGCCGATTACCTCGCCGCGCTGTGCGATGCCTATCCGATCCTGTCGATCGAAGACGGCATGGCCGAAGACGATTTCGAAGGTTGGGCCGCGCTCACCAGCAAGATCGGCAAGCGCGTCCAGCTGGTCGGTGACGACCTGTTCGTGACCAACCCCAAGCGCCTGGAAATGGGCATCGGCAAGGGGCTGGCCAACTCGCTGCTGGTCAAGGTCAACCAGATCGGCACGCTCACCGAAACCCTCGAAGCGGTCAGCATCGCGCAGCGCGCGGGCTATACTGCGGTGATGAGCCACCGTTCGGGCGAAACCGAAGACGCGACCATCGCTGACCTGGCGGTGGCCACCAACTGCGGCCAGATCAAGACCGGCTCGCTCGCCCGTTCTGACCGGCTTGCCAAGTATAACCAGCTGATCCGTATCGAGGAAGAGCTGGGCCAGGCTGCACGCTATGCCGGCCGTGGCGCGTTCGGGCGCCTTGCCTGATCCCAAAAGAAAGCCCTCTCCCCGGTGGGGAGAGGGTTGGGCGAGGGGGTGTTGGAATGTCTTTTGTAACATTCCCTCCCCAGCCCCTCCCGCACGCGGGAGGGGAGATTGAAGAGCCTCCTCCGCTTTGCGGGGAGGCGGGGCGCTTTACCCCCACTTCTGCTTGAGATCGTATAGCGCGATGGCCGCCTTGGCCGCTTCGCCACCCTTGTCCTTCTGCGCCGGATCGGCGCGCACCAGGGCCTGCGCTTCGTTTTCCACCGTCAGGATGCCGTTGCCGATCGGCATGCCGTCCATGGTCAGCGCCATGATGCCGCGCGCACTTTCGCCGGCGACGATTTCAAAGTGATAGGTTTCGCCGCGGATCACCACGCCGATGGCAATATAGCCATCATAGCTGCCGTCCTGGTCAGCGAGGGCAATGGCTGCCGGGATTTCCAGCGCGCCGGGAACAGTGACGACATCGGCCTTGTGGCCGGCTGCCTTGAGCGCGGCGCGGGCGCCGGCGATGAGCTGGTCGTTGAGATGCGCGTAGAACCGGGCTTCAACGATGAGAAACTTGGCCAAGAAACTTACTCCGCTGGAATCGGGCGCTCGCCCACGATGTTGAGGCCATAGCCTTCGATCGCGATCGGCGTGTGGTGGGAATTGGACAGCAGGACCAGATCGTGGATGCCCAGATCGGCCAGGATCTGCGCGCCGATGCCATAGGCGCGCAGGTCCATGTCCTGGCCCGGCGTCGCGCCACGCACGGGATCGCTGTCTGCCGTGGGAAACAGCAGCACGATCACGCCGGCCCCGGCGCGGCCGATTTCGGTCATCGCGCGCTGCAACGTGCGCTTGCGCGCGCCGGCCCGGCCCAGCAGATCGTCGAACGCCGAAAAGGCATGGACGCGTGCCAGCGTGGGCGTGCCGGGAATGACCTGGCCCTTTTGCAGGACCAGGCTTTCGGTGCCATCCACCTTGTTGCGATAGGTCAGCACGCGCCAATCGCCACCATAGTCAGACGTGAACGGCACTTCTGCCACCTTCTGCACCAGATGGTCGTGCCGGCGGCGATATTCGATCAGGTCGCGGATCGTGCCGATCTTGAGGCCATGGCGCCGGGCAAATGGGACGAGATCGTCCATTCTCGCCATGGTGCCATCGTCCTTCATGATCTCGCAGATCACGCCCGAGGGGTTGAGCCCGGCGAGACGGGAGATATCGACCGCCGCTTCGGTATGGCCGGTGCGCACCAGCACGCCACCATCGCGTGCGATCAGCGGAAAGACATGGCCGGGCGTCACGATGTCATGGCGGCCCTTGGCCGGATCGATCGCCACGGTAACGGTGCGGGCGCGATCGTGCGCGGAAATGCCGGTGGTGACGCCCTCGCGCGCCTCGATCGAGACGGTGAACGCGGTTTCGTGGCGCGTGCCGTTGTTGCGGCTCATCAGTTCGAGGCCGAGTTCCTCGACACGCGCACGGGTCAGCGTCAGGCAGATCAGCCCGCGCCCGTGGGTGGCCATGAAGTTGATCGCGTCGGGCGTCGCCATCTGGCCGGGGATGACCAGATCGCCTTCGTTTTCGCGGTCTTCGTCATCCACCAGGATGAACATGCGCCCGTTGCGCGCTTCCTCGATGATCTCTTCGATCGGCACGATGGCAGGGCTGTCGTCCCCCTCGGTCAGCACCCGCTCCAGCTTGGCCAGCGTGTCGGCGGTGGGATTCCAGCCCGGCGAGGTGCATTCGCGCAGGGTGTTGGCATGCAGGCCGGCCGCGCGGGCAAGCCCTGCGCGCGACATGCCGCCTTCGGTCACCAGCTTGCGGACGCGTTCGATCAGTTCGTTTGACATGCACGCGCAATGTCACATCGAAATGTGATGCGCAAGAGGGCAAATCACATTGCTGTGTGAGTATGCGTCAGCCTTGCGGCACGACCAGCACGGTGATGGTGCTGTTCGCGTTGCCAACGATCTGCACGACATGGTCAC
>CAYXUN010000108.1:0-8195 GCA_964468165.1 uncultured Novosphingobium sp. | reverse complement strand
GCAACGAGACCTGCTGGCCGTTTTCCGCCGCTGCTTCCCGACCTAGGACGTTATCGCTGACCACCGTATGCGGCTTGCCGCGCATCCCAAGCAGACCGGTCAGTTCCCTCGCCACCCGAGCGCCTGACAACGACGTATCGGCCACCAGCGCCAGGCATTCCCGGGTGTAGTCATCGACCACGCACAGGATACGGAAGCGCCGGCCGCAGACCAGGCTGTCCGAGACGAAGTCGAGCGACCATCGCTGGTTCGGTCCGTCCGGCAGCACCATTGGTGCCCGGGTGCCCAATGCCCGCTTGCGACCGCCACGACGACGCACCCGCAGCCCTTCCTCGCGGTAGATCCGCAGCAGCTTCTTGTGGTTGGGCGTCATGCCTTCCCGCGCCAGCAGGTAGCCGAGGCGGCGATAGCCGAACCGACGGCGTTCTCCTGCCAGTTCGCGTAATCGTTGCCGCAAAGGCGCATCGTCCGGCCTGCACGGCTGATACCGGACCACTCTGCGGCTCACGCCGACCAGTGAACACGCCCGACGCTCGCTCATTCCGTGATGCTCACGGGCATGGGCGACGGCTTCCCGCTTGGCGCCGGGCGTCACCATTTTTTTGATGCCAGATCCTTCAGCACCGCGTTGTCGAGCATCGCCTCGGCCAGCAGCTTCTTCAGGCGGGCGTTCTCCTCCTCAAGCGACCGCAGGCGACGCGCCTCGGACACCTCCAGGCCACCGAACTTCGACTTCCACTTGTAGAAGGTCGCCGAGCTGACCCCGTGGCGGCGGCACACCTCCGCCGTCGCCATCCCGGCTTCCTGTTCCTTCAAGATCGCGATGATCTGTTCCTCGCTGAACCTGCTCCGCTTCATTCCGTCCGACTCCTTCGTGGTCGGACTCTACCATCGGGCGGTCACATTTCAGGGGAGCACGTCAGTATGAGGACAAGCTGCTGACCGGCGCCGTGCCGTTCCGCGATTTTGCGGTAATGCGCATCATCCGGATTTTTCCGCTCTACTGGATCGGCACCGCGATCGGATTGATTGCACTGCTGATCGATGGAACGCACAGCGCGAAATTCGTGATGCTGAGCATCGTTCTGGGCCTGCTGATGCTGCCGCTTCCCAAAAAAGGCATACTGCCGTTCCCGCTCAATTTTCCGGCATGGTCCCTTTTCTTCGAATTTTTCGCCAACTTTGCCTATGCGAAATTTATCAAGATCCTGAATAACAAGACAATAATCATCATCATGATTATTTCCTTGGTTATGCTGGCATTTCCCGCGTTTCTCTCAGGCCGGGCGCTTGACGTGGGCTGGAAACCAAAGACGTTCATTTTCGGATTTCCCCGGGTCACGTTCTCGTTTCTGTTTGGGGTCTATATCTACCGCAAGAAAGATTCGCTGCTGAATTTCGAGCTTAGCGGGCCAATTTACGCAGCGGCCTGCATAATTCTGGCAATCGCCTTCCAGGCGATAAGTGTAGAATTCAAATACGAATCATACCTCGGCATGTTCATCATCGCGATCGTGTTCCCAGCGATTGTTGCGCTGGCGACGACCATCTCCGTGACTGGCAAGACCTTGTGGCTTATGCTTTTTCTGGGGGAAATTTCATTCCCCCTCTATGCCCTGCATGTCCCGCTATACCAGCTTAGCCACGTTCTATACGGGAAATACCTTGATCCCTATGCGCCCTACACGGGCCTTCTGTTCGCAGTCATCGCAGCAGCCATCGCGTTGGTCGTGCACTTTCGCGTCGACACCCCATTGCGGCAACGCTTGCGTCCAGTGGCGGTGCGCTGGCTGCATAGATAGATGCGGCATCGTCACCTAGGTATCTTGGCAACGCGCAACCTGCTCACCCCGCCAGCAATGTCGTGATGCGCGCGGCGGCGTGGCCGTCGCCGAAGGGGTTGTGGGCGCGGGCCATCGCGGCATAGGCGGCGGGGTCGTCGAGCAGGGTGCTGGCCTCGGCCACGATGCGCGCGGCATCGGTGCCCACCAGGCGGGCCGTGCCGGCAGCGACGCCTTCGGGCCGCTCGGTGGTTTCGCGCATTACCAGCACGGGCTTGCCCAGCGCCGGAGCTTCTTCCTGCACGCCGCCGCTGTCGGTTAGCATGATCTCGCTGATCGCCAGGAGGCGGGCGAAATGGGGATAATCGAGCGGCTCGATCAGGGCGACGTTGGGCAGGCCGGCAAGGGCTGCATCCATCACCGCGCGCACGTTGGGATTGGGGTGCACCGGAAAGATCAGGGCAACGTCGGGCCGGGCCGCCAGGGTACGGATCGCCTGGGCAATCGCCTCGAGCCCGCCGCCGAAGTTTTCCCGGCGGTGGCTGGTCACGCCGATCAGGCGCTTGCCGGCAAAGTGGCTTTCCAGGGCAGCGAGGCCGCCGGCCAGTTCCGGCTCTGCCGCGATCCGGGCGGTGACCCAGTGCAGCGCATCGATCACGGTGTTGCCAGTGACGTGGATGGTGGCGGGATCGACATTTTCGGCGTGCAGCGCGTCTGCCGCCGTGGGCGTGGGCGCAAAATGCAGCGCGGCGATGGTGCCGATGATCTTGCGGTTCACCTCTTCGGGCCAGGGGTGATAGATATTGTGGCTGCGCAGGCCAGCCTCGACATGGGCCACCGCGATCTTGCGATAATAGGCCGCCAGGGCCCCCGCCATCGCCGTGGCGGTATCGCCCTGAACGACCACCCAATCGGGCTTTTCCGCGTCCATCACCTTGCCGATTTCGGTCAGCAGTGCCGCGGTGAGGCCATCGAGCGTCTGGTTGGGGCGCATCAGATCGAGATCGTGATCGGGCGTGATGCCGGCAATCGCCAGCACCTGGTCGAGCATGCCGCGGTGCTGCGCGGTGACGCAGGTCACCACGCGAAAGCGCGGATCGGCGCGCAGGGCGTGCACCACGGGAAACATCTTGATGGCCTCGGGCCGGGTGCCGAAGACGAGGAGGATGGTTTTGGGCGCAGGCTGGGTCATGTTGCTGCGCTTTATAGGGCGAATCTTAAGCGCCGGATAAGGGGCGCCGCTTAAGGAAAATATCGGATCTGGAGTTGCTTGGCCAAGCCGCATGCCCATGGCACGGCGCGCCCGCCCCGGCAGCCAGGGCGGGCCGGGAAGGCCGCATGTGGCTCAGGCCTTGAGCAGGTCGGGCAGCTTGCCGCTCATGCCGCGCGCCTCGTCCATGAACCAGCGCTTGAGCGTGGGAAGGCGCTGCACCCCGGCCATGCCGAAGCGGCGCACCATGCTGGGCAGGCGCCCGCGCAGGCCGAACAGGCGGGTGAGCACATCGGTGGCGGCGGCGACCATGAAAGTGTCGGCCGCCCGCCAGCGTTCGTAGCGCGCGAGCAGTTGCGCATCGCCCGGCTCGAGACCCAGCCGCGCGCCTTCGGCCAAGACCTCTACCAGCGCGGCGACATCGCGCAGCCCTACGTTGAGGCCCTGGCCAGCGATCGGATGCATGCCGTGCGCGGCATCGCCAACCAGCGCCAGGCGGTGATCGACGATCTTGGCGGTGTGGTGGAAGTTGAGCGGATAGGACGAGCGCGGCCCATTGAGCGCGATCTTGCCGAAGATGCCGCCCATGCGCTTGTCCACCTCGGCGAGGAAAGCAGCTTCGCCCAGGGCGAGAACCCCGGCCGCATCCTTTTCCGCCACGGTCCAGACCAGCGCGCTGCGGTGGGTGCCATCGGCCTCATCCAGCAGAGGCAGCAGGGCAAAGGGACCGGCGGGATAGAAGATTTCCCAGGCGGTGTTTTCGTGGCTGCGTTCGTGGGTCAGGCCGGCGATGATCGCGCGATGGCCATAGTCCCAGCGCGCCGGGGTAAAACCGGCTTCATCGCGCGTGGGGCTGCGGCGCCCTTCGGCCGCGACAAGCAGGCTGCCCTTGAGCACGCGGCCATCGGCAAGGGTGACAGACACCCCATGATCGCCGCGTTCGCGCGTGGCGACCTGGGTATTGGGCAGAAACGTGATCAGGCTTTCGCGCGCGGCAGCATCATACATCGCCACGCGCAGATCGCGGTTGGCATACATGCGCCCCAGCGAGCCGTCTTCCGCCCCGGGGCGGAAATCGATGCGCCCGGGCTTCATGCTGTCGGTGACGGCGATGGCATCGATCGGGCAGCCCTTGGGGGCCAGCGCCTCTGCCATGCCGAGGTTGGTATAGAGGTTCCAGCTGGCGGTAGAGATGGCCGAGGCGCGCCCATCGAACCCAGCGGCGGTTTGCGCCGCCGGATCGGAGGAATCGACCACCAGGCTGGACAGGCCCTGCTTGGCGAGGCCGATCGCCAGCGTCATGCCGACAAGGCCGCCGCCCAGGATCACCACGTCGCCCGAAAGGGCCTGCTCTGCCGCCACGTCGTTCATCACTTCACTCCACAGGTGCTGCCCGGCCCCGGATCGAGATCAAGGCAACGACCGTCATAGGCGCCTTGCGGCACCGGCAAATTGATCCATGCCGAAAGGGTGGGGGCAATGTCCACTGTTTCAACGGGCGAAGGCTGTTCAAACACGGTCATGCCCTTGCGCCAGAACAGGATCGGCACGCGGCGGTCGTAATCCCATGGCGAACCGTGGGTGGCGACATAGCCCGGCCCGGGTTGCGGCAGAGCCATGACCCCGCGCTTGAGCATCACCACGAAATCGCCCGAGCGCGGGCCATAGAACGAGGCACGCGCGCGCTGGATCAGGCTCCAGGTTTCGGGCGAGCCCGACGGCATCGGCGTGGCGGCGATTTCAGGGGCGGTAAACACCGCGGCCACCTGCGGATGGGCCAGCAGGATGGCGCGGGCGGTGTCCACCACGGTGGTCTTTTCGGCATCGGGCAGCGTGGCATCGACCCAGAAATCGCCGGCGGTACCATCGCCCAGGATCAGGCCCTTGGCCGGCAGGCCAAGCTTGGCCGCGACCTGTTCGCTCAAGGCCTTGGGCGACAGCGCCAGTTCGGCGCGGGCGACCTGCGGCATCGCTTCGCGGTTCTGTCGCTCGGGCAGGTCAAAACCGCCATGGTCCGCCGAAAGCACCACGCCATAATCGATGCCGCGCGCATCGAGCGCAGCAAAGAACGCGCCCAGCGCCTGGTCGACAGTGGCGAGCTGGATGCACATTTCCGGCCCCTGCGTGCCGGTGCTGTGGCCCACGTAATCGGTTGCCGAAAGGCTGACGGCGAGCATGTCGGGCGCCGGGCCCTTGCCCAGCTTCATCGCATCCACCAGCTTGAGCGCGAGATCGAGCGTCGCCTGATCGAGGCGGGGCGAGGCACGGAACGCCGTGGTATCGCCCGCAGCCAGGGCGAAGTGCCCCGTGCCGACCGTGGCACTGCCGGCCTGCACCGCGCCTTCGCGCGCCGCGCAGAACGCCGGCAGGGGCAGCGCCGGGGCGCCCTTGGCCAGCAGCTTGGCCACGGTGGCATTTTCCTGCGCGGCGGCAGGAACGCCGGCCCGCCCGTCGAGCGTGACGAAGCCATTGTTCTTCCACCACCACACTTGGTCGATCACATGGCCGCCCATCATCAGCGCGGCGCGGTCCTTGCCCGAAACCGCCACGTTGCGCGCGGCCGGCCACTGCTGCTTCATCCGCTCGCCCAGGGTGGGCACCAGAAGGTGGCCGACACTGGCGACATAATCCTTGGGATCAGCAGCGGTGCGGGTTTCATCCTCGGCGCAATAGACCTCTTTCTTGGCGCGCGCGGCGGACTGATCGATCCAGGTATTGGCGATGATGCCGGTGTGGGCAGGGCGATTGCCGGTGAGCAGCGTGGAATGGCCAGGGCAGGTTTCGGTGGCAGCATGGCTTTGATAGCCGGCCGGAAACACCGCCCCGCTGGCCAGCCGCGCCAGGCCGCCAGTAAAGTGGCTGCGATACTCGGCAAAGAGATCGGCCGAGAACTGGTCCATCGCCAGCGCGATCACCAGGCGCGGCGGCGTGGTGACGGCGGAACTCGGCGCCGGGGCAGCAGGTACTGGTGTAGCAGGCAGGGGGTGCGGCGCTGGCGGCGCGGCCATGGCAGCCGGCGCGGCAACGAGGCTGGCTGTGGCAAGGGCGACGAGGGCGGAAGTCAGGACCGGTTTGTTTCGCATGAACGTACCTCAACGGAATGCCTGCGGCCTTGTCCATCCCGCCCTTGGGGTATTCACCAATAGGCGTTCTGGACGGCGCCGGCCATGTGCCTTACATCGCGCGGGCGTTAGACTGATCTTTCGCGCCGGAAACGGAGAGCGTGTGCCCCTGTTGCAGCGATTCTGGAAGAGCATGACGGGCGCCCTGGCGCAACTGACCCCGCCATTGCGCGCAATTGTTGCAGTCTTGTGGCTTTTGCCGATGGCCCTGCTCGGCGCCCAGCCGCTCCAGGCCCAGGATCAAAGCGGCAGCGCTCCGCATATCCGCGCCACGCTCTTGGCAGAGGGGCCCGCCCAGCCGGGTCAGACCGTGACCATGGCCGTGCTGATGCAGCCAGAGGCGGGCTGGCACGGCTATTGGACCAATCCGGGTGACGCCGGCCTGCCGCTGTCGCTCGACTGGACCCTGCCGGCCGGAGCCAAGGCCGGCGACCTGCAGTTTCCCGTGCCGCAGACCCTGGTCCTCCAGGGCCTGATGAACCATGTCTATGAAAAGGCCTACGCCGTGCTGGTGCCGGTGACGGTACCGGCCGATGCGCGGCCGGGCAGCACCTTGCCGATCAGCGCCAAGGCGCAATGGCTTGCCTGCACCAACCAGATCTGCGTGCCCGAACGCGCCAGCCTGATGGGCACGATTGCCGTGGGCAATGGTCCCAAGGACGCCCGCTTTGCCGCGTGGCGCGCCGCGCTGCCGGCGCGGCTCGACCAGCAGGGCAAGTTCGAGGCAACGCCCACCGGCCTTGCGCTCGCCATCCCCTTCCCCGCCACGGCGCGCATTGCCGATCCGCACTTCTTCATCGCCGGCCAGGGCATGATCGACTATGCCGCGCCCCAGGCCTTTGCCCGGCAAGGCGATTGGCTGATCATCACCCTGGCGCGGGCCAAGGGTGCGATGGCCGAGCACCCGCAAAGCATCTCGGGCGTGCTGGCGCTCGGCCCTGGCGCTGGCGGACTGGCGATCACCGCGGTGCCCGGCGCGGTGCCCAAGGGCAGCACGCCGATCGGCGGCAGCGCACAGACGCCGTTTTCCTGGCGCACCCTGGTATTGGCGATGCTCGGCGCGCTGGCCGGCGGCCTGATCCTCAACATCATGCCCTGCGTGTTTCCGATCCTCAGCCTCAAGGCCATGGCGCTGGCCCGGGGCAACAGCCGGCATGCCCAGGCCGAGGGGCTGGCCTATAGCGCCGGGGTGATCCTGGCCTGCCTCGCCCTGGGCGCCGCACTGCTCGCCTTGCGCGCCGGCGGGGCACAGGTGGGCTGGGCGTTCCAGTTGCAGAACCCAGGCGTGGTGGCCTTGCTGGTCTTGCTGGCAACCGCGATCACGGCAAACTTTGCCGGGCTCTATGAACTGCCGGGTCTGTCCGTCTCGCGCAGCGGTGCCAGTGCCGGCACGGTGGGCGGCGCCTTTGGCACCGGGCTGCTGGCCGCCTTCGTGGCAACGCCGTGCACCGGGCCGTTCATGGCCGCCGCCATGGGCGTGGCGCTGGTGCTGCCGCCGGTGGCAGGGCTGGCCGTGTTTGCCGCGCTGGGCCTGGGCCTGGCGCTGCCGTTCCTGCTGATCGGCTTCGTGCCGCCGCTGCGTCGCATCCTGCCGCGCCCCGGCCCATGGATGGACCGCTTCCGCCGCGCCATGGCCGTGCCCATGGGCCTGACGGTGGCGGCGCTGCTGTGGCTGGCCTGGCGCCAGGGCGGCCTTGGCCTGATGGGCGCGGCGCTCGCCCTCGCCGTGGCGCTGCTGATCGTGTTGGTGCTGGCCGAACGGCAGCGCCGCCTGGGTCGCCCGGTCCTCGCCTGGCTGGCCCCGGTAGCGATCGCGCTCGTCGCCGCCGCCCTGCTCGGCGCCCCACGGCTTGCCGCAAAGCCCGCGACGCAAGGCGAAGGCCTGCCCGGCACGCAGCCGTTCAGCCAGGCCGCGCTCGATCGCGCGCGTGCCAGCGGCAAGCCGGTGTTTCTCTATTTCACCGCGGACTGGTGCCTGTCGTGCAAGGTCAACGAAAGCGTCGCGCTCGCTCGCGCCCCCACCGCCCACGCCGTTGCCAAGGCCGGAGTGCAGGTGGTGGTGGGGGCTTGGGCGCGGGGCGC
>CAYXUN010000107.1:6435-9283 GCA_964468165.1 uncultured Novosphingobium sp. | reverse complement strand
TCAGTTGATCCCGCTGGGCCACTATTTCGGCGGCGCCGTGGATCGCGATACCGTGCCCCTGTCTGATGGGGTGGGCGAGATCGTGGCCTTGGGCGAAGGCGTCAGCGGGCTTGCCGTGGGTGACCGCGTCGCTGGCCTGTTCTTTCAGAACTGGGACGATGGCCCGCCCAATCCCGGTTCCGGCCCGGCGCTGGGGGCGCCGCCTGCAACCGGCATGCTGCAGGATGTGGTGGTGCTGCCCGCCCACGGCGTGGTGCCGATTGCCGCCAGCCTGTCGTTCGAGGAAGCGGCCTGCCTGCCCTGCGCCGGGGTCACGGCCTGGCATGCCTTGATGGAAGGGCCAAGGCCGGTCGGGCCGGGGCGTTCGGTGTTGGTGCTGGGCACCGGCGGGGTTTCGCTGCTTGCCACGCAGATCGCGCTGGCCGCCGGGGCGCGGGTTATCGCCACGTCATCGTCCGATGAAAAGCTGGAGCGCGTGCGCGCCATGGGCGTGCACGAAACGATCAATTACCGCACAACCCCCGATTGGGGCGTGCGCGCGGCAGAGCTTGCCGGGGGCGGGGTGGACCATGTCGTCGAAGTGGGCGGCGCCGGCACCCTGGCGCAAAGCATCCAGGCGGTTGGCTTTGCCGGTGAGATTGCGCTGATCGGCGTCTTGACCCGTAGCGGCGATACCAGCCCGCACGGCTTGATGATCAAGGGTGCCAGCCTGCGCGGAATCTTTGTCGGTTCGGCCGGCATGGCGCGGCGTCTGCATCAGTTCGTCGATGCCCATGGCATCAAGCCGGTGATCGATCGCCGCTTTGCCATGGAGCAGGCGCGCGAGGCCTGGGAATACCAGGCATCGGCCGGGTTGTTTGGCAAGGTCGTGATCACGGTGTGATCGCCGGCCTGGGGCCAGAGCAGGCGTGACGCGGCCCGGCAAGTGGCCCGCACGCCAAGGGAAGAGGATGCGCGCATGGCGCCATGCCGGGTTTCCGGCCGAGGGCGCGTGCGCAAGGGGAAAGGATATGCCGTTGGACCAGCTTACGTCTGCCGTCACACCGGCCGCCACGCTCGGCTATGGTCAGCCGATCGGCGGAATTTGCCAGACCGCGTTCGTGGTGCGCGATATCAACGCCGCGATCGACCATTTCATTCGCGATTGCGGGGCCGGGCCGTTCTTCCTGCTGCCGCACTTCCTCACCGACGGGCAGATCTATCGCGGCACGCCGTCCACGGCTGACGTTGCCATCGCCATGGGTTTTGCCGGGCACATGCAGATCGAACTGATCCAGCCGCTCGATGACAATCCTTCGGTCTATCGCGAAACGATCGAGGCACGGGGCCATGGTTTCCACCATGTCGGCATTGCCTGTCGCGATGTCGATGCGGCGCTGCCGGGCTATCTGCAACGCGGCTATACCTTGGCCTTCCGCGCGCCGGTGCCTACCGGTGGTGCTGTCGCCTATCTCGAAGGGGGGCAGGACAGCGCGCCGGGGTTTGTCGAACTGATCCCCGCCACGCCCGACATGGACCGCCATTTCACCGCGATGTGGCAGGCATCGCGTGGCTGGGATGGCAGCGATCCGGTAAGGCCGTTCCTGTGAGCGGGCGGGCCCACGCGCCGGCGCGCGCCAGCAGCGGCTATCAGGTCTGGGTCACCGGGCTGCTCAGCCTCAATTTCGGCATCCTGTTCTTCGATCGCAACGCGCTCAATTTCCTCATGCCGTTCGTCCAGCCCGATCTGGGCCTGTCGAACACGCAGGTTGGCCTGTTTTCATCGGCCCTGTCGCTGACCTGGGCACTGTCCGGCTTTGTCGTGGGGCGCGTTTCGGATCGGCTGGGCGCGCAAAAGGCCGTGGTGGTGGTCGCCACCCTGGCGTTTTGCCTGTGCTCGGTGGTGTCGGGCTTTGCCACCTCGTTCCTCATGCTGCTCGGCGCCCGCCTGCTGATGGGCGCGGCCGAAGGCGGGGTGATGCCCGTCAGCCATGCCATGATCGTGGGCGAGGTGTCGCCGGAACGGCGCGGCATGGCGATGGGCGTGGCGCAGAACCTGGGTTCCAATCTTCTGGGCTCGGGGCTCGCGCCGATCCTGCTGGTGCCGCTCGCCGTCGCCTATGGCTGGCGCGAGGGGTTCTACCTGGCGGCGGCGCCCGGCGTGATCACCGCGGCGCTGATCTGGTTCACCCTGCGCGAACCGCCAGCGGTTGAGCATCATGACGATGCGCCGCGCGTCACGCTGCGCGCCGCGTTTGCCCACCGCAACGTGGTGCTGTGCGCGCTGATCGCGATCCTGCTGGTCTCCTATCTGGTGGTGTGCTGGGCGTTCATGCCGCTGTTTCTTACCAAGGGGCGCGGGTTCGATCCGGGCACGATGGGCTGGCTCATGGCTACGCTGGGGATTTCGGCGGGGATCGGCAGCTTTGCCGTGCCGGCGCTGTCCGATGCCATTGGCCGCCGCCCGGTGATGATCGCCTTTTCGTTCCTGGGCGCGATCCTGCCGCTGGGCGCGATCTACTATGGCGGCTCTGCCTGGTTCTTGGGCGCCATCTTCTTCTTTGGATGGGCGCTCAACGGCCTGTTCCCAATGTTCATGGCCACGATCCCGGCCGAAAGCGTCGACCCGCGACTGACCGCCACGCTCACCGGCGTGGTCATGGGCATCGGCGAAGTGCTGGGCGGGGTGCTCAGCCCGTTCCTGGCCGGCTTTTTGGCCGATGCCTATGGCCTGGCAGCGCCAGTGTGGCTGATGCTGGTGCTGTGCCTGGCCGCCGGTGTGCTGGCGCTGGGCCTTGTGGAAAGCGCACCGCGCGTGCTGGCGCGGCGGGCGGCAGCGGGAGCGAATTTGGCGAATCGCCCGCCCGCG
>CAYXUN010000107.1:0-6425 GCA_964468165.1 uncultured Novosphingobium sp. | reverse complement strand
GGCGTCGGGTCTTCTCCGGCGAGCGGGAAGGGCGCGGGCGGCATCGGGCCGCCATCCGGCAACACCGGGGGCCGTGCCAAGCGCCTGATCTTGTTCTCGTTGGGGGAGATCACGCCGATGAATGCCGTGCAACGCTACGCCACCGATGCCATCGCGCCCGACAAGCGCCTGTCGTATTGGAATGATCTGGTCGATCGCATCTATTCCGGCACCTATGTGAAAACCCAGGGCCGCGATTTCGTGGGCGAAATGTGGTCATGGACGGTGGGTGACCTCGCTATGATCCGCCCGCGCTCGACCGCTTCGTTCGTGGGCCGGCAGGGGCATGACGCGGCGCACGAGCGGCTGATCCTGCACCTGCAATGCCGCGGCCGCAGCCTGCATCGCCAGGGGCAGGCGGAAAGCCTGCTCGAAGCCGGCGATTTCGTGATCGGATCGCCACACCAGTCCTACACCCTCGATCTGTCCGCGCATGAACTGCTGGTGGTGGAGTTTCCGCGCGCCCCGCTCGCCGAACGGGTGCCGGGCCTTGATGACATGCTCAGCCGCCGCCTGTGCGGGGCGAGCCCCGGCGGGCGGGTATTCCACGATTTCCTGCGTTCGCTGTGGCACCAGGGCGATCAAAGCGGGCAGGACATGGCTTGGCAACAGGGTGTCAGTGCCGTGTTCTATGACCTCGTCGCCCTCGCCATGCGTGGCGCCACCCATCCCGAAGAGCGTGTGACCGACCATGCCCTGCGCGACAAGGTGGTGGCGCTGGTCGATGCCCATCTGGGCGATCCGGCGCTGCGCACGCTGACGTTGGCCGATGCCTGCCACACGTCGGTGCGCACGGTGCAGAACGTGTTTGCCATGATGGGCACCACGCCCAGCGCCTATATCCTCGAGCGGCGCCTGCAGCGCGCGGCAGAGCGCATCACCGGCAGCCCCGGCGCCAGCATCACGCAGATCGCGTTCGAAATGGGATTTAACGACAGCGCCTATTTCGCGCGCTGTTTTCGCCAGCGCTTTGGCGTGGCGCCGCGCGCATGGCGCGCCGGCAATTGATGCTAGCCCGCTGAATTTTTCGGGGTGGTTGCGCCAGAGTCCTGATCGGCTTGCGCGCCAATGCAAGCGCGGATCACCCCGAACACCTACCATCAGCCGCAGCGGATCGGATGTCAGGGGAATCCGGGCACAACCCGCAGCGAAAAAAAGGGAGAGAGACCATGAAGTTCGCACCGGTATCGGTGGGCGCACTGGCCATTGCACTGGCCAGCCCGGCCGTGGCGCAAGAGGCGCCACAAGCCCAGGCCACGCCCCAGGCAGAGGCGCAAGGCGGCAACGGGGGCATCCAGGAAATCGTCGTGACCGCGCAAAAGCGCGCTGAAAACGTCCAGGATGTGCCGATCGCCATCAGTGCCTTCACGGCATCGGCCCTGCAAGAGCGCGCGGTGACCAGCGTGTCCTCGCTGTCGAACATCGCGCCCAACGTCACGCTGGATGCCGGCACGCCGTTTTCGGGGTCGAGCCAGGTGCTGGCGGCCTATATCCGCGGCATCGGCGCCAATGACTTCGCCTTCAACATCGATCCGGGCGTCGGCATCTATCTCGACGGCGTCTATCTCGCCCGCTCGGTCGGCGCGAACCAGGACTTGCCCGATGTCGAGCGCGTCGAAGTGCTCAAGGGGCCGCAGGGCACGCTGTTTGGCCGCAACACCATCGGTGGCGCGATCTCGATCGTGACGCACGATCCGGGCGATACGTTCCGCTTCGTTGGCAGCGCGATGACCGGCAGCTACAGCCTGTTCAGCGCCAAGGGCACGGTCGACATGCCGCTGGCCGACAAGCTGTCCTCGTCGTTGAGCTTTGCGATCACCAAGCGCGATGGCTACCTGCACCGCATTCCCTATCCGGGCGCCAACAACTATGCGTTCGATCCGATCACTTCGCTCAAGGCGGCCGGCTATGGCAACCAGGGCTATGGCACCGAAGGGGGTGACAATACCTGGAACCTGCGCGGCAAGATCCGCTACAACGGCGCCACGTTCCGCGCGACGCTGACTGGCGACTATAGCAAGACCGATACCTCGCAAATCGCCAACAAGGTGATCACTACCTTCCCGGCGGTCTTTGCCGGCACCTATAACTGCGCGATCGCGGGCAACCCCACCACGACCGTGGGCGGCGTGACCGGCCCGTGCGACAGCTTCATCGGCGGGCCGCCCTCGGCTGCCTATCTCTATCGCCGCGGCGGGCTCAACTCGATCCTCGATCTGCCCGCGATCTATGGCGTCAATACTGACAACAACCCGGACAACAACCGGCTGCCCTATGACAACCGGTTCGTCACCAACAGCATCGACACGTCCTATGCTAACGGCAACAACTTCAACAAGTTGAAGCAGGGCGGCGCGGCGCTGACACTCGATTTCGATCTGTCCGACACGGCCTCGGTCAAGTCGATCACCGCCTATCGCGAATTGCACTGGGTGGTGGGCATGGACCTCGATGGCTCGCCGCTCAACTTCCTCCACACCAGCTTCTCGATGAACCAGAAGCAGTTCAGCCAGGAACTGCAACTCACCGGCACTGCCGTCGACAAGAAGCTCAAGTACGTCCTCGGCGCCTATTACTTCACCGAAAGCGGTGACCTGCACGACTATGTGACCTTTGCCGAAGGCCTGCTGCAGGTTGACGGGCCCAACAACCTCTCGACCAAGAACTATGCGTTCTATGGCCAGGTGGACTATGCCCTGTCTGACCTGATCGCCTTTACCGTGGGTGGCCGCTATACCCACGAAAAGAAGGAGTTCGAAGGCTTCCAGTCGGATGCCAACGGCTTGAACTACAAGCTGGCGAACTATTTCGGCGATCCAAACTGCGCCTCGCTTAACCCCATCAGCGATGCCTGCCGCGTGGACAATGGCTTCCCCAATGCGGGGCAGCCGCTGCGCTATTACGTTGCGGGCGTGCAGCACAAGACGTTCTCGAACTTCTCGCCCAAGATCGGCGTGCAGCTGCATCCCAACCAGGACGTCATGATCTATGCCAGCTGGTCCAAGGGCTACAAGACCGGCGGCTGGACCACGCGCCTGTCCAATCCCTTGCCCTATGCCCCCGGCTTTGGCCCGGAAAAGGCCGAAACCTGGGAAGCGGGGATCAAGTCGGAGCTGCTTGATCGGCATCTCCAGATCAACGGCGCGGTGTTCCTCACCAATTACAATGGCATCCAGCTCAACTTCCAGCAGGGGGTTTCGCCCACCATCCAGAATGCCGGTGACGCGCGGATCAAGGGCTTTGAAGTGGAACTGGTGGCAGCGCCGGCGCGCGGCCTGACGGTGACCGGCTCGCTCGGCTATACCGACGCCAAGTATACCAGCGTCGATGGCCCGGCGCGGGTTGCGCCTTCTGCGCTCCAGGCCGGGGTCTTTGCCGGGGCCACGCTGCCCAAGACTCCCAAGTGGAAGTTCAACGTGTCGCCGCGCTACCAGGCTGATCTGGGCAGCCACGGCACCTTGGTGTTCCTGGCCGATGTCACGTTCACCAGCATGATGAAGAACGACACCGAGGGCACGTTCCTGCTCGATCGGCAGCACACCACCGTGCTCAACGGCTCTATCACCTACCGCGCGCCCGGCGGCAGCTGGGAGCTTACGGCCGGCGGCACCAACCTGACCAACGAACGCTATCTCACCACCGGCCAGGCACAGCTCGCCGGCGGCCAGATTTACGGCACCTACAGCCGCCCGGCCGAATGGTATGCGCGCGTTGGCGTGAAGTTCTGACGCAACAAGGGCCGGGCGGCGCGCACTCCCGCGCTGCCCGGCTCCTCCCCTGGAGAACGACGATGCCCGAAGCCCCCCACGCCGAATTCTGGAAAGACATCAAGCCGGTTGAGAAAGTCTTCCGCGATGGTGGCCTGCCCGAAGTCTACATGCCCAAGATTGCCGAAGGCGATGAACGCTATTGGGTGCCGATCAGCGAAACCGTGTTTTCCAAGCCGGTATGGATCAGCCCGGCCAAGAACATGTGGGCCGACGTGCTGATGAGCAAGCAGGCCGGCCTGGTCAACCGCCACTATCACCCGCATCCGATCTGGGCCTACACCATCAGCGGCAAGTGGGCCTATCTCGAACATTCCTGGACGGCCACCGCCGGCGATTTCATCTATGAAACCCCGGGCGAGAGCCACACCCTGGTGTGCTATGAACACGCAGACCCGATGAAGGTGTTCTTCGTCGTGTCGGGCCCGCTGATGTGGCTCGACGAGGCCGGCAATACGATAGGCCACTACGACGTGTTCGATTACATCGCCGCCGCCCGCGCCCATTATGCCGCCGTCGGCATCGGCGCCGATTACGTCGACACCCTGATCCGCTGACCCCCGGCGATCCCCCCATGACCGTGATGACTGCCCCGCCGTCGAACAAGGCCGAAATCGTCGACGTGAAATTCCCGCACAAGGCCCTGGTCGAACGGCTCAGCCCCGGCGGCCGCTATATCGACGCCGCCACCGATGTGGACAGCCCGTGGGTGCCGTTCGGCGATGGCGCGGCGATCAAGCATCTGGCGTTCGACGTGCGCCAAAACCTGTTTTCCAACATCCTGTGGGTCAAGGGGCCGGGCGTGATCGGCACCCATTTCCATCGCGGCACCATTACCATGGTCTGCCTGGAAGGATCGGTGCGCTATCTCGAATACGATTGGGTGGCGACGCCCGGTGGCCTGATCCTGGAAACCCCGGGCGAAAGCCACACGCTGGTCACCGATCACCCGCAGGGCTGCAAGCTGTTCGGCTGGATGCAGGGGCCGATCGATTTCTACGATGACCAGGCCAATCTGGTCGATACTGCCGACGTATGGTGGTTCATCAACCACTACGAGACGCACTGCCGCGAACACGGCCTTGCGATCAATCCCAAGCTCTATCTCTGACAAAGGCACACGCCATGGCCAGCAGCATGAAGGCGCCGCCCTCATCCGCCTATGAAATCGTCTCGGTGCCCGAACTCTATGGCGACCTGATCCGCGCCCGCGGGGTGGAAGGCACCTATGTCGGAGCGGGCGAGGCGGAAAGTCCGTGGGTTCCGTTCGGTGACAACGCCGCGATCCGCCACCTGGCGTTCGACGTGCGCGAAAACATCTATGTCAACATCCTGTGGATCAAGGGGCCTGGCGTGATCGGCACGCACAAGCACCGGGGCAAGGTCTGGGCGATCGGGCTGGAAGGCTCGTTCCGCTATCTCGAATATGACTGGGTATGCCGCCCTGGCGAATTTATCACCGAAACGCCGGGCACCGCGCACACTCTGGTGACCGACGATCCCCAGGGGATGAAGGCGCTGTTCCACATGCAGGGCGCCAACGAATTCTTTGATGCCCAGGGCAACCACGTGGAAACGCTCGATGTGTGGTGGTTCATGAACCACTATGAAAGCTACTGCCGCGAACACGGCATCGCCATCAACAAGCAACTCTATCTGTGAGCCGCGGGGCAGCGTGATGCCGGCGCCAGCGCTTTCCATCCCCGTTCTGGCCGGTCCGCCACGCGGCAGGTATCTGCGCCAGTGCTGGTACGTGGCCGGGTGGGCCGATGACCTGGGCAGCGATCCGGTCGATCGGGTCTTCCTGGAAGAGCCGGTTGCCTTGTTTCGCGACGAGGCGGGCCTTGCCCATGCCGTGGGTGGGCGCTGCCCCCATCGCTTTGCCCCGCTGGGGCAGGGCAGGGTGATCGATGGCGCGCTGGCGTGCCCCTATCACGGGCTGCGCTTTGATGGCGCAGGCGCCTGCGTGCACAATCCCCATCCTGGCGGGCAACTGCCCGCCGCGCGCCTACCGGTCTATCCGCTGGTTGAGCGCCATGGCCTGCTGTGGATCTGGATGGGCGAGGCGGAACGGGCTGACGCCACGCTGATCCCGGATTTTTCCTGGCTGGTCGATCCCGCCTGGGCAGTGGTGCGCGGCGCCACCCGCGCCGAGGGGCATTACGAACTCTACAGCGACAATATCCTCGATCTCAGCCACGCCAATTTCGTCCATCCCGCGCTGATTGCCCGCGCCTTTACCGAAGGAGAGCGGCGCTTCTGGCAGGACGGCGACACGGTGCACGCCGAATATGTTCGCCTCAACGATACGCTGTCTGATGGTATCGGGGCGATGCTCGGCCGCGTTGGCCTGCCGCAGGATTTCTATGGCGAGGTGATCTGGCACGCGCCGGCGGTCCTGCGCTTTGACTATGTCGCCGGCCCGCCCGGCACGCCGCGAGAGCAGTGCACGCTGCTGCCCTCGCTCCATGCTTTTACCCCCGAAACGCCCGATACCACGCACTATATCTGGGCGACGGGGCGCGATTTTGCGCTGGATGATGCGGCGTTTTCGCAAGGCATGCAGGCCGGGGGGGGGGGGGGGGGGGGGGGGGGGCGCCGGGCGGGGCGGGGGGGCGG
>CAYXUN010000106.1:1681-9820 GCA_964468165.1 uncultured Novosphingobium sp. | reverse complement strand
CCCCGCCTGGGGGGGGGCCACTTGGGGCCGTGTTGTGCGCCTTTTGGGGGCGGGGGGGGCGCCTTTTAGTTTTTTAGGGCCTAGACCAACAGGCCAGTCATCGGCCGCGGCGCGCCGGCAAGCGGAAACAGGCGCCGCGCCACCTGCGCCGGATCAAGGCCAAGGCTTTCGGCAGCAACGCCGGCCAGCAACGCGTCAAGCTGGCTGGTGGGCGCCAGGTCGCGTCCTTCATAGAGCTGGCCATTGCCCAATCCCGGCCAATCGGCGACCACGCGTCCGCCCTTAACCGCGCCGCCCAGCACCCAGGCGACCGATGCAGTGCCATGATCGGTGCCGCCCGTGCCGTTGGCTGCAGCCGTGCGGCCAAATTCGGTAGCGACGAGCACGGTGGTCTGCGCCCAGGCCGGCCCCATCCCGTCGCGCAGCGCGGCCAGCAGCGTATCGAGCCCGCGCAGCTGCGTGGCCAGCCGGCCATCCTGGCCGCTGTGGGTATCCCACCCTTCGGTTTCCAGCATGGCAATGCGCGGCCCGTGCGGCTTGGTCAGGAACGTGGCGGTCAGCTTGCCCAGCGAGGCGGGATCTTGCCGGGCGCCGCTGCCCTGGGCCAGCTGGCGGGTATCGAGCGCCGCGCTCCAGGCGGCCTGCAATTGCCGGTCTGGAGCATAGAGCGCACCCACCCGCGTCATCAGGTCTTCGGTCGGGCCGGGCAGACCGGAGGGGGCATAAGACGTCACCTGCACCGGCCCGCGCAGCGCTGGCGGCACGGTGGGGGCAATCGCGATCGCCGCGTCGCTGGCGCGCGGCAGCATCGCCACCAGGCGGTTGAGCCAGCCATCGCGCGCCTGGTAGGGCTGGCTGCCCCCGGTTTCCAGCACGTTCTGCCCATCGAAATGCGAGCGGTCGCGATAGGGCGACGCCACCGCATGCACGAACAGCGCCTGGCCCCGGGCATACATCGCCGCCGTTTCCTTGAGCGCGGGATGCAGGGCAAACGTGCCATCGAGCCGTGTTGCCGCTGCCGGATCGATCGCCAGCGCGCCGCGCAGCCGGGCATAGCCGGGATCGGCATAGGGCACGACGATGTTGAGGCCATCGGCCGCACCGCGCTGGATCACGAAGACAAAGCGGCGCTCGGTCTCGGCCGCAGCCAGCACCATCCCCGGCGCCACCAGCAGGCTGCCGGCAGCGCCGCCGGCAAGGTGAAGAAAGTTTCGGCGATGAAGCATGATTACCTCCGCAGGAAATCGGGCGAGACGAGCATCAGCGCCAGCGCGCTGGCCGGGCTTTCTGCATGGGCGATCTGTTCGGCGGTTGCCGCAGACAGCGCGCCGGGCAGCACTTGTGGCGCACGCTGGCGGGCATCGATCTGCGCGGCGCGGGGGCCCGCCAGCCGCTGCGCGAACTCCACCCGCCGCATCAGCGCATCGGGCGCGATCCAACTGGCCGCGGTATCGTCCCACCCGGCGGGAGAGCCGGGCTTCCACACCGGCTGGCCTAGCTGCTGGGTGATTGTGGCCACCTGCAGCGTGCCCAGATCGCCCACGCCCAGCGCGCGCAGCGACGATATCGTCCACTCCCACGGAGTCTTGGCCTTGAGCGGGCGCGGCTCCCACGGTTCGGGGCTGGCCACCAGCGCGCGATAGACCGTGGGGAGATCGCCCCGGCTGCGGGCAAAGGCATCGGCCAGCCGATCGACCAGCGCCTGGGGCGGCACGTCGCCGGCAAAGTGACGGGCGAGCTTGGTGGCGACATGGCTGGCCGTGGCCGGCGCATGGGCAAGATCGACCAGCACGGCCCGCGCCTGATCCACCCCGTTCTGGGCATAGGTCTTGCCCACGATCGTGCGCGTGCCGGGTTCGTGCTGCTGGGGATGAAACGCAAAATCGCCCGGCGCATCGTCGTTGATGCCGCCCACGGTCCAGCCGGTCAGCGCGCGGGCAAACTCGGTCACATCGGCCTGGCTATAGCCGCTGCGTACCCCCAGGGTGTGCAGTTCCATGATCTCGCGGGCGAGGTTTTCGTTGAGGCCGCGCTGGCGATCGGCCCCGCCCTTGGCGCGCGCGCGCATCGCCGCCGGGCTGTTGGGCCCGATCGACTGGTTCTGGTTGAGATAGAGCAGCATCGCCGGATGGCGCTCTACCGCCAGCAGCATGTCTTCGAACCGGCCCAGAACGTGCGGGCGAATGGCATCGCGTTCGAACGAGGCAGCCAGTGCGGTGACGGGCAGGTTGTCAACCGAGACGCAGAAATGGTTGGACCAGAAATGCACCAACCGCTCCACGAACGGCGCCTGCGTTTCCAGCGCGCTTTGCGCGCGCGCCTGCACGCCCTGGCGATAAAGCGCGTGAATGTCCTCACCCAGATCGCGGCGGGCCAGCTTCTGCTCTGGCGTGCGCGCCGGCTTTGCGGCGGCCTTTCCCGCCATCGGCAGCGCTGGCACCATGACCGGGCCAGCCGGCAGCGGGGGCGTGGCCGCGGCCACCGGCGCGGGTGCCGGCGCTGCGGCGCGGGCCTGCCGCAAGGCGCGCTGCTGTTCCTGATAGGCGGAAAGAAGCGCGCGGGCATCGGCCAGCGCCGCCCAGGCCGGCGGTGTGACATCGAAGTGATCGAACTGCGCGATCAGCCAGCCGTGCGGATCGGCAAGCGCCGCGGCGCTGGCGCCATCGGGCGTGGCGCCCAGGCCAAAGCGATTGAGCGCAATTGCGGCAGGAGACAGGGGTTGTTCCGAGACCATGGCAAAGCCCTTTGAAACGGAAACCCTTTTTTCCGTTCCTTCGTCCAGGGCTTGAACGCAGGGGTCGGTCGATTCCGTCGCGGGCTATTTCGCGCTTTTGGGCTCCAGCCGATCGGCAATACGGTTGCGATCGGCCTGCGGCAGCTTGGCCACATAGGGCACAACCTGCATTTCCACGTGGGCGCGCACCATGGCATCGCCCGCGCGCAGCTGTTCAAGCTGGGCCAGCAGCGCCGGCTGATCCACCACCGGGGCGCGCAGCAGCGCGGCAATCTGATGGCGCAGCGCGCGGTTGCCGTCCATCTGCGGGCGCACTTCTGCCCGTGCCTGGCGCACCACCTGGCGCAGGCCACGGCGCTGTTCGGGCGCCAGTTCCGCACCCGGCACGCGCAAGGCGCCCATGCCGATCGCGGGGTGCTGGTTGTGCATGCTCCACCAGGCGGCACCGGCACCTGCCAGCAGGAACGCGTTGAGCAGGATCGAGCCGGTCAACAGGATGCGCAGGCGCGGCGATGCTTTCATCCTTCTTCCCCTGCGCTTTCAAACACGCTGGCATCAAGCCGCGGCGCCACGTGCTCTGGCCCGATGACCACTGCTGCGCCCAGCCCCGCCACGGCCCCGGCCAGCACCGTGCCCACGCCGATCGCCGACCACCACAGCCGCGCCCGCACCATCCAGCTGCGTCGGCGCGCCACCACCATGCGCTGGCGCAACGCCGGGGTGGGCGCCGCCACCGTCCAGGCATCCAGCGTGCGGTCCAGGGCCTCGGCCTGGGCCAGTGCCTGGGCGCAGGCGGGATCGGCGGCAGCCAGGTGCCAGCCGGCAGTCCGCAGCGCGGGCGGCCAGCGGTCGATCCCGCCATAGGCCTGGGCCAGCGCGACAAAGCGCTCCGGGCTCATCGGTTCAGTCATGATCGGCCCCTTCCTCTTGCGCAAAGCGCTGCCGCAACGCGCGGCGGCCGCGCGACAGCAGGCTTTCCAATGCCTCCACGCTCACCCCCAGCACGGCGGCCGCCTCGATATTGCCCAGTTCCTGGTAATGGACCAGCACGATCGCCTCGCGCTGCCGTTCGGGCAAGGCCGCCACTGCATCGGCCACCGCACGCGCCTGGGCTTGCGCCGCCAGGGCGGCATCGGCCAGCGGCGCGGTATCGGCCTGTTCCGGCGGCTCTGCCACCACCACGCCGCGCCGCCGCCGCATCCGATCGCGGCACAGGTTGAGCGTGACCAGGTGCAGCCAGGTGTCGAAGCGCGCCTGCCCAGGGCGCCACCGTCCCGCCTGTCGCCAGGCCCGCACGAACACCTCCTGCGCCACGTCCTCGGCCTCGTGCCGGTCGTGCAGCAGGCGGCTGGCCAGGGCCAGCAGGCGCGGCAGCTTGGCCCCGACGAACTGGCGTACCGCGCCATCCTCGCCCTGGGCCATGCGCGCCAGCAATGCGGCGTCGGGATCTGCCTCGCTCAAGCCAGGGCCTCGCAGGCCAGTGTCCCGGGGATGATGGGCACGGTGGCATCAGCCTCAAGACGGGCTTTGCTGGCCGTCACCCTGCATGGCGTGATCGCCCATGCCGTCTTGGCCACCAGCACCGCCCTCGCCATGCATGCCGCCGCGCATGCCGCCACCAGGCCGCATGCGTTCGTCCGGCGTCAGGACGCCATCGCCGTTGCGATCCATGCGGTTGAAGCGCTCGGTCAGGGCAGCGGTGATTTCCGCCTTGTCGAGATAGCCATCGCCATTGCTGTCCATGCGCGTGAACTGCCGGTCGGGGTCACCCCGCCCCGCCATCATCGCGGTCAATTCGGCCTTGCTCACGCGGCCATCGCCATCGGTATCGGCCGCCATGATCCGCCCCATCTGCCGCGCGACAAAGGCGTCGCGGGTAATGCCCTGCCCAGCAGGCGGCGGAGATTGGGTGTTGTCCTGCGCCAGGGCCGGCATCGCCGGGGTGAGCGCCAGGAACAGGGATGCCAAGCCAAGTGTTTTCATACGACCTCCATCGAGTCTTGCCCTTTAACGGGGCATGACGCGAATTCCGTCGCGGCCGAATGCAGATGGCGGCAAACCCAGGCGGGATGAACGCGGGAATGTTCGCGCTAAAGCTGACCTAGCCCCCGCCCAATCGATTCTCGCTGGCACGATGGCGCCCACGCGCCCACATGCCCCAGCATGAGTCATGCCCCCCTCCCCGGAACCGTGTTTCTGGTCGGCGCCGGCCCCGGCGATCCCGATCTGCTCACGCTGCGCGCCGCGCGCCTGCTGATGAAGGCCAAGGTCGTGGTGCACGATGGCCTGGTCGATCCGGCCGTTCTGGCCATGGCCCCGCGCGGCGCCCGCTTCGTGTCGGTGGCCAAGCAGCGTGCCCGCCACACCATGCCACAGGAAGAGATCAACGCCCTGCTGGTGGCAGAGGCGCTGGCCGGGCACGATGTCGTGCGCCTGAAGGGCGGCGATCCGTTCATTTTCGGCCGCGGCGGGGAAGAGGCAGAGGCCTGCCATGCCGCCGGCGTGCCGGTGCAGGTGGTGCCCGGTGTCAGCGCCGCACTGGGCGCAGCCGCTTCGGCACAGATCCCGCTGACCCATCGCGAGAATGCCTCGATCGTCTCGTTCGTGGCCGGGCAGTGCAAGGGCCTTGCCGATCAGAACTGGGCGGGCCTGGCCGGCGTTGGCCGCACCCTGGTGATCTACATGGGCGTCGCCACGGCCGCTGCCATCGCCGAAAAGCTGATGGCCGATGGCCTCGCCCCGACGATGCCGGTCGCGGTGATCGAAAATGCCTCGCGCCCGCAGATGCGCGTGGTAAGGGGCGCGCTGGCGGGGCTGGCCGATCTGGTCGAGCGCGAACGCATCAAGAGCCCGGCACTGATCGTCATCGGCGAAGTGACCGCACGGGGAGACATCATGGAATTGCAAGCGGTTGTGGAGGCAGCCCGATGAGCGAGAAGATCAAGATCATCACGGGCAACGACTTGCGCACGGGTGACGTGATCTGGTGGACCGGCGAAGGCTGGTCGCGCCATGTCGACAATGCCGTGGCAGTGACGCACGACGCCGATGCCATCATCGCGCGCGAAAACGCCAAGCAGGTGGTGACCGACACGCACGTGATCGACGCCGTCGCTGCCGATGGCGCGGTGCGCCCGGCCCACATCAAGGACCGCATCCGCGCGCTGGGGCCCACCGTGCGCCTCGATCTTTCGCTCAAGCCTGCCGATCCGCAGGCCGGCAGCTGGGTAATCTGACCATGTATCAATACGATCAACACGACCAGGCGATGGTCGATGCGCGCGTGGCCGAATTTCGCGGCCAGGTTGCCCGCCGCCTCTCGGGCGAACTGACCGAAGACCAGTTCAAGCCGCTGCGCCTCAAGAACGGTCTCTACCTCCAGCTGCACGCCTACATGCTGCGCGTGGCGGTGCCCTATGGCACGCTCAATTCCGCGCAGATGCGCGTGCTGGGCGACATTGCCGACAAGTATGACCGTGGCTATGGCCACTTCACCACGCGGCAGAACATCCAGTACAACTGGATCAAGCTGGCCGATGCGCCCGATATCCTGGCCGATCTCGCCAAGGTGCAGCTGCACGCGATCCAGACCAGCGGCAACTGCATCCGCAACACCACGGCCGATCACTTTGCCGGCGCCGCCGCCGATGAAGTGGCCGATCCGCGCCCCTATGCCGAACTGCTGCGCCAGTGGTCGACGTTCCACCCGGAATTCGATTACCTGCCGCGCAAGTTCAAGGTGGCGATCATCGCCAGCGAGACCGACCGCGCCGCGATGCGCCTGCACGATATCGGCATCCAGATCGTCAAGAACGAGGCCGGCGAAATCGGCTGCAAGTTCTTTGCCGGCGGCGGCATGGGCCGCACCCCGATGATCGCGCCGTGCATTGCCGAATTCGTGCCCGCGCTGCAGATGATCAGCTTCCTCGAAGCGGCGCTGCGCGTCTACAACCGCCACGGCCGCCGCGACAACAAGTACAAGGCGCGGATCAAGATCCTGGTCCACGAAATCGGCGTCGCCGAATACAGCCGCCAGGTGCAGGAAGAATTCGCCCATATCCTCACCCTCGGCCTCGAACCGCCGCCGGCCGAGCTGGAGCGGATCAAGGCGATGTTCGCCGATCCCGGCCTCGAAAGCGGGCTGTCTGACGATCTCGATCGCAGCGATCCTGATTTCGCGCTGTGGGTCGATCAGAACGTGCACGCCCACAAGCAGGCCGGCTATGCGATCGTCACGATCAGCTTGAAGCCGGTGGGCGGCATTCCGGGCGATGCCACGGCCGACCAGATCCGCCTGATGGCTGATCTCGCGCGTGATTACAGCCTCGATGAACTGCGCGTCAGCCATGCGCAGAACATCGTGCTGCCGCATGTGAAGAAGGCTGACCTATACCGCGTGTGGCAGGCGCTCGATGCCGCGGGCCTGGCCACGCCCAACCTTGACCTCATCACCGATATCATCGCCTGCCCCGGCCTGGATTACTGCGCGCTGGCCAATGCGCGTTCGATCCCGCTGGCGCAGAAGATCACCGATCGCTTTGCCGATATCGGCCGCCAGCGCGAATTGGGCGAATTGAAGCTCAAGATTTCGGGCTGCATCAATGCCTGCGGGCACCACCACGCCGGGCACATCGGCATCCTCGGGGTGGATCGCAAGGGCGTGGAAAACTACCAGCTGCTGCTCGGTGGGGCCGAAAGCGCCGACACCTCGCTCGGCACGATCACCGGTCCGGGCTTTTCCGAAGACGGCGTAGTCGATGCCATCGAAAAGGTGACCGACGTCTATCTCGCCCAGCGCGACGCCGGGGAGCGCTTCCTCGATACCTATCGCCGCATCGGCATGGCCCCGTTCAAGGAGGCGATCTATGGTTGAGACCGTGCTGCGCTATCGCACCGACGAGCCGGTGGGTGACCCCGCCGTGACGGTGGATGCCTTTGCCGCGCAGGGCAATGCCACCGCCGTGCGGATCGAACCGGGGGACGATGCCCTGGCGCTCTTGCCGCACCTGGAACGCATCGCCCTGGTCGAGGTCAATTTCCCCTCGTTCGCCGATGGCCGCGGCTATTCCGCCGCGCGGTCGTTGCGCGAACGCGGCTACACCGGCGAACTGCGCGCGGTGGGCGATGTGCTGGTTGACCAGCTTTCGCACATGCGCCGCTGCGGGTTCGATTCCTTTGCCCCTGACAAGCCGATCAGCGCCGAGGCCGCCGAAGCCGCCTTTGCCACCTGGCCGGAAGTCTATCAGCAGACCGTCGATGGCCGCGCCCCGATCTGGGCCGCGCGCCACCCGGCCGCGAAAGCCTGACACCATGGCCAGCCCCGCCCGCACCCCCGACACGCTCGACCTTGGCCCGCGCTTTACTGCGGCCGAGGTGGCCCCCCGCAACGCGCCGGTAGCCCCTGC
>CAYXUN010000106.1:0-1671 GCA_964468165.1 uncultured Novosphingobium sp. | reverse complement strand
GGGGGCGGCGCCCACGGCGGGGTGCGCCGCGCCCGCGCCGCCGGCCTGGGGGGGGGGGGGGGGGGGCGCGGGGGGGGCGGGGCGCGTGGCCGTGGTCTCCAGCTTTGGCGCGGAGAGCGCGGTGCTGCTGCACCTGGTGGCCCGGGTCGATCCGGCAACCCCGGTGCTGTTCCTCGATACGCACAAGCATTTTCCCGAAACGCTGGCCTATCGCGATGCCCTGGTGGCGCAACTGGGGCTGACCAACCTGGTCGTGCTCGAACCCGATACCGCCACGGTGGCCAAGAAGGACGAAGCGGGCCTGCGCTGGTCGTGGGACCCGGATGGCTGCTGCGAAATCCGCAAGGTGATCCCGCTGGCCAAGGCCATGGCGGGCCTGGATGCCACGATCACCGGGCGCAAGGGCTTCCAGTCGTCCACCCGCGCTGGCCTGCCCCGCTTCGAGCTGGACAGCAGCGATGCTGCCGGCCGCCTCAAGATCAATCCGCTCGCCAGTTGGACCAAGGACGCGCTGGACGCCTATTTCACCGTCCATGGCCTGCCGCACCACCCGCTGGTGGCGCAGGGCTATCCCTCGATCGGCTGCGCCCCCTGCACCAGCAAGGTGGCACCGGGTGAAGACCCGCGCTCGGGCCGCTGGAAGGGGTGGGACAAGACCGAATGCGGCATTCACATGCCTGGCAGCAGCGATGAGGGCGACGGCAGCGAACTGCCCCCCGGCTACGAACCGGTGTTCTGACCGGCGCCGAAACCTGCGCTTTCCTTATGGTTCCGTGCAAAATTTGATCGGCCTGGCAGGGTTGATCCGGGCGCGTGCTTTCGTCAAGGCAGGCCAAACCTGCCTGCCCGGAAAGCCCTGCCCTTGACCGACGAGATCGCCCCGATCACCCCGCTGCGCCGCCGCCTGATCATGTGGCTGGTCACCGGCGCGCTGTTCATGGAAATCCTCGACGGCACGATCCTGACCACCGCACTGCCTTCGATGGCGCGCACGTTTGGCACTACGGCGGTCGCGCTCGACATCGGCATTTCAGCCTACATGCTCGCGCTTGGCGTGCTGATCCCGGCCAGCAGCTGGCTGGCCGATCGCTTTGGCTCGCGCCGCATTTTCGTGACCGCGATCGCGATCTTCACGGTGGCATCGGCGCTGTGCGGACAGGCGCAATCGGTACCGGAATTCGTCGCCCTGCGCGTGCTGCAGGGGATTGGCGGCGCGATGATGACGCCGGTGGGGCGCCTGGTGGTGATGCGCCACACCCCGCGTGACCAGCTCATCGCCACCCTTTCGGCGCTGATCTGGCCGGCGCTGTTCGCGCCGGTGGTCGGCCCGCCAGTGGGCGGCTTCATCACCGAGCACCTGGGCTGGCGCTGGATCTTCTATTTCAACGTGCCGCTGGGCATCCTCGCCCTGCTCGCGGCGCTGTGGCTGATCCCCGACGTGCGCGGCCCGCGCCGCCGGTTTGACTGGACCGGCTTTGCACTCACCGCGGTGGGCGTGTTCGCGCTGCAGATCGGCCTGGAACACAGCGCCCGCCGCATCGATGCGCTGGGCCTGGGCCTTGTCGCCGCCGGCCTGGCCGTACTGGCCGTGACCATGACGCATCTGCGCCGCAGCCCTAACCCGGCTTATTCATGAGCCCGCTGCACTGGGGCGTGCCGGGTTTGATGTGT
>CAYXUN010000105.1:0-10177 GCA_964468165.1 uncultured Novosphingobium sp. | reverse complement strand
CCTGGGCACGGTCGATCGCTATGGCATCGATGCCAACGTGTCGTACCGCTTTACCTCGCACGTGAGCGGCTATGTCTTTGGCTCGTGGCTGCATTCGCGGATCAAGGACAACGTCGATTCGCCCACCGGCGAACTGGCAACCGCGGGCAAGTTTGAATCGGCCGTGCCGATCACCACGGTTGGCGCGCGCCTGGCGGGCAATTTCCAGCCCTTCACCCTGGGCGTTCAGGTCAAGCGCACCGGTCCGCGCTATGTCAACGACCAGAACACGCCCTATTACCTCGCGGGCACGACCACCGTGGCCTATGGCGCCAAGACCCCGTCCTACACCCTGGTAGATCTCGATGCGCGCGTGGCGCTGGGCGGCATCGGTCTCAACGACCGGTCCTATCTCCAGCTCAACGTGACCAACCTGTTCAACCAGTATTACGCCGGCGGGTTCTCGGGCACGTTCAACAACCAGGTGAGCTACACCGGCAGCTACACCAACGTGCAGATCGGCGCGCCGCGCGCGGCGATTGCCACGCTGGTACTGGCTTACTGATCAGCCACAGCGCTGAAAGGGGAAGGGGTGGCGCGCCGGGGAGGGCACGCCACCCCTTTTTCCTTGCGTCTTTTCCGCCGCTTGGCCGTATCATGCGGCATGACCGCACAGCCTTGCACGATTCACCGCCTGCATCCCGCCACCCGCGATGACATTGGCGATCTTGTCACCCGTCGGCCCTTGCCGGGCCCGGCGCTCGATCATCTCGGCGCGTTCCTGTTCCTCAACCACCATGGGCCGCAGGTCTACCCGGCACCCAACCGCGGCCTGCCGTTCGGCCCGCATCCGCATCGCGGCTTCGAAACGGTAACCTTCATCCTGACTGGCGAGTTGACCCACCGCGACACCGGTGGCCACGAAAGCACGATCTACGCCGGTGGGGTACAGTGGATGACGGCGGGCAGCGGCCTGATCCATGCCGAAATCTCGTCAGACGATTTCAAGCGCCGCGGCGGGGCGGTGGAAATCCTGCAACTGTGGGTCAATCTGCCGGCCCGCCTCAAGATGACGGCGCCGCGCTACACCGGGGTGCAGGCCGATGGCATTCCGGTGCTGGCCGAAGACGCCGGGCGCGTGCGCATGCATCTGGTTTCGGGCACGCGCGGCGGCGTCACCGGGCCGGTCGCTTCGCTGACGGGCGTGTTCATGAGCTTTGCCGCGCTCGATGCTGGCGGCACGCTGGTGGCCGAGGGCCTGCAGGGGCGCGACGTGTTTCTTTACGTCGTGCGCGGCAGCGTGGCCGTGGCCGGCACGGTGGCGCCAGCGTTCAACCTGGTGGAATTGACCCACGGCGATCGCCTCGAACTGGTGGCGCAGGAAGACAGCGTGATCCTGCTGGGCCATGCCGATCCGATCGAAGAGCCGATCGTGTCGCACGGGCCCTTCGTGATGAACAGCGTGGCCGAAATCCATCAGGCCTACGCTGATTTCCAGGCCGGTAAGTTCGGCACGATGGGCTGAAACGCCGATCGGGCGTGGCGCTTCGACAAGCTCAGCCCGAACGGACTTACGCCCCATCCTCTTGAGAGGAGGGGGTGGGGTGGTGGAGACCATGCGCCAGCGGTCGCTTTCCCCACCACTCCATGGGCATCATTGATCGAGGCCAAAGCCGCGTCTGGCAGTTCATGCCATTGTCCATGTCATTGGCGAAACATGGAGAATGGCAATGGCCGATACGATGAAAGCCGCGGTGGTGCATGCCTGTGGGCAACCGCTGACGATCGAGCAGGTGCCCATCCCGCAGCCCGGCCCGGGCCAGGTGCTGGTGCGGATCGCGGCCTGTGGGGTGTGCCACACCGATCTGCACGCTGCCTGCGGCGATTGGCCGGTCAAGCCCCAGCCGCCGTTCATTCCCGGGCACGAGGGTGTCGGCCATGTCGTGGCGGTGGGGCCGGGCGTGGTGGGCGTGAAGGAGGGGGACTGCGTGGGCGTGCCCTGGCTGCATTCGGCCTGTGGCCATTGCCCCCATTGCCTGGGCGGCTGGGAGACGCTGTGCCATGCGCAGCAGAACACCGGCTATTCGGTGAACGGCGGCTTTGCCGAATATGCCCTGGCCGATGCCGCCTATGTCGGCCACATTCCCGCAGGTCTCGATCTGGTAGAAGTCGCCCCGATCCTGTGTGCCGGGGTCACGGTCTACAAGGGCCTCAAGATGACCGATACCAAGCCGGGCGACTGGGTGGCCATTTCGGGCATCGGCGGGCTCGGCCACATGGCGGTGCAATATGCCAAGGCGATGGGCCGCAAGGTGATCGCGGTGGACGTTGATGCGGCCAAGCTCGACCTCGCCCACCGGCTGGGCGCCGAACTGACCGTCAACGCCAGGGAAGATGATGCCGCCGCGTTCGTTCAGGCCCATTGCGGCGGCGCGCAGGGCGTGCTGGTCACGGCCGTATCGCGCCAGGCGTTCGAACAGGCGCTGGGCATGGCCGCACGCGGTGGCACGGTGGTGTTGACCGGCTTGCCGCCCGGCGATTTTCCACTTTCGATCTTCAACACCGTGCTGGGCGGCATTACCGTGCGCGGCTCGATCGTCGGCACCCGGCTCGACCTGATCGAGGCGCTGGACTTCGCCGCCGCGGGCAAGGTGCGCGCAACGGTGGAAACGGTCAGGCTGGAGGATATAAACGCCGCGTTCGAGCGGATGACCGCCGGCGCCATCGAAGGGCGCGTGGTGCTCGATCTGCGATAAGGGGGATGGCGCTGGTGCGTCTGCTGCCGGGAAACGGTGGTGGACGCACTAGGGCTCGAACCTAGGACCCGCTGATTAAGAGTCAGCTGCTCTACCAACTGAGCTATGCGTCCGTGCCGGTTGTGGCAGGCCGGTGGGTGGCACCGGAAGAAGGGATGGTGGACGCACTAGGGCTCGAACCTAGGACCCGCTGATTAAGAGTCAGCTGCTCTACCAACTGAGCTATGCGTCCGGGTTCCCGAGCGACCGTCGCCGCCCGGGAGCGGCCCCAATAGCGATTTCTCCGCCCCTGCCAAGCCCCAATTTCAACTTTTTTAGGAAAGACCTGTGGAACTCCGCCGGCTCCACCGATCGACCGCCATGATCGTGCCGATGCAGATCATGTTGGTCATCATCGAAGAGCCGCCATGGCTCAGGAACGGCAGCGGAATGCCCACCACCGGCGCCAGGCCCATGACCATCATCATGTTGATGCAGGCATAGAAAAAGATCGTCGCGGTCATCCCTGCGGCCAGCAGGCGGGAAAACCGATCCGGGGCGTTCATCGCCACTTTCAGGCCCCAGCGCATGATCAGGCCGAACACCAGCAGCACGAACAGGCCGCCCAGCATGCCCCATTCTTCGGCCATGGTGGCAAAGACGAAGTCGGTGTGCGCCTCGGGCAGGTAATCGAGATGGCTTTGCGAGCCATTGCCGAAGCCCTTGCCCAGGAAGCCGCCCGACCCGATCGCGATCTTGGACTGGGTGATGTGATAGCCCGATCCCAGCGGGTCGCTTTCCGGGTCCATGAACACCAAGACGCGCTTGCGCTGGTAATCGTGCAGGGCAAAGAAGAACGCCAGCGGCGCGATCACCGCGCCGGCGCCGCCTGCGCCCAGGAACCAGCGCAGCGGCAGCCCGGCGAGGAACATCACCACCACCCCGCCAAAGCAGATGGCAAGCGCGGTGCCGAGGTCTGGCTGGAGCATGACGAATGCGGCGGGGAAGCCAAGCAGGCCCATCGCCGGCACCACCGCGCGCCAGTTGCGCGTTTCGCCCGTCGGCAGCACGCTGTAGAACCAGGCGAGCACCAGCACGATGCCCGGCTTCATCAGTTCGGACGGTTGCAGCGTCATGAAGCCAAGGTTGAGCCAGCGCTGGCTGCCCCCGCCGATCCCGCCGATCAGTTCCACCAGCACCAGCAGCACGCATAGCAGGCCATAGAGGGGCAGGGCGGCCCGCCGGAACCAATCCTGCGGCACCCGCGCCAGGACCATAGCCATGGTCAAGAACACGAAGAAACGGGCGACATGCATCAGCGCCCAGGGCTGGAAATGCCCGCCGGCCGCCGAATAGAGCACGGCCCCGCCAAAGCACACCAGCATCAGCAGCGGCAGCAGCACGCCCCAGGGCTGGCGGGAAAGACCGGTGGGAACATAGGCGCGGCGCATGGCGATCACTGCCCCCCGTTGGGCGTGGCGCCACCCGCCTGCGTGCCGCCAGAGGCCGGGCTTGGCGTTGGCTGCGGCTGGGGCGCATCGGGTTCGGGCGCCGGGGGCGCTGCATCGGTTTGCGGGGCGGCCGGTGGCGGGGGCGGCTTGTTCTCGTCTTCCACCACCTGGCTGGCCTGCGCCTCATCGGGCGCACGCGGGGCGGTGGCCCCATATTGCGCGGCATAGGCGTTGTAGCGGGCGGCCATGCGCTGCTGCACGTTGCCGCCCCAGCCTTTTTCCAGTTCCTCCAGCGCGGCCATCGCCTTGGCCGGATCGAACAGATAGGTCATCACGTCACGCGCGATGGGATAGGCGCTGGGCGAGCCGCCGCCATGCTCGATCGCCACCGCGCAGGCATAGCGCGGCTTGTCGAACGGGGCGAAGCAGATGAAGTGGCCATGGTCGCGCCGCTTCCATTCCACGTTCTTGCCATTGCCGTGTTGCAGGCCGACGACCTGCGCCGTGCCGGTCTTGCCGGCCATCAGCACGCCATCGATCGGGATGCGCGCCTTGCCCGCCGTGCCACGCCCGTTGACCACTTCGTTCATCGCCGCGTGGATCAGATCGAGGTGTTCCTGGGCAAAACCCATCGAGGGAGGGGGCGCGGCATGCTTGTCGAGCATCAGGCGCGGGGTGAGTTGCAGGCCCGAGGCGATGCGCGACACCATCGTGGCCTGCTGCAGCGGGTTCACCAGCATGTAGCCCTGGCCGATGGTGGCGTTCACCGTGTCATAGATCGCCCATTCCTTGTGGTACTTGCGCAGCTTCCACGCCGGATCGGGCACCGTGCCATAGGATTGGCCGGGATAGGGCATGGGGAATTCCTGACCCAGGCCCAGGCGCCGCGCCATGGCGGCGATCTTGTCCATGCCGATCTGCTGGGCGAAGTGGTAGAAATAGACGTCGCACGACTGATAGATGCCCTTGAGCATGTCGGTCTGGCCGTGGCCGTGGTGGTTCCAGCAGTGGAACACGCGGTTGCCCACGCGCAGCCCCCCGGCGCAGTTGACCGATGCCTTGGGATCGAGCCCGGCTTCCAGGAACGAGAGGGCGACCAGCGGCTTGACCGTCGAGCCGGGCGGATAGAGCCCGCGCAGCACCTTGTTGCGCAAGGGTACGTGGTCATCTTCCGACAGCATCTTCCATTCGATGCGGCCAATGCCGTCGGAAAAGCTGTTCGGATCGTAGCACGGCATCGACACCATCGCGAGCACGTCGCCGGTGGCGCAGTCCATCACCACGACAGAGCCGGATTCCAGGCCGATGCGCCGCGCGGCATAGTCCTGCAGGCCGCCCAGGATGGTCAGCTGGATCGGCTGGCCGGGCACGTCTTCGCGCGTGCCCAGGTCGCGCACCACGCGGCCGGTTGCCGTGGCCTCCACCCGGCGGGCGCCGGGCACCCCGCGCAGGCGGGCTTCGAAATGCTTTTCAAGGCCATCCTTGCCGATCTTGAAGCCCGGTGTGATGAGCAGCGGATTGTGTTCGCGCTCGTAATCCTCGGCCGAGGCGGGGCCGACGTAGCCGACCAGATGCCCCACCGACGGCCCGGTGGGGTAATAGCGCGAATAGCCACGCTGCGGGATCACGCCGGGCATTTCGGGCAGGCGCACGCTGACCGCGGCAAACTTGTCCCAGTCCAGCTTGGCGGCCACTTCCACCGGCTGGAACCCGCGCACCTTGTCGAGCTTGTCCTTGATATCGCTGACCTTGTCGGCCGTCAGCCCGAGCAGGCCGGACAGCTTGGACAAGGTATCGTCGGGATTGACCAGGCGATCGGGGATCACGTCGACACGGAAATCGGCGCGGTTGGAAGCCAGCGCGGCGCCATTGCGATCGAGCACCCAGCCGCGCCGCGGCGGGATCAGCGAGAGGTTGACGCGGTTGCTTTCCGACGCGGCCTTGTACTTGTCGTTCTCGAAGATCGCGAGATAGCCCAGGCGCGTCGCCAGCAGCACGCCGACGCTGGCCTGGGCCATGCCGAGCACGAACGTGCGGCGTTCAAAGCGGTTGGTCAGGATTGCCGAAGTCAACGGCAGCTTCTGCTTCACGTCACAGCCTTTTGAGCGGGAGCAGGCGAATGCGATCGAGCAGCGCGACAATGCGCGTGACCACGGGATGAAGCAACACGGTCAGCAGCACCTGCGGACCGACCGTGACGGGAAGGGGATAGCTCGTGACCAGACCGGCAAAAGCCGCGGTGAGCACGACATAGGCGCTGAGCAGCGTGGCGGCGGTCAACCAATCCTGGATAAAGCCACGCCACAGGAACTTTTCATCGATCACGTCCATCGCCAGCATGGTGAGCGACCACAGCACGATGCCGCTGCCAAACGGCTGGCCGCTGTAGAGATCGTCGAACAGGCCCAGCGGCAGCCCGGCCCAGATCGGCAGCAGCGTGGGCCGCAGCAGGCGCCAGCCCAGCAGGGTCATGAACCCGAGCGGCGGCAGCACCGGTGCCGAGGCAACTACCGGCGAGAACGTCACCATCGATGCCAGCATGATCGACAGCCACGGCAATCCCTGCGCCAGCAAGGGCCAAGGCCCACGATTGAGGCGCCGCCGCACGAGGTCTTCGGGCCGTGCAGCAAAAAAGGGGAAAGGCATCGTGGCGCTGCCTTACGGGGTGTTGTCGTCGGCAGGCGGCGGGGGCGCGGCCTTTTGCGCGGCATCCAGCGCGGCTTGGGCATTGGCCTGCCAGGCCGGCAGCACCACCACGAAATCAGCGTCGGCCGGATCGCTGGCAAGGTGGCCGGTGGCGCCATCGCGGTGCGGCTGGGTGGCGACGGCCACCGGGATGCCCGGCGGATAGAGCCCGCCCGAACCAGAGGTGACAAAGACATCGCCGGCGCGCAGCGTGGCGACGCCGGTGTTGATCAGGCGGATTTCGATCTTGCCGTTGGCGCCGCCCTGGACGAACGCGGTCAATCCGTCTGACGCGCGGCGCACCGGCACCACGTTGTCAGGATCGGTGACCAGCAGCACGCGCGCGGTATCCGGCCCGGTTTCCACCACGCGGCCGATCAGGCCACCGGCAGCGCGCACCGGCTGCCCGTTCTGCACGCCCTGGTGGCTGCCCACCGACAGCACGGCAAAGCGACGGGTGGAGGTGGCGGTCGAGCCGATCAGGCGCGCGCCGGTCACCGGCTTGAACTGCGGATCGACGATGCCAAGCAAAGCCTTGAGCCGGGCATTTTCCTGCTGCAACGCATGCATGGTGACGGCGTCGGCGCGTGCGGCCTGCACTTCGCGGGTCAGCGCGGCGTTCTGCCGCCCGGCATTGAAATAGGCGCCGATCGCGGCAAACACGCCCTGGCTGGCGCTGCGCGTTTCAGCGCCGGCCTGGCCCAGCGGGCGCGCCACTTCGCTCGCGGTGGTGCGGGCAAAGGCAAAGGCTTCCGGGTTGAACATCGAGACGCCAAGCACGACGAGACCCGCCACGACGCCGAGAACGGCGATCACGTAGCCAGTAAAGATCCCGTATTGCGCCCTGCGCGAAAAGCCCGGGCGCCGGTCAGGCGACCGCGCCATGATATTCTACCCCTGATACTCTACACTATGCCAAAGCCAGAGACGCGATGAAGGCCGGCTGAACCGCCGTGGCACCGCATGCGTCCCTGGCTCCAATCCGGGCATTCCTCAGGCGGTCATCAACACGCCGCGATAGATCGGATCTTCCATGGCGCGGCCGGTGCCCAGCGCCACGCACGACAGCGGATCTTCCGCCACGCTGACCGGCAGGCCGGTTTCCTCGCGCAGGTGCTCGTCCAGCCCGCGGATCAGCGCGCCGCCGCCGGTGAGCACGATGCCCTGGTCGACGATATCGGCGGCCAGTTCGGGCGCGGTATTTTCCAGCGCGATGCGCACGCCTTCGACGATGGCGCCGATTGGCTCCGACAGTGCCTCGGCCACGTTGGCCTGGGTGATGGTGATTTCCTTGGGCACGCCGTTGACCAGGTCGCGGCCCTTGATGTGGATGGTTTCACCAATGCCATCGGCCGGCATCGTCGCGATGCCATAGTCCTTCTTGATCCGCTCGGCCGTGGCTTCGCCGATCAGCAGGTTGTGATGGCGGCGCACATAGCTGACGATGGCTTCGTCCATCTTGTCGCCGCCGACACGGACCGACGTGGTGTAAGCCAGGCCACGCAGCGAGAGCACGGCCACTTCGGTGGTGCCACCGCCGATGTCGACGACCATCGAGCCGACCGGCTCGGTAACCGGCATGTCGGCGCCGATCGCGGCGGCCATCGGCTCGAGGATCAGATAGACCTGGCTGGCGCCGGCATTGCTGGCCGCGTCGCGGATCGCGCGGCGTTCCACCGAGGTGGAGCCCGAGGGCACGCAGATCACGATTTCCGGATAGCGCAGCAGGCTCTTGCTGCCGTTCACCTTGCGGATGAAATGCTTGATCATTTCTTCCGCCACTTCGATATCGGCAATCACGCCGTCGCGCAGCGGGCGGATCGCTTCGATGCTGTCGGGCGTCTTGCCCATCATCATCTTGGCATCATCGCCCACGGCCTTGACCTTCTTGATGCCGTTCAGCGTTTCGATGGCAACGACCGAGGGTTCGTTGAGAACAATGCCGCGATCCTGGACATAGACGAGGGTATTCGCCGTGCCGAGGTCGATCGCAATGTTCTGGGAACCGAACTTGAAGAATCGGGAAAACATCGAAGCCATCAGAAAATCCGTGTGATTCGCGCGCGGTACCAACCGCAATGGGTGGCCTATGCGCAAAAGTGAGCGCCCGGGGAAGGCGGCTCATTAGCGCAAGCGGGGGGGAAAACCCAATATTTTGTGCACTGCCGGCATGGGATAAGTCATGCTGCCCGTCTCGAAAAAGGGCACGTTCGTCGCTACCTTGCCACGATCATGGCCAGCACCCCTCGCGTCATCCGCCGTCTGCCCGACACGCTGATCAACCGCATCGCCGCGGGCGAGGTGGTCGAGCGGCCCGCCAGTGCGCTCAAGGAGCTGGTGGAGAACGCCATCGATGCCGGCGCGGGGCAGATTTCGGTGCGTCTTGCCGAAGGTGGCCTGGGCCTGATCGAGGTGACCGACGATGGCTGCGGCATGCGCGCGGACGAGATCGCCCTGGCCCTCGAACGCCACGCCACCTCGAAATTGCCGGACGAGGCGATCGAGCTGGTCGCGACACTGGGCTTCCGTGGCGAAGCGCTGCCCTCGATCGCGTCGGTCGCCCGCGTCACCATCGAAAGCCGCAGCCGCGCCGATGGCGAGGCATGGAAGCGCACGATCGACCATGGCGCCCTGGTGAGCGAAGGCCCCGCCGCGCTGCCGCCCGGCACGCGGGTGCGCGTGGAAGACCTGTTCGGCAAGATCCCGGCACGGCGCAAGTTCCTGCGCAGCCCGCGTTCGGAATGGGCGTCGAGCCTCGACGTGGTGCGGCGCCTGGCCATGGCGCGGCCCGATATCGGCTTTACCCTGGAGCACGACGGGCGCCGCGCCCTGCATGTTCAGCCGGGCGACACGCTGGCCGCGCGCGTGGCGCAGCTGGTCGCGCGCGAACTGGCCGACAATGCCGTGGCGGTCGATCTGGTGCGCGGTGAGTATCACCTGATGGGCGTGGCCGGCCTGCCGACCTACAACCGCGGTGTCGCTGATCACCAGTACCTGTTCGTCAACGGCCGGCCGGTGAAGGATCGCCTGTTGCTCGGCGCGGTGCGCGGCGCCTATGCCGATATGCTCGCGCGCGATCGCCATGCCGTGCTGGCGCTGTTCCTCGATGTTCCGGCCGAGGAAGTGGACGTGAACGTGCACCCCGCCAAGACCGAAGTGCGCTTCCGCGACAGCGCGCTGGTGCGCGGGTTGATCGTCACGGGCCTGCGCCAGGCGCTCTCGACCGGGGATCGCCGCTCGGCCCAGGCGCCCGATGCCGCGGCGATGCGCGCCTGGCAGCCCGAGCCGGTGGCCAGCCCGGGGAGCTGCACGGTGCCCTCCAGCGCG
>CAYXUN010000104.1:0-10323 GCA_964468165.1 uncultured Novosphingobium sp. | reverse complement strand
TGCAGGTCGCCCACGACCTTGTCGAAATAGGCGCGCGCCGCCGCCTGTACGCCAAAGCTCTGCCGGCCCAGCGGGATTTCGTTGAGATAGAGCTCCAGGATCTGCTGCTTGGTCAGCACGCTTTCGATGCGCCGCGCCAGGAGCATTTCCTTGAGTTTGCGCGTTACCGAATATTCGTTGCCGATCAGGATGTTCTTGGCCACCTGCTGGGTAATGGTAGAGCCGCCGCGCGCCCGGGCGCCCGTCCCCAGCTTGGTGGCATAGTCCACCACGGCGCCGGCGAGGCCCGTCAGGTCGACGCCGCCGTGGCTCCAGAACGACTTGTCCTCGGCCGACAGGAACGCGTTGATCAGCTGCGGTGGAAAATCGACGAAGCGCAGTTGCACCCGCCGCTCGCGGGCATAGCTCGACACGATCTGCCCATCGGCGCCGCGCACCATGGTCGGCAAGGGCGGCTGATAGGTCAGCAGCGTATCGGCCGATGGCAGCGTGCGCTCCACCGTCACCCACAGCAGGCCGCGCAGGATGAGCAGGACGAGGACCAGCCAGCCCGCGCGGCGCAACCACTTGGAGCGCTGCCACAGGCCCTTTACCCGGCTGGCTAGGCTGCCGCCGCGCCGAATGCGGAAGTGGCGGCCATCAGGCTCCCCCTCGGATTCACGGTCAGGTTCGGGCGCATCGCCGCGCGCAATGATCGGGGGCAGGTCGTCGGCCATCGTGGCCGCACTCTAGCACGGGGCTTTGACGGCGCACCAGTGCCTATCGCGCAAATGCGCCGTGGCGTGGCTACATCATGCCCCGAGCGGCCGGCTGTCCTGCTCGGCCAGGAAAATCGCGATGGCCCCGGCCACGGCCTTGGCAAAGCGATCGCGCCAGGCCTTGTCGGTCATCGCGGCGGCGTCGGCATGGTTGCTGATATAGCCGGCTTCCATCAGTGCCGAGGGCAGATCGAGCGACTTGAGCACCACGAACGCCGCCTCGCGCCGGGGATCGACGTGGAAGCGGATGGCCCCCTGCCCTTCGCGCAGGATCAGGTCGGCCAGATGGATGGAGCGGGTGCGCATCTCGCGCCGCGACAGATCGACCAGGATCGAATTGACCGCGCTCGATCGCCCTTTCAGCGCGACGCCATTTACCATGTCGGCACTGTTTTCCCGCCGCGCCAGGGCATCGGCCACCGCGTCAGACCCGCGATCCGACAGCGTATAGACCGTGGCACCGCCGGCATCGGCACTGGGTGCGGAATCGGCATGGATCGACAGGAACAGGTCGGCATGCAGGCGCTGGGCAATGCCCGAGCGCTCTTCGAGCGCGAGAAAGCGATCGTCGCTGCGCGTCAACGCCACGCGAACATGGCCCTGGGCAAGCAGCGCATCGCGCAGCGCCAGGGCCAGCGCCAGGGTCAACTGCTTCTCGCGCAAGGTGCCCTCGCCGCTAGCGCCGGGATCATGGCCGCCATGGCCCGCGTCGATCACCACCAGCGGGCGGCTGGCATCGGCCGGGCCCAACACCGGCGGCAGATCGATCGGCCGCGTGCCATCGGGCAGTGCCACGCGCACGACATAGGCGGGAACGTGCCCCGCCCCGCCCGCGCCAATGCCCAGCATGACCCGCGCCCACACCGCCAGCACCAGCAGCGGCACCACGAACAGCGCGGCGATCACCAGCCGTTGCGGTATCAATTCGGGCGAAGGCTTTACCATGATTGCCCTGCCTATGCCGCGCCGCCGGGGCAGTGGTCCAGCGCAAAACCGCCCCGCCGGCCGATCTGCGCCAAGTTGGGGCTTTGGACAGGCTATGCCACCCCCGTGAAATGCCGGAGCGTTTCGGGACACGGTTTTAATTGCCGCTTTGCGATTGGGGTGCTAGCACCCATCACACGGAGCAGTTTGACTTGCTGCGTCCCCCGCCGCGTTGCCGCCGCGCCTTGATGAGCGCCCAGGCAGCAACGCCCACGGCCGATGCGCCAATGGCAGGGGGATGACGCGGTCGGGCTTGGTCCTGGCGGGCAGGAAGGGACAAGGCAGATACGCCACCCTCGCCCGCGCTTGAGGTTGATGCCGTGATGAAGAGCCGCGTACCGTTCCAGCCAAAGCGCCCCACCGGGGCCTTTGTGCTTTGGACGGATGCCGGCACGCACGAATACCCCGGCACTGCTGCAAACTCTCTTGCAAACCGGGGCGTCCACGCAGGGCAATCGTTGCACGCCTTCGCCACCGCAGACGCACACCAACCGCCGCCGGGCGGCGAGCAGCGCAGGGCCTTGCCACATGGCAGCCTGCCCATGCTCCGATCCGGCAAACCCGCATTTGCAAAGCGCCACTGGCCCGGCCTCCTTCATCAAGAGGATCACGGCCGCACGCCAGGCCTTTGCCTCACCACAAGAAACCGCGCGAAATTCCCGGGCCATGTCCCGCGGCCGCGCGGCTGGAGACAACAGAATGACCCAGCGCATGCTGATCGATGCGCGCCACCAGGAAGAAACCCGGGTGGCTGTGCTCAAGGGCAATCGTATTGAAGAATTCGACTTTGAATCTGCTGATCACAAGCAGATCAAGGGCAATATTTACCTCGCCAAGGTTACCCGCGTAGAGCCATCGCTCCAGGCGGCCTTCGTCGACTTTGGCGGCAACCGCCATGGCTTCCTGGCGTTCAGCGAAATCCACCCGGATTACTACCAGATCCCCAAGGAAGATCGCGAAGCGCTGCTGGCCGAAGAGGCCGCCCACGCCGAGGAAGAAGCCGCCCTGCGCGCTGCCGAAGACGGCGACGACGAGGATTATGAAGGCGGCGCCGACTACGAAGGCGGCTACGACGACGGCGGCTTTGAAGAAGGCGGCTATCAGGACGGCCAGGGCGTGACCGAGGTCGACACCTCGGAAAAGGACCAGGTCGCTACGATCGAAGGCGGCGTCGTTGAAAACGGCTTTGACCACGAAGCCGAAGACGCTGCCGACAGCGAAGAATCCCACAGCGACAATGGCCGCCGCCAGCGCCGCCCGCGCCGCCAGGGCCGTGGCCAGAGCAAGGAAGCTGAAGAACTGCGCGCCAAGCGCATGGCCCTGCGTCGCCGCTACAAGATCCAGGACGTGATCCAGCGCCGCCAGGTGCTGCTGGTCCAGGTCGTCAAGGAAGAGCGCGGCAACAAGGGCGCGGCGCTCACCACCTATCTCAGCCTGGCGGGCCGCTATTGCGTGCTCATGCCCAATTCCAGCCACGGTGGCGGCATCAGCCGCAAGATCAGCTCGGCCTCTGACCGCAAGCGGCTGAAGCAGATCATCGCCGAAATGGAACTGCCCCGCTCGATGAGCTGCATCGTGCGCACCGCCGGCCTGCAGCGCACCAAGCCCGAGATCAAGCGCGACTTCGACTATCTCGCCCGCCTGTGGGACGAGATCCGCGATCGCACGATGCACTCCTCGGCCCCGGCGCTGATCCATTCCGACAGCGACCTGATCAAGCGCGCCATTCGCGACATCTACAACCGCGATATCGAGGAAGTGGTCGTCGAGGGCGAAGCCGGTTACCGCGCCGCCAAGGACTTCATGAAGCTGCTGATGCCCAGCCACGCCAAGCGGGTGCGCCAGTATGCCGATCCGGTGCCGCTGTTCCAGCGCTATGGCGCAGAAGACCAGCTTTCGGCGATGTATGATCCGGTAGTCCAGCTCCGCTCGGGCGGCTACCTGGTGATCAACCCGACCGAAGCGCTCGTCTCGATCGACATCAACTCGGGCCGCTCCACCAAGGAACACGGCATCGAGCAGACCGCCGTCGCCACCAACCTGGAAGCCGCGCGCGAAATCGCCCGCCAGCTGCGCCTGCGCGACATGGCCGGCCTGGTCGTGATCGACTTCATCGACATGGAATACGGATCGAACATCCGCAAGGTCGAGAAGGCGATGAAGGACGCCCTCAAGGACGACCGCGCGCGCATCCAGGTGGGCCGCATTTCCGGCTTCGGCCTGATGGAAATGAGCCGCCAGCGCCTGCGCACCGGCGTGCTCGAAGCCACCACCCGCGCCTGCCCGCACTGCGATGGCTCGGGCCTGGTGCGCACCGCCTCGTCTGCCGGCCTTTCGGCCCTGCGCATGATCGAGGACGAAGCCGCCAAGGGCAAGGGCAGCGTGATCACGCTCTATGCCAGCCAGGAAGCGGCGATCTACGTGCTCAACACCAAGCGCGCCGATCTTGCCGAGATCGAAATGCGCTATGGCGTGGCCGTGGAAGTGATCCCCGAGGGCGAGAACGAAGGCGCCAAGATGCGCGTTGCCTCGCGCGGGCCCAAGCCGGAATTCGTGCCGCGCTTCGAACCGATCGTCGAACCTGAAGAAGACGACGTGATCGAAGACACCTACGAAGACGAGGAAGAGGTCGTCGAGGAACGCAGCGAGCGCGAGGAAAGCCGTGGCGAAGGACGCGGCGAAGGCGACGGCAATGGCCGCCGCAAGCGCCGCAAGCGCCGTCGTGGCCGCAACCGCGATCGTCGCGAAGATACCGCGGGCGAAGCCGGTGACGAAAACGACACCGACGAAGCCGAAGGCAGCGATGCCGAAGGCGCTGCCGAGGAAGCGGCCGAGGCTGCCACCGCAGGCGGCGACGAGGACGGCCACGCCGAAGCCGACGACGACCGTGGCCCGCGCAAGCGCCGCCGCCGCAGCCGCCGCCGTCGCGGTGGCCAGCGCGATGACGCGACCGAGGCACAGGGCGAAGACGGCGAAGCCGCCGACGCCGAACCGGTGATCGCCGACGCACCCGCTGCCGAACCGGCCCCGGTTGCCGCAGCCGCGGCCGCTGAACCCGCAGTGGCAGCGCCCGCCGTGGCAACAGAAGCCGAAGCGCCCGCCGAGGAAGCCCCGGCCAAGCCCAAGCGCGTGCGCAAGAAGAAGGTGGCAGAGGCTCCCGCCGAAGCCGCCGCCGAGCCGGCCCCTGCCGTCGAAGCGCCCGCTGCAGAAGCCCCGGCTGCCGAAGCCCCGGCCAAGCCCAAGCGCGTGCGCAAGAAGAAGGTTGCCGAGTCTGCGGCCGAAGCGACGCCCGCCGCCGAAGCACCCGTTGCAGAGGCGGCGGCCGCCGAGGCCCCGGCCAAGCCCAAGCGCGTGCGCAAGAAGAAGGTTGCTGAAGCACCCGCAGAAGCAGCCCCCGAAGCGGCCCCCGCTCCCGCGGCGCCGGCAGATGCGGCTGGCGAAGGCGAAGCCGCCGAACAGCCCGCGGCCGATGGCGAAGACGGCGCCTCGCCGCGCCGTGGCTGGTGGCAGCGCACCTTCGGCGCCTGATCGCCAGAGACCCTCGCGGCTCTGAAAAAAGCCCACCTCGGCACTGCCGGGGTGGGCTTTTTCGTGGCCTGCGACAAAGATCACCAAGCGGCTTGACGAAGCGGCATGTCTGACAGATATTTCTGTCATGACAGAAATATCAAACGACTCGGATCGCCTGCCCCCCTCGGTGGAGCAGTTCGTGCTGCGCTGGGGCGACATGGGCACGCAGTGGGGCGTTAACCGCTCGGTCGCGCAAATCCAGGCGCTGCTGTTTCTGTCGGAACGACCGCTGACGGCCGAAGACATCGCAGCCAAGCTCAACATGGCGCGTTCCAACGTATCGAACAGCCTCAAGGAATTGCTGGCGTGGAAACTGATCCACCGCGTGCCGGTACTGGGCGATCGCCGCGATCATTACGAAGCCGAAGCCGATCTTTGGCAGATGGCCACCAAAGTGGCGCAAGGCCGCAAGGCGCGCGAGATTGATCCAATGGTCGCCGCCATTGGCGCGGCGATGCAGGATATCGACGATCCCCGCATCAGCAGCAAGGTGCGCCAGCGGCTGGTGGCGATGCATGATTTCGTCAACACCGTGGATGGCTGGTACCAACAGATGCTCAACGTGCCACCGGCCCAGATCATGACCTTGATCCGCATGGGCGCAAAGGTCGTCGGCCTGCTGCGCTTTGTCAGCGGCCGCGGCGGAAGCAAGACCGACCAGGGCTGAGCCTGCCAGGCACCGGCCGGGGGCCGGCGCGGCGCAAGCCCGCCACATCTTCGCGCGCACTTATTTCTCTCTCGTCAGAAATGCCTGAACCCAGGAAAGGCACCAGCCATGAGCACCGACCGCCAAGACGAACCGGCCAACACCTCCCTGCTCAAGGGCCGGATCATCGCCGGGTTTTCCCTTGCGCTGGTCATTGCGCTCAGCGCCTATCTCCTGATGAGCGCCAGCCGGGCCGGCAACGAAGCCTTTGCCAGCCTGTGGTTCCTCGCGGTGTTCCCGGCCTATCTCTGCGCGCTGATTTGCTACGTCGGCGATCCCGCCGGAACGCGCCCGTCGAACTTCTATGTCTCGGTGCCGCCGATACTGGTGGGCGTGGTGATCATCGGCTCGGCCGCATTCTTGGGCGAAGGCATCGTCTGCCTGGTAATGCTGTCACCGATCTGGCTGGTCTTCGGGCTGATCGGCGCCTTCACGGTGCGCCGGATGCGCCGCCGGCGTGACGATGCGGCGACCTTCCACGCATCCTTGCTGTTCCTGCCGCTGCTGGCCGGCAGCGTGGAAAGCCAGATCCCCGTGCCCCACGACACGGTAACACTAACACGCTCGGTCATCGTGCACGCGCGGCCGGCCGAAATCTGGCCCTATGCCGTCAGCAACGCCCACATCGGCAACGACGAAGGCCGCTGGACCTTTTCGCAAAGCGTTCTCGGCCTGCCCCGCCCACGCGCCACGGTGCTCGATCGCGCCGGCGTGGGTGGCGTGCGCACCGCCTATTGGAGCGAAGGCATCGACTTCCAGGAGCGCATCACCGATTGGCAGCCCGGGCGGCGCCTGGCCTGGCGCTTTGCCTTCACCAACAGCTCGCTGCAGCATCACACCGACGAGCACATCGCGCCCGACGGCCCGCTGCTCAAGATCGATACCGGCGACTATCGCCTGACGCCCCTGCCCGATGGCACCACGCGGTTGACGCTGCGCACCAACTACGTGGCGATGACGCACGTGAACCTCTACGCGCGGTGGTGGGGCGAACTGCTGCTCGGCGATATCCAGGACAATGTCCTGGCCGTGGTCAAGCAGCGGGCCGAAGCCCGCCACAAGGCCGGATGATCGCGGTCACGACGGGTTGTACTTGGCGAGCCACGCCCCGATCGCGTCGAGCATGGCCTTGCGATCATCAAGCCGGGTGAAATAGTGATCGGCCTTGGGCAGGCTCACATAATCCACCGTCTTGCCCGCCGCCCGCATCCGGCTGGCCATGGCATCGGAATGGCTCACGGCCACGGTCACGTCCTTGCGCCCATGTATGAGCAGCAACGGCGCCTTGATCCGGTCCACCGCGTTGAGCGGAGAGACTGCGGCGAAGTCGGGCGTCATCGCCTTCCAATCGTCGGAATACTTGCCTTCCATGTAATAGTTGCCGAAGTCGTTCACCTCGCGGCGCAGGCTGGCCACGCCCGAGATCGAGACGCCGCAGCGATAGAGATCGGGGTCCTTGGCCAAGCCCCACATCGTGGCATAGCCGCCATAGGATGCGCCGACGATGCAGGCTCGCTTGGGATCGGCCATGCCCTGCGCCACTGCCCAGGCCAGGCCGTCGGTAATATCATCCTGCATGGCCAGGCCCATCTGCCCTTCGCCCTTGTGCAGGAAAGCGGCGCCATAGCCGGTAGAGCCACGGAAGTTGGGCTGGATCACCAGGTAACCGCGGCTGGCGATATACTGCGCCAGATAGTCCCAGCTGGCGACATCCTGCGCCCAGGGGCCGCCGTGGGGCAGCATCACCACCGGCAGGTTGTGCGCTTCGCGCCCCTTGGGCACGGTCACCACCGCTTCGATGCTCAAGCCATCGCGGGCCTTGTAATGCACGGTCTTGACCGGCGAAACCGGCGCCTGCTTGAGCTTGTCGTTGAACACGGCAACGCGTTGCATCACCCCGCCATCGAGGCTGAAGTAGTAAAGCGCGCCGGGGCTGTCGGGCCGGGCCAGGGTCAGCAGCATGGCGCGGCGATCCGCGCTCAGGCTGGAAATCTCGACGCTGACCTTCTGCGGCTCGACCGACTTGTCGAACGCGGCCTGAAGGTCGGCCATGTCCTTGTCCAGCCAGTGCACGCGATCGGGCATGTCGCTGGTCGTCACGCCCAGCACGGCAGAGCGGTCTTGCGAAAGCAGCGTGCGCGCGATCTCGGTGCCGGCCGGTGCCTCGAACAGAAGGCGACCGGTCTGCTGGGTCAGCATGTTGATTTCATAGAGCCGGTCGCGGCCATCATCGCCGGTCAAAACGGCAATGGCATTGTCCGTGCCGGGCACGAACAGGATAGGATCGAGCAGGGATTCGTGGGCCTTGCTGCTGGCGCTGTCGATCGTGCGCAGCTGCTGGTTCTGGTCCGCGCCGCGATAGTACAGCTGCGACATCCGGCCCGACTTGGTGACCGAAACCCCGCTGCGCACCACGCCATTGCCATCGGCCTGCCAGCTCAGCACGCCATCGCGGGAGTTCTGCACCACGTGATCGCGCCCGGTGGCCAGATTGAACCGGTGTACCGAGGGAAAGAAGCCTTCGTCGAGGTACATCGAATTCTGCGCCGACAGCAGGATTTCGGGGGTGCCGTCATGGGCAACCCAGATCACGTCGGCCACGTTCTGGCCAGCGAGGGTCCACAATATCCGCGTGATCTTGCCGGTCTTGCGCTCGATGGAGATCAGCCGGCTGACATAGGTGCGATCGCCAGAGTCCTGCATCGGCAAGAGCGCGCGCAGCTTCACCAAGAGATAGTCATCGCCGACCCACTGCACCCAATCCGCCTCGGTCTGGTCCGGCACGGCCAGGTTCATGGGTTTTTCCTGGGGATCGAACAGGTTGCGAACGCCGATCACCTGCACGCCGCCCATGCCGAACTTGCCGGCGATCCGCCGCCCATCGGGCGAAAGCGCACCATCGGCGAAGAACGGGATCTGGGCAAAGGCATCGGCATCGAGCGGCGCGGCCGGCGTGGCGCTCTGTGCAGCAGCAGCAGAGGCTGCCACCGGTGCCGGCGCCGCCGCCTGTTGCGCCGCAACCGGCGACGCGATGGTCGGACCGGCTGCGCAGGCCAGTGCCAGCACCGATCCAAATCGCCCAACGCCTGCCCCCAGCCGTTGCGCGCCCGCCCATCCCCTGTTCTGCATCTTGCCCCCTTATTCGATTGTTTTCAGGGTTATGCCGATTGCGTCGGTTAGTCCATCCTGCCCCACCGCAGATAATGCCAACACGGATGCGATTGCCGAGGGCCACCATGCCCCATGTCCACCGTTGCCAAACCACCCGCGTTTTGGGGCACGCAGACCATGGGGCAAGTGCGGCACTCTCCCCTTGCCCCATGCTGCGATTGCGCTAAGGACGACTCGTTGAAGCCGATCTGGCCTTGCCGGCCAGCGGCCCAGTGCAGCAGGACCCGGTTTTATGGCGACTTTCACGCTCCCCAAGAACTCCACGATCACCGGCAAGGCGCGCCATCACGCCGCCGCCACCAACGGCAAGATCAAGAAGTTCAAGGTCTATCGCTATGATCCCGACAGCGGCGAGAACCCGCGCTACGACACGTTCGAGATCGATCTCGAACAGTGCGGCCCGATGGTGCTCGACGCGCTGATCAAGATGAAGGGTGAGCAGGACCCGACGCTGACCTTCCGCCGCTCTTGCCGCGAAGGCATCTGCGGCTCGTGCGCGATGAACATGAATGGCCGCAATGGCCTGGCCTGCACCACCGCGATCGAAGACCTCAAGGGCGAAATCCGCATCACCCCCCTGCCGCACATGCAGGTGATCAAGGACCTCGTCCCCGATTTCACGCACTTCTATGCGCAGTATGCCTCGATCCGTCCCTGGCTGCAGACCGTGTCGCCCACGCCCTCGGGCAAGGAACGCCTGCAGAGCCCGGAACAGCGCGAAAAGCTCGATGGCCTCTACGAATGCATCCTGTGCGCGTGCTGCTCCACCTCGTGCCCCAGCTACTGGTGGAACTCCGACAAGTTCCTCGGCCCGGCGATCCTGCTCCAGGCCTATCGCTGGCTGGCCGACAGCCGCGACGAGATGACCGGCGAGCGCCTCGACGAGCTGGAAGATCCCTTCCGTCTCTATCGCTGCCACACCATCATGAACTGCGCCAACGTGTGCCCCAAGGGCCTTTCGCCCGCACGCGCCATCGCCGAAATCAAGAAGATGCAGGCCGAGCGCGCTATCTGACGCGCTAGGTTCCCGCTTTTTCCTGTCGCGTCATTCCCGAACGCCCGGCCGGCAAAACCCCCCCCGGGTTGCGTTTGAAGGGCCCCCCCAATAAAAAAACACCCCCATTAACACCGCGA
>CAYXUN010000103.1:0-10469 GCA_964468165.1 uncultured Novosphingobium sp. | reverse complement strand
CCGGCGTGCCGCAAGACACTGTCATTCAACAAATTAGTTTCGAATCCGACTCTTAACGCCGATCTTGGCGTTGGCCGAAGACAAGGCCTGCTCGATCGCACCCAGAACTACGGCTCCACCTATAACCCAGCCGGGCGAACCGATAAAGCCGAGCCCCGTTTGCACCCCACCCAACTTTTCCTGGGCTGCAGCAAGAATGCCCCGTAATTTCGCCACAGCTTTCACGTGATACATCTTAACCTCAGAAACCGGCACGATGCGGAATGGCGTTTCCAATTCAATGATGCTCAGCAATGCAAAACCCCCTAAAATTTCGAATTTCTATATCTCTGTGATATGTGTTCGTAGCAAGTCATTACGGGCCGTATTTGGCGCGAATGGGGTTGCGATGATAGGGCGCAAAAGATCACTTGCTCTATCCCTTTACCCACTAACCTCGTGGCGGTTTAGTCGTTTGAGCAATTGCATAGCTCTTGCGGTTTAGGTTGGCGTCCTACCACGCAGCTCAAACCTTGATCTTATCGGCTTCTCAGCCAAACTACATGCTTGCCGGTGATTGCTATCTCCACTGTGCCACGCCCCAAATCGACGAACTGCACCCCACGCGAGACAATACTTCTGCTATTGCGTCGCAATAAGGCAAATCCCGCAAATTTAGCCATTTCCCGCCCTTGACGAGTCGGCCCTGACAGCGCATCGCGGCGCCGTTCACGAGAGGCCCGCTGGCTTTCGTTGCCCCCGGACATGGGCTTTGCCCCCGGAAAAGGTAGCGGCCTTCGCGCCCGCGGTCCCTCGCAAACGGCAGGAGGATTTCGCTTAGCCATGACCCAGGTCGGACAGGACTCGCTCGGCACGCGCAGCACGCTTACCGTCGGCGGCAAGAACGTCGCCTACTACTCCCTCAAGAAGGCCGCCGAAAAGTTCGGCGATGTCTCGCGGTTGCCCTTCTCGATGAAGGTGCTGCTGGAAAACCTTCTCCGCTTCGAGGACGGTGGCTTCACCGTTTCGGCCGACGATGTGAAGGCTCTGGTCGATTGGCAGCAGAACCCGTCGAGCAGCGCGGAAATCCAGTACCGCCCGGCGCGCGTGCTGCTCCAGGATTTCACCGGCGTGCCCTGCGTGGTCGATCTGGCCGCGATGCGCGACGCCATCGCCAAGCTCGGCGGTGACACCAGCAAGATCAACCCGCTGGTGCCCGTGCACCTGGTGATCGATCACTCGGTCATGGTCGATGAGTTCGGCCACCCCAAGGCGTTCGAACAGAACGTCGAGATCGAATACTATCGCAACGGCGAGCGTTATGACTTCCTCAAGTGGGGGTCCAAGTCGCTGTCGAACTTCCACGCCGTTCCCCCGGGCACCGGCATCTGCCACCAGGTCAACCTGGAGCACATCGCCCAGGCGGTGTGGACCAGCGAAGACCAGGACGGCAACCTGGTGGCCTATCCCGACACCTGCGTCGGCACCGACAGCCACACCACCATGGTCAATGGCCTGGGCGTGCTGGGCTGGGGCGTGGGCGGCATCGAAGCCGAAGCAGCCATGCTCGGCCAGCCGGTCTCGATGCTCATCCCCGAAGTGGTGGGCTTCAAGTTCACCGGCCAGCTGCAGGAAGGCGTGACCGCCACCGACCTCGTGCTGACCGCCACCAACATGCTGCGCAAGCATGGCGTGGTGGGTCGCTTCGTCGAATACTTCGGCCCGGGCCTGGCTGGCCTGACGCTGGCCGACCGTGCCACGCTGGCCAACATGGCGCCCGAATATGGCGCCACCTGCGGCTTCTTCGGCATCGACGAAAAGACGCTGGACTACATGCGCCTGACCGGCCGCGACGAAGACCAGATCGCGCTGGTCGAAGCCTATGCCAAGGAGCAGGGCTTCTGGATCGATCCCGCGGTCGAGCCGGTGTTCACCTCCACGCTCGAACTCGACCTGTCGACCGTCGTGCCTTCGCTTGCCGGCCCCAAGCGCCCGCAGGACAAGGTCGAGCTGCCGCAGGTGGACGACGTGTTCAACCAGGATCTGGGCGAGGTCTACAAGAAGAGCCAGTCGCGCGTGGCTGTCGATGGCAAGGACCATGACATCGGCGACGGTGACGTGGTGATCGCCGCGATCACCAGCTGCACCAACACGTCGAACCCCGGCGTGCTGATTGCTGCCGGCCTTGTCGCCAAGAAGGCCGACGAGCTGGGCCTCAAGCCCAAGCCCTGGGTCAAGACCTCGCTGGCACCGGGCTCGCAGGTGGTGACCGACTACCTCGAAAAGGCCGGTCTGCAGTCGCACCTCGACAACATCGGCTTCAACCTGGTCGGTTACGGCTGCACCACCTGCATCGGCAACTCCGGCCCGCTGGCCGAGCCGATCAGCAAGGCGATCAACGAGAACGGCATCGTCGCTGCCTCGGTGATCTCGGGCAACCGCAACTTCGAAGGCCGCGTCAGCCCCGACGTGCGCGCCAACTTCCTGGCTTCGCCGCCGCTGGTTGTCGCCTATGCGCTCAAGGGCACGGTGGTCGAAGACTTCACCACCACGCCGATCGGCACGAGCAAGGATGGCGCCGCCGTCTATCTCAAGGACATCTGGCCGACCAACGCCGAGGTCCACTCGGTCATGTCCGGCGCGATGAACCGCGCGATGTTCCAGGCCCGCTATGCCGACGTCTACAAGGGCGACAAGCACTGGCAGGCGATCAACGTGACGGGTTCGGAAACCTACTCGTGGCGCGCCGGGTCGACCTATGTCGCCAACCCGCCGTACTTCGAAGGCATGACCATGACGCCGGCCCCGGTGTCCGACATCGTCGGCGCCAAGCCGCTGCTGATCCTGGGCGATTCGATCACCACCGACCACATCTCGCCGGCCGGCTCGATCAAGGCCGATAGCCCGGCGGGCAAGTGGCTGCAGGATCACCAGGTCGCCAAGGCTGACTTCAACTCCTACGGCGCGCGCCGTGGCCACCACGAAGTGATGATGCGCGGCACCTTTGCCAACATCCGCATCAAGAACGAAATGGTCCCCGGCACCGAAGGCGGCTTCTCGCGCTATGGCGACGAAGTGGGCGCGGTCTATGACGTGGCGCAGAAGTACAAGGCCGATGGCACGCCGATGGTGGTCATCGCCGGCAAGGAATACGGCACCGGCTCCTCGCGCGACTGGGCGGCCAAGGGCACCAACCTGCTCGGCGTGCGCGCCGTGATCGTCGAAAGCTTCGAGCGTATCCACCGCTCGAACTTGGTCGGCATGGGTGTGCTGCCGCTGCAGTTCCTTGATGGCCAGACCCGCCAGAGCCTGGGCCTGACCGGCGACGACGCGTTCACCATCGAAGGCGTCGCCGATCTCCAGCCGCGCCAGACCGTGACCGTCAAGGTCACGCGCCCCGACGGCAGCACGTTCACGTTCGATGCGCTGTGCCGCATCGATACCGCCAACGAGCTGGAATACTTCAAGAACGGCGGCATCCTGCACTACGTGCTGCGCAAGCTGGCGGCCTGATCGCCGCCGGCGTCACGCCGGAATGCAAGAAGGGCGGCTCCCACCGGGGCCGCCCTTTTTAGTTGGTGCTTGAAGTCACGGCGCTCCTTACCGATCCTCCCTGCCGCAGGCGGGGAGGGGGACCGCCGCGCAGCGGTGGTGGAGGGGCCATCCCGCCCACGAAAAAGGGGCGGCCTCCCCCCGAAGACCGCCCCTTCCGTGGAGCCCGACAGGACCGGGCTTGACCGTGGTTTCAAGCCGGCTTGCGGCTCCGGCCCCAGCGCTGGCGTGCAACCAGCGCGGCGGCTGCGGCGCCGAACAGCAGAACCATCGATGGTTCGGGCACGTCGGTGCCGCCCGTAGTCGTCCCGCTGCTCGTCGATCCGCTGGACGAAGACGAGGTGGAGCTGGACGAACTGGTGGAGCTTGAAGAACTCGTCGAGCTGGAGGTCGACGAGGACGTGGACGACGAGGTCGACGAGGAGGTGCTGCTGCTCGTCGAGGACGACGTGCTGACATTGCCCGACGAGGTCGAGGTCGACGAACTGGTCGAGACGTTGCCGGACGAGGTGCTGACGTTGCCCGACGAGGTCGAGGAACTGGTCGAGACATTGCCCGACGATGTGCTCACGTTCCCGCTCGAGGTGGAAACGCTGCCCGAGGACGTCGAGACGCTGCCCGACGAGGTCGAGACACTGCCCGAAGAGGTCGAGACATTGCCGCTGGAGGTAGAGACGCTGCCGCTCGAGGTCGAGGTGGAGCCACCCGAAGTGGAGGTCGATCCGCCCGAGGTCGAGCTGGAGCCGCCAGAGGTGGAGGTGGAGCCGGTGCTGGTGGAGGATACCACCACGTTGCCGCCGCCCCCGCCGCTGCCGCCAAAGAAGCCGCCGAAGAACCCGCCGCCAAAGCCGCCCACCGGTCCGCCGCCGATCACCACCGGCACGCCGCCACCGCCGCCGCCCTGCGCCTGGGGCGGCAGGGGCGCCATGTAGGGCACCGGGGCCATCGCATATTGCTGCGGCGGGTCGCACACCTTGGTGGTGGCCGTGGTCACGATCTTGCGCTGGCGGTGCACCACGTGCGGCGGCGCGCGGCGTACCACGCGGCGCGGCTTGGCCTGCTTGATCTTGATCGGCTTGATATGATGGATCTCGCCGGTCGATGGCGCTTCGGACACGTGCACCGCGCCCCCGCCCAGAACTGCGCCGCCTGCCGCGCAGGCCGCCAGTTTTGCCAATGCCATCCTAACCGACATGATCGTTGCTCTCGCTAAATCCCGGGGCCGGCCTAGCAGAAACCACTTAACAGGTGGCTGCCGGCCTTTCCCGCAGATGAACAACGCAGATCATAGCGGCAGCGTCCATCGCGTTAACCTGAAATCGGCATGGCGGCGGGCCATATTTCGTCACTTTTCGCGCCGGTGTGTTAACTCTGTCCCAATCTGGAACTTTCGCCGGCGATAGTGTTGCCGATTCCGACAGGCAAATCCGCCTATGCGCCGCTGTCAGGGTCAAACAGGCCGGGCAGGGTGCCGGGCAGGCCGCCCGGCATCTGCGCGGTCGGGGGGGTGATTCCCAGGTGCTGCCAGGCGCGATCGTTGAGGCAGCGGCCGCGTGCCGTGCGGGCCACCAGGCCCAGCTGGATGAGGTAGGGTTCGATCACTTCCTCGATCGTGTCGCGCGGTTCGGAAAGGCCGGCGGCCAGGGTTTCCACCCCCACCGGGCCACCCTTGTAGATATCGGCGATCATCGTGAGGTAGCGCCGGTCCTGCAGGTCGAGCCCCAGCGCATCGACTTCCAGCCGGGTCAATGCCTGGTCGGCGAGGGCGCGGGTGATCGTGCCATCGCCCATCACCTGGGCAAAATCACGCACCCGGCGCAGCAGGCGCCCGGCGACGCGCGGCGTGCCCCGCGCGCGCTTGGCAATCTCGCGCGCGCCCTCGCCATCGATGCCCACGCCCATCAGCGTGGCGCCGCGCGTCACCACGCGTTCCAGCTCGGCCACGGTATAGAACTGCAGGCGCACCGGAATGCCGAAACGATCGCGCAGCGGGGTCTGCAACAGCCCCTGGCGCGTGGTCGCGCCGATCAGGGTGAACGGCGGCAGATCGATCCGCACCGATCGCGCCGAAGGCCCTTCGCCGATGATCAGGTCCAGCGCGCGGTCTTCCATCGCCGGATAGAGCACTTCCTCGACCACCGGATTGAGGCGGTGGATTTCGTCGATGAACAGCACATCGCCCGATTCGAGGTTGGTGAGCAGCGCGGCAAGATCACCCGACTTGGCGATCACCGGGCCAGATGTGGCGCGGAAATTCACCCCCAGCTCGCGCGCGATGATCTGCGCCAGCGTGGTCTTGCCCAGGCCCGGCGGGCCAAAGAACAGCACATGGTCCATCGCCTCGCGCCGCTGCTTGGCGCTTTCGATGAAGATCTTGAGATTTTCGCGCGCGGCCTCCTGGCCAACGAACTCGGCCAGCGTCTTGGGCCGCAGCGCAGCGTCGAGGTCTTCGGCCTGGGCCTTGGCGGAAAGCAGCGGGTTCTCGGTCATGGGTTAGGGGACTTTCGGCGCAAGGCGCGCGACACGTCCATCGCGTGATGCAGGACGCGCACGACAAGCACTTGCGCGCCATCGAAACGATAGAGGATGCGGTGGCGGCGGTGCGAGAGGCAACGGATATGCTCGCCCAGTTCGGGGCGGGCCGGGCCAGCTTCTGGATGTCGCGCCAGCAGATCGAAGGCGCCAGCAATGCTCATGAAATAGGCATCGGCCAAGGCGCCGCCAAACTCCTCGTTGCCATATTCGCGCATGCTCACCAGGTCTTTGCGGGCCAGTGCCGTCAGCCTTACCTCAGCCACGAGAGGAGGGGTATTCGGCCATGATCTGCGCCAGGATGTCCTCTGGCCGGTCGGGCAGAACATCGGAAGCCAGGCCGTCTGCAACCAGGGCGCGCAGCCATTCCGTGTCGTCCATGGCCGCGTCCTGGTCCCGCCGGACCAGATCGCGCACGTAGTCGCTCGCGCTGGCATAGCGCCCTTCCGCCACGCGGGCGTCAATCCACTGCCGCAGCGCTGGCGGCATCGAGACGTTCAGCTGGGCCATGCGTCGATTATAAAGGTCCATTGGGCCGCTGTCCAAGTCCATTCCCAACCCCATCCATCACCCCGTCGCCCGCTTGAGGGCCACGCGCACCAGGTCGTTCAGGCGGGCGTCTTCGCCCAGGTCCTTGATCGCAAAGGCCACGGCGCTGGCTGCCACGGCGGGCTTGAAGCCCAGGTTCTGCAGGGCGGAAATCGCGTCGGCGCTGGCCGAGCCGGCCGGCAGCGCAACATCTGCCTCTGCCGCCACGCCCAGCCCGCCGGTCACGCCGGCCAGGCCCCCGGCCTTGTCCTTGAGTTCGTTGACGATGCGGCTGGCGAGCTTTGGCCCGACGCCATTGGCGCGCGCGACCATGGCAGCGTCGCCCCCGGCGCAGGCGCGCTGCAATTCGTCCACCGACAGGGCCGAGAGAATGGCCAGGGCCACTTTCGACCCCACCCCCTGCACCGCGGTGAGCAGGCGGAACCAGGCGCGTTCGCCCGCGCTGGCAAAGCCGATCAGGCGCTGGTCGGTTTCGCTTACCTGCATTTCGGTATGGACGACCACCTTGTCGCCGCGCACACCAAGGTGGGAAAGCGTCTTGGCTGAACATTGCACCAGATAACCGACGCCGTTCACGTCGATGATCGCCCAGTCCGGGCCGGTGTCGTCAAGCATGCCGGTCAATTTGGCGATCATGGTTTGTTCCCTATGGCAGGGAACTTTCCCGCGCGCAACCGGGCTTCAGGTATTGGCCTGTTGATCCTCGGGCACGGCATCGTCGGGGCCGTAGTAAAGCTGCGCGCAATCGTGCGCGGCGATGCCACCTTCGAGCGACAGGTCGTCTTTGAACGCGTCGCGGATGTAATCGACCGTCGAAAGGTGGCGGTCCTCGAAATACATCTTGTGCACCTGGTCGCGCCCGGCGCCATAGACGATGCGGGTGATGCCGGCCCAGATCGCCGCCATCGTGCACATCCCGCAGGGTTGCAGCGTGGTATAGAGCGTGGCGCCGTCGATCTTCATGTCGCCCACTGCCTGGCCGGCCGCGCGCAGGGCTTCCACTTCGGCATGGGCAGTGGCGTCGCACCGCTCCGCCGTGCGATTGACTGCGCCGGCCACCAGCCCGCCGTGGCGCACGACCAGGGCGGCAATCGGTGTATTGGCCGGATCATCACCCTTTTCGCGGATGGCAAGGGCGATGGCGCGGGCCATCCAGGCTTCGTCGGTGGCGGCGATGTTCATGAAGGACGCTACGCCGGGCGGGCGCGGGCGTTCCCGTGTCCTTTCGGGATCAGCGATGGCTGCCCAGCATGTTGGCATGGGTGATCGCCACGGCCAGCGCGTCGGAAGCATCTTCGCCGGCGAGCTTCACGCCGGGCAGCAGGATCTTGAGCATGTGCTGAATCTGCTGCTTTTCCGCGCCACCGGTGCCGACCAGCGCCTTCTTGATCACCTTGGTGGGATACTCCGCCACCGGCATGCCCGACCGCGCCAGGCTGAGCATGGCCACGCCGCGTGCCTGGCCCAGCTTGAGGGTGGATTGCGGATTCACGTTGACGAAGACCTCTTCCACCGCCCCGGCATCGGGACGATGGGTGAGGATCACGTCGGTCAGCGCAGCATCGAGTTCCACCAGGCGCTGCGCCATGGTGGCCTTGGCATCGGTGCGGATCTGGCCATTGGCAATGTGGCTTAGCCGGCTGCCAGACTTGGCCACCACGCCCCAACCCGTGCAGGTCAGGCCGGGATCGACACCCAGGATGATCATGGCAGCAAGATCCTCCCCCGCATCGCGGGGGAGGGGGACCGCGCGCGCAGCGCGTGGTGGAGGGGGAGCCCCCTCCCACCCCCACGCCGCCCCCCCCCCCCCCACAGCCCCGCGGGCGCTAACAAAGCAAACCACACCCCCCCCCCCCCCCCCCCCCCCCCCCGCTCCGACGGCCTGACGGCCGCCACCTCCCCCTCTGCGAGGGGGAGGATCTCAAGGCAACGCTCACCGCCACGGGCCTGGTCAGCCCAGCTTTTCCATCACGTCGTCGGGGATTTCATAGTTGCCCCACACCGTCTGCACGTCGTCGTCGTCGTCCAGTACGTCGATCAGCTTGAGCAGGGTGGCGGCATCATCGGCCGAAACCGTGGTCTTGAGGCTGGGCTTCCAGGCCAGCTTCACCGCTTCGGCTTCGCCCAGCGCCTTTTCCAGTTCGCGGCTGACGGGGTGGAGGTTGTCGATCGCGGTCCAGATCTGATGCGTATCGTCGTCCGATTCCACGTCGTCGGCGCCAGCTTCGATCGCGGCTTCCAGCACCTTTTCCTCGTCGCCCACGCTGGCGGGGTATTCGATCAGGCCCAGGCGCTCAAAGCCATGGCTGACCGCGCCCGAAGCGCCCAGGTTGCCGCCGTTCTTGGCAAAGGCGGTGCGCACGTTGGTGGCGGTGCGATTGCGGTTGTCGGTCAGCGCCTCGACGATGATCGCCACGCCGCCCGGGCCATAGCCTTCGTAGCGCACTTCTTCATAGTTCTCGCCGTCGCCCTTGCTCGCCTTGTCGATGGCGCGCTGGATGTTGTCCTTGGGCATCGACTGCGCCTTGGCGGCGTTGATCGCGGCGCGCAGGCGCGGGTTCATGTCCGGGTCGGGCATGCCCATCTTGGCCGCGACGGTGATTTCGCGGGAGAGCTTGGAGAACATGGCCGAGCGCTTCTTGTCCTGTGCGCCCTTGCGATGCATGATGTTCTTGAATTTGGAATGGCCTGCCATGGATCTGCTTCTTGCGGCTGATGGTGGGAACTTGGGGTTTGCCACGGCCCCTAGACCAACCGGCGCAAAACGGCAATGCGCGCCGGCCGGCAACCGGGATAGCCCAGCAACCGAGACAGGCCAACAACCGGGACAGGCCAACAACCGGGACAGGCCAACAACCAGAGCAGATCGGCAAACGCGGCGTTAACCGCTGGCACGCTATGGCCCTTGCCATGGTCCGCCTGTCCCTGCCCGCTGCGCAATCCCTGGCCCACTTCCTGCGCCATCCACGCTGGATGCGCCCGATGGGGCTGGGCAGCGCGCAAGGCTGGGCGCTGTGGCGCGGCGCGACCGGGATCTATCTAGCCGGGCTGCTCGTGCTCGCGCTGGTCCTGCACCTGTGGCAGCGCGCGCTGGGCCTGCCCGCGCCCGAGGCTTTTGGCAAAGTGCCGCCGGCGCTGCTGCTGCCAGCTGTCACGCTGCTGGCGCCGGTGGCCGAGGAATGCGTGTTCCGCGGCTGGCTATCGGGCCGGCCGCGCGCACTGGCGCTGCTGGCTGGGTTTGTGGCGGCGGCCGCTGCCCTGTGGACGGTGCGCGATGGTGCGGCCCACCCCGTGGCGCTGCTCGCGCTGCTGCTGGGCGTGGTGGGGGGCGCGCTGGGCTGGTTCGTGCTGCGCCGGCGCGATACCCCGGCTTGGTTCGCTGCGGCCTTTCCGGTGCTGTTCATCCTGCACGCGGTGGTCTTCGCGCTGTTCCACCTCAGCAACTATCCGCGCATGTCGCTGGCGCTGTTGCCGATGGTGCTGCCGCAACTGTGGGCCGGGCTGGTATTCGGCTTCATCCGCATGCGGATCAGCCTGCCCGCCGCCATGCTTGCCCATGCGCTGGGCAATCTGGCGGCGGTGACCGTGGCATTCCTGGTGCAGTGAGCGGGGCGGGCAGGCGCCCGGTGCCCAGCCCCTGTGGTTCAGTCGATGCCCAGGGCGTTCTTGTAGACGTCGAGAATCGCTTCCATTTCGCGGCGATCGTCGGGCTTCATCTTCCGCAGGCGCACGATCTGGCGCATGATCTTGGCGTCATAGCCGGCCGACTTGGCTTCGCTGTAGACGTCCTTGATGTCGTCGCCGATGCCCTTCTTTTCTTCTTCCAGGCGTTCGATGCGCTCGATCAAGAGGCGCAG
>CAYXUN010000102.1:5978-10884 GCA_964468165.1 uncultured Novosphingobium sp. | reverse complement strand
GCCGGTCTTGGCCAGGTTGCTCACCACCGGCACGAACGACTGGATCACGTTCTCGATGGTGAACTGCGCGGTGAAATCGGAATCGGCCGGCTTGAACAGGATCGTGCCGCCAAAGCTGTCACCCTTCGATGCGCCGTCAGAGCGGTTGTAGGTGGCGTTGTGATAGAAGCCGTCGCTCTGGTTGTGGAAGTACCACAGCTTGAGGCCCAGGGTTTCGCCATTGCCGAAATTGCCGATCGCCTTGCCCGACCAGGTATTCCAGCGGCCATAGGTAAACTCGGCCTTCATGCCGGCGGTCATGGTCGGCTTGCTGCGCGTGATATTGACCACGCCGCCGATGGTATTGGCGCCAAACAGCGTGCCCTGCGGCCCGCGCAGCACTTCGATCTGGGCAATGTCGAAGGCGTCCTGCAACTGGCCGGTGTTGGTGCCGATGGTCACGCCATCGACAACCACGCCAACCGTTGGCGTCTGGCTCTTTTCGATGTCGGCATAGGTCAGCCCGCGGATCGACAGGTTGGCCGCCTGGGCACCGGAATTCTGCTGGGTGATCAGCAATCCGGGCGCCGCGCCCTGCAGATCGCCGATGTTCACAGCCGCCTTGTTTTCCAGCATCGCGGCATTGACCGCGGTGATCGCCACCGGCGTGGTCTGCAGCGATTCCGCGCGGCGGCGGGCGGTCACGATGATGGCGTTGGTGTCTTGCGAGTCGGCGCTATCGGCCTGCGGGGCGGTATCGGCCGCCGGGGCTTGCGGGGCAGGCGCCCCTTCGGCCAGGGCCAGCCCAGGGAACAGCGGCACGCTGACCCCAGCCAGAAGCACGTACGCAGCACGATTGGCAAAGCAGCCTTTCATCCTCTCACTCCCCCAGTATCATTATCCCGCAGGGTTCTTGCCCCTTGATGATGGGAACCTATGCCGGGGAGGGCACGCGCACCTACTGCAACAAATCATAGGTGTTTGCCCCGGGGTTTGGGCCAAGCTGCAAGCGCATGATCGGGGCTGGCCAAGGCAGGCCCACCGGATTGGGAGAATAACGATGAACCCCCTGGAAAATCGCCGTTTCCTGTTGCAACGGCGCCCGCACGGCACACCGCAGCGCGATGATTTCCACCTGGCGACCGGCCCGGTGCCAGCGGCCCCGCAAGGCGGGATGGTGGTGCGCAACCATTTCATCTCGCTCGATCCGGCGCAGCGCGGATGGATGGACGATGCGCCCAGCTACATGCCGCCGATCGCGCTCGGCGATGCCGTGCGCGCCACCACGGTGGGGCGGGTGCACGAGTCGCGCAATCCCGATTTCGCCGTGGGCGACTGGGTCTTGGGCCTCAACGCGATCGAGGATTATTCGGTGGTCACCCCCGGCGGCTTTACCAGCAAGATCGACGTGTCGATCGTCGATAGCCCCTCGCGCTATCTCTCGGCCGTGGGCGCCGTGGGCCTCACGGCCTACTTCGGCCTGACCGATGCCGCCTCACCCCGTGCTGGAGAAACCCTTCTGGTTACGGGCGCTGCCGGGGCGGTGGGATCGATGGTCGGCCAGATCGGCAAGATCCTCGGCCTGAAAGTCATCGGCATTGCCGGCGGCGCGGAGAAGTGCCGCCGCCTGGTAGAGGACTACGGCTTTGACGCGGCGATCGATTACAAGGACGCGCAAGGGGCCAAGCCGGTCGATGCGCTATCAGCCGAAATCGCCGCCGCCGCGCCGCAGGGCGTGGATATCCTGTTTGAAAACGTCGGCGGCGATGTGATGGATGCGGCGCTGATGAACCTGGCGCTGCACGCCCGCGTGGTGCTGTGCGGGTTGATCAGCGAATACAACGCGCCCGAAAAGATCGGCATTCGCAACTTGTGGCAAGTGATCGTGAAACAGGCCACGATCAAGGGCTTCCTCATCGCCGGCTATGTCCCCCGCTTTGCCGAGGGCGGCGCGGCGGTGGCGCAATGGATCGGCGAGGGGCGCCTGCGCGTGGACGAGGATATCCAGCACGGCCTGGAAAACGCTTATGACGCATTCATGCGCCTGTTCAGCGGCGCCAACACCGGCAAGCTGGTGTTGGCGGTGGAGTGATGGCCGGAACGTCTCTCCCCCTCCTTTCGGGGGGGGGGGGTCGGGGGGTGGTGGAAAGGTAACGCAAGGTTTCGCACCACCCCCGGCCCCTCCTCTGAAGAGGAGGGGAGAAATCTCCCCCCCCGCAACCCCCAAAAACCTCAGAACTGCACGCGCTTGGTATAGCCGCCATCGATCACCACATTGGTTCCCGTGGTGTACGAGGATGCCGGGCTCGCCAGGAACACCACGGTGCGTGCCACTTCCTCCGGCCCGCCCCAGCGGCCCAGCACGAACTGCGCCTGCGTGGCGGCATAGAGTTCGGGCATGACGCCCTCGATCGCTTCCCAGTTGCCACCGGGAAAGCGGATCGGGCCCGGGGACACGCTGTTGACGCGAATGCCCTTGGGGCCCAGCGCCTGGCTCAACTGCCCGGCATGGACCAGCAGCGCACCTTTCAGCGCGTTATAGCCCTGCGGCACGATGAAGGTTTCCACGCCGGCCGTGCTCGCGGTGACGACGATGCTGCCCTCGCCCGAGGCGGCCAGTGCCTCTTCCAGCACCTCCACCCCGATGACCAGGCCCATGATGTCGTAATCCAGGCCCTTCTGCCAGTCGCCCGTCGCGCCCGCACCGCTGGTGGAGATCATCGGCACGAAAATGTCGCACCCGCCCAGCGCGTCGCGCGCGTGCCCCAGCCACGCACGATAGGCATCGTGGCCACTTTCCATGTCGAACGCGGTGCCGAATACCTTGCCGCCATGCGCGCTCAGCGCGGCAGCGGTTTCGGCCACCTGTTCGGCATTGCGCGAACAGAACGCGACATCGGCGCCTTCGGCGGCGAACAGCTCTACCGTGGCGCGGCCGATGCCCCTGCTGCCGCCGGTGAGGATCACCTTTTTCCCCTTGAGTCCCAGATCCATGTTCTCGTTCCTTTCGGGCGCGCCAGGCGCCATTCTGCCAGGATGAGACTGGCGCATCGCACCGGCCGCGCTCCACTGCCCTTTTGGAGAGGAATGGCCCGCCTGCGCCTGTGTTAGCAAGTCGGTGTTAGCAAGCGGGCATAACGCCATGCGGGAGAGAACGATGGGCAGGTTGGACGGCAAGCGCGCCGTGGTTCTGGGCGCGAGCAGCGAAGGCAACATGGGCCAGCACATCGCCCGCCGCTTTCTCGATGAAGGCGCACAGGTTCTGGTCGCCGGGCGCAAGGACAGCGTGCTCGCCGATTTTGCCAGGGCCAACGCCTGCCACTGGGCCGCATGCGACATCACCAGCCCGGATAGCCTGGCCGCCATGGCCGATGCCGCGGTTGCCGCGATGGGCGGGGTGGATATTGCCGTCAACGCCACCGGCTGGGGCCTGCTCAAGCCGTTCCTCGATACCACGCGCGAAGAACTCGATCGGATCACCGCGCTGCAATACATCGGCCCGTTCCAGTTCTGCCAGGCGATGATCCGCAAGATGGCGCGCAGCATGGGCGGCCGCGGCGGCAGCCTGATCCAGATCAGCAGCGCCACGGCCACGATCATGCTCAACGATCACGCCGCCTACATGGGCACCAAGGCCGGCACCGATCACGTCGTGCGCTGCGTGGCGCACGAATTCGGCGAGGAAGGCATCCGCGCCAACTCGATCTCGCCCGGCCTCACCGAAACGCCGATGACCGCCGAAGCCAAGGCCGTGCCCGGCCTGTTCGACAGTTTCCTGGCGGGCTATCCGCTGGGCCGCATCGGCACGAGCGACGATATCGCCGCCGCCGCCGTGTTCCTCGCCAGCGACGAATGCTTCATGACCGGGGAAAACCTCCAGGTGAACGGCGGCCTGACCCTGCGGCGCAACCCCACCCGCGCGGAAATGGCCGCGGCCATGGCCAAGGGCGGCTGAAAAAGACCGCGCACTGCCATCTGGCTTCACCCGGTATGCTGCGCTAGGCAGGCAGAATGCAAGCAAGCCATGATGACGACGCGCCGGGAACCTGGACCGCGCAAGGTGCCAACCACGCCACGCGGGCGCAACGGATAACCGGCCTCATTGCCATCGTGCTGCTGGCGCTGGCCGGCCTGTGGACCTTGCGGATGTTCCTGCCCGCGCTGGGCTGGGGCGTCATCCTGGCAGTGTCGCTCTGGCCGCTGCACGTGGCCGCGGCGCAGCGCTGGCCGCGCGGGAAAAGGCTCGTCCTGCCCGCGGTGTTCACGCTGCTCGTGCTGCTTGTCTTCGTCATCCCGCTGGTCATGGTCGCCGCCGCCGTGGCGCACGACAGCATGGCCGTGACGCAGTGGCTGGCGCAGGCCCATGCCCAGGGCGTGCCGGTGCCCGATTTCGTGGCGCACCTGCCCTATGGCGACCATCTCGTCGCCTGGTGGCAGCAGACCCTGGCCACGCCCGAGGCGATCGACCGCCTGTCCATGCAGGCGCACAAGCTGCACTTCACCTCGGGCGAAAAGATCCTGGGCCTGGTCGCGCATCGCGTGCTGCTGGTCAGCTTCATGCTGCTGACGCTGTTCTTCCTGATGCGCGATGGCGCGCGGGTGGCCCATGCCCTGCGCATCGGCACGCGCCGCGCCTTTGGCGAACTGGGCCTGCGCGTGGCCGATCAGGCAGTGCTGGCAGTGCGCGGCACGGTCAACGGCCTGATCATCATCGGCTTTGGCGAAGGCGTGCTGATGGGCCTGGCCTATGGCTTTGCCGGGGTGGACCATGCCGCGCTGCTCGGCCTGCTCACCGCGCTGCTCTCGGCCATCCCGCTGGGCGCGGTGGCGGCGGTAGTCCTCGCCGCTGCCCTGCTCGCCCCCCCATGCAAGGCGGCGGCGGCCGGGATCCTTAAGGTAGTTGGCGGCGATGTGATAATCGTTGCCC
>CAYXUN010000102.1:0-5968 GCA_964468165.1 uncultured Novosphingobium sp. | reverse complement strand
GGGTGGGGGCCTGCGGGGTGGGGGGGGGGGGGGGGGTTGGCGGCGCGGCGGCCGGGCGCGCGGCGGGGGGCTTGGGGGGGGCGGCGGTGATCGTGCTGGTCTTTGGCGGCGTGGTGATCTTCGTGGCCGATCACTTCGTGCGGCCGGTGTTCATCGGCGGGGCCACCCGGCTGCCGTTCCTGTGGGTGCTGCTGGCGATCCTGGGCGGGATCGAAACCTGGGGCCTGATCGGGCTGGTGATCGGGCCGGCGCTGGTTGCCGTGCTGATGTTGCTGTGGCGCGAATGGGTCGGCGCGCACCAGGGCCCGCTCAACCCGGCGCCGGAAGCGTCTCTGCCCGAATGATCTGGGCGATCTGCGCGCGCAGCTGGTCCTTGCGCACTTTGCCTGCCGCCGTGCGCGGCAGGGCATCGATCGTTTCAAAGCGTTCGGGAATCTTCTGCCGGGCCAGGCCACTGGCCGCCACGTGCGCGGCCAGATCGGCCGCCGCCACTGCGCCCCGCGCCACGATGAACGCGCAGACCCCCTCGCCCAGCCGGGCATGGGGCATGGCCACCACCGCGCAATCGGCCACGGCCGGGTGCGTGGCCAGCACCTGCTCGATCTCGGTCGCGGAAATGTTTTCGCCGCCGCGAATGATCAGGTCTTTCTTGCGGCCGGTGACGGTGATCGCGCCGGCTGCGTCGCGCACGCCCAGGTCGCCAGTGCGGAAAAAGCCCTGCGCGTCGATCGCCTTGGCGGTTTCGGCCGGGTCGGTATAGCCGATCATCATCGCCGGCCCGCGTGCCAGGATTTCCCCCTCCTGCCCATCGGGCAGGTCGTTGCCAGCATCATCGACGATGCGCACGGCATAGTCGACGATGCGCCCGTCGGTCTGCGCCGCGCGCGCCGGGTCATCAGGCCAGCCAAAGCTGACCAGCGGCACTTCGGAACTGCCGAACACGCGAAACGGCGCGCAGCGCGCAAAGGCCGATCGCGCCTGAACGATCACCTCGGGCGCGACGGCCGCGCCGCCACAGGCAAAGAAGCGGAACGTGGGCAGGGTCTGCCCCGCCCCGCGCGCGGCAGCGGCCAGCTCCACCAAAAACGGCGTTGCCGCCACCGTGCCGACCACGCCATGCCGCGCGATCAGGGCCAGGGCCTCTTGCGCGTTCCAGCTTTCCATCAGCACGGTGCAGGTGCCGATCACCAGCGGCATTTCCAGGCCATTGGCAAAGCCCGAAACATGCGTGACCGGCGATGGCATCAGCACCGCCTCACCCGGCTTGAGCCCCCAGAACGCGCCGCTCTGGCTGATCACCCGGCCCAGCGTGGCATGGCTGTGCAGCACCCCCTTGGGCCGCCCGGTGGTGCCCGAGGTATAGAGCACCATCTTCACCGCCATGGGATCGACCGGCACCCGCGCGCTGGCGCCGCCATCGGCCAGGCTGCGCCCGGCGTCCACCAGGCTGGTAAAATCATCGGGCCCGTCGCCGCGCACGGTGAACACATGCGCCAGGGCGGGCAGATCGGCCTGCACCCGGGCAGCCATGGCGGCGTGATCCACCTTGCGGAACACGGTGGGCACGAACAGCGCGCGGGCCACGGCATCGCCCAGCATCACGCGCATTTCGGCGTCGCGATAGATCGGCACGATCGGGTTGACCACCAGCCCGGCGATCACGCAGGCAAGGTTGAGCACCGCCGCCTCGCGCCAGTTGGGCAACTGGAACGCCACGACATCGCCGGGCACCAGGCCGCGCGCGCGCAGCGACGCGGCCAGCGCCCGGGCATCGGCCCACAGCGCGGCAAACGACAGCGCGCCGGCATCATCGATGATGCACGGGTCATCGGGCCGGCTGCGCGCCAGATCGGCGGCGCGATCGGCAATCGTCTGGTTGGGCCACAGCCCCTCGCGCACGAACTGCGCCTGGTGCACGGCCGGAACGGCGGGCCACGGCTGGGCAGGTTCACGCGCTGATTCGCCGCTGCTGTTCATGATCCTCGTCGCCTTGCCCGTTTTCCGCTTGTTCGCTGCAAAGCGGGCGCCTGTCCACTTGGCCAAAATGCGAGGAACCTGTCACCTGTCCCAGCTTGGCAAGGCGCTCTGCCTGCGGCAGCTTTGGCCCCCAGCGACACAAGCAAAACAGACAGGAGAGGCCGCAGATGAGCAATGAACGGGCCGAGCGGCGCCAGCGGATCGGCGATATTGCCGAGATCATGCTGGATTACGTCGAGCACAACAGCACGTACCAGGCCCAGCAGGTGGCGCGCGTGCGCACCGCCACCTATACCGATCCCGATCAGTGGAAGGCCGAGATGGAACTGGTGTTCCGCCGCGTGCCGTTGATGCTGGCCTTCACTGCCGAACTGCCCGAGCCGGGCAACTACAAGGCGATGGACGCGATGGGCCTGCCCGTGCTGATCGTGCGCGACAAGGCGGGAGAGGTGCGCGCGTTCCTCAACGTCTGCTCGCATCGCGGCGCGCCGGTGGCGTCCGAAGGGCATGGCAAGTGCGCCCGCTTCACCTGCAAGTACCACGGCTGGACCTATGGCCAGGACGGCAAGCTCCTGGGCATTTCGGAAAGCACCAATTTCGGCGATGTCGACAAGGCCGGCCTCGCGCTGCGCGCGCTGCCGTGCGAGGAGCGCGCCGGCATGATCTTCGTCGCGCTCACGCCCAATGCGCCGCTCGATCTCGATGACTATTTCCAGGGCTTTCTCGAAGACTTCGACAATGTCGGCTTTGCCGATTGGGCCTATCTCGGCAGCCGCACGATCGAGGGCGCCAACTGGAAGATCGCGTTCGACGGCTATCTCGAAGGCTATCACTTCGCCTCGCTGCACCCCGCCACGATCGAGCCGCGCACGCCGTCCAACCGCATGTTCTACGAAGGGTTTGGCCCCTCGATGCGCATCGGCTTTCCCCAGCACCGGATTGCCGAAGCGCTGAAAGACGTGCCGCGCGAGGATTGGGGCGACCAGGAAAACAACGGCTTTGATTTCGTGCGCATCCTGTTCCCCAATGTCTCGGCGTTCCTCGCGCCCGAAATTACCCAGGTGGCCCAGCTGTTTCCCGGGCCGACGCCCGATCGCAACCGCACCGTGCTGCACTATCTGCGCCGCGAACCGATCCGCGACGAGGCCGACCGCGCCGCGGTGGAGCAGATGATCAACTTCTTCCGCGATGTGACCTATCAGGAAGACTATGTGATCGGCATGGAAATCCAGAAAGGGCTGGAAAGCGGCGCGCACGACAACCTGGTGTTCGGCCGCAACGAACGCGGCAACCAGTATTTCCACGAATGGCTCAACTGGTATCTGCAGGATGATGCCACCCTGCCCAAGCCGGTGATGTGAGAGGGCGCAACAGCATGACGGTCCTGGAAAACAAATCGCGCTATTCGCCCGATTTCGACATGCCGGTGCGCGGCGACACGATCACCGCCGATCGCTACATCTCGCGCGAGTGGATGGACAAGGAAGCGCAGAACCTGTGGCCCAAGGTGTGGCACCTGGGCGGAATGCTGGCCGAACTGGAGGAGGAAGGCGACTTCATCCGCCACGATTTCGGCAAGGATTCGATCCTGATGATCGCCCAGGCCGATGGCGGCGTGCGCGCGTTCTACAACAGCTGCCCGCATCGCGGTAACCGCCTGGTGCTGGGCGACGCTGGCCACATGCCGCGCATCACCTGCGGCTATCACGGCTGGCAGTTCACGCCCGATGGCGTGCTCGCCAAAGTGCAGGACCCTGACGACTTTGCCGGCGGAAACCCCTGCGGCAAGGTCCACCTGTCGGAACTGCGCTGCGAAACCTGGGGTCCGTTCGTGTTCTGGTGCATGGACGATGACGTGCCGCCGCTGGCGCAGTGGATGGCACCCTTGCAGGAACGCCTTGCCAACTATGGCCTGGAAAACTGGGTGCGCGTGCTCAAGCTGTCGTGCGACGCCGAATTCAACTGGAAGATCATCCGCGACAATTTCAACGAGAGCTACCACCTCCCCACGATCCATCCCGAACTCGCCACGTTCATCAACGATGGCCTGCCCACCACCCTGTTCGAAATGTACCCCAGCGGCCACAACGCGATGTGGATGATCGGCCACCAGGCCACCACGCGGGTGGACTATCACAGCGCCGAAGTGCCTGCCCCGCTCGATGACATTGCCCGCGCCTGGGGCATCGATCCGGCCGATTACCAGGGCCGCACCGGCGATATCCGCGCCGCCGTGATCGCCGCCAAGCGCAAGCTGGGGCCAGAGCGCGGCTATACCATGTATGAAGAGATGACCGATCAGCAGCTGGTGGACTATTTCCACTGCACGCTGTTTCCCAATCTCACGCTCACCATGTCGCCCGAACAGATGCAGGTGCTGCGCACCGAGCCGCATCCCACCGACCCGGAAAAGTGCGTGTTCCAGCACTGGTGCCTCTATCCCCCGGTCAAGGGCATGAAAGAGGTGGTCACCCCGATCGGCACCGTGCCGCTGCGCCATGATGCCGTGGCGCGGCACAGCCGCTATGGCGATGGCGTCTCGCTGGGCTTTGTCGCCGACCAGGATCTGTCGATCGGCACCACGCAGCAGCAGGGCCTCAATTCGCGCGGCTTCAAGGGCTGCATCCTGCCCGGACAGGAAAAGCGCATCCAGCGCTTCCACGAACTGCTCAACGATTACGTGGCCGGCAAGGGCCCGGTGCAGCCAGCATGAGCTATCCCCCGCCGCCCTGCCCGGCCGACGTGCGCCAGGCCCTGGCCGATCTCGTCACCGCCTATGCCATGGCGGTGGACGATATCGGCAATGCCGTTGGCGTCGCCGCGCTGTTTGCGCCCGATGGTGTCTATGATCTCGCCAGCCTGGGCATGGACCGGATCGTCGGGCGCGCGGGCATCCAGGGGTTCTTCGAAGCGGCCTTTGCCACCATGGCCAGCAACGCCCACTTCGTCGGCAACGTCGCCCTTTGCGCCTATGACGCCGCCGCCGGCACCGCGCAGGTCACCGCCTATGGCCACGCCTTCAGCCTGGGCACCGATGGCACCCTGCTCGAGGTAAAAGCCCGCTACGCGTTTGACCTTGCCCAGCACGCGGGCACCTGGCGCATCGCGCGCCTGGGCATGACCATGCTGCTGCCCCCCGTTCGCACCCCGGCGGATTGATTGACCACGATCCTCCCCGCCCGGCGGGGAGGTCGCAGCCCACAGCGCCGACGCAGCGGCTGGCCTTCCCCACACACAAAGACGCGAAGGACACCGCAGTGCCTTCGCGCCTTTGTGGACATCGCAATAGCGTTTGTGATCAGGTGGGATTCTTGAGGTAGGCGATCACGTCGGCGCGGTCCTGGCCCTTGGGCAGGCCGGGGAAGGTCATCTTGGTGCCCGGCACCACGCGCTGCGGCTTTTCCAGGTATTGGAACAGCTTTTCCGGCGTCCAGGTGATGCCGCTGCTCTTGTTGGCATTGGAATAGGCAAACCCGGCAATCGATCCGGCCTTGCGACCGACCACGCCTGCCAGCGAGGGGCCGATCATGTTCTTGCCGGGTTCGGCCGAGTGGCAGGCCTGGCACTGCGCAAAGATCTGCTTGCCGTGCACCGGATCGGCGGTGAACGAAGCGAGCGTGGTGTGATCGAGCGTATCGGTGGAATCAGCCGCCGGCGCGGGCGTGCTGGCTGCGGCCGCCGGGGTCATCGACGCGGTGGCTGCGGCCGCCGTGGTGGTTTCGCTGGCGGCAGGCGTCTGTTCCGCTGCCGATTTGCTGCCGCCACCGCCGCATGCGGCAAGCAGAAGCGTGGCGGTACCCAATGCAAGAGCGTGAACCTTGGATATCATCTGCATCCTCCGTTATGTTTTATGAGGCTGCGCGTCACACAGGACGGCGGGAAACTACAACGTGTCCGATAGTGCCACGCAATACGGCCGTTAGGGCGAAAACATACCTCTCATGACTGCCGTCCGAGACGCTGGCCGAGTTTACTCCTTCGCTGGCCGCTA
>CAYXUN010000101.1:2457-10949 GCA_964468165.1 uncultured Novosphingobium sp. | reverse complement strand
AGGGGGAGGTAAGGCATTGGTCTGAAAGCCCCATCCTCTTTAGAGGAGGGGGTTTGGGGGTGGTGAAGACCTTACGCCAACGTCTCTAGCCAAGGCCCGAAATCCGCCTTGGCGCGCGCGGTATAGGCTTCCTTGCGCACTTTCTTCTTCACCGACGGATCGACCGGCGGAAACAGCCCGAAGTTCACGTTCATCGGCTGATAGGTATCCGCTTCGGCGTCGCCAGTGATATGGCCGAGCAGCGCGCCGAGCGCCGTGGTCACGGGCGGCGGCGTCCACGGCCGGCCGGCCAGTTCCGCCGCCGCCATCAGGCCGGCAAGCATGCCGACAGACGCGCTTTCGACATAGCCTTCGCAGCCGGTGATCTGCCCGGCAAAGCGGATGCGCGGCGCCGATTTCAGGCGCAGCTGCCGATCGAGCAGCGTGGGCGAGTGGATGAAGGTGTTGCGGTGAAGGCCGCCCAACCGGGCGAATTCGGCGTTTTCCAGGCCCGGAATGGTGCGGAACAGGCGCACCTGTTCGGCATGCTTGAGCTTGGTCTGGAAGCCCACCATGTTCCACAGCGTGCCCAGCTTGTTGTCCTGGCGCAGTTGCACCACGGCATAGGGCCAGCGGCCGGTGCGCGGATCATCGAGGCCAACCGGCTTCATCGGGCCAAAGCGCAGCGTATCCTCGCCGCGTTCGGCCATCACCTCGATCGGCATGCAGCCGTCGAAATAGGGGGTGTTGGCCTCCCATTCCTTGAACACGGTCTTGTCACCGTCGAGCAGGCCCTGGCGAAACGCCTGGTATTGCTCCTTGTTCATCGGGCAGTTGATGTAGTCCTTGCCGGTGCTTTCCGGGCCGGCAGCCTTGTCCCACCGGCTCGCCATCCAGCAAATGTCCATGTCGATCGAATCGCGATAGACGATCGGGGCAATGGCATCGAAGAACGCCAGGCTTTCAGCGCCGGTGGCCGTGCCGATGCTGCTGGCGAGTGCGGCGGCGGTCAGCGGCCCGGTGGCCACGATCGTCATGCCGTCCTGCGGCAGGGCATCGACCCGCTCGCGCACCAGTTCCAGGTTGGGCAACGCGCGCAGCGCGGCTTCGACGGCGGCCGAGAACACGTCGCGGTCCACCGCCAGGGCAGAGCCGGCGGGCACGCGCGCCTTGTCGGCGGCGGCCATGATCAGGCTGTCGCAGCGGCGCATCTCGTGATGCAGCAGGCCGACCGCGTTCTTTTCATCGTCGTCCGAGCGGAACGAATTGGAGCAGACCAGTTCGGCCAGGCCATCGCCCTGGTGCGCGGCGGTGGTTTCACCGCTGCCGCGCATTTCCGAAAGCCGCACGCGAAAGCCGCGCCGGGCGAGCTGCCAGGCAGCCTCGCTGCCGGCCATGCCGCCGCCGATGATGTGAATCTGGTGCGTCATCGTTCAGCGCGCCCGGGGCAGCGCCACACTGCCATCGCTTTCACGCGAAAGCGGCTCCATCGCCACCACCGCGCCGAGCGGCAGCGGCGCATAGAGATGCGGGAACAGCGCCCCGCCGCGTGACACTTCCCATTTCAGCGCTTCGCCAAAGCCCGACAGGTCGATGGCGGCCACGTGCAGATCGTCCTGCCCGGCAAAGTGCTTGTCGACGGTGACGGTCAGCTGATCGTCCGTCGACATGTGGATATAGCCATCGGCCAGATCGACCGGCGCGCCGCCGAACGAACCCTGTTCGAGTTCGGCACGCTGCGACGCGGTCAGCACCTTGTAGGCGATTACGGGATGCTCGCTCATTCGTCTACGCCGCCTTCGGCGCCATCGCTTTTGCCCGCGTCGCCGGCGATGGCTTCGTCCGCGATCGCTTCGCCTTCACCGTCTTCGGCGTCCTGCTCGGCCAGGCGCACCGCGCCCACCACGTGCTCGTCACCCGAAACGTTGAACAGGCGCACCCCGGCCGATCCGCGCCCGATCACGCGCAGGGACGAAAGCGGTAGGCGGATCAGCTTTGCCTGGTCGGTGACCAGCATCAGCTGATCGGCCTGCGAGGCGGGGAAGCTGGCGACGACCGGGCCATTGCGGCCGATGTTGTCGATGTTGGTAATGCCCTGGCCACCACGGCCGGTGCGGCGATATTCATAGGCCGAAGACAGCTTGCCATAGCCGTTGGCGCAAACCGTGAGGATGAACTGCTCCTTGGCCACCAGTTCCTGGTAGCGTTCGGCGCTCATCTGCGGCTCGCCTTCCTTCTCGGCCTTCCACGGCGCAAAGCGCAGGTAATCCTCGCGCTCGTCCTGATCCTTGACGCCGGCACGGTGCAGGATCGACAGCGAGATGACCTCGTCCCCGTCCTTGAGCGCCATGCCGCGCACGCCGGTGGAGGTGCGGCTCTGGAACTCGCGCACGTCGTCGGCCGGGAAGCGGATGGCCTTGCCGGCGCGACTGGCCAGCAGCACGTCGTCCCCTTCGGACAGCAGCGCGACACCGATCAGGCGATCGTCGGCATCTTCCTCGAACTTCATGGCATACTTGCCGTTCGACGGGATGTTGGCGAACGAATCCATCGCATTGCGGCGGACGTTGCCCTTGGCCGTGGCGAACATGACGTTGAGCGCGCCCCATTCGGCCTCGTCTTCGGGCAGGGGCAGCACGGCGGCGATGGTTTCGCCCTGGTCAAGCGCGGGCAGCAGGTTGACCACCGGGCGGCCGCGCGTGGCCGCGCCGCCTTCGGGCAGGCGCCACACCTTGAGGCGATAGACCTTGCCGGCGGTGGAGAAGAACAGCACCGGGGTGTGGGTGCTGGCCACGAACATCGTGGCGACGGCATCCTCTTCCTTGGTCGCCATGCCCGAACGGCCCTTGCCACCGCGCGCCTGGGCGCGGAACGTGGAAAGGGGCGTGCGCTTGATGTAGCCGTCGAGCGTGACGGTCACGACCATGTCCTCGCGCTCGATCAGGTCTTCATCGTCGATGCCATCGGCGGCGGGCATGATCTGCGACAGGCGCGGGGTGGCATAGGCCGCGCGCACTTCCACCAGTTCCTGGCGCATCACGGCGTACAGCTTCTGCCGGTCGGCCAGGATCGCCAGGTATTCGGCGATCGCGGCGGCGAGCTTTTCGAGTTCGTCGCCGATTTCGTCGCGGCCCAGTGCCGTCAGGCGGTGCAGGCGCAGGTCAAGGATCGCGCGGACCTGGATTTCCGACAGGCGATAAGTGCCTTCGCCGGCCACCGCATCGTCCTCGATCGCCTCGACCAGGCGGATGTAGGGCGCGATTTCGCCCATCGGCCATTCGCGGGCCAGCAGCGCCTCGCGGGCGAGGGCCGGATTGGCCGAGCCCCGGATGATCTTGACCACTTCATCGAGGTTGGTGACCGCCACCACCAGGCCGAGCAGCACGTGGGCGCGGTCGCGCGCCTTGTTCAGCTCGAACTTGGTACGCCGCGTGATCACTTCCTCGCGGAAGCGCACGAAGCTTTCGATGATGTCCTTGAGCGTCAGGATTTCCGGCCGGCCGCCACGGATGGCAAGCATGTTGGCCGGGAAGTTGGACTGCGCCGGGGTATTGCGCCACAGCTGGTTGAGCACGACCTCGGGCGAGGCGTCGCGCTTCAGGTCCACCACCACGCGAACGCCTTCGCGATTGGATTCGTCGCGAATGTCGGAAATGCCCTCGATCCGCTTGTCCTTGGCGGCCTCGGCAATCTTTTCGACCAGGTTGGACTTGCCGACCTGGTAGGGGATCGAGGTCAGCACGATCGAGCGCCGGTTGGCGTCGCGACCGCGGCCTTCCTCCACCTCGTGGCGGCACCGCATCATGATCGAGCCGCGGCCTTCGGTATAGGCCTTGCGCGCACCGGCGGCGCCCAGGATCAACGGGGCGGTGGGGAAATCGGGGCCGGGAATGATCTGGATCAGCTCGTCGATCGTGATCAACGGGTTGTCCATATAGGCCAGGCAGCCGTCGATCACTTCGCCAAGGTTGTGCGGCGGGATGTTGGTGGCCATGCCCACGGCGATGCCGCCGGCGCCATTGACCAGCAGGTTGGGGAAGCGCGCCGGCAGAACCTGCGGCTCGTGCTCCGCCCCGTCATAGTTGGGCTGGAAGTCGACCGTGTCCTTGTCGATATCGGCCAGCAGCGAGTCCGACACCTTGGCAAGGCGCGCTTCGGTATAGCGCATCGAGGCTGGCGGATCGGGGTCCATCGAGCCGAAGTTGCCTTGGCCGTCGATCAGCGGCAGGCGCATCGACCAGTCCTGGGTCATGCGCGCGAGCGCGTCATAGATCGCCGCGTCGCCATGGGGGTGATACTTACCCATGGTATCGCCGACGATACGGGCAGACTTGCGATAGGGCTTGGTCGAGGTGAAGCCGTTCTCGTGGCTGGTCCACAAGATGCGGCGGTGCACCGGCTTCAACCCGTCGCGCACATCGGGAAGCGCGCGCGCCACGATCACGCTCATCGCGTAATCGAGGTAGCTGGTCTTCATTTCGTCGACGATGTCGATCCGCTGGAATTCGTGGTCCGGCGAGCCGGGGGTGGGATCGAGGTTCGGGGTGTCGTCGCTCACGATGGTGGCTTTGTCATTTCGTTGTCGGGAAAGTAACCGCCCTAGGCGCCTTGCGCGCAAAAGGCCAGCAAACCATGCCGTTTCCGACCCAACTAAGCATCACTTTTCCACACATGCGACAAGCTGCCTGAACGGCAGGACGAAATGCCATTCAATCCGCGTTCACCCCATGCCACCTAGCAAGCGCAGAGTTGCCAAGGGAGCCATTCCGCGCCACTAGCGCAAGGGCCGACCAGGGTAAACGGCGGGGCCACGTGAATCCGAAACATGCGACACGGGCACCGTCGGGGTCGAACAGGAGATAAGAGATGCGCGGTTCTTTGTGGAATTCGGGTAAGGGCACGGTTGCGCGTACGGCGATGGCCGTTGCGCTGGCATCGGGGCTTGGTCTTGGCGGCATGATCGCTCCCGCGATCGCCAAGGATGCCAAGAAGGAGCAGCCGGCCGCCGGCGGCAACTCCAAGGAATTCGCGGCAGCGGCCGCGCCGTTCCAGAAGTCGTTCAATGATTGGCAGGCCACCAAGGGCAAGGCTGCCGAAGCCGATTACAAGGCCGCTGCACAGAAGCTGGCCGGTGAACTCGGCCCGGTGGAAGCCGGCGCCAAGACCCCGCTCGACCGTCTGATCCTGGGCCAGTGGCAGCAGATCCTGGGCGGCGCCATGGGTGATGGCGCGCTGCAGCAGAAGGGCCTGCAGAACATGGCCGACAGCGGCCAGCTCGGCCCCGACAAGATGCCGATGGTGCAGTACTTCCTGGGCGCCACGGCGTACCAGAACAAGGACTATGCCACCGCCACCAAGGCGCTGCGCGCCGCGATCGACGCCAACTACAGCGAAGACAACGCCGCCGAACTGCTGGCCGATTCCTATGTCCAGCAGAACCAGCCGACCCAGGCGCTCGACGCGCTCAAGGCTGCCATCGCCGCCCGCAAGGCCGCGAACGGCACCGTGCCGGTGAGCTGGTACAAGCGTGGCCAGGTCATTGCCTACAACGCCAAGCTCGGCCCGCAGGCGATCGAATGGGGCCTGCTGTCGGTTGCGGCCGATCCCACCCCGATCAACTGGCTCGGCGCTGGCCAGCTGACCCGCGAATTCAGCCAGTTCGGCAAGGAAGAGTCGGTCGATCTGGGCCGCCTGTTCGAACGCACGGGCGCGCTCGGCGTGGACAAGCAGTACACCGGCCGCGAATTCGTGGAATATATCCAGGCGGCCGATCCGCGTCGTCTGCCCGGCGAAGTGCAGAAGGTGACCGAGCAGGGCATTGCTTCGGGCGCGCTCAAGCCGTCCGACCCGTTCGTGTCTGATGCGCTGAGCCAGGCCAAGGCGCGTATTGCCGCCGGCGACAAGGCCTCGCTGCCGGCCATGGAACGCGATGCGGCCAAGACTGCCGATGGCAAGCTTTCGGCCATCACTGCCGATGCCTATCTCTCGTATGGCGATGCGGCCAAGGCCGAAACGCTCTACAAGGCGGCGCTGAGCAAGGGCATTGCCGCCCAGGCCGACAAGGACCGCATCGAAACCCGCCTGGGCATCGCGCTGGCCGATCAGGGCAAGTACGATGAAGCCAAGGCCGCGTTTTCCACGATCACCAGCGGCGTTCGCCTGCCCCTGGCGCAGCTGTGGATCCAATACGTGGTGACCAAGGGCGCCAAGTAAGCGCCGATGCTTGTCGCTGCGCACTCCGCGCAGCGACAAGGATGAAGGGCGGCTCCTTGCGGGGCCGCCCTTTTCCTTTCCGGGATCTTTTAACGCGCTGAAATCAGGCGGCGGGGGCGAAGGTGCCCGTTTCCTCGTCCAGCAGGTGCAGGATGCCGTCGGAGATGGCGAAGAATGCGCCGCGCAGGGTCAGGCTGCCATCGACTTCCTTTTCCTTCACCCACGGGAAGGTGCGCAGGTTGGCAAGGCTGGCCTTCACGCCGGCCAGTTCCATCGCGCGCTCGGCGGGGCGGCCGCTGGTGCCGTATTCCTCGACTACCGGCTTGCGCGCTTCATCGAGCAGCGAAATCCAGTCGGCCACAAAGCCACCGGCGCCGCGTGCGGCCCCGGCCATTTCCTGGGTCAGCGCCGCGCGGCAGCCGCCGCACATGCCGTGGCCCATCACCACCACTTCCTTGACCTTGAGCACCTGCACGGCGAATTCCAGCGCGGCGGAAACACCGTGATGACCGGGCGTGGTTTCGAACGGCGGCACCATGGCCGCCACGTTGCGCACCACGAACATTTCGCCCGGATCGGTGTCGAACACCTGGGCCGGGTCAACGCGGCTGTCGGAACAGGCGATGATCATCACCTTGGGTTCCTGCCCGTCGCGCAAGCGCTCCCAGCGCTCACGATGCGGGGTCCAACCATGGTCACGGAAGCGGCGGTAGCCGGCGAGGAGCTGATCCAGCTCGGGGGATGTCGCGTTTGCCATGAGCAAACGCCATGCCGTGTTCGATTGGCACTTTCAAGTGCCCCAAGTTACGCCTATCTGCGCAGGCATGACCGACACTGCCTCGAACCTTGAGCCCGTCCAGCCACAGCGCATGCGCAAGCCTGACTGGATTCGTGTGAAGGCGCCCACCAGCAAGGGCTATGGCGAGACGCGCCAATTGATGCGCGACTTGAAGCTGAATACCGTGTGCGAAGAGGCAGCCTGCCCCAACATCGGCGAATGCTGGACCAAGAAGCACGCCACGGTGATGATCCTGGGTGACGTGTGCACCCGCGCCTGCGCGTTCTGCAACGTCAAGACCGGCATGCCGCGCAAGGTCGACGTTTCCGAGCCGGGCCACGTGGCCGAGGCCGCGGCCCGCATGGGGCTGGAGCACATCGTCATCACCTCGGTCGACCGCGACGATCTGCCCGATGGTGGCGCCTCGCAGTTCGTCAAGGTGATCAAGGCCCTGCGCGAACAGACGCCGCAGACCACGATCGAGATCCTCACCCCCGATTTCCGCAACAAGATGGAAAGCGCGGTTGCCGCCATCGTCGAGGCGGGACCGGACGTATACAACCACAACCTGGAAACCGTGCCCCGGCTCTATCCCACGATCCGGCCCGGCGCGCGCTATTATGCGTCGCTGCGCCTGCTCGAACAGGTCAAGCGGCTCAACCCGATGATCTTCACCAAGTCGGGCATCATGCTCGGCCTTGGGGAAGAGCGCCTGGAAGTGCACCAGGTGATGGATGACATGCGCTCTGCGCAGATCGATTTCCTCACCATGGGCCAGTATCTCCAGCCCACGCCCAAGCACACCAAGGTGATGGAGTTCGTCACGCCCAAGGCGTTCGATGCCTATGGCGCGATTGCCCGGGCCAAGGGTTTCCTCCAGGTGGCATCAAGCCCGCTGACCCGGTCGAGCTATCACGCCGGCGAAGACTTTGCCCAGATGCGCGCCACGCGCGAGGCGCAGCTGGCCAAGGCAGCGGCGCGCGCCGGGGCGTAAGATGCCGCGCATCGCCGAACAGCGGCGGCTGCAATGGTCGCCGGAACAGATGTTCGACCTCGTTGCCGACGTGCGCCACTACCCCGAGTTCCTGCCCTGGGTAGTGGCCACGCGGATCAAGGCCGACAGCGAAACCGAAATGGTCGCCGACATGCTCGTCGGCTTCAATGCGCTGCGCGAAAAATTCACCTCGCGCGTGCGCAAGGCCAAGCCTGATCGGATCGAGGTGGAATATCTCGATGGGCCGATGAAAAGCCTGTCCAACACCTGGGCATTCCGCCCGGGCGACGATGGCACCGGCTGCGTGATCGACTTCTGCGTCGATTTCAGCTTTCGCAACGCCTTGTTCGAAAAGATGGCGGGCCAGTATCTCGATCGCGCGTTCCGCAAGATGGTCGCCGCGTTCGAAACCCGCGCGGCCAAGCTCTATGGCCCGGTCGAGGCCTGATCACGGCTGAGCGTCGGGGCCCCCGGGGGGCGGGGGGGCGGGGGCGGCCAACCCGGCGGGGGGGGGGCGGCGGGGGAGGC
>CAYXUN010000101.1:0-2447 GCA_964468165.1 uncultured Novosphingobium sp. | reverse complement strand
CACGGCTGAGCGTCGGCCCCGCGTTCGCGGGGGGCCGCGTGGCCTCAATCCGCTTCGGGCGGCATCAGCAGTTCAAGAGCGCACAGCGTGGCCTGGTGGCGCACGGCGCTGCGGGTCTGGCAATCATCGAACAGCCGGGTTTCGGCCATGATGTCTTCCGGGTTCTGGCCACGGTGCGCGCGGGCAAACACCACGGTGCCCACCGGCTTCTGTTCCGAACCACCATCCGGGCCGGCAATGCCGGTGATCGCCACCGCAACATCGGCCTGCGAATGGGCAAGGGCGCCCTGGGCCATCGACCAGGCCGTGGCCACAGACACCGCCCCCACCGCATCGATCACGTCGAGCGACACGCCCAGCAACTCGTGCTTGGCTTCGTTCGAATAGGTCACGAAGCCGCGCTCCAGCACGCTGGAACTGCCGGCGATTTCGGTCAGCGCGGCGGCCACCAGCCCGCCGGTGCAGCTTTCCGCCAGGGCAACGGTGCGGCCGATGCTGCGATTGGCATCGATCACGCGCTGGGCCAGCGCGACGATGTCGTGCGGGAGAAGGGAATCGGTTTCAGCGGGCATGATTGGGGGGTGTTCCGTTGTCATGGGGTTTCCGGGCAGAGGGGCAGCCCGGGTTTGCGGGGCGCGATGCCCGGCTTGCGCGATGGCGAATCGACCATGCGGATGATGAAAGTGAACAGGCTGGCAGTGTTTTCCGGCGGCAGTGGCGCGAGCAGGCGCGTCATCTGCTCCAGCGGCGCACAGCTTTGCGGCTTGATCGATTCGGTGACCATCTGCCCGATCATGCCATCGGCAAAGGGCTGCAGCGCCTTGTCGGGCAGGCGTGCCATCTGCGCTATGGTCTGGTCACCGCCCTTGGCGTCGGCCTGGCCCAGCTTGAGCAGTGCTGCCTTGGCGCGCGGCCAGGCAGCCGGCTTGGCCTGGGCATAGCGCTGCACCAGCGACTGCCCCTCGCGCGCGAAATAGCCCTGGGGCGCCAGGTGCGGCGCGCAGAACGTCATCGCGCTGTCCATGGCCGATGGCAGGGCATAGGTGACCATGGCATCGACATCGGCCGGTTCCAGGCAGGCGCGGGCATCTGCCGCCAAGGCCTGCTGGCTGGCGAGAAGGCCAACAAGGGCAAGCGTCGCGGCGCTGCTGCGAACAAGCGTGCGGCGGATCATTGCGGCACCACGGTGGCGATGGCCTGCGCGGCAATGCCTTCACCGCGGCCGGTCGTGCCCAACCGCTCGGTGGTCGTCGCCTTCACGCTGACGCGGTCGATCGGCAGGTCCAGGATCTCGGCCAGGCGGGCGCGCATGGCCGCCTTGTGCGGGCCGATCTTGGGCGCTTCGCAGATGATCGTCACGTCGACGTTGGCGATGGCATGGCCGCTTTGCGCAACCAGCGCGGCGGCATGGACGAGGAAGTGATCGGACGAGGCGCCTTTCCACTGCGGATCGGACGGCGGGAAGTGATCGCCGATGTCGCCAGCCGCGATCGCGCCGAGCAGAGCATCGACCAGGGCGTGGATCGCCACGTCAGCATCGCTGTGGCCGGAAAGGCCCTTGGCATGATCGATCTTGACGCCGCACAGCCACAGGTCTTGCCCGGTGACCAGGCGGTGAACGTCAAAACCCATGCCGGTGCGGGGTAGGGGGGGCATCGGGGCAGTCTCCAGATCGCTGGCAAAGGTGACCTTGCGCAAGGCCTCGTCTCCGGCAACGAGCGCCACGGCCAGGCCCGCGGCATCGGCCACCTGCGCATCGTCGCCCGCTTCGGCGCCGCCGGTCCAGCCACGATGGGCGGCAAGGATGGCAGGATAGTGAAACGCTTGCGGCGTCTGCACGCGATAGAGATGCTCGCGCGCCACGGCAACATCGCGTCGGCCATCCGCACTGCCGCGCACCACGCTGTCCACCACCGCCAGCGCGGGAATGGCGCCCGGCGCGGTGTCGAGCGCGGCGCGCAGGCGATCGATCACCGCCTGGGGCAGGATCGGGCGGGCCGCATCGTGAATCAGTACCTGGGCCGGCGCGTCTTCGGCCAGCGCCTCGAGCGCGAGCGCGACCGATTCCCGCCGGGTCTCGCCGCCATGGACAAACACGACCTCGGGCAAGCCCTGAAGGGCGGCCGCCGCGACTTCTTCCCACCCCCGCGGGATGGCCACCACGATCGGCGCAATTCGCGCGGAAACAAGCGCTTCCACGCTGTGGCGGACCAGGGGCTTGCCCTGCCACAGGGCAAACTGCTTGGGCACCGTGCCGCCGGCGCGCAGGCCCTTGCCGGCCGCCACCACGATAGCGGCGGCGGTGCTCAGGGGCTGCTGGTCTGAAGGGGGAGGGACAGGGTTCATTCGGGGTGCGCCTCTACCAGCAGGGCGCGGGGAAGCCAAGCGGCCGCTTGGTGATCCCCGAGGGACGCTTGCCCGCCCGCGCGTATTCGACTAAGGGCTGC
>CAYXUN010000100.1:0-11268 GCA_964468165.1 uncultured Novosphingobium sp. | reverse complement strand
CGGGGTCCAGCTGTTATCTTTATGCATAACGCGAAAACGTCCGAATGCGCGCGCATCCGCACGCATCCACCTACGCCCCAGGATTGATCGACCCGCCCAGGCCCAGGCGCTTGCCGTCGGTGATGATCACTTTGTCACCCAGGCTCGCCACCTTGAACAGGCGCTTGGCGAATTCGTCGGGCACGCCCACGCAGCCATTGGTGGCATAGCCCTTTTCCACCTTTGATCCGTGGATCGAGACGCCATCGTTGGTCAGGCGCAGCATCCACGGCATCGGCGCGTCATAGATGTTGGACACGTGCGTCGCGTCCTTCTGGGTGATGGGGAACACGCCGAGCGGCGTGGGCTTGTCGCCATAGCCCTTGAGGATCGCGGTCGCGCCGATCTCGTGCCCGTCGCGGAACACCGAGAGCACGCGGGCGGTAAGGTCGACCGTGATCACCACCGGGCCTGCCGGGCCCTGGCTCTCGTCCCAATAGAACTGGCCAAAGCGGATCGGCCCATCGATCTTGAGCACGGACTTGACGACAAACGGCGTGTCGGCGGCCGGGCTCTGCGCCGCTGGCGGCGGGGTAGCCGCTTGCGCGGCCGGCGCGGGCGCGGCTTCGGCCAGCGCGGTCGGCAGGGCCTGGGGCGCATCGTCATCCCCGCCCGCGAGGCTGCGGGCAAGGTCCTGGCCGACGTGAAACGCCAGGAGCATGGCGAGGCCGGTGGCGCAGGTGCCTGCGCCCAGAACCACCAGGCGGCGCCCTGCGGCCTGGCGGCCCTGCCTGGTTTTCAACCCGTCTTTTCCGTTCGGCCACAGCGCCTTGCGCCACCATGCCGGCTTGCCAGCCATGCCAGATCTTCCTTTCGCCCCCGGACCATAGCGTTCGCGCCGCTCAAGGCCAGCGCGCCGGGTTGCCTGTCCCGCCCAGGGACAAACCGTGGTTCTATCGTAAATCACCGTGGTTTCCCAAGCGTTACGGCATCGCGGCCGGGCGCATGGGTTTTCAGCTTGGGGCAAGGTTGGCCGTGGCAAAAGGGCGGTGATGATCGATCCCGGCCACATGCTTGGCGCCCTGCCGCCCTGGCTTATCAGCCCGCCACCGCTGCTGGCGGCGGCGCTCGTGGCGATGGTGCTGGTGACCTTGGCGGGGCTGGGCGGCGGTGGCCTGGCGCGGCTCATGCGCTTTTTCGGCAATCTCGTGCTGCTCGGCGTGTTTGCCGTCGCGTGCCTGCGCTTTGTCCACCTCGATCCCTCGTTCGCCCATTTCATGCCCAGCATCGGCCTGCCCGAAGCGCAGGTTTCCGGCGGCGAAGTGCGCGTGCCGCTGGCGGCGGATGGGCATTACTGGATCGAGGCGAACGTCAACGGCACCCGCACCCGCTTCATGGTCGATACCGGCGCCACGATCACCACGCTGTCGGCCGAGGGCGCCAGCGAGGCCGGGATTGCCCCCGATCCGCTGCGCCTGCCGGTGGTGATGCACACGGCCAACGGCGATGTGGAGGCGCAGACCGCGCGGCTGGAAACCTTGAAACTAGGCTCGATCGTCGCGCGCAACATGGATGTGATCGTCAGCGAGACCACCGGCGGCCTCAACGTGCTGGGCATGAATTTCCTCAACCGCCTCAAAGGCTGGCGGGTGGAAGAAGGCGTGCTGATCCTTACCCCGCGGCATCCGCAGACGGTTTGACGCCGGCAAAGGTCAGCCGTCGCCACAGCCGCTCCAGCGGCCCCTGGCCAAAGCGGGCCAGCCAGGCCTGCGGCCAGGCCAGCATGATCACCCACCCCAGGACCACCAACAGCGGCAGGCTGCCGCGCGGTACGGCATGGGCATTGCCCCAGCCCAGTCCCGCGCCCCACCCGCAGAACAGCGCGCTCATGATCAGGCTGGTGCCGAGGTAATTGGTAAAGGCGCAGCGCCCCGCTGCTGCCAGCACCCGGCCAGGCGCCCGTCGCGCCAGCGCCGGCCAGGCCAGCAGCAGCGCCGCGGCATAGCCCAGCGTCATCGCCAGCCGGGGCAGGGCGGCCATGTCGGTGGTCACGGCAAAAGTCAGCTGGTCCGGCCAGCCGCTGCGATCGGCCCACAGCGCCAAGGCCGCCGTGGCCACGCCGCCCAGGGCCACCCCGCCCGCGGCGAGCGCCAGCATCGCCGCACGCGGCCAGCGCCCGGTGAAAAAACCGCTCTTGAACAAGGCCATGCCGATCAGCATCAGCGGAAAGGTTTCGCTGAAGGTGTTGAGCGTGGCGGTGATCGGGAAGGTTGGCGTTGCCAGGGTGCGCAAGCCCACGCTCTCGATCCAGCCAGCGTGCAGCACGCGCGCGTCGGCCGCCAGCGATTGCGCCACGCGGGCGGCGATGTCTGCCAGGGCGGCGCGGTCTGCCGGGGTGCCGATCCCGGCCAGCACGCGTTGTTCCCCGGCGATCGCCGGCAGCGCGGCCAGCGCATCAAACGCATGGGCCAGGACCAGCACCGGCACGCCGATCGCCAGCAGCGGCAGCGGATCGAGCCGCCGCAGCGCCAGCGCCAGCATGCCGCACAGCGCATAGGCAAACAGGATATCGCCCCACCACAGCAGGGTATAGTGCAGATAGCCAAACAGCAGCAGCCACAGCAGGCGGCGCACCTGCATGGTATCGGGGGAAAGCCCGCGCCGCTCCACGCTTTGCGCAAACAGCACCATGCTGGCCCCGAACAGCAGGGTGAACAGGCCGCGCATCTTGCCATCGAACAGCAAATAGCTGACCACGAACCAGATCAGGCCTGGCCCATCCAGGCCCGGTCCCGTTGCGCGCGGCAGGGCCGGGCTCAGGCTGGCGAGTTGCGGCCCCCAGAATCCGGTGATGTTGATCGCCAGGATGCCCAGCACGGCAAAGCCGCGCAGGAAATCAAGCGCGGCGATGCGCGGCAGCGGCGCCAGGGTGGCTGGATCGGGCGTGGTCATCGGCCTGCCCATGCACCGCATGCGGCAAGCCGGAAAGACCAAACCGTCAGGGTTTCAGCGTGATGCAATCCACACCTGCGCCTTTCAGCGCGGCGCAGGCATGCGCGGCTTCGGCCTGGCTGGCAAAGCCGCCGGCCAGAACCCGCGTGATCTTGCCCTCGGCCAGGTCGATGCGCGGGTGCCCGGCCAGTTCGGCCCGGCCCCGCACGCGCGCCCACAGGCCATCGGCATTGCTCTTCTGCGAAAACGCGCCGAGCTGGATGCGCCAGGCGCCGGTGGCGGCAGGCCGCGCGGTGGGCCTTTCCGCGGGCGCTGGCTTGGGCGCGGCGGCGGGTGCAGGCCTGGGCGGCGTGGCCACAGCCGCCGGCCGGGGCCGGGGCGGGGCCGCCGACACCGCTGCACGCGGCACTTCCACCGGATTGGCATAGCTGGCACCGGCCATCACCCGGCCGGGCATGGTATCCGTCGCGGCATCTGCTGCCCCGGTCTGCGCAGGCGGCAGGTCAACCGGGGTCAGCGCCGCAGGCGCGGCGCGGGTCGGCAGCGGTGCCGCGGCCACGGCGGCGCTGGCCGAAGGCGCGCTCACGCCCAGTTCGGCGGCTGCCAACTCGCGCGAGCGCTGGTCACTGGTGCGGCTTTCCAGGTCGCTCGCCAGCGATGCGCCCATCTGACGCTGTTCCAGCGGGATCACCTGGTTCATCGTCTTGAGGCTTTCGATCGCCTGGGGCAGGCCCACGGCCGCTGCCCGCGTCATCAGGGCATAGGCGCGCACCCAGTCCTTGGGCTGGAAATCGCCGTTGAACGCTGCCACGCCCAGGACATACATCGCGCGCGGCTCGCCGCGATCGGCCGAGGCGGTGAGCCAAGGCAGCGCCTCGCTCTGGCGGCCGGTCTGGAACAGCAGGATGCCATAGTTGTCGGCGGCGCGGGCATGGCCCTGGCGCGCGGCCTTGTGGAACCAGTCTTCGGCCTTGGCCATGTCCTTGGGCATGCCGCGGCCCAGCTTGGCCGCCTGGCCCATGTTGAACTGCGCATCGGCATCGCCCTTGGCGGCCGGCCCCTGCCACTGCCGCACGGCCCCGGCATAATCCCCGCGTGACCAGGCGTTGACCCCATCGCGCACATCGGCGCGCGCCAGGGTGGGCAGCAGGGCGGTGGACGCGGCCAGCAGGGCCAGGGTGCAAAGCGATGCGGTCTTGGTGCGCGGCGTGATCATGTTGAACGCGAATCTCTTGCCAGGGCAGGTCGTCTGCGGGCTTTCCCTCAGGCCTTCTGCGGGAAAAATGGTAAACAAGTTTTCCCGCGGCGTCATCGCCTCGATGCGCCCGCGCGCGCTTGCGTGGCATTTTGCCAAGACCATCGCCCGGCCGCGCCATTGGCCCCGGGAAACGCGGGGGTGTTAACCAAAATTTCAGCGCAATCTGCGAATCCCTCAGGCCTGATCGGACGACAGCCTCAGGGGGACACTTTGCGCGTACTGGCCTTGGCTTCGCAAAAGGGGGGATCGGGCAAGACCACCTTGTCCGGCCACCTCGCCGTGCAGGCGCAACGCGCCGGTGCCGGGCCGGTCGTGCTGATCGATATCGACCCGCAGGGCAGCCTGGCCGATTGGTGGAACGAGCGCGAGGCCGATTTTCCCGCCTTCGCCCAGACGACGGTGGGTCGCCTCGCCCAGGATCTCCAGGTCTTGCGCCAGCAGGGCTTCAAGCTGGCGGTGATCGATACCCCGCCGGCGATCACCATGGCGATCCAGTCGGTGATTGCGCTCTCGGAACTCATCGTCGTGCCCACGCGCCCTTCGCCGCACGATCTGCGCGCCGTGGGCGCCACGGTCGATCTGTGCGAACGCGCGGGCAAGCCGCTGATCTTTGCCGTCAACGGCGCCACGCCCAAGGCGCGCATCACGGCAGAGGCGATCGTCGCGCTCTCGCAGCATGGCACTGTCGCGCCGATCACGCTGCACCATCGCACCGATTTCGCCGCCTCGATGATCGACGGACGCACCGTGATGGAGGTTGATCCCACCGGCCGCTCTGCCGCCGAGGTGGCCCAGCTGTGGAGCTATATCTCCGAACGCCTCGAAAAGAACTTTCGCCGCACCGTGTTCGCCGTGCCGCAGCAGGGCCAGGCCGGCATGCCCCCGGTGCGCGCGCTGGGCGGCGCCGCGCCGCGCCCGGTCGGCAGCTTCGGACGCCGCGTGGTCGGTTCGTGAGCGAGGGAGACGCAACCATGGCCACGCCCGACACCAAGCCTTTTGCCTCGCTCACCGGATCGCTGCTGGCGCGCAAGGGCGCCGCGCGCCCGGCCATGCGCAGCCATGTCTCGCTCGATTGGGCCGGCATCGAATCCGACGCTGCCGTGGCGCCTGATGCCCAGTTGCTCGATACCACGCCACTCGCCACGGCACTGCCGCTGGCCGAGGTGGTCGCGCTGGAAGAGGCGGGCGAGGATGACAGCCGCCCCGAAGTGCTGCGCCAGATCGCCCAGCTGTCCACCGTGATGAACCGCAAGGTTGCCGCCAGCCGCCGCGCCGCGCTGGATGTGGAACAATTGCCCGGCAAGAAGGTGGCCTTCACCCTGCGGCTCGATCCGCGCCGCCATGCCCTGCTGCGCGCCTGCTGCACGGCCGAGCGGCGCAGCGCCCAGGCGCTGCTCATCGAGGCGCTCGATCGCCTGGTCGATGCCACGCCCGGTCTCGAAGACGTGCTGGCCCAGTTGCCCGAATCCGAACCCTTGCCCACCACGCGCGCCGCCCCGTTGCGGCGGCCGCGCTGATGCTTTTGCGGGAAACGCCCATGATGCCCCATCGCATGATCCTCTCGCTTGCTACCACGGCGCTTGCCGCCGGGCTGGTGGCCGGCTGTGCCCAGGGCTCGGTCCATCCCGGGCAGTCTGCCGCGCGCGCGCAATCGGCGCTCACCGGCGGGGAAGCGGTCAAGGCCGTGGCCCTGGCCGAGCAGGCGGTCCTGGCCGATCCGCGCAACCCGGGTTATCGCATGTTGCTGGGCAGCGCCTATCTGCGCGCCGGCCGCTTCGTGGCGGCACGCCAGGCCTATGACGATGCGATGGAACTGGGCCAGGATGATGGCAAGGTCGCGCTCAGCCTGGCGCTGACCGACATTGCGCTCGGCCATCCCGATGTCGCGGTCGATACCCTCGGCACCCATCGCCAGCAGATTCCGGTGGCCGACTACGGTCTTGCCCTGGCGCTGGCCGGTCATGCCGATCAGGCGGTGGACGTGCTGACCGGCGCGGTGCGCAGTGGCGATGATACGCCCAAGACCCGCCAGAACCTGGCCTATGCCATGGCCATGGCCGGGCACTGGCGCGAAGCGCGCGACATGGCCGCGCAGGATGTGCCCGCCGACCAGCTCACCGCGCGCATGGCGCAGTGGGCCCAGCTCAACGATCCGGGCAACATGCGCCTGCGCGTGGCGGGCGTGCTTGGCGTGCCCGGCCAGATCGAAGACGAAGGCCAGCCCACCGCGCTGGCCCTGGCCAATTTCCCCGCCGCCGGTGCCGGGCAGGCCGTGGCGCAGGCCGCCCAGGCCGCCACGGCCCAGGCCGCGATCGGCACCACGCCCGCTGCCCCGCCGGCGAGCCCGCCCGCCGCAACGCAGGCGCCGGTTCTTGCCAGCTTTGCCGCGCAGGAACTGCCCGCCATCGACAATGGCGCGGCCCAGCCCCAGGTCGCCGACGCCAGCGCCGCGCCCACCGCGGAAAAGCTCGCCGCGATCGACATGCCGCCTTCGGCTGCCGCGGGTTCCGCCCAGGCCGTCGCCAGCGCCAGCGTGCCGGCCTGGGCCATCGCCCCGCGCCCCGGCACCAACCATGCAGCCGCTCCGGTCATCACCGGCCGCCTGCGCCCCGCCGATCGCGCCGATCGTGCGCCGGCGCTGGTGGCCAAGGCGGCCCAGGCCCGCGTGGCCACGCTCGCCGCGCGCGCGCCGGCCGTGCCGGCTGGCACTCACCTGGTGCAGCTTGGCGCCTTTTCCACGCAGGAAGGCGCGCACCGCGCCTGGCGGCATTACCTGGCGATCAATCCCGCGCTCAAGGGCTATCGCCCGGTGATCACCGCGGCCGTGGTCAACGGCAAGCAGTTCTGGCGCACCCAGGCTGCCGGTTTTGCCAGCGCCAGCCCGGCCCGCTCGCTGTGCGGCTCGGTCAAGGCCAAGGGCGGCGTCTGCATCGTGCTGGCCAATCCCGTGGCCAACCAGCCCGGCATGGCGCCCACCATCCGCTTTGCCAGCAACCGCCGCTGACGCCAGCGCACGTCACACATGCAAAACGGCGGCCGAATCAGGGATGATTCGCCGCCGTTTCGTTTTCGCCTCGTGGGCAGACCCGCTGCTTAGAGCGGATTGTCCAGCTTGATCACGGCCTCGTTGCTCTTGCGCTGCGTGGTGTGCAGCTGGCGCGGCTGGGCAAAGCTGGCCAGCACGGCCGGATCGCGGCCATAGATGTCCTTGAAGCTGCGCATCACGCCGTTCACGTCGCGCGCCACGGTGAAATAGGTGATGTAGACCGGGAACGGCTTGGTCATCGGCACCTTGGTGTACTTGCCCGACAGGTTGTATTCCACCGCAGTTTCCTTGGGCAGGTCGGCGCCCAGGATCGCCATGGTCATGGCCAGTTCGGTGGCGCGTTCGGCGCGGATGCAGCCGTGCGACAGCGCGCGGTTTTCCTGGGCGAACAGGTTCCGGTTGGGCGTGTCGTGGATATAAATGGCAAACTCGTTGGGCATGTCGAGCTTGACGCGGCCCAGCGAATTGTTCTCGCCCGGCTGCTGCACCACCTGGATCGTGCCGTCGGACAGCTGCTTGACGGCATAGTTCAAGCGCTTGGCCTTGGCCGGGTGGGCCAGCAGATCGGCGCCAAGGCCTTCGCCCTTCACGATCGACTGCGGCACCGTCCAGGTGGGGTTGAACACCACGTTCTCCACCATTTCCGCCAGTTGCGGCGTTGCCGTCTTGCCCGGCTTGCCCACGATGGCGCGATAGGTGGTGATGATCTGGTTGTTCACCGTCAGCCGCAGCATCTGCTCGGGCACGTTGATCATCAGGTATTGCAGGCCCAGGTCGCGCGCCAGCCAGCGCCAGCGGTCCATGTTGGCGCGCACCAGGGCGAGCTTGGCCGGCTCCTTGGTGGTCTGCAGCAGCTGGCGCAGCAGGGCATAGTCGGGATGCGTGGGCAGCAGGGCGCGCAGCGTGCCCTTCACGTCGTGGGTTTCAGTGGCCTGGGCCAGCAGCGCCGAATTGGGGTGCAGGTCCTGGTCGGGGTCCACCGCAAACCACTGCTCGCGCGCGGTCATCGGCGTGCGCCCGTCGCGCAGGTCTTCGGCCAGCCACACGAACAGCTTGCTGGCCAGCTGGTTCAGGTCATCGCCTTCACCCTTGGTGATCGCGGCGGCGAGCGCGGCGGGCTGGTAATCGCGGGCAAACAGGCCTTCGCTGCCGATGCCGCGAATGGCCGAAAGCAGATCCTTGGCATCCTGCAGCGTCCACACCGCCACCGGCGGCGGCGCTTCCACCTCGGGCAGGGCAGGGGGCGGCGCCGGCACGGCCACCGCCGCGCCGGGGGCGGGCGGAACGGCCGGGCTGGCAGCGGGAGCAGCCGGCACCTTGGCCGGCGGGGGCGCCGGCTGCTGCGCCTGCGCGGTCAGGTCCACCGGGCCCTTGCTGTCTTGCGTGCGGGCAAGGGCCGGGCTCGCCAGCAGCGAGGTGGCAACCAGGGGCGCCATGGCCAGCGACGGCACGCCAAGAAGACGCGCACGGTTGCGGCGCTGCGGCCAGGTCTTGCGGGGGGTCATCGGTTCGAAATTCCCTGTTGCCATTCGGTTGCACGCACGTGGTGCACGGTTCATCTACTGCCCCATGCCCCACCGCCAATCAAGCAGCGAGGCTTTCGCCAAGCTGAATCCGCGTGGTTGCACAGGCACTTTTCGTTGGAAACGAAGCGAGCGCCGCATCGTTTCAGGCATTTCGCCGCGATCTGCAATGGCCAGTATGGCGCCGCGGCGCTAAGCCTGGGCCATGTCGCCTACCCCGATAAGCACGTCAAACCAGTCTGCCCCGCGCCCGCTGCTGCCCATCGTGGTCGCCATGGCCGGCCTTGCCAGTTTCAGCATGATGGACGGGGTGATGAAGGCTGCGGCGCTCGCCCTGGGCGCCTTCGCGGCGATCTTCTGGCGCAGCACCGTGGGCGCGCTGGTCATGGCGCCATGGTGGCTGCGCGAAACGGCGCGGCTGCGCGGCGGCCGCCTGCCGCCGGCGGCCAGCCTGCGGGTGCACGTGCTGCGCGGGGTGGTTTCGGCGGGCATGGCCATCCTGTTCTTCGATGGCGTGGTGCGCATGCCGCTCGCGCAAGGCATGGCGCTCTCGTTCGTGGCGCCGCTGATCGCGCTCTATCTCGCGGCGCTGACCCTGGGTGAAAAGCTCAGCCGCCGCGCGGTGACCGGCTCGCTGCTGGCGCTGGTCGGCGTAGGCGTGATTGCGGCCGATCAACTCGGCGCCGCGCCCGGCCCCGATGCTTGGCGCGGCTTGCTGGAAATTCTCACGTCTTCGGTGCTCTATGCCGTCACCCTGGTCTTGCAACGCCGCCAGGCACAACTCGCCACCCCGGTGGAAGTGGCGTTTTACCAAAGCATCGTCATCGCCGTGCTGCTCGCGCCGCTCGCTGCGTTCTGGGCGCCCTGGCCAACGCCAGGGCAATGGGCGCTGGTCCTCGCTGGCGCCGTGCTCGCCGCGCTCGCCATGATGCTCCTCGCCTGGGCCTATGCCCGCGCCCAGGCGCAAGTGCTCGTGCCGCTGGAATATACCGCCTTCATCTGGGCCGCAATCGTCGGCTGGGTGGCCTTTGCCGAACCCGTCACGCGCGGCACGATCGCAGGCGTCACGCTGATCGTCGCCGGCTGCGCGCTGGCCACGCGGCGCGGCGATCCGCCGCCGGAGGTGATTTAGGTCGTAAACTCATAAATGGCGCCCCCGAGGTTTGCGGCCAAAGGCCCCGTCGCGAGGAGAAAGCGCGTAGGAATATCCTAAATATTTCAAGTGCTTTCGACGCTGCGAGGGGAGCTTTGGGTCAAATCCCGAAGGGACGCCAAAATGGCTTCCATCTCGGCCCAAAGTGCCCTTGCAAAGGCCACCAGCCTTCGCGGCGGTCACTTTGACCCGATATGTTTGCCATTTTGGCGCCTCGGGGGTGCCATTTATGAGTTTACGACCTAGGGGGCAAGGCTGGCCTGCGGGCGGTCCGGCACGCGTGGCCCTTGCCCGGTTTTGTGTGCTTAGCTATATTTCTGGCTAAGGAGATCGCCGATGGCGCAGTTCTCGGTTCACAATGCCAAGACCAACCTGTCCCGCCTGATTGCCGAAGCGCTCGCGGGGGGTGACGTGGTGATCGCGCGCGGCAATGTGCCGGTGGTGCGCCTGGTGCCGGTCGAGCCGCGCGGTCGCCGTGTCTTCGGCGCGCTCAAGGGCCAGATCGCCATGGATGCGCGGTTTGACGAGCCTTTGCCCGACGATGAGCTCGGCGGGTGGAACCTGGCTTGAGGCTGCTGCTCGATACCCACGCGTTGATCTGGTGGCTGGCCGGTGACGAAGCACTGAGCCGCCGCGCCCAGGAGGCCATTGCTGACGAGGCCAATACCATCGCCGTCAGCGCCGCCTCCGCCATGGAAGTCGCCACCAAGTTCCGCATCGGCAAGCTGCCGGGTGCAGCCCTGCTGGCGCAGGATTTCGCGGCGATTGTCGCGGGCCAGGGCTTTGCCGAACTGGCGATCAGCGTGCGCCACGCCCAACTCGCTGGGGAAATGAACATCCCCCACAAAGACCCGTTCGACCGCCTGTTGATCGCCCAGGCCCAGGTCGAGAATATGACGCTGGTATCGAACGAGGCGCTGTTTGACGGCTTTGCTGTCAAGCGACTTTGGTAGCGGGATATACATCCCTGCGCTGGCGGAGGACTTCGATCCGAGGTGGCAATTAAGTTTACCGCACCGGGATTTTTCCCGGACTGGGCGAAGAGCAACGAGATTGTTTCTGCCACCTTACTCCATCGGACGACGATGGGAGATTATCGAAGACCATCTGATGTTGATTTCCCCTTTACCCCGCTCCTTCATGGCCATGAAATCGTCAGATAAGCACATGAAGCGGATGCCGTCGTGCGTGGCTGCCCACTCCTGCGGATTGGGAATATGGATGTTGACGATTTCATTTACGGGGAAAAACCGTCCCCTGGCGTGAATTTCCGCTAATAGACCTGAGGCTTCTTCCAGCATCTTAGAGCCCGATCCGAAACTAAGTTGAGTGGTATCAGTGGGTTAGCTTGACGACC
>CAYXUN010000099.1:0-11380 GCA_964468165.1 uncultured Novosphingobium sp. | reverse complement strand
ATCGTCAGCATCTCAGATTTGAGCCCTCGAGGCTCCGGCAGTCATGGGGTCTATGGATTCTGGAAGACGGCGAAAACGCCCGGCTCAGGAGGCTTGCCCCGCGGTGATTTTGCGGGCAGGCGGCGGCACCATGCTCTAAAGGCAGAGCCACGCTCATGAGGCCAGAGCCAAGCTCGCAAGGATGACGGATGCCCTTTGACCCATCGCGTGTCGATTGCTGGATCTTCGATCTGGACAACACGCTGTACCCGGCCGAAACCTGCCTGTTCGATCAGATCGACGTGCGCATGGGCGCCTACATTGCCGACCTGCTGGGCTGCGACCATGCCGAGGCGCGCCGCGTGCAGAAGATGTATTTCCACGACCATGGCACCACGCTTGCTGGCCTGATGCATTTTCATGGCGTCGATCCCTATGAATTCCTGGGCTATGTTCACGATGTCGACATGGCCCCGCTGAACCGCGCGCCGCGCCTGGAAGAACGCCTGATGCGCCTGCCCGGGCGTCGCCTGGTGTTCACCAACGGCGATGCGGCCTATGCGACGCGCGTGCTCGATGCCCTGGGCATCACCCACTGCTTTGAAGGGCTGTGGGACATTCACGCGATGGAATACAAGCCCAAGCCCGAGCCTTCGGCCTATCGCGGCTTTGTCTCGGCCTTTGGCATCGATCCGGCGCGTTCGGTGTTCTTCGAGGATTCGGCGCGCAACCTCACCCCGGCCAAGGCCATGGGCATGCAGACGGTCTGGCTCGATTTCGGCACGGATTGGGGCGCCCGCGCCCGTGACGAGACCGCAATCGACGAGACGATCGACGATCTTGCGGCCTGGCTCGACGCGCTTGCCGCCGACGGCCACCTCGGCTAGGCGCCCTGCCCAAGCAGACTGTCCAGACTACCCAGTCCAGAACATCCAAGTATTGCCCGGAGGAACACCCATGACCGCACAGCTTGAAGCCGCCATCGAAGCCGCCTGGGAAAACCGCGCGGACGTGACGCCGGCCAGCAGCGATGTGCGCGTGGTGGTGGAACAGGCCCTCGCCCTGCTCGATGCTGGCGAAGCGCGCGTCGCGGAAAAGGTCGATGGCGCGTGGCGCGTGAACCAGTGGCTGAAGAAGGCCGTGCTGCTCTCGTTCCGCCTCAACGACAATGTCGTGGTTGAAGGTGGCGCCGGTGGCGCTCCGGCGTTCGACAAGGTGCCGAGCAAGTTTGCCGGCTGGGACGAAGTCGCCTTCCGCGCCGCAGGCTTCCGCGTGGTGCCGGGCGCCGTGGCCCGCCGCGGCGCGCACATTGCCAAGAACGTCGTGCTCATGCCCAGCTTCGTCAATATCGGCGCGTTCGTCGATGAAGGCACCATGGTCGATACCTGGGCCACGGTGGGTTCGTGCGCGCAGATCGGCAAGAACGTGCATATCTCGGGCGGCGTGGGCATTGGCGGCGTGCTCGAACCGCTGCAGGCCGGCCCGGTGATCATCGAAGACGGCGCGTTTATCGGCGCGCGTTCGGAAGTGGCCGAAGGCGTGATCGTGGGCGAAGGCGCGGTGCTGTCGATGGGCGTGTTCCTGGGCGCCAGCACCAAGATCATCGACCGCGCCACCGGCGAAGTGCATATCGGCCGCGTGCCGCCCTATGCCGTGGTCGTGCCCGGCTCGCTGCCCGGCAAGCCCCTGCCCGACGGCACCCCCGGCCCGTCGCTCTATTGCGCCGTGATCGTCAAGACCGTGGACGCGCAAACCCGCAGCAAGACCGGCATCAACGAGCTGCTGCGCGACTGACGCGGAACCACGCGGGCTCTCCGCGCGTAGAATCAGGCAAAAGGGGCGCGCCATACGTGCGCCCCGCCGATGAAACGCAGGAGAGTCGTCATGCAGAACGACCATACCCAACGGCAGGAGCCGCCGGCGCGGCTGTCCACTGACGAAGCGCGCAGCGCCGTCGGTTTGAACGTGGTGCGCTGGGTGCTTCTGATCAGCCTTGTCCTGGCCATCCTCGCCTTGTCTGCCATCTGGATCACCGGGGCGCTCACCACGCCGCAGCCAGAGCACAATGGCGTCGTCAGTGGCCAGGCCACGCCCGCGTCCTGATCAGGCGGATTGCGCGCGATGCCCAGCGGCTGGAAGCTTGAACCCGAAAGCCGCGATCGCCTGATGGCGCTGTTCCCGCCACGCTATGCGCAGATCGTGGCGGACCATGTGACCCGCACGGTTCATGCGGGCCCCGATGATCCCCTCCCCCCGGCGATCCGCCACGCCCGCGTTGTCGGCCATATCGACGACGGCGCGGGCGTGGAGGCGCTGGTGGTGGCGCTCGATGGCTCCACCCGCCGGCCCGACGGCGGGATATGGCACATCACGTGGTCGCTGGCTGAAGGCCGCGCGGCGTGCCAAAGCAATGCCGCCCTGGCCATGCGCGCGTGGAAACCCCGCGACGGTGGCGCCATCGTTCTGACCCCCGCTGTGTGGTAAGACCGGTTCCCACAAGGGCTGGCGCGCCTGCCCCCAACCTGCCATGGCCCGATCGGGACCACAGCACAAAAGGGGCGGGACATGAGCGACGACGAATACGTTTACGACGATGAAAGCGGCGAATGGATGACCGCCGCAGAACTGGCCACGCGGCGCGCGGCGGCCAATGCCGTGGAAGTGCGCGATGCTGTGGGCAACGTGCTGCAGGACGGTGACCAGGTCACGCTGATCAAGGATCTCGATGTCAAAGGCGCCGGGCAAACGCTCAAGCGCGGCACGCTGATCAAGTCGATCCGCCTCACCGGCGACGCGCAGGAAATCGACTGCAAGTTCGACGGCATCAAGGGTCTGGTGCTGCGCGCAGAGTTCGTGCGCAAGCGCTGAACCGGATGGAACGGGCCGCTGGCCAGGGCGTTCAACGGGCAAACCCCATCAAGGAGATGCCCCAATGCCCACCAGCACCGCTTCTGCCCGTTATGAAGGGCTCGGCAAGCCCGGCAAGGGATCGATCAGCACCGCCTCGGGCGTGCTGTCGGACCAGCCCTATGGCTTTGGCACGCGGTTTGAAGGCAAGCCGGGCACCAACCCCGAAGAGCTGATCGCCGCTGCCCATGCGGCGTGCTTCACCATGGCCACCAGCTTTGCCCTCGCCAAGGCCGGTTACGCCGATGGCACGCTCGATACGACTGCCAAGGTTACCCTGGACGCCGATGGCGACGGCTTCAAGGTGACGCGCAGCGCACTTGCACTTAAGGCCTCGATCCCCGGCATCGCCGAATCGGATTTCGCCAAGATCGCCGATGAAGCCAAGGCCAACTGCCCGATTTCGCGCCTGCTGAACTGCGAAGTCACGCTGGAGCGCAGCCTCGAAGCCTAAGCATTCCGGCACTTTTGCGTGCTTTCGTATGCGCCCGGTCAGGTCCCCTGTGGCCGGGCGCATATTGTTATGCATGAAAACAAACGCTTTTCGAAAAGCCCGCGCGCAGCAGTTGCAAATCATGCAATCGGGTGGGCAACCTAAGCAATTGCTCGCAGGCGCAGCATGGGTGAAACGCGTTGCAACAAGAACACAACAGACGGGTGTCCGAAGGCAATCTCGCCTTTATGATCAGGGGAAATTGCCATGCTTCGTTCTTTCATTTCGACCGCCGCCGCCGCTCTCGTGCTGGCCGCCCCCGCCGTGGCCTCGGCCGAAACCCAGCCTGACAGCTTCGCCTACAAGGGCGTGAGCTATTCCTACACCACCGAAACCAAGGGCGAAGAAAAGATCGTCCGTGGCACCGCCTATGCCGGCAAGGTGCCCTTCGAACTGCACATCCGCAAGAAGTCGGTGGAAGGCACGTTCAACGATCGCCCGGTCGCCTTCACGCTCAACGACGTGAAGAAGCTCGGCATTGCGGTCGACGCTGCCAAGTAAGCCTGTTGACGCCTGACGCGGGATTGCCCGCGCCAGGCCGACATGAAAAAGGCCCTTTCGCCGCGTGGCGAAAGGGCCTTTTTCATGCGTGCCGATGCCCGGTTGGGGATCAGCGGCAGCGCACGTTGTTGCTGTCGATCGCGGCACCAGCGGCAGCGCCACCGATCGCGCCGAGGATCGCGCCGAGCGGACGGGAATCGCCCTGGGCAATCACCGAGCCGAGCAGCGCACCCGACACGCCGCCAACGATCAGGCCGGTCGAGCCATCCGAACGGCGGCAGTAATAGCGGCCATCGTTGCCGCGATAGATGCGTTCGTCAGCGCTCAGGCGATGTTCGCCATAGCGCGGATCGTCGCGGTAATAGCGATCGGCGTAATAGCCGCCGTAGCTGGGATCGGGACGGTTGTAGTCATAGTTGCCATAGCGGCGATAATAGCCATCGTCGCGATAGCCCCAGCCGCCACCGCTGGCATAGCCGCCTTCGATGCCACCGTAACCGCCGCGATGGCGGTGATAGCCGTTGTCATAGCCGGGGCGGCCATCATATCCATCGGTGCAGGCGGCGGTCAGGCCCGACGCTGCAAGTGCCACTGCCAGCAAAGCCTTCTTCATGGCGCGATCTCCATCATGAGAGGAGCGGAGCGCCACCCCATGGCGACGCGACCTTCCAGATGGACAGGCAATGATCGGAAACCGTGCTGGTTCCTGCGCTGGTTACCGCGATGGCAACCAGCGCAGAACGCAAGGCCTTATTGCGCGGCCGGCAGATAGAGTTCGCTGCCTGCCTCGCGGTACTTGTCGCTCATCGCCTGCATCCCGGCCTCGGCCTCTTCGGCAGCGATGAAGGTATCGGCAGGTTGGTTCTGTTTCGATGCAAATTCACGCACTTCCTGCGTGATCTTCATGGAGCAGAACTTGGGCCCGCACATCGAGCAGAAGTGCGCGGTCTTGGCCCCTTCGGCCGGCAGGGTCTGGTCGTGGTACTGCTCGGCCGTTTCGGGATCGAGGCTGAGATTGAACTGGTCGCGCCAGCGGAATTCGAAGCGGGCGCGGCTCAGGGCATCGTCGCGCAGCTTGGCCGCCGGATGCCCCTTGGCCAGATCGGCGGCATGGGCAGCCAGCTTGTAGGTGACCACGCCAACCTTGACGTCATCGCGATCGGGCAGGCCCAGGTGCTCCTTGGGCGTGACATAGCACAGCATGGCCGTGCCGAACCAACCGATCATCGCCGCGCCGATGCCGCTGGTAATATGGTCATAGCCCGGCGCGATGTCGGTAACGAGCGGCCCGAGCGTGTAGAACGGCGCCTCGCCACAGGCGGCAAGCTGCTTGTCCATGTTTTCCTTGACCTTGTGCATCGGCACATGGCCCGGCCCCTCGATCATCACCTGCACGTCCTGCGCCCAGGCGCGCTTGGTCAGTTCGCCCAGGGTGTAAAGCTCGGCAAACTGTGCCTCGTCATTGGCGTCGGCCACGCTGCCCGGGCGCAGGCCATCGCCCAGCGAATAGGCAATGTCATAGGCCTTCATGATCTCGGTGATCTCGTCGAAATGCTCGTAGAGGAAGCTTTCGCGGTGATGCGCCAGGCACCACTTGGCCATGATCGAGCCGCCCCGGCTGACGATGCCGGTCACGCGCTTGGCGGTGAGCGGAATGTAGGGCAGGCGCACCCCGGCGTGGATGGTGAAATAGTCCACGCCCTGTTCGGCCTGCTCGATCAAGGTATCGCGGAAGATGTCCCAGGTCAGGTCTTCGGCAATGCCGCCCACCTTTTCCAGCGCCTGGTAGATCGGCACGGTGCCGATCGGCACCGGGCTGTTGCGCAGGATCCATTCGCGGGTGTCGTGGATGTTGCGCCCGGTCGAAAGGTCCATCACCGTGTCGGCGCCCCAGCGGATCGCCCAGACCATCTTGTCCACTTCGTTGGCCACGTCTGACGCGACTGCCGAATTGCCGATGTTGGCATTGATCTTGACCAGGAAATTGCGCCCGATCGCCATCGGTTCGCTTTCCGGGTGGTTGATGTTGTTGGGAATGATCGCTCGCCCGCGCGCCACTTCGTCGCGCACGAATTCGGCCGTGACGTAATCGGGAATGCTGGCGCCCCAATCCTGGCCGTCGCGCACCAAGGCTTCCTTCAACTGGCGGCGGCCAAGGTTCTCGCGGATCGCCACGTATTCCATCTCGGGCGTTACGATGCCTTGGCGGGCATAGTGCATCTGGGTGACATTGGCGCCGGCCTTGGCCCGCAGCGGTGCGGGATTGACGTTGGGGAACGCCGGCACGCCACCCGAACGGTCCGGCCCCTTGAGGCCATTGTCCTCGGGCTTCACTTCGCGCGCGGCATAGGTTTCCACATCGCCGCGGCCCACGATCCATTCCTGGCGCAGGCGCGGCAGGCCCGCGCGAATGTCGATCGCCTGCTTGGGATCGCTGTAGGGCCCAGACGTGTCATAGACCCGCAGCGGAGGCTCGCCGCAGCCCGGCTCCAGCGCGATTTCGCGCATTGCCACGGTCATGCCGGGGAAGCGCGGCGATTCCACGTGGATCTTGCGGCTGCCGCGGATCGGTCCGGTGGTGACACCGATTTCCAGTGGAGAATTAAGATCGGCCATACACGAGGTTCCTTTCGTGTGGACGAACGAAAGGCTGTGGCACGCACGTGTAACGCTGGCCTGCCCTCCCTCCGCCCGTGCTAACGGGTTCAGGTTCGACGGGTCGGGCTGCGTGACCAGCCCCTCTCAGCCTTTGTTCAACCCGGCAACGCGGATGCGCTGCCCAGGCCACTGGCTCCCCGGGGTGCGCGCATCCTAGGGCCAAGGGCGCAGCGTCGCAAGCCACACGGATGCATTGGCCGCCTGCTGCCTCGGAGGTGCTATTTTTGAAAATGATTATCACTCTCCTTGACTCATGATAACCATTCGCATTAGCGGGCGATCAGAAATCATTGTTCAGGAAGGACTGAGATCATGGCCCCCACGCACCTGCGCCGCGCAATGCTGGCCTGCGGCGTTTCGCTTGGTGTGCTGGCGGCGTCTCCCGCCCAGGCCGACAGCGCTGCGGACGCCGCAAGTGCCAGTGCCAGTGCCGGCGCCAGTGATGCGGACGCTGGCCGCACCATCGTGGTCAACGGCGAAAAGGGGGAGATGGTGGCAAGCGGCGCTACCGGCCTGGCGCTGTCCTTGATGGATACCCCGCAATCGGTCAGCATGGTCGATCGCAAGTTCCTGGATGACTTTGCGCTGGACGAAACCAACCAGCTGCTGCGCTACGTTACGGGCGTCAACGTCGACCAGGTGGAAACCGAGCGCACCTATTACAACGCGCGCGGCTTCGACATCGTCGACGCGATGATCGACGGGATCAGCCTGCCCAACGTCTGGGGGCCGACGACGGGCGCCCAGGATTCGGTGATGTGGAACAGCGTGGAGGTGGTGCGCGGGGCCAACGCGCTGCTCACCGGCGCCGGCAATCCTTCGGGCACGATCAATTATCACCGCCGCCACCCCACCGGTCAGCGCCATATGTCGGCCGAGCTGTCCTATGGTTCATGGAACAAGAAGCGCGCCGAGGTGGACCTCGATCTGCCGCTCACCGCCGATGGCAAATGGGCCGTGCGGATTACCGGCGCGGCGCAGGACGGCGACAGCTACCTGCGCGGCTATCACCACAACCGAACCGCCATTTCGGGCGTGCTCGATGGCGAAATCAGCCCCAACCTGCATCTTTCGGCCGGCTATATGCGCCAGGATGGCAAGTCCACCGGGGTGCTGTGGGGCGCGCTGCCCTTGCAGGACAGCAAGGGCAACCAGCTGGAGTTTGACCGCAGCGCCTCCACCACGATGGACTGGACCTATTGGAACACGCACGACCAGACCGCCTATGGCCAGCTGACCTGGGACTTTGCCCCGGGCTGGAGTGTGCGCGCGCATGTCACGCGCAAGTACCACAACGAAGATTCGCGGCTGTTCTATGTCTATGGCACCCCCAAGCAAGACGCCCAGACCGGCGCATGGGGCGGCCTCTATGGCAATCCCGGCGCCTATGCCCCGGTGGCCAAGGGCTGGATCTATGACGGCACCGTGCAGGGCGCCTATCGCCTGTTCGGCCACGATCAACAGCTGACGCTGGGCGTGCAGCGTACCGTGGGCACTTACCTTTACTATGGTCGCCCAGTGCCCGACAGCGATCCTGCCTGGGGTCAGATCCCCGGCCTGCCTGGCAGCTGGACCGGACAGGAAGTCGCCCTCCCCGCCTTTGGTGCCAGCGTGCAGCAAGAGCATACAGAGGATCGCCAATGGCGCCTGCGCGGGGCCAGCGACGTGGCGTTGACCGACTGTCTCAGCGTTCTGCTCGGCGCCAGCTACCTGGTGGAAAAGACCCGTGGCATCAGCTTTGGCGCCAGCACCGACAAGAATGAAAAGGCGCTGAGCCCGTTCGTCGGCGTGACCTACAAGGCCCTGCCCGGCGTCAATCTCTATGCCAGCTATTCCAGCATCTTTGCCCCGCAGGACAATCTCGACATCGACCGCAGGCCCTTGGGCGCGGCCAAGGGCAAGAGCTATGAGGCCGGGATCAAGGCGCAAACGCCGGGCGGCGCGCTGTTCGGATCGGTCGCCTGGTTTCGCGCCGAACAAAGCAACCTCGCTGACGCTGGCACGTACGATACCGCCACCGGCCAGACGCTGTACAACGGCATCCGCGCCGTCAGCCGCGGGGTAGAGGCCGAAGTGGGGGGCAAGCTGACCTCCACCCTCACCATCCAGGCCGGCGCCACCACGCTCAAGATGGACGATGGCGCGGGCACGCAGGTGCGCACCTATGTGCCGCGCAACACCGCCAATCTGGCACTGCGCTGGAACCCGATCGCGCCGCTGCAACTGGGCGCGGCGGTCAAGTGGCAGGACACGATCTATTCCGGCACCGTGCGCCAAAGCGACTATGCCACGTTGCAATTGCAGGCGGGCTACAAATTGAACGAAAACGTTCAGTTCAATTTCAACGTCGCCAACGTGACGAACCACAAGTACCTGACCAGCCTCTATTGGACCCAAGCCTATTATGCCGCGCCGCGCAATGTCACCGGCTCCGTCCGTGTGACGTTCTGACCGTCATGGCGCTTCCCGGCCGTCCGTTCTGGGTGATCGTCCATCGCTGGGCGGGGCTGACCCTGGCCCTGTTCCTGGCGGTGGCCGGGCTCACCGGATCGCTGCTGCCGTGGTTCGAGGAACTGGATGCGGCCACAGCGCCAGCAATGCAAAACGCTGCCCCGCACCACCCCGGCATGGCAGCGCTTGATCCGCTGGCGGTGCGTGCCGGGCTGCTTGCCCGCCATCCGGGTGCGCGAGTCGATTTCGTCTATCTCACCCGCCTGCCCGGCCGGGCCGATCGGCTCTATGCCACCTGGCCCGACGCCAAGACCGGCCTGGAACGGCGCGATCGGCCGGATTGGGACGACGTCTTCCTCAATCCCTGGACCGGTGCCGAGCAGGGCCATCGCCGCAATGGAGACGTGAGCCAAGGCATCAAGAACCTGATGCCGTTCCTCTATCGCCTGCACTATTCTCTGGCCCTGGGCCCGTGGGGGCTGTTCGCCATGGGCGTGGCAGCGCTGGTCTGGACGGTGGATTGCTTTGTCGGGTTCTACCTCACCCTGCCACCCGGCGCGCTGGGCAAAGGCGGCCTGTGGCGGCGCTGGCGCCCAAGCTGGAAAGTGCGCCGGCCGACCAGCAGCTACAAGCTGACCTTCGACCTCCACCGCGCCGGTGGGCTGTGGCTCTGGCCGATCCTGCTGGTCTTTGCGCTGTCCAGCGTGTCGTTCAACCTGCCCCAGGTCTATCGCCCGGTGCTCGGCGCGCTCGGCGGGCAGGATGACGAGGCCCTGCTGGAAGCGTCGGCACTGCCCAGCCCGCGCTGGAAACCCGCGCTCGATTTTCCCGCGGCGGCGCGGCACGGGGCAGCGCTGGCGCAGCAAGAGACAGCGCGGCGCGGGCTGTCCCTGCGCCCCGATGGGCGGGCCTGGCTCTGGTACATTCCGGCAACCGGGCTCTATGTCTACGGCGTCAAGTCTTCGGCCGATATCACGCCGGAAGGTGGCGGCACGCGGATCGCGTTTGACGGCAACACCGGCGCGCTGCGCCACGTCTCCGTGCCCACCGGAGCCCAGGGCGCGACGACGTTCACCACCTGGATCGTCGCGCTGCACATGGCCCATGTCGGCGGGCTGGCATGGCGCATTGCCGTCAGCGTGATCGGCCTTGGCGTCACGGTGCTGTCGGTCACCGGCGTGTTGATCTGGCTGCGCAAGCGCTCGGCCCGTGCCGGCCGCCGCTTCAAGGCTGCGGCCCGGCCAGTTCCGGCATGACGCCAACACTTCGCCGCGGAAAAGCACTGCGCATTGCTGACAGGCCCTTAGGGGCGGTTGCATGGTCGCGCCGCCTGGCCTAACGCCATGGCGATGAGCATACGCCATGCCGACATCGCGATCCTGGGCGGGGGCCTTGCCGGGGGACTGATCGCACTCGCCCTGCGCAAGGCCCGGCCGGATTGCGACCTGCTGCTTGTCGAACAGGACAATGTGCTGGGCGGCAACCATGTGTGGTCGTTCTTCGGATCAGACGTGGGCAAGGCCGGGCGCGAACTGCTGGCGCCGATGGTCGATGGCGCGTGGTCGGGTTATTCCGTGCGCTTCCCCCAGTATCAGCGCGACCTGTCGACCAGCTATTATTCGATGACCTCTGCCCGGTTTGACGCCGCGATCCGCGCCGCCTTGCCAGCCGATGCAATTCTTACCGGCGCACGCGTCCTCGCCGCCGGCACCGGCGCCGTAACCCTGGCCGACGGCACCCGGATCGAAGCGGGCGCGGTGATCGATGCGCGCGGCATCCGCCTCCAGGGGCAGCTTTCGGGCGGTTGGCAGAAGTTCCTGGGCCAGCGGGTCAAGCTGGCGCAGCCCCATGGCCTGACCAAGCCGATCGTCATGGATGCCACGGTCGAACAGGTCGATGGCTATCGCTTCGTCTATTGCCTGCCGTTCGGGCCGGACGAAATCTTCATCGAAGATACCTATTACGCCGATAGCCCGACAATCGATCATCCGGCGCTCTCTGCCCGCATTGCCGACTATGCCAGGAGCCAGGGCTGGACGATCGCAGCCGTGCTCCACGAAGAGCAGGGCGTGCTGCCGGTGGTTTCTGCGGGAGACTGGGACGCCTTCTGGCGCTCGTCGGGTGGGCAGATCGCCCGCGCCGGAACGCGCGCCGGGCTGTTCCACCCGGTGACCAGCTATTCCGTGCCCGAGGCAGTGCGTTTTGCCCTGGCCCTGGCGCAGCAGCCGGATCTGACGCACGAGGCACTGGCCGGTTTCAGCGAACGCTGGGCCAAGCGCCATTGGCAGCGCAACAGCTTTGGCCGGCTGCTGTCGGCCATGCTGTTCCAGGCGGCCGAGCCGCTGGCGCGCTATCGCATGATGGAACATTTCTATCGGCTGGATACCCGGC
>CAYXUN010000098.1:6487-11918 GCA_964468165.1 uncultured Novosphingobium sp. | reverse complement strand
CGCCCGCCCCTCGGGGGGTGGGGGGGGGGGGGGCCGGGCGGGGGGGGGGGGGCCGGGGGCTGGGGGGGGGGGGGCCCGGGGGCCCCCCCCGGGGTGGCCAGGAGCATCGCGGCGGCCGCGGCCAGGCTGGCGCGCTTCTTGCGCTTGCCCTGCCCTTCGGCCAGCTTGGCTTCGGCCTTGGCCTTTTCCTCGGCCGCGCGCGCCAGCTTGGCCGCTTCGGCAAGACGGCGCTGTTCTTCCTTGGCGGCCTTGCGTTCGGCACGATTGAGCAAGAGCAGGCGCTTGATCGTCAAGCCATCGACCACCAGAATATCCCTCAGCGAACGCAAGCCAGGCACAATCTCTGGCGGCGCGGCGCGCTGCCAGGCGTCCGCCCGTCCCATAACGGCACGAACAAGCCTACGCTGGCCCAGTGTGTCAAGCGGCTGATAGCGAACAAACGCACGGCCACGCGTGCGGCGCACGGTTTCCACCGGCACGGCCAGGCGATCATCGCCCATCGCCAGGACGATATCGGTAACCGTGGCATCGCCCACCGGCAGTTCGGGCGGCAGTTCGATCGCGGCCCCGCCCATCGAGATGTCGATGGTGGTGCCATCGACCACGTGGCCCGAGGAAAAGTGAACGGCGACAGGCAGTTCGGCAGTCACGCGGATGGTCTGGCGGGCCTGCCGGGTTTCGCGCGCCACCGATACGGCCGCGGTCAGGATGATCAGGCTGAAGGTGGCCCAGGCAACGTTGAGCGCCAGGGTATCGAGCTGCACGTTGAACAGGTGCTGGAAGAAAACGCGCTTGCCGATCGCCAGCAGGATGCCGAACACGATCGTGGCCATGCAGATCATGTGCGGCTTGACGATGGCCCAGTCGAAGAACGTGCGATCGAGCAGGTCGCCCTTGTCGGTCACGTTGAACTTGCCCTTGCGCGGGTTGAACCAGGTCATGACCGTGGGCGCGACCAGGTGGAAGGCCAGGATCGTTTCATAGACCTCGCCCCAGAACGGGCGGCGTTCGCCGGCCTGCGAGCGTTCCGAGGTGACCTGCGAACAGAACAGATGCGGCGCGGCATAGGCAAAGATCAGCGAGGCCGAGGCGGCAATGATGTTCTGGCCAAAGATCAGATAGGCGAGCGGGCTGGTCAGGAAGCAGATGCGCGGCAGCGGAAACTGGAAGTGCAGCATCGCATTGAGATAGCACAGGCGCTGCTGCCACTTGAGGCCGGGGCCGAGCAGAGGGTTCTCGATGCGCAGGATCTGCGTCATCCCGCGCGCCCAGCGGATGCGCTGGCCGATGTGCAGCACCAGGCGTTCGGTGGCAAGGCCCGCCGAAAGGCGCGCGCTGATATAGGCGGTGGACCAGCCGGTGCGCTGCAGCTTCAACGCGGTGTGCGCGTCTTCGGTCACGGTTTCGCCGGCAAAGCCATTGGTTTCCATCAGCGCTTCACGGCGGATCACCGCGCAGCTGCCGCAGAAGAACGTGGCATTCCACAGGTCGTTGCCGCCCTGCACCGGGCCATAGAACAGATCGCCTTCGCCCGGCATGTGCTTGGCCGTGGCCAGGTTGCGCTGCACCGGATCGGGCGAATAGAAGAAGTGCGGCGTCTGCATCAGCGCCAGCTTCCGTTCCTTCTGGAAATAGGCCACCGTCAGCTGCAGGAAGGCGCGCGTGGGCACGTGGTCGCAATCGAAGATCGCGATCAGTTCGCCCTCGGTCTTCTTCATCGCCGCGTTGAGATTGCCCGCCTTGGCGTGCAGGTTGTTGTCACGCGTGATGTAGCCGCAGCCGGCCTCGCGGGCGAACGCGCGGAATTCCGGGCGGCGCCCGTCGTCCAGGATATAGACGTTGAAGCGGTCGTGCGGGTAATCCATGTCCATCGCGGCAAACACGGTGTTGCGCACGATATCCAGGCTCTCGTTGTAGGTGGGGACATAGACGTCCACCGTCGGCCAGGTGTCGGGCTCGCCCTCGATTTCCGCAACCGGGCGCTCGAGCGGCCAGGTGGTCTGCAGGAAACCCAGGATCAGCAGCACCCAGGCATAGAGTTCGGCCAGGTAAAGGCCGGTGCCGAACAGGAATTCCAGCGGCGTGCCGAACGACAGCGTCTGCGTGGTGCGCCAGAAGATATAGCGGGTGGAGGTGATGATCGCGAGGATGCCGATCGCCAGCGAGCCCTTGCGCGATTTCCAGCGCGACAGCGCCATCATGCCCACGATCGTTCCGCCGGCCAGCATCCACTGCTGCTTGAGATCAAGCGGCACGCCGATCACCACCAGCGCGGTCAGCGCCAGCAGGACGAACGTGCCCAGCCGCAGGAGGTTTGCGGGATTGCGGAACAAGGCGATCATGCGGCGCGGTTCTTTCCGGTCTGGCCAGCGGGTGCGGCGGCATCGTCCTCGGGCAGGTCGGCGCCCTCGTCATCCAGGATTTCGGCAAGCAGTTCGGCCACGCATTCGCCCAGGGCGATGGTATCGGCCAGGGCTGCGCTGTGCGGAGCATAGCGGCCGAGAGGCTGCAGCATGGCGCCGGCCTCGATCACGGCTTCGTCGCGACGCACCTGGCCGAGCAGGCGATCGCCCAGCAGTTCGCGCAGGAAGCCCACCGAATGACGGGCGAAACGGCGGGTGTCTTCCACCATGCTCATCACGAAGCGGGTCTTGGCGAGGCCAGTATCGTTGACCGCCGGCAGCATCATCAGGCATTCGGCCGTGGCCGTCAGCGGGCAGATTTCGAGCACGGCATAGGGCAGCAGCAGATCGCGCAAGTGGCGATCGGCGCTGGAAATGTCGGCCACGAACAGCTGCTCGCCGCCAAAGCCGATCTCGCCCTTGGCAAGCGCTTCGGCAAAATCGGGCTGGCGGGCAAGCGCTGCCGCGCTGCGCAGCGCCACGCCCTGGACCGAGGCGCTGGCCGCGTCTTCGGCCGGGGCATCGAGCGGGGGCAGCGCTTCACCCGGGCCGATGCCGAAGTGCAGCTGCAGCGTGCCGCTCTGCGCCAGATCGAGCGCGGTGACATCGTGCCCGGCGCGCGACAGGGCAATCGCGGTGGTGGCCGCCAGGAACGACGTGCCGGTGCCGCCGCGCGGGCTGTGGAACAGGATCAGGGCCATCAGGCGTCTCCCCCTTCGACCGCATCGGACAGGCGCTGCAGCAGCGAGCGGATGTTCTGGGCGCGATCGGGGCGGCCATAGCGGCCAAACAGGCTGGGCGTGGCGGCAGGCTTGGTCGGCAGCGGCACGGGATCGGATGGGGCAACGGCCACCGGGGCAGCCACGGGCTCGGCAACGCGCTCTGCCGGCGTCATCGCAGCGGCCACCGGGGCTTGTTCGAGGCGGGCTTCAGGGCGGATTTCGGGACGGGCCTGGGCGCGGGGCGCGGGCAGGCGGGCGCTGTCACCCGGCATGGCTGCCGCAATGGCGGTGGCATCGTCCTGCGGCATGATGCGCGGGTCCTTGAGCAGCGCCTCAAAGATCGGCCAGCTTTCGAGATCGGCGAAGCGGTCGACGAATTCGCGATAGCGAAAATCGCTTTTCCCCAACCGATCCAACAAGACCTTTGCATCTGCCCGCATAGCCCAAACCCCTTAGTAATCTCTCTAGAGGTCTTGCAGACAATGGTTAACAAATACCTTCGCATGCCCCGCCACGTGCCAGAAACCCCCCGGTTTTGCGAGGTTTTGTCACGGTAACGAAAATTAATCGAGCCTAATGTGATCAACCGGCCCGCCCGGCATGGCGTCAACCACGGCGCGGGTCGCTCCGATTCGGCGCCTTGAAGGCCTATCCCGTGACGATGCGATAGGGCACGCGATCGCGCTGCGCCGGATCGACGGCAATCGCCCGGTCGCTGGGCGGAAAAGCGCGCTGGTCGCAGGTATCGCGCGGGCAGGTGCGGCACGAGGCACCGATCCGCGCCACGGCGTCTTCGCTCGCCAGGTTGAGCCCGTCGGCATAGACGAACTCGCTGGCCAGCGCCGCTTCGCAGCCCAGCGCCACGGCATAGCGGCGCGACGGGCGGTAGTATGAGCCCGATGGCTTCACCAGGCCCTTGGCGATCGAGACGTAGCGCACGCCATCGGGCATTTCAGCAAGTTGCACGTGAATGCGATCGGGGATGGCCACGGCTTCGTGGACGATCCACAAGGGGCAGGCCCCGCCATAGCGGCCGAACTGCAACCGCGTGGCAGAGTGCCGCTTGGTCACGTTGCCGGCCATGTCCACCCGGCAGAAGAACACCGGAATGCCGCGCGCCTGCGGGCGTTGCAGCGTGGACAGGCGGTGGCAGACCTGTTCGAAACTGGTGTGGAACGGCTGGCGCAGCCGATCGACGTCATGGCGCAGGGCCCGCGCCGCCTGGGCAAAGGCGGTATAGGGCATGGTCAGCGCGCCAGCGGCATAGTTGCCCAGCCCCACCGCCAGAAGGTGCCGCGCCGCCTCGCTGCGCAAGGGCGCCTCCGCCACGATCTGCGCGATCGCATCGGCCAGCGCCACGGCGCAGACCTGATAGGCCAGCTGAAACCGGCTGGATTCGAGTGGCTGGGTGGAATCGAGCGTCAGCGTGCGGCGCGGCGCATCATAGCGCCGCACCGGCCCGCCGCCGCGCCACACCACGCTCACCCCTTCGCCCGCCAGCCAGGCCTGCATCTGGGCAATATCGGGCGATGGCTCACCCTGCCCGATCCGCGCCGCCAGGTCTTCGGCCCCGCGATCGAGCGCATCGACATAGTTGCCGGCATGGTGGAACCAGTCGCGCACTTCCTCCCATGGCAGGCGCCCGCCCGCAGCCAGGCTCGCACCGATGGTCTCGTCCATCATGTCGAGCCTCTGGCGGGTCTGCGTATAAAGCCCGTGCAACTGCACCACCTGCCGCGCCAGGTCGGGAAACTGCCGGGCCAGCCGCTCGATCTGCTCGCCCGGCGGGCTGGCAGAAAGATGCGGATCGGCCAGTGCCCCGCGCAGGGCCTCGGCCAGGTCATCGGCGGCAGGCGGCGCCAGGTCTGCCCAATCGACCGGAAACGTTGCCATCAACGTGTCGGTCAGCGCGGGCGTCAGCGGCCGCTCGTCATTTTCCAGCTGCGAGAGATACGATGCGCTGATGCCGAGCATGCCGGCCATATCGGCCTGGCGCAGGGCGCGGCGCTGGCGCAGCGCGCGCAAGGGTTGCCCGGCAAAGAGAGGACGGCGTGCCATGGTGACTTGCGGGCTATCACGCAGCCCGCGCTTTGCAAAGTATCGCTTCGCAACTTTACAGATTAACATTGGACAGCGCCCCCGCCCTGCGGCATCGCGGGGGCAATTCTGCAAACTTGCAAAGCGAGAGATGCCATGTCAGCCAACATTGCCGAGATGGAACGCCGCCGCGCCCCCCCCCCCCAGGGCGGCCGCCACCGCCCCATAGATACCCAACACCCCAAACGCAACCAGACCGCCCCCGACCCC
>CAYXUN010000098.1:0-6477 GCA_964468165.1 uncultured Novosphingobium sp. | reverse complement strand
AAAAGGTTTCTTTTCCTTTGTCCCAAAATTTGCCGTGTTTGCCCGCCCCCGCCGCCGCCGCGGGGGGGGGGGGGGGCCAGCGCCGGATCGATGCCCAGCACGCCAAGGGCAAGCTGACGGCGCGCGAGCGGCTGGACATCCTGCTCGACGAAGACAGCTTCGAAGAGATCGACGCTTACGTGGAGCACAACTGCGTCGATTTCGGCATGCCGGAAAACACCATTCCCGGCGATGGCGTGGTGACCGGATCGGGCACGATCAACGGCCGCCTGGTCTTCGTGTTTTCGCAGGACTTTACCGTGTTCGGCGGCGCGGTGTCCGAACGCCACGCGATGAAGATCTGCAAGATCATGGACATGGCGCTGAAAGTCGGCGCGCCGGTGATCGGCCTCAACGATTCGGGCGGTGGCCGCATCCAGGAAGGCGTTGCCTCGCTCGGCGGCTATGCCGAGATTTTCCAGCGCAACGTGCTCGCCTCGGGCGTGGTGCCGCAGCTGTCGCTGATCATGGGCCCGTGCGCTGGCGGCGCGGTCTATTCCCCGGCGATGACCGACTTCATCTTCATGGTGAAGGATTCCAGCTACATGTTCGTCACCGGCCCCGATGTGGTCAAGACGGTGACCAACGAGATCGTCACGCAAGAGGAACTGGGCGGCGCGATCACGCACTCGACCAAGACCTCGGTTGCCGATCTGGCGCTGGAAAACGATATCGAAGCCCTGCTGACGGCGCGCGAATTCTTCGATTACCTGCCGCTGACCAACCGCACCGGCGTGCCCGAGCGCCCCACGTCCGATCCGTGGGACCGCCTGGAGGAAAGCCTCGACACGCTGATCCCGGCCTCGCCCACCCAGCCCTACGACATGCACGAGGTGATCACCAAGGTGCTGGACGAGGGCGAGTTCTTTGAAATCCAGCCGGGCCATGCGGCCAATATCCTGTGCGGCTTCGGCCGGATCGAAGGGCGCACCGTGGGCGTGGTGGCCAATCAGCCATTGGTCCTGGCCGGCGTGCTCGATATCAACTCGTCCAAGAAAGCCGCGCGCTTCGTGCGGTTCTGCGACGCGTTCGACATTCCCATCCTGACCTTCGTCGATGTGCCCGGCTTCCTGCCCGGCACCGCGCAGGAGCTGGGCGGCATCATCAAGCACGGTGCCAAGCTGCTGTTCGCCTATGGCGAAGCCACTGTGCCCAAGATCACCGTGATCACCCGCAAGGCCTATGGCGGCGCCTATGACGTGATGGCGTCCAAGCACCTGCGTGGCGATCTCAACTATGCCTGGCCCACTGCCGAAATCGCGGTGATGGGCGCCAAGGGCGCCGTGGAAATCATCTTCCGCGGCCTGGGCCCCGACGAGATCGCGGCGAAGACCAAGGAATACGAAGACCGCTTTGCCAACCCGTTCGTGGCGGCAAGCAAGGGCTTTGTCGACGAGGTGATCCACCCGCATTCCACGCGCCGGCGCATCGCGCTCGCCTTGCGCAAGCTGCGCGGCAAGCAACTCGAAAATCCCTGGAAGAAGCACGACAACATTCCGCTCTAACCAAGGCGCGCAAGACGATGAAGCTGGGTCGTTTGAACCATGTCGGCGTGGCCGTGCCCTCGATCGAGGATGCCATTGCCTATTACCGCGATGTGATGGGCGCCGCGCTCATCACCGAGCCGTTCGACATGCCCGAACAGGGCGTGAAGGTGGCGTTCGTCAACACCCCGGGCGAGGCGGGTACTGCCGCCAAGGACATGGGCGGCACGCAGATCGAACTGATCGAGCCGCTGGGGGAAACCAGCCCGATCGCCGGCTTCCTGGCCAAGAACCCGGCCGGCGGCCAGCACCACTTGTGCTACGAGGTGGCAGACATCGAGGCCGCACGCGCGTGGTTTACGGCGCAAGGCAAGCGCATCCTTGGCCCCACCCGGATAGGCGCGCACGGCACGCCGATTTTCTTCCTGCACCCCAAGGACATGCTGGGCCAGCTGACCGAAATCATGGAGACACCCCGTGGCCAGCACTGACAATCCCGGCCTCAAGGACTGGGAAGCCCTCGCCGCCAAGGAGGTGAAGGGCAAGGACCTGACCTGGCACACGCCCGAAGGCATTGCCGTCAAGCCGCTCTACACCGCCGAGGACGTGGCGACCGACCCCGGCCTGCCTGGCTTTGCCCCGTTCACGCGCGGCGTGCGCGCCAGCATGTATGCCGGCCGTCCCTGGACGATCCGGCAATATGCCGGCTTCTCCACCGCCGAGGAATCCAACGCTTTCTATCGCCGCAACCTCGCCGCCGGGCAAAAGGGCCTGTCGGTGGCGTTCGACCTTGCCACCCATCGCGGCTATGACAGCGACCATCCGCGCGTGGTGGGTGACGTCGGCAAGGCTGGCGTGGCGATCGACAGTGTCGAGGACATGAAGATCCTGTTCGACGGCATCCCGCTGGGAGAAATATCGGTATCGATGACGATGAACGGCGCGGTGATCCCGATCCTGGCGTTCTTCATCGTCGCGGGCGAGGAACAGGGCGTTCCCACCGAAAAGCTGGACGGAACCATTCAGAACGACATTCTGAAGGAGTTCATGGTCCGCAACACCTATATCTATCCGCCCGAACCCTCGATGCGGATCATTTCCGACATCTTTGCCTTCACCAGCGCAAGGATGCCCAAGTTCAATTCGATCTCGATTTCCGGCTATCACATGCAGGAAGCCGGCGCCACGCAGGTGCAGGAGCTGGCCTTCACCATCGCCGATGGCATGGAATATGTGAAGTATGGCGTGGCCTCGGGCCTCGACATCGACAAGTTCGCCGGGCGCCTGTCGTTCTTCTTTGCCATCGGCATGAACTTCTTCATGGAAGTGGCCAAGCTGCGCGCCGCCCGCGTGCTGTGGCACCGCGCGATGACGCAACTGGGCGCCAAGGACGAACGCAGCAAGATGCTGCGCACCCATTGCCAGACCTCGGGCGTCAGCTTGCAGGAGCAGGACCCCTACAACAACGTCATCCGCACCACGATCGAGGCGATGGCGGCGATGCTGGGCGGCACGCAGTCGCTCCACACCAACGCGCTCGATGAAGCGATCGCGCTGCCGACCGACTTTTCCGCGCGCATCGCCCGCAACACCCAGATCGTGATCCAGGAAGAAACGGGCATGTGCAACGTGGTCGATCCGCTCGGCGGGTCGTACTACATCGAAGCGCTTACCCAGCAACTGGTGGACCAGGCCTGGGCCATCATCGAGCGCGTCGAGGCCGAAGGCGGCATGGCCAAGGCCGTGGCCGCCGGCTGGCCCAAGGCGATGATCGAGGAAGCTGCCGCCGCCCGCCAGGCCCGCGTCGACCGTGGCGAGGACGTGATCGTCGGCGTCAACAAGTATCGCCTCGCCACCGAAGACCGCATCGAGACGCTGGAGGTGGACAACCACGCCGTGCGCGACGCGCAGATCGCCCGCATCAACGCCGTGCGCGCCAGCCGCGACGAGGCGGCCGTGCAGGCGGCGCTCAAGGCGATTACCGAGGCGGCGCGCCTAGGGTCGGTGAAGGGGGCTTCGACAAGCTCAGCCCGAACGGAAGGAGGGGAAAAGAACCTTCCCGGAACTGGCAGTGCGGAACAGAACTCCGTTCGCCCTGAGCCTGTCGAAGGGCCTGTCCTGAGCAACGCCGAAGGGCCTGCCCTGAGCCAAACCCCCGATCTCACGCAAAACCTCCTTGCCCTGGCGGTTGAAGCCGCGCGCCATCGCGCCACGCTGGGCGAGATTTCCGATGCGATGGAGGCGGTGTTCGGCCGCCACGGCACCACGCCCACCCCGGTCAAGGGCGTCTATGGCGCGGCCTATGCGGCCGACAGGCGCTATGCCCAGGTGATCGAGGGCGTCGAGGCCGTGACCCGGCGCCTGGGTCGCAAGCCCCGGCTGCTGGTGGCCAAGATGGGCCAGGATGGCCACGATCGCGGCGCCAACGTCATCGCCTCGGCATTTGGCGACATGGGCTTTGACGTGACCAGCGGCCCGCTGTTCCAGACGCCGGAAGAAACCTGCGTGCTCGCGCTCGCCTCCGATGTGGACGCGATCGGCGCCTCGTCCCTCGCGGCCGGGCACAAGACGCTCATCCCCGAACTCATCGCGCGGCTGCGCGAGGCCGGGCGGGGTGACATCAAGGTGGTGGCGGGTGGCGTGATCCCGCCGCAAGACTATGATTTCCTGCGCGAAGCCGGGGTCCAGGGCATCTATGGCCCGGGATCCAACGTGGTGGAATGCGCTGCCGATATGCTGCGCCTGCTGGGCCACAACATGCCGCCGCTCGACGCGTGACGGGACGGGAGAGGACGATGTTCAAGAAGATCCTTATCGCCAATCGCGGCGAAATTGCCTGCCGCGTGATCAAGACCGCGCGCCGCATGGGCATTGCCACCGTGGCCGTCTATTCCGACGCCGATGCCCGTGCGCCGTTCGTGCAGATGGCCGATGAAGCCGTGCACATCGGTCCCGCGCCCGCCGCGCAATCCTATCTGATCGCCGACAAGATCATCGCCGCCTGCAAGGCGACCGGGGCCGACGCGGTGCATCCCGGCTATGGCTTCCTGTCGGAACGCACCAGCTTTGCCGAGGCGCTGGCGGCCGAAAACATCGCGTTCATCGGGCCGCCCGTCGGCGCGATCGCCGCGATGGGCGACAAGATCGAATCCAAGAAGCTGGCCAAGGCCGCCGGGGTCAACGTGGTGCCCGGCTTTGTCGGTGAAATCGCCGATACCGATCATGCCGTGCAGATCGCCAACGACATCGGCTATCCGGTGATGATGAAGGCCTCGGCCGGTGGCGGTGGCAAGGGCATGCGCCTGGCCTTCTCGGAAAAGGACGTGCGCGAGGGCTTTGAAAGCGTGAAGCGCGAAGGGCTCAATTCCTTTGGCGACGATCGCGTGTTCATCGAAAAGTTCATCGAGAACCCGCGCCACATCGAAATCCAGATCCTGGGCGACCAGCACGGCAACATCCTCTACCTCAACGAGCGCGAATGCTCGATCCAGCGCCGCCATCAAAAGGTGGTGGAGGAAGCCCCCTCGCCCTTCGTCAGCCCGGAAATGCGCAAGGCCATGGGCGAGCAATGCGTCGCCCTGTCGCGCGCGGTGGGCTATTATTCCGCCGGCACGGTCGAACTGATCGTCTCGGGCGCCGACAAGACGGGCAAGTCTTTCTACTTCCTGGAAATGAACACGCGCCTTCAGGTGGAGCACCCGGTGACCGAGGCGATCACCGGGATCGACCTGGTCGAACAGATGATCCGCGTGGCCGCCGGCGAAAAGCTGGCTTTCACCCAGGATGATATCGGCATCGATGGCTGGGCGATCGAAAATCGCGTCTATGCCGAAGATCCCTATCGCGGCTTCCTGCCCTCGACCGGGCGCCTGGTGCGCTATCGCCCGCCGCTCGCTGGCTGGACCGATGACGGCCAGGCCAATGGCCGGCGCGGGGTGGATGGCGTGCGCGTGGACGATGGCGTCTATGAAGGCGGCGAAGTCTCGATGTTCTACGATCCGATGATCGCCAAGCTGGTGACCTGGGGCGAAACGCGCGACGAGGCCGCCGACCGCCAGGTCGCCGCGCTCGACGCGTTCGAGATCGAGGGGCTTGGCCACAACATCGATTTCGTCAGCGCGATCATGCAGCATCCGCGCTTCCGTTCGGGCGAACTCACCACCGGCTTCATCGCCGAGGAATATCCCGAAGGGTTCCACGGCGCCCCGGCCGACGAAGCCCTGCAACGCGCACTGGCAGGCATTGCCGCGTTCCTCGCAACGGCGCGGGCCGATCGCGCCCGGCGGGTGGATGGCCAGCTGGGCAAGCGGCTGCGGCCGCCATCGGCATGGTCGGTCACCCTGGGTGGCCAGGTCTTTGCCGTGGCGCTGGCGGGTGACGAGGTTACCGTCGATGGCACGCCGCTCGATCTGGCGATGGAATATACCCCCGGCGATACGCTGGTGGAGGCCGAGGTTGACGGCGCGGTGCTGGGCGTGAAGGTCAAGCCGACGCGAAGCGGTTTCCAGCTGACCACGCGCGGCGCGATCCACAAGGTGCAGGTGCTGCCCGCCCGCGTGGCGCCCTATGCCACGCACATGATCGAAAAGGTGCCGCCCGATCTCTCGCGCTTCCTGATCTGCCCGATGCCCGGCCTGCTGGTCTCGCTCAACGTGGCCGAGGGGGACAGCGTGGAAGCCGGCCAGCCGCTGGCCGTGGTCGAGGCGATGAAGATGGAAAACATCCTGCGCGCCGAAAAGAGCGGCAAGGTCAAGGCGGTGCGCGCCAAGGCCGGCGAAAGCCTGGCGGTGGATGCGATCATCCTCGAGATGGAATGAACCGCCTGCCAGGAAGGCTAGTTGACGTTTACGTAAGCGTGAATTACAGGACGGCGAAACCGTTGGGAAAGGCATGAGTGCAATGAAAGCCCTGGTCTGCGTGAAGCGGGTGATCGACTACAACGTGAAGCCGCGGG
>CAYXUN010000097.1:1405-12174 GCA_964468165.1 uncultured Novosphingobium sp. | reverse complement strand
GGGTCGTGCCGGGCGCGGCCCCCCCCCCCCCCCCGCCCCCCCGGCGCGGCGCCCCCCCCGGGGGGGGGGGTGCGATGCCTGGCGCAAGACTTCCTCCACCCCCAAACCCCCTCCTCTGAAGAAGAGGGGGCTTATTATGCCATCAATGCCGGATCAGATAATCGAACGCGGCGAGCGAGGCCTTGGCGCCCTCGCCCATGGCGATGACGATCTGCTTGAACGGCACCGTGGTGCAGTCGCCAGCGGCAAATACGCCATCGAGGCTGGTGGCGTTGTGGGCATCCACCTCGATCTCGCCACGGTTGGTCATGGCGATGCTGCCACCCAGCCATTCGGTGTTGGGTACCAGGCCGATCTGCACGAAGATGCCTTCGAGCTCGACCGTGTGTTCCTCACCGGTTTCGCGGTGCTTGTAGACCAGGCCGGTCACCTTGCCGCCATCGCCCAGCACTTGCGTGGTCATGGCCGAGGTGATGATCGTCACGTTGGGCAGGCTGCGCAGCTTGGTCTGCAGCACCGCATCGGCGCGCAGCTGGCTGTCGAACTCGATCAACGTGACATGGCGCACGATGCCGGCGAGGTCGATCGCCGCTTCGACGCCCGAATTGCCGCCACCGATCACCGCCGTGCGCTTGCCCTTGAACAGCGGGCCATCGCAGTGCGGGCAATAGGCCACGCCCTTGTTGCGATATTCGTCTTCGCCGGGCACGCCCATCTGGCGCCAGCGGGCACCGGTCGACAGGATCACGGTCTTGGCCTTGACGCTGGCGCCGCTGGCCAGTTCGATGTGGTGCAGCCCGTCGCCATTGGCGGGCTTGAGCTTGACCGCAGCCTGCACGTTCATGACGTCAACGTCATAGTCCTTCACGTGCTGCTCCAGCTGGGCAACCAGCTTGGGCCCTTCGGTGTGCGGCACCGAAATGAAGTTCTCGATGCCCATGGTATCAAGCACCTGGCCGCCGAAACGCTCGGCCACCACGCCGGTGCGGATGCCCTTGCGCGCGGCATAGATCGCCGCGGCCGCGCCGGCCGGGCCACCGCCCACCACCAGCACGTCGAACGGGTCCTTGGCAGCGATCTTTTCGGCCGCGCGCGCCACCGATCCGGTATCGAGCTTGGCCACGATCTGCGCCAGGTCCATGCGGCCCTGGCCGAACTGTTCGCCGTTCAAATAGACGGTCGGCACGGCCATGACCTTGCGGCGCTCGACCTCGTCCTGGAACAGCGCGCCATCGATCGCCACGTGGGTGATATCGGGGTTGAGCGCGGCCATGATGTTGAGCGCCTGAACCACATCGGGGCAGTTCTGGCACGAGAGCGAGAAGAACGTCTCGAAGTGCAGCGGCCCGTCCAGGTTGCGCACCGCATCGAGCAGTTCGGCCTCTTCCTTGGGCGGGTGGCCGCCCACGTGCAGCAACGCGAGGATCAGCGAGGAAAATTCCTGGCCCAGCGGCAGGCCGGCGAAGACGGCCTGCGCGCGCCCTTCGTCGGCGCGGATGGCAAAGCTCGGGCGGCGGGCATCGTGCCCGTCGAGGCGCACCGAAACCTTGTCGCTCAGCGCGGCGATTTCTTCGACCAGGCTGCGGGTGTCGGCAGACTTGGCACTGTCGTCCAGGCTCGCGACCAGTTCGATCGGGCGGCGCAGGTTGCCAAGCAGGCCCTTGAGCTGGGCGGTGGTGGGGGCGTCAAGAATAGGCATGGCGTGTTTCTCTCAGGCAGGAGGGTGCGTGCCGCGTGGGGCCATGGACGGCCTCACGCCTGGGATGGGCGGAGCGGGCAGACAAAACGGGCGTTCCGGCCGAGAGAGGCGCCGGCGCCGCAGGGGCGCGCGCAAAAGGCCGGGGTGCCCGGGTCCGGGGCGGGCGCGCTGGCCCGCCCCGGTTCAGGCAGCAAGAATCAGATCTTGCCGACGAGATCGATCGAGGGAGCAAGCGTTTCGGCGCCTTCTTCCCACTTGGCCGGGCACACCTGGCCGGGGTTTTCGCGCCAGTACTTGGCCGCCTTGATCTTGCGCAGCAGTTCGCTGGCATTGCGGCCCACGCCTTCCGGGGTGATTTCGACCAGCTGGATCACGCCATCGGGATCGACCACGAAGGTGCCGCGGTCAGCCAGGCCAACGCCTTCGCGCAGGATGCCGAAGTTGTTGGAAATGGTGTGGTTCTGGTCGCCCAGCATGTAGTAGTTGATCTTGCCGATGGCTGGCGAGCTGTCGTGCCAGGCCTTGTGGCTGAAGTGGGTGTCGGTCGACACCGAATAGACTTCCACGCCCAGGCCCTTGAGCTCTTCATACTTGTCGGCAAGGTCTTCCAGTTCGGTCGGGCACACGAACGTGAAGTCGGCCGGGTAGAAGAAGAACACGGCCCACTTGCCCAGGACGTCAGCATCGCTGACATCGACGAACTTGCCCTGGAGATAGGCAGTGGCCTGGAACGGCTTGAGCTTGGTTCCGACGATCGACATGGGTTCGACTTCCTTGTGGTTGGTCGTGGCTGAAATGAATGCTGGCAAGAGGGACAAGACACACCACGGCGCATCGGCGCCCCTCGTTGCAGGGCAGCAATTAGGCATGGGCGACGGGGATTGCCAATGATCAATTCCGCCCAGATTGATTGATCCTTTCGATAAGAGCGCCACGGCGGAGCGGCCAGCGGCGTCTGGCGATGCCCACTGCCCCTTCGCCTGCCCGCGCCCTGGGAACCATTTGCGCAGCTGCGAATTGCAGCGCGTGCAAGCCTTGGTTCCCGCCCGCCCACAAACCAACGCCTGGGCGCTGGTGGCACACAGCCTGCCGTGAAAAACCTTTTACAGCCAACACGTTGACGTTTCAGGTTGCAATTTTCGCAAGCCAGCTTCGAAAACTTTCACTTGCAGCTCAAGGTCCCGCTCGCCAATTGCGCTTTTATTGAACTAAACTGTCTCGTTCCATTTTTGCCGATCTGACAGGATGCCCCCGATGCCCGCCCCCGACACTGCTGCCGAAAACCCGTCCACCGAACCTGCTGAAGAGACCAGCCCCGCTGCGAGCGGGCGCAAGAAGCTGATCGGCCGCATCGCGCTGGGCGTAGCGGCGGTTGGCCTGGTCTATGGCATCTATGCCTTCATCGATTATCGCAACAACGGCCAATACATCCAGTCGACCGACGATGCCTATGTGAAGGCCGATGGCGTTGCAGTCAGCTCCAAGCTGGCTGGCTATGTGCGCCAGATCGGTGTGGCCGATAACCAGCAGGTGCCTGCCGGCGCGTTCCTGGTGCAGATCGACCCGACCGATTACAGCGCCAAGCTGAACCAGGCCGATGCCCAGGTCAGCGTGGCCCGCGCCGCCGAACAGGCGACCTCTGCCGGCATCGCCGAAGCGCAGGCCAGCCTCAACCAGGCCCGGGCCGCCCTCGCCGCCTCGCAGCGCGACCTGGCCTATTACAGCAGCGAAGTGGCGCGCTATACGCCGCTCGCTGCCAGTGGCGCCGAACCGCGCACGCAGCTTGATCAACTGACCAGCGCGCGTGACAAGGCCGCGGCCGATGTGCGCGCCAAGCAGGCGATGGTCGAGGCCGCCGCCAGCAAGATCGCCACGACCAAGGCCCAGGTGCAGCAGGCCAGCGCGCAGATCGCCTCGGCCGAAGCCAGCCGCCAGGCCGCCCGCAACGATGTTGGCACCACCCGCATCATCGCGCCGATCGCCGGCAAGGTTGGCTCCTCGGCCGTGCGCCTGGGCCAGTTCGTCCAGCCCGGCCAGCGCCTGCTGACCATCGTGCCGACCCAGGCGATCTATGTGGAAGCCAATTTCAAGGAAACCCAGATCGGCCTGATGCGCCCCGGCCAGCCGGTGACGATGCATGTCGATGCGCTGCCCGATGTCGATTTCCACGGCGTGGTGGATTCGATCACGCCGGGCACGGGGGCGAACTTCTCGCTGATCCCGCCGCAGAACGCGACCGGCAACTTCACCAAGATCGTCCAGCGCGTGCCCGTGCGCATCCGCATCAACGCCGGCGAGGAATCGCGCAAGGTGCTGGTCCCCGGCCTGTCGCTGACGGTCAAGGTCGATACCCGCGGCGCCAAGGGCGCGATCAAGGCGATCCGCGCCGAGCAGGACCAGGGAGCCAAGTAATGGCCGCCGCAACCCTTCCGGCCAAGGCCGGCAGCGGGGGTGGCGCGGCAAAGCCGGCGGCTGGTTCCAGCTCTGGCAATGCCGATCTCACTGCCTGGCTGGCCGTGGTGGCCGGGGCCATCGGCGCGCTGATGGCCACGCTCGACATCTCGATCGTCAATTCGGCCCTGCCCACCATCCAGGGCGAAATCGGCGCGTCTTCCACCGAAGGCACGTGGATCGCGACCAGCTATCTGGTGGCCGAAATCGTCATCATTCCGCTCACCGCCTGGCTGGAACGGGTGTTCGGGCTCAAGCGGTTCCTGCTGATCGCCTCGGTGCTGTTCACCGGCTTTTCGATCGTGTGCGGCCTGTCCACCACGCTGACCATGATGATCGTGGGCCGCGTCGGCCAGGGTTTCACCGGCGGGGCGATGATTCCCACCGGGATGACGATCATTGCCACGCGCCTGCCGCGGCATCAGCAACCGGTCGGCACCGCGCTGTTCGGTTCCACGCTGATCCTGGGGCCGGTGATGGGCCCGCTGGCCGGCGGTTGGCTGACGGAGAACCTGTCGTGGCACTATGCCTTCTTCATCAACATCCCCATCTGCATCCTGCTGATGGTGTTCCTGATGGTGGGCCTGTCCAACACCAAGATGCGCCTGGACGACCTGTTCAGCGCCGATTGGCTGGGCATCCTCGGCATGGCGCTGGGGCTCGGCGGCCTGACCGTGGTGCTGGAGGAAGGCAACCGCGAGCAGTGGTTCCAGTCCTCGCTGATCTGGCAATTGACCGGGGTTACCATCGTCGGCTTCGTGCTGATCTCGTTGGGGCAGCTGTTTGCCAAGCGGCCGGTGATCAAGCTTGCGCTTTTGCGCAACCGCGCGTTTGCGGCGGTCTTCGTGCTGGGCCTGCTGATCGGTGCGGTGCTCTATGGCACGGCCTATGTCATCCCGCAGTTCCTGGCGGCGATCGCCGGCTACAATGCCTATCAGTCGGGCCAGATCGTGTTCCTCTCGGGCATTCCTGCCGCGATGATGATGCCGCTGTTCCCGCTGCTCGTGAAGCGTTTCGACCTGCGCTACGTGGTCTTGACCGGCATGCTGGTGATGGCCGGTTCGTGCTGGCTCGATACCACGCTGACGGTCAATTCCGATGGGTCTGACTTTGTCGTGTCGCAGCTGATGCGCGGATTGGGCCAGGCGCTTTCGATGCTATTCCTCAACCAGGCAGCCATTGCCAGCGTCAAGCCCGAAGAGGCCGGTGACGCATCGGGCCTGTTCAACGCGGCGCGCAACCTTGGCGGGTCGATCGCGCTGGCGCTGCTCGCCACCCTGCAGGAACGCCGCGAGGAATTTCACCGCTGGTCGATCCACGAAACCCTGCCGGCCAACAGCCCCAGCGTGCAGGACTGGGTGTCGAGCCAGGCTGCCTCGTTCGGCGGCGGCCCCGAAGGGCTTTCGGCGGCGTTGCAATCGATCGATGGCATGGTGCTCAAGCAGGCACTGGTCATGGCCTATACCGATGAATTCATCGCGCTGATGGTCGGCATTGCCGTCGTCCTTCCGCTCGTTTTCCTTCTCAGGCCCCTGCCCAAGGGCCACCACAACATGGCGATGCACTGATGCAACATTCTTCACGCCCCATGGCTTTCCGCCCCCTGGCCATCGCCCTGCTCGCGTCCGCTGCCCTTGCCGGGTGCACCACGGTTGGCCCCAAGTATGCCGGCGCGCCCGATGCCGCGCCGGGCGCCGCCGCCCGCAACGCGTTCCTGCGTGGCGACGCTGCCACCACCACTGCCACCGCGCCCGCCGCGCGCTGGTGGGATGCGCTCAATGACCCGGTGCTGGGCAGCCTGATCGACAAGGGGCTGGCCAATTCGCCCAACATCGCGGCGGCCAATGCCCGCATCGCCCAGGCGCGTGCCGGCCTTGCCGCCAACAAGACCGCGCTGATCCCCACGCTCAACGTGTCGGGCGCGGTGCCCTATATCAATGTCCCGTCCAACATCCTGGGCGGAAAGGATACCGGCCGCACCGACACCACGATCTACAACGTGGGCTTTGACTCGAGCTGGGAACTGGACCTGTTCGGCGGCACCCGCAGCAAGATCACCGCGGCCGGCGCCCGTGCCGAAGCGGCCGAGGCCGGTGCGGACGACGCCCGTGTGACGCTCTCGGCCGAAATCGCCCGCGCCTATGTCTCGCTGCGTGCCAAGCAGGCGGTGCTGGCCTTGCTTGACCAGCAGGCGGCGATCGATGCGCAGCTGGTCAACCTGGCGCAGCAACGGCTGCAAGGCGGCACCGCGCCCGAACAGCCGCTGGCCCAAGCCCGCGGTCAGGCTTCGCAGACCGAGGGTGACCGCGCCAAGACGCGGGCCGATATTACCGTGCTGATCGACCAGCTGGCCGTGCTGACCGGGCAGGAACCGGGCGCGCTCGATGCCACGCTGACTACGCCGGCGCCGCTGCCACTGCCGCCGGCCAGCGTAGCCGTGGGCGATCCCGCCAGCCTGCTGCGCAACCGCCCCGATATCCGCATGGCCGAACGCCAGCTGGCCGCCGCCAATGCCGACATCGGCGCACAGATCGCGGCTGGCCTGCCCAAGATCAGCTTCATGGGCCTGCTGGGCCTGGGCGGCATGAACATCGGCGATGTGGTCGATCCATCGAAGATCATCGGCCTGGCCCTGCCGCAGATCCGCTGGAGCCTGTTCGACGGCGGGCGCAACAAGGCGCAGGTCGCCAGCAAGCGCCAGGCCTATGCCGAGCAGGAAGCCAATTACCGCAACACGGTGCTGACCGCGCTGCAGGATGCCGAAAGCTCCCTCACCCGCTTTGGCAGCCAGCGCCAGGTCTATGGCAAGGCGCTCGATACCCAGGCCCAGGCCGCGCGGGCGCAAGCCCTGCAGCAACAGCGGGCCGATGCCGGCACCCTGGCGCGCAGCGATGCCTTGAGCGCGCAGCGCCAGCAGGTGCAGGCAGCCCAAGCCACCGCGGCGGCAGCAGCAGAGCTGACCACCGATTTCATCGCGGTGGAAAAGGCGCTTGGCCTGGGGTGGCAATCACCGGCCCAGGACCGCTGAAATGAGCCAGATCCGTTCCGTTTATAGCGCTTTGCGAACGCCCGAATCTGTGTCAATTTTCCTTCACAAGACGCCGCAAAGGCGTGAACCACTCGGACAGAGGGTTGGGAAGGATGGATTGGTTTTCGGATCTCGGCCGCCGCGTATGGCTGGCCTATCAGGAAGGGCTGGAGATGTCCTGCCCCGCCCATCGCGAATGCGTGAAGCGGCCGGGACAGATCGCCGCACGCGACAGCGCATCGGCCTTGCCAGGAACGGTGGCGGAATTTTCGGCGTCGTACACCTTCATCGCGCAGATCGATGCGGCGACGGCCACGGGCAGCGGGAGTGCAGCCGATGAGCCTGCCGCCGCATTCCAGCCCGGATCAACCGCCCGCCACTGACGCGCCAGCCACCGACGGCATGGCATCGCCCGCCGCGCCGCGGCGGGGGCGCCCCTCGGTGGCAGAGGCCGAACAGCTGTACGGCAAGATTCTCGACGCCAGCTGGGAAGTCTTGCTCGACAGCGGGCTGGATACTTTCACGTTTGATCGCGTGGCGCGCCATGCCCATATCGGCAAGGCGACGATCTACTCGCGTTTTGCCGGAAAGCGCGAACTGCTTGAAGCGCTGGTGCACCACGCCATGGGCAAGCGTCGCGATGCGATCGCGGCACTGGAAAGCCACACGTCGCTGGCCGACACCTTTCGCATGCGCGCGGTGGAAACGCTGGAACTGCTCCGCTCGCCCGATGGCAATCTGATGGAGCGGCTGATCGACTGGCTCGATACCGAGGCCGGCAGCCCACAGGGCGGTTATCGCGCGATGGTGTACCATAGCGCAGTCAACAAGATCAAAAGCCTGTTCGAAACGGCGCAGCAGCGCGGCGAAATCGTGATCGACGATTGCGAAAACGCCGCACGCTTTTGGCTGGAAGGCATTCTGGGCCACTACAAGATGGCCAGTTCGGAAGTGGGCCAGGACCGCGCGCAGCACATGCGCTGGGCCGATCGCTATGTCAGCTTCTTCTTCGCCGGGGTGCGCCAACAGGGATCACCGGGCGCGCCGCGCTGATCGATCCCATCCCGCCTCCGCCCGGCATCGGCCAGGCGGGGCGGGAAAGCGGATCACGACTGGCGCTTGGCCTTGAGCGCGAAATCGACCGTCACGCCATCAAGCAGCGTATCGGTGCCACCCCATTCCCCGGTGCCCACGCCAAACGCCGTGCGCGACAGCGTGGCGGTGCCATGCGCGGTGGCCCGATCGCCATCGATCGTCAGCACGAAGGCCAGCGGCACCGGGCGGATCTTGCCAGCCAGCGACAGCGTGCCTTCGGCGACATAGTGCCCGGGCGACTGCGCGCGGAACCGCGACGCGGTATAGATCGCCTGGGGATGCGCGGCGGCGCGGAAAAAGTTGTCACCCTTGAGCATGTCATCGCGCTGCGCGTCGCCGGTGCCGACCGAGGCCAGATCGATCGTGGCGCGCAGCGTGGAATGGGCCAGATCATCGGGCGAGAACATGATCTTGGCGTCCCAGCGGCCAAAGCTGCCGTTGATCGCGTCACCCGAATAGGTAGCGTGGAAGCCAAGCTTGCCACCGGGCGCAAGTTGCCAGGCGACTGCCTTGGTGTCGGTCGCCGTACCGGCAGATGCATCCGCCACAGGGGCTGCCGCGCTGGCCGGCGCCTGAACCGCGGCATCGCTGGCCATATCGGTGGCTGCTTCTGACTCATCGCCATCGGGATCGGCCGAGGCCGCCGCAACCGGCGCCGCCGCCGGCCCACCGAACGGCCAGACCTTGGCCAGCGCCATGGCACCGGCCGATGCGATCAGCGCAACGATCACGCCGATGGTCAGCCCACGGCGGGTGTTGGCCGGGATCATCCGCCCCAGCAGGTCATCGCCCATGAAGTGATGGCGCAGCGCACCAGCGACATGCAGCACGACCAGCGACAGCGTGACCAGGCCCAGCGCGCCGTGGATGGTTTCGGCCGGTTCGTGCCAGGCATGGCCCACCGGCAGATTGGGCATCGGCAGCTTGCCGAACACCATGGTCTGCATGCGGATCTTGGAGGTGGAGACCATGATCCAGCCCGACAGCGGGCCCACGATCATCACGGCATAGAGCAACACATGCACGACCTTGACCAGCAGCTTGACTGCCGGCGCGCCTTCGGCCGGTGCCGGGCGCCGCGCGACCAGCCGCACGCCCAGGCGCGCCAGGCTGAGCGCCAGGATCAGGAAGCCGACGGATTTGTGGAACTGATAGCCGGCAAAGGCCGCCGTGCCCTTGGGCAGGTCTTCCAGCCGCCAGCCGAGCGACACCTGGAACAGCAGCAACGCGGCAATCGCCCAGTGGAGGATGATCGCACTCAGGGCATAGCGCTTTGGCGACAGGCCCCGCGAAAACGTGTCACTCATGCCGCGAAATTCTCCTCATCCTCTTGGCCACCCACGCTGTCTATAACAGGCGATTGTGGCTTTTGATATGCCCTGCGCAGCGCCGCGGAATCAGCCGCTAGTTCACCGCTTCATGTCACCGATCGACCGCCATCGTCATCATGCCGAACCGCGCTGGAGCGGGCGTGGCAGCCATGCCATGGTTCGCTGCGTCACCGCACGTGGGCGCCCTGCCCCGCGCCATCAGGAGACCGCATTTCCCATGAGCAGCAGCCCCTGGAGCCACAGCCGCCGCGCCGGCATTGCCGACGACGTGGACTTTGCCATACGCGGCAACGACCTGCAGTTCGTCGAGATCGAACTCGATCCTGGCGAGAGCGCCGTGGCCGAGGCCGGCGCATTTGTCTGGAAGGATGCCGCGATCGAGATGACCACGGTGTTTGGCGATGGCAGCGATGGCGATGGCGGCGGCTTCATGGGCAAGCTGCTGGGCGCGGGCAAGCGCCTGGTCACCGGGGCGAGCCTGTTCACGACGGTCTTTACCCACCATGGCCAAGGCAAGGCGCGGGTTGCGTTTGCCGCCCCTGTGCCGGGCACCATCCTGCCGCTCAAGCTGTCTGACCTGGGCGGTACGCTGATCTGCCAGAAGGACAGCTTTCTGGCGGCGGCGCGCGGCGTATCGATCGGCATCGCGTTCCAGCGCCGGATCATGACCGGCCTGTTTGGCGGCGAAGGCTTTGTCATGCAGCGGCTGGATGGCGATGGCTGGGTGTTTGTCCAGATGGGCGGCACGCTGGTGGAACGCGAGCTTGGCCCGGGCGAACAACTCCATGTCGATACCGGTTGCCTGGCTGCCTATACACCTTCGATCGATTTCGACCTGGTGCGCGCAGGTGGTGTGCGCAGCGTGCTGTTCGGCGGCGAAGGGCTGTTCTTTGCCCGGCTGACCGGGCCGGGAAAAGTGTGGATTCAGTCCCTGCCTTTTGCCCGCCTGGCCGGACGGGTTGTGGCTGCGGCCATACCCGGCGGGGGCAGCAACCGTGGCGAAGGCTCGGTGCTGGGCCCGCTGGGCGATTTCATCGACGGCAACCGTTGAGGGCTGCGGGGCCTGGCTGATGCCAGGCCCTTCGCCAGGCGCAGGGCGCACGGCCCCGCCTTACTCACGTACGTTGGGGGGGCGCCGGTCGCCGCCCCCGTCCCCCCGCCCGGG
>CAYXUN010000097.1:0-1395 GCA_964468165.1 uncultured Novosphingobium sp. | reverse complement strand
GGGGGGGCCGGGGGGGGGCCACCCCCCCCACATCCCGTCGGGTGGGTGGGGGGTGGGGGGGGCGAAGCCCCCTTCCCCGCGCGCGGCTTAGAACTGCGTGCGCACGGTCAGGCCATAGGTGCGCGGATCGCCCACCTGGCCCACGATCAGGCCGGTATTGCCCGAACCGACCGCGAGTTGTTCGAAATAGTGCGTGTCAAAGGCGTTGCGCAGCCAGCCATAGATATCGAAGCGGCCCTCGCGGCGCACGCCCAGGCGGAAGTTGGTGAGCGCATAGCCTTCGATCCAGGTATAGGCCGAAGGGGTGGGGTTGGACGAAAAGCGCGAACGATAGTTGCCATCGACGCCGAGGTAGACCTGCCCTTCCCCGCCGAACGCCTGGACCGGCAGGTTGACTTCGCCGCCATAAGAGAACGACCACTTCGACACGCCGGGCAGCACCTGGCCGGAAATGTCGCACGACAGCGGGCTGATGCCAGGCGTGCCGGGCGCGGCCGGCGTGCCGATCAGGTTGCCGTTGGCGTCCACGGTCTGGGTGCCGCCCGACAGTTCGGGCGCGCACGGCGCGTTCTTGAAGCGCACATACTTGGCATCGGTATAGGCGGCGTTGGAATAGAGGCTGATCCGCTCGCTCGGCCGCAGCGCGAAATCGACTTCGACACCTTGGGTGCGCACCTTTTCGGCGTTGGCGAGATAGCCGCGCAGCGCGCCCACGGTGTAGTTCGTCACCTGCGCCTGATAGTCGTTGATATCGGTGCGGAACGCGGCGACGTTGAAAGTGCCCTTGCGGTTCCAGAACTGCGTCTTGATGCCCAGTTCAAAGTGGTTGACGCGTTCCGGCTTGATCGTGGCGAACTGCAGCAGCGGGGTGCCATCAGTGTTGGCCGGCACGCCGTTGAGGTTGATGCCGCCCGATTTGAAGCTGCGCGCATAAGTGCCATAGACGTGCACGTCGCTGGTCGGGTCCCAGGCCAGCGTCACGTCGCCTGACAGGTTCCAGTCGCTGAAATTGGCGACGAAATACTGCGGCGCGAGCACGGCCAGCTGGGCCTTTTGCCGCGCGGTGTTGTTGGTCGCAAAGGTGACAAGCGCGCCATTTCCATCGGTGACGGTGGAATTGTAGATGCCGTCCTTCTTGTCATAGTTGAGGCGCACGCCAGGCTGGACCGACAGCGTATCGGTCAGCTTGTAGCCAAACTTGCCATAGATCGCCGCGCTGGTGTTCTTGAGCGTGATATCGTTGGCAGACGTCAGGCCGTTGAGCACGCTGGGATCGTTGGACAGCGCATTGCTGGGCGCGATCAGGAACTTGCTCGCGGCCGGGCCCTGCTGCTGCACGCCGGTGGTGTGGATCTTCTGGTAGAAGCCAAACGCACCCACGGTATAGTTGAAGCG
>CAYXUN010000096.1:0-12178 GCA_964468165.1 uncultured Novosphingobium sp. | reverse complement strand
CATTATCGCTTCCTCGCGATAAGCGATCTTATGCGCAGCTGCGCATAAGATCGCCTCGGCCCAGGCATTGGCGATATTGGCCGAAAGCTTGGGATCGATGCTGGTAAAGCTGATCGTGGCCAGGCGCGAGGCCGGCGTGATGTCAGCCAGTTCTGCCTTGTTGAGCAGGGCCAGCGTATAGGCGCGGCGCTGCGCCGCCGTGGCGGTCGGCTTGGGCGCGGGCACGCCCATGCCGGCATAGAAGCTGGCGTTGTCGACCAGGCGCAGGCGCTGGGCCACGCGGTCGGCAATCGCCCGGCTGTTGAGAATGGCGATCTGCGTCTTGAGGAAGCGATCGGTATCCTGCGCCGAGGCGGCTTCCGACTGCGAGGGATCCTGTTCATCCGACAGGACCTGGGCAGACTGGTTGTTGATCTGCACCGTGGCCGTGGCGGTGAAGTGCGGCGTCATCAGCATGGTGATGACCAGCGCAAGGGCAAGCGCCGCCCCCACGATCAGGCAGATGATCCACAGGTTGGCGCGAACCACCATGAACAGCTTGCGCAGATCGATCGAGGAACCGCCTTCGCCGTTCCCGTTGGCTTCGTCCGCCTGGTCCATGAAGGCTCTGGGCACGAATTGATCGGCCGCAGCGTAGGAAAGATTTTTGTTCACACTACCGCCGATTTTAGAAGTTCCGAAGAACGTTGAGGAGCCCAGCCATGGAAATCAGGTCGCGATAGGCCGACTTGGTCTGCGAGAAGCCGACCACGACCACATCGCCGCCGATGATCTGCGGATCGGGGTCCAGCCCCTTGCGGATACGATCGATGTCAAAGCGTGCCGCCATGCGCTGGCCGTTGACCGTCCGGAACAGGATCGTTTCATCCAGCTTGGCAATGCGCGTCGGGCTCGACGCCATCGAGATCGCGCCCAGCAGCGTGGTGTTCGACTGCACCGGATAGGCACCGGCGCGGTTGACCTGGCCTTCGACCGAAACCAGCTTCTGGGCAGGGGTTGCCACGTTGATCGCCACCTGCGGGTTGCGCAGGTATTTCTCGCCCAGCACCTTCTCGATCGCGCGAGACGCGTCGGCCGGAGAGAGCCCCGCCACCAGCACCGATCCGGCCAGTGGCAACTGGATGCGGCCGGCTTCATCAACGACCAGGCGCGGCGCGCTCAGGTCGGGCTCGCCCAGGACCGTGAGAGTCAATTCGTCGCCAACCCCGATCGCCACACTCGCTGGCATCTTGGTGTCGGCCTGGGGAGGCGCCACTTCATAGGCCTCCTTGCCTCGAACAGGCCTTGCATCGGCGACTGCTGCGCCAAAAGCGATGGAACAAACCAGCGCTGCGGCAGCGCCCAAGACAAGCGCGATATTCGAATCGGACCTCACGTTATTCCTTGCTCCTGCAGAAAGGGTAGCCTTTGGCCCTGCACCGCCGGCTGCCACGCGGAACGCCCCATTTTCGATCTATCTATTGCGGAATGCCAGCTTATGCTGCTTTGCACAATACCCCAATTGGCAGGCAAATCCTCTCCTCCATGCCTTGCGGCATAGTTTGCCAGCGAGGCATTGCACAGGCGAGCGACCTTGTCGCGGATTTGCTGCCGGCAAATCTCCACTCGTCGCTTTTGCGTGTCGTTTCAGCGCGCAACTTAATCCGTCAGGCCGCCGCTTACGAACGCCAACGTGCTGCGCACAAAATGCGACAGACCCCGTCCCGCGCTGCGCACGGCGCCCGTCCGCTTCGGATGAATGTCAGCGGGATGGCGCCACGTATTCGCGAAACCAATCGACGAACGCGCCAACGCCGGCCTCGACGCTCGTCGCCGGCTTGTAGCCCAGATCGCGTTCCAGATCCGTAACATCGGCATAGGTATCGGGCACGTCACCGGGCTGCAGCGGCAGCAGGTTGCGCTGCGCCTTGCGCCCCAGCGCGTTTTCCAGCGCCTCGATATAGGCGGTCAACTTCACCGGGGCGTTGTTGCCGATGTTGTAGATGCGATAGGGTGCGTCTGACGTGGCCGGATCGGGCTTCATCGCGTCCCAGGCGGGATCGGGCTGGGCCGGGCGATCGAGAGCGCGAATCACGCCGGCAACGATATCGTCTACATAGGTGAAATCGCGGGTGTGGTTGCCGTGGTTGAACACGTTGATCGGCGTACCATCGAGAATGGCCCGGGCGAACAGGAACAGCGCCATGTCTGGCCTCCCCCACGGGCCATAGACCGTGAAGAAGCGCAGGCCGGTGGTCGGCAGCCGGTAGAGATGGCTATAGCTGTGCGCCATCAGCTCGTTGGCCTTCTTGGTGGCCGCGTAGAACTGCAGGGGATGGTCGACGCCGACGTGCTCGCTGAACGGCATCGCCTTGTTGGCGCCATAGACCGAACTGGTCGACGCATAGACCAGATGCTCGATCCCGCCATGGCGGCAGGCCTCGAGGATGTTGGTGAACCCCACAATGTTGCTTTCGACATAGGCGTGGGGATTTTCGATCGAATAGCGCACGCCCGCCTGTGCCGCGAGATTGACCACGCGGCGCACCCCGCCTTGGGCAAAGGCTTCCTCTACCGCAGCGCGATCCGCCAGGTTGGCGCGGAAAAAGCGATAGGGCGCCCCGGTGCGCGCGGCGGTTTCCTCGAGGATCTTGAGCCGGGCTTCCTTGATCGCAGGATCATAATAATCGTTGACCACGTCCAGGCCGACGACGGCATCGCCGCGTTGGAGCAAGGTCTTGGCGGTGTGAAAGCCGATGAAGCCGGCATTGCCGGTAACCAGGGTAGCCAAGCCGCATCTCCATGTTCGGGCAACAACGCCGCGCGCTTGCCACCGCCATAGCCGGCAGAAGCGAACAAAGTGTAACGCACGCGCGAGTGTGGGAAAGCGATCAGCTGGCCTTCTTGGCGACGTTGAACGTGCCGGTAACGCGGCCGCTCGATGTGGTGGTGGCGCCACCCGTACCGCTGGGCGCGCCGCCACTCCGTCCATCCACGCTGGACAGCCCGGTGTTGAGGTCGATCACCAGCCGGCCACCGTTGAGCGTATCCTTGCCTCGGCGGAGCGCGACATTGCCCACCATAGTGATGATCTTGCGCGGAATGTCATAAACGGCCGTGTTGCCGCTGGCGCGCTGGTCGCCACGCGTCACCACCACGCCGCCGGCCGCATCGATGCGCTGGACCTGCACCGCCTGCGCGTCGGTATAGGCGAGCGTGGTGCGCGCGGCCTGGAGCCGCAGATCATCCTGGGTGATATCGACATTGCCGGTCAGCACAACGCGCTTCTGCTTGTCCTGCAACTCCATGCGGTCTGCCCCGAAATTGACCGGCGCGTTCGAGTTGTGCTTGCCAAAGGTCTGGGCATCGAGATGCGAAGCCCCGGCCACCACCGCAGCCGACAGGGCAAAGCCGCAGACCAGCGAACGCAGTGCCAAAACACGCGTGGACACGCGGTCAGCGGTGCGCGGCGAGGAAGGAAGCGGGTCGATCATCTTCAGCGTGGTCCTCATCGAGTCGCGCGGTACGGCGTGGCTGGGCTCAGGGTTTGGCCGGTAGCGGCAGCTTGCCCTGGTCCATCCGCATGTGGGCATGCCCTTCCAGTGTCACAACCCGATCGTCAAGATTGGCAACGATGCGGTCTGCCGAAAAAGTGCCGGTGGGCAGGCGGCCATCGACGTGGCCATCGCTGACCAGCTGGCGCTTCGTCAGATCGATCGAGGCGCCATCGGTGATCATGCGATAGCCATCCGAGCTTTCGAAATTGACCACGCCCGGCACCTTGATGAACTGCCGCCCAAAATCATAGGCGCCTTGCTGTGTCGTCAGGATCGCCGGGCCATTCTTCAGCATGACCCGGGCGGTCACGTCCTTGAGCTGGACCACATCCTGCGCGGCGGAATGCTGTACGGCGTTGCCGGCCGTAACCGAAAAGGTCCGTCCCTTGTCGTCTGCCCCGCGGTACATCGCGCTGACGACCTTGAGGCGATCCTGCACGACGGCGACCTTGGTGCGATCGAGCAGGAAGCTGATCTCGCCGCGCGGGGCCAGCGGGCTCAACACCATCACCGCCAGCAGCGCCCCAATCAGGCCCGGCAGCACCACGGCCAGCAGTCGCACGGTGCGATCATGCCGCCCGCCCGGCGCCGCCTTGTGCCGACGGCGGCTGCGCATCTGTTCTGCCTGGATGGTCATGGCGTGAGGATCATGGCAGGTGCAGGCTTACTCGTGGCTGAAGATATCGCGGTCGGCCCAGCCGGCAACGTCGAGCAATGCGCGCGTCGGCAGAAAGTCGAAGCAGGCCTGGGCGATTTCCGAACGCTTTTCCCGGGCGAGGCGTTCCACCAGGATGGCGTGGGCACCGTGGAGATAGCGCACATCGGACGCGGCGTATTCCAACTGCGGATCGCTCAGCACGCTGCCGCCCCAATCGCTCGATTGCTGCTGCTTGGAAATCTCCTTGCCCAGCAATTCGCGCACCAGGTCCTTGAGGCCGTGGCGATCGGTATAAGTGCGCACCAGCTTGGAGGCGATCTTGGTGCAGAACACCGGCGTTGCCATCACGCCGAGGTAGTGATGGATCGCTGCCAGGTCGAACCGGGCGAAATGGAACAGCTTGAGCCGGGCAGGATCGGCCAGGACGGCGCGCAGGTTCGGCGCGGCATAATCGCTGCCCACCTTGAACCGCACAAGGTGCTCGTCCCCCTGCCCGTCGGAAATCTGCACCACGCACAACCGGTCGCGCGTGGTGATCAGTCCCATCGTTTCGGTATCGACGGCGATAATGCCCGGCGCCAGCAGATCGGCGGAAGGCAAGTCTTCTTCATGCAGGTAAACGGCCATGCCGGCGTGCTTAGGCCGGTTCGGCCGATGCGGCAACCCCAAGGCCCTCTGGCCGGAGCCCCCGCACCTGCCCCGTGATGCCATCAGGCCGCCACCGGGTGATACTCCTGCAGCAGCACCGGGCTATCGAGCAGTTGCGCCTCCATGTTGACCGGCAGGGCCGGGCGCAGGAGCGGGCCAACCAGCAGCCCGCACGTGCGCACGAAATAGTCGGTTGCCTCGGAAAAGCGCAACTGCGCCGCAAGCAGCACCATCTTGGCCGCAGACCGCCCTGCGGTGCGGGCATAGCCGGTCCAACCACGATGGCGGATCGAAACGGCGCCGTTGCCCAAGGCGTAGGAGAACATCTTGTTGCGGTGGTCAGCGGGCTTTTCGATCGCGGGATGATCGAGTTCGAGATCACGCAGGCGCATGCCCTTGCGCCCCGACCGCAGCAGGCGCAGACCAAGATCTGCGCCCTCGCTCGCGCCGTGCAGGCACCCCACGCCGAGATGAATGTCGAACTTGTTCTCGAGGAATACCGTGCGCCGCAGGATCAGGCCCGGTTCCCAGAAATTGCCCGAAATGGTCCGCTCGTCGAACACGACATCGGCTTCGATGCGGCGCGACACCTGGTTGGCGCCTTCGCCGCAGACGTTGGAATTGACGAAATCGAGATTGTTGTCGGTCAGCACCCGCTGCGCGCGGGCGAGATAGTCGGGCGCGGCCGGCATCGTGTCGTCATCGAGGAACCAGATCCAGTCGCCCTTGGCCTGGCTGGCACCGAGATTGCGCGCCAGAGACAGCGCGCGGACCTTGCACAGGAAGATGCGCACCTTGGGATGAATGAATTCCGGGCCAGGTTCTTCGAAAGACTGCCACACCACGATCACTTCATCGAGCAGCTCGAACTGACAGATCGCCTGGATGATTTCCAGCAGACGAGCACGCCGGCCGCGGCTGGCACTGGTGGGGATGACAGCTGAAAAAGACATTGGTCCGGTCCCTGACTATGCGCAGATCGCGCGCTGCGGCCTGGTGCTTGCCATGCCGCGCGCGCGCACTGCCCGCGCAAAAGTGCCTAGCAAATCCGAAAACGCGAAACAATTGATCATTTCGCACCTGCAGCAATTCTCGCAACCAAGCATCGGCCCGGCGCAACAATGCCGACGTGCGCTCAGTCCAGATCGACCATGCCGAAACGTTCGATCATGCGCTGGATCTGCACATCGTTGCCCGATTGCGAGACATTGGTGGCCATCAGCGATTCTTCCTGCGTCCCGCGCCAATTGGTCGACACGAACTTGCCGCCCACCTTGCGGTATCGCGTACCCGCCCGGCGCGCCATCCAATAGAGCCAGACATCGTCGGCATTGGGGCAGATCGCCTTGAAGGTAGCGGCATCCAGCACCTCGGGATCGAAGCAGCCGGGGAAATAGAGCACGCCGCCGTGGCCGGTGCCCAGCAGATCGCCGCGTGGCGCCGAGGCGGGCGTATTTTCATCAATGTTGCCCTGCCATTGCAGATAGGGCCGGATGGCGCCATCGGCCGTGCGCGTGATCGCATGCGCACGGCGGCAAATGATCGCCGGCGCGTTCGGATCGAATTCCTCGGTCAGCACCTTGACCAGATCGCGGGGATAATAGCAGTCATCATCCACGGTGATGATGTAGTTCGATCCATCCTGCGCCAGCGAGGGAATGATCTTGTTGTAGGACTTGGCATTTTCACAAAAGTGAATGCTCAGGCCATGCGCTTCGAGCGCGCGGATGCGATCGGTGATGGCGTCCTTGTCTTCCCACGATATCCACAGCTGCACCTCGTCCGGACGCACCTCCTGGTCGAGGATGCTGCGCAGCGTCAGCGGCAATGTGCCAAAGCGCAGGGGATAGGACGTGAGCGAGATGACCAGTTTGCCCGGCAGGCCATGCCGGCGCGGGTTCTTGACGGTGGGGAAGTTGAGCACCTGCCAATAGGCTGCCGCCAGATTGCGGGCGACTAGCCCTTTTGCCTTCAATTTTCCCAACAAATCCGCCATGCGCCAGCCCCCTTGTACCACAGCGTTGTATCAACGCCTTTGCTGTTGCAGGGGCCCAGCGCGGCGCTTGCCCGCGCACGTGTTCCGGCCGCCTGGGGATGGCCAGCCCATTCGGGCCAGCCATCCGCGTTTCGTCAAAGATAATGCTCCATCAGACTGAGCTGCGGCTTTTCCACCCCATCGACCGGATCTGCCGATGCCCGGTTGCGCCCCCACGTCCCGCCGCCGGCAAAATAGGTGGCGCCAATGAAAACGTCCGGGTTTGCGGTGATGAAGTTCAGCAGGTCGGTCAATTCCTTCATGAATTCCGGTAGCGGATCGCAGCCGAATTCGCCGACGAACAGCTTCATGCCGTTCTGCCTGGCCCACTGGGTCACGCCGATCAGGCTTTGCGATCCCGATCCTGGCATCACCGGCCCTGCGCCGCCGCCATAGCCGCGATTGAGATATTGGTGAATATCGAAGCCGAAGTTGCCAATCGGATCGTTGACGCCCAGCATGACCTGGCCATTGCCACTGGACAGCCAGGAATGGCCGCCGGTCCAGGCAATGCCGGAAAACAACACCTTCGACCGCGCGCCGGCATCACGGATGGCGCTTACCGCGGCGTTCTGCATATCCAGGTTGAGTTGCGGCGGCATATCATGCGGTTCGTTCATCAGGTTGTACCACACCAGCGAGCGCTGCCGGTACCGTGCACCCATCCGCCCCCAGAAATCGGCAAAGTCGTCAATCGTCACGCCCGAACCGGGGGTGCCGATGATGGCTTTGTTGACATGGCCATAGTCATGGGAGTCGAGCACAGCGACTGCCCCGGCTGCATTGATCGCGGCCACCATCGCATCAAGCCCGGTCAACGCCGATTCGAGCAGTGGCCCGCCGGGTTGGGGTTGCAACCGCTGCCAGAGGAACGGGATGCGGAAGATGTTGAAGCCCTTTTGCAGATAATAGCGCATGTTATCTGCATTGGGCCAATGCCAGTTGCCGCCGATCGCATCGAATTCGGCGCCGGCGAGGTTGACGCCAAGCCTCGGCCTGCTGCGGCTTGCCGCCAAGGCGCTGCCCCCGGGCATCAGCAGCGCGCCGGCCCCCATGCCGGCCAGCGAATGGAGGAGCGTTCGCCGCGAGAGGCCTTCGCAGGACGGTGCAGTATCGGCCAGGGCCAAGTTGGATGGCGCCGTTTTCGATGGGTTCATGGCTTGAAACTTTCGGAAGATCGGAACAACAAACGGCCTGCCCCCAGCGATGGGATCATCGAGCATCGGGCAGTGTCGTCGGCCATGGCGTATCCAGGACCACGCAACGAACCGTACTGCATCGACCAAACCCCTTGATGAACCGGGCCAGCACCGGCCCGCACGTGAACGAAGTTTAATGCAAAACGCGCCTCGCACGGTCCATGGCGCGAAAGCCGGCATCGCACCGCGGCACATTGCCCGTCACCTACACCGTTCCAATCCATAGCGCTGGTGGGACAGAGGCACAACACGCCAAATGCTGCACCGCAAACAAAACCAGCTTCGATGCAGCCTGGCCAACGCGAAAAATCGCCCCGCAAGATCGTCGCAACGGCCGGATAACAGCATTGTAACGGAACGATTTGTCGACAAAGCCGTTTGGCGGCTTACGGTTTTCCTATGCCGTGGTGCAGCGATTTGCCGGTTGCCGCTCGTTTATCGGTGCATTAGGGATGGGGAAAGGTGACCAGCAAACCCTTGCCAGACGCGATGCGTGCCGATCCGCGGCAGCCGTCGCCGCGCACGCAAGTTGCTGCCAACCCGCCATTTCGGCATCCGGTAACATGCAATCAGGAACGTCAACGACCATGATCACACCGGTTATCCTGTGCGGCGGCAGCGGCACCCGCCTGTGGCCGCGCTCGCGCAAGGCAAAGCCCAAGCCGTTCCTGCCGCTGGTCGGCGACACGACCCTTTTCGAAGCTTCAGTGCTGCGCTGCAGCATGGAAGCTGGCTTTTCGCCTCCGATCGTGGTGACTGGCGCGCAACATCTCGATCATGTGGTCGAGCAGTTGCCTGATCCGGCCGCCAGCCAGATCATCGTGGAGCCCGAAGGCAAGAACACCGCAGCAGCGATCGCGCTCGCCGCGCTGCGTCTGCCAGCCGATGCCATCATGCTCGTCTGCCCGAGCGATCACCATATTGGCGATTGCGATGCCTTTCAGGCTTCAGCCAAGGCTGCCGCCAAGCTGGCCGCCGACGACTGGCTGGTGTCCTTCGGCATTGCCGTCACTACCCCGGAAACCGGTTTTGGCTATCTCAAGCAGGGCGATCCGATCGAGGGCAGTGGCGGCCGCAAGGTGGAACGCTTTGTCGAAAAGCCCGATCTCGAGCGCGCCAAGGCCTTCCTCGCTGATGGCGGCTATGCCTGGAACGGCGGCATCTTTGCGTTCCGCGCCGGGCATTTCCTTGACGAACTCGACAAGCACCGCCCCGATATCGCCGGCGCAGTGCGTGCGGCGGTGGACAAGGGCCATGCCGATGGCAACGCATTCCATCCCGATCCTGCCGAGTTTGCCAAGATCGCGGGCGAATCGGTGGACTATGCCGTGATGGAAAAGACCGACCGCGCCGCCATGGTGCCGGCCACGATGGCCTGGTCCGATATCGGCAACTGGCAAGCGCTGCACGAGGCGCTCGACAAGGACGATGCGGGCAATGCCATCAAGGGCCGCGCCGAACTGAAGAACTGCAGCAATGTGCTGGTTCACACCGACGGCCCGCGTGTGTCGGTAATCGGCGCCAGCAATCTCATTGTGGTCGTCGATGGCGATGAAATCCTCGTGTGCACGCCGGAAGGTGCGCAACTGGTCGGCAAGCTGGAGGGAGCAGCGAACCAATGAGCAAGCTGCCGATCCGCGAAGTTGAAAAGCCCTGGGGCAAGGATGTTCTTCCCGCCCCGTTCACCGCGCCCGAAGGCAAGCGCATCGGCGAGGTCTGGTTCGAACCGCCGGCCGATGTTCCGAGCCTCTTGGTGAAGTACATCTTCACGAGCGAAAAGCTTTCGGTCCAGGTCCACCCGAGCGATGCGCAAGCAGCGGCTGCCGGCGAAAAGGACCGGGGCAAGGAAGAGTGCTGGCTGGTGATTGATGCCGAACCTGGCGCCACGCTGGGTGTGGGCTTCAAGAGCCATGTCGATCACGACGCCATGCGTGCCGCGGCGCTCGATGGCAGCATTGAAGACATGCTCGTGTGGCATCCGGTCAAGCCGGGCGACTTCTTCTATATCCCGGCCAACACCGTGCATGCGATTGGCGCCGGCGTCAGCGTGATCGAGATCCAGCAGAACAGCGACATTACCTATCGCCTCTATGATTACGGCCGCCCGCGCGAATTGCATCTTGATGCCGGGATCGCGGTGTCACGTGGCGAACCACTCGATCCCAAGCTGCACAAGCACATTCCCGATACCGGCACGGTGGAATTGGCGAGCGGTGCCTATTTCACGGCACACAGGCTCCAAGGCGTGCCCGACGCAGCCCTGCGCGCCGATTACGCCGGGCCGCTGCTGGTAATCCCGCGCGCGGGCGAAGTGCGACTGGGCGATGAGGTACTGCGCCCCGGCGATTGCGCGTCGGCGCCGGGTATCGACGCGCTGGCGTTCGATCCCGAAGGCCAGGCCATCATCGTGCGCCCCGCTGCCTGATCGGCGATAGGCGCAGACCGTGGCCCGCAACGGGCCACAGTCTGCGCCGCTGGCGACATATGTGGCCGGCAAAACATCGGCTCGCTACCCTCCCTGCGATGCGTGACCAGCGGCGGCGTGCTTGAGGCACGCCGCCGCCCGCCCCCCCGCGCCGGGGGGGGGGGCCGGGGGGGGGGGGCCCCCCCCCCCCCCCCCCGCTCGCTTTTCAGCAAAGCAAGATGATGTTACCGAGATTTTCCGTGGCTAGTCGGGCTCACGGTTACGTCGATAAAGGTTGCATGATCGATCGACCATTCCGGATTGAAATGACTGCTATCCTTGAAAATGGGCTTGCCGCTTTCCGACGTCATCCTGCACGAGGTGCCCGCGCAGACCGCAGAGAACGGGTCCACAACCGTCATTTTCTCGCCCAGGGCCCACGCCATCAGATCAGCACGCAGCGAAACCTGCTCTGCCGGGACCTGGATCACGCTGTTTGCGGGAAAATGATCTTGTGAAAGGCTGAAGCGGGTGCGCCAGCCGGTAGACGACAGCAAGGTCGAAACCGGGTTATCGAGAATAAAGACAACCTCCTTGCCCGCCCGCTGCCATGCCTCGACCTGCTGGGCCATCTCGCGCAGCGCTGCCTTGCGTCCTTGCGCAGAGTTCAGAGGCAAACGCCCGTGGCCGTCATCGAAATAATAGCCGTCGGTCAGCATATATTTGTTCCAGGCGCCGCCGATGACGACGCGCTGAAACCGCTGCTCGCCGGCCATGCGATAGGCCTGGTCACGAAGCGGCCAACATCCCTTCCGCATCGGATCATCGGTCTTCACGTCTATCAGCGGAATGCAGCCACCACCAATCGCCAGCGTCGCATCCGGGCGCGCCGGATCGGCCACAAGCAAGCGATTAAGGCGGACAGCGTATTGCGCGATATGCGAATCGCCGATGAAAAGCACGCTGGTGGCGCGCTTGCCACCCAGCGAATAGACAGCCTCCACGTTTGCACCGACATTTCCATTTATGCTCTGGAGGAACGTCCATTCGTTCTGCTCGGGCACGTCGAAATGCCGCAGGCGCGGTCGGAGCACCTGTGTCATCGCTGCAAGTGCAATAGCCAGCACGCCGATCATGCAAGCTAGCAACACGAATGGGTAAGCTTTTCCCAGTCTGTTGTTCCGCAACGGCCGCTCAATGAGCAGGTAAGTGAGCGCGGCAAGGACAACCGAAACCAGCACGCAGCACGCCGCTCTAACGGGCGACTTTCCGACGAACAAAATGTTGGAATATCCGATGGCTACCCAATGCCAAAGATAGAGCGGATAGCTGATGAGCCCGCACCACACCATCGGCCGGGTAGCGAGGACATACCTGTTGATCCATCCTTGCGCACCACTGGCGATGAGCAGGACCGCGCCGCCAACCGGAAGAAACGCCCAAAACCCAGGGAAAGCGGATTCCGGACGAACCAGCGCCAAGCCCGCGGCGATCATCCCGATGCCGATGAACGATTGCATGCTCGCATGGCGCACCGGGCTGTGCGGATAGCGCACCTGCAGATAGGCCAGGAGTGACCCAGCCATCAATTCCCAGGAACGCCCGAGCGGCGAATAATATGCCGCAGTGGGATTGGCGTAGATATCTAACCTGTCTTATTCACCGCGGCGGGTGAGAGGGTTGGCGGGAGTGGCGTAA
>CAYXUN010000095.1:9574-12337 GCA_964468165.1 uncultured Novosphingobium sp. | reverse complement strand
AATTGAGCGAGCAGGCCCGCACGCGCACCGCCACTTCTCCCGGGCCGGGATGCGGCTCCGGCACGTTGACCAGCGCCATGTCGTCAAGCGATTGCGCGCCCTTGCGGATAAGCCATTGCCGCATACAGCCGTCCATCTCCCCCATGGCATATGGTCTGCTTCTTACGCCTTGTTGCCGATCATGGCACAGGCGGCGGGCAATTTAATCAGTTACACTAACTATTTTCACCAGGTGAAACGCCATTCGCGGTGGCGGCGGCAAACTGGGCCATGATCGCGCCGCTTGGTGCCCGCCCTTCGGCCGCCAAAGCCGCGCGCTCGATCGCCATGGCGATTTCGCGTGCCGTGTGCTTGAGCGCGCCGAGATGGCGCAGCATGACCGCATCATCGGTGCCGCGCTTGGCCGGCCAGGTGATGTTGATCGAGGCAACCGGTGCGCCATCCAGCAGGATCGGCACGGCCATCGATCGGCGCCCGTCGCGCAGCACCAGTTGCTTCGAACGATCCGGCCATGGGTGCAGCGGTTCGCGCGCGGCATAGCCACGCACCCGGGTTTCGGCGAGGATCGCGCGCAGATCGGCCTCGCTCCCCTCCTGCGGGTTGCGCGGGCGCAGGCGCGTGATGATCGCCTCGCGCTCTTCCTCGCGGCAGGCGGCGAGATAGGCCCGCCCGGTGGCGGTGTGGATGTAGGAAAGCTTGACGCCAACCGGGCCGAGCGTGGCCGAATCGAGTCGGAACAGCGGGCTGTTGGTTTCCACGATCTCCATGTGATCAAGGCGCGGCATGGCGAGCACCGATGGCCATGAGACGCGTGTCGACAGCGCCTTGAGCCAGGGCGAGGCTACCTCTGCCACATGCTCCAGCGTCAAGGCCTGGGACCGCGCCCGGGCATCGACGTGGGGGAGATAGGCGCCGTCGGCAAGCCGCTGCCAGATCAGGCCTTTCTGCCCCAATGTCTGCAGCATGCGCAGCAATGTCGCCTTGGGCAGGCCCAGCGCCACGTGCATTTCGTGCAGGCTGGCTGCGCGGCGCGCCTGTACCTGCAGCAAGACATCCAGGCCACGCTCCAACGCGCGGACGGTCTTCACCTTCCGATCCTGCATCCTGTCCCCCGGCCGCCGCTGCGGCTCGTTATGGTTTCATCTTGTGAAACGGAAGAATGGCGCAGCCGGTGGCAAAGTCAAATCCATTGGCGCAACATCGGGGCCGAGGGAGAGAACCGACCATGACCCAGAGCCAAGGCGCCACAGCGCCCAGCGTGCTGCTTGTCATTACCCAGGATACCAAGGAGGAGGAGGCGCGCTTCACCCGGGCCGCGCTGGAAGCGGCCGGCGTGCGCGTGGTGCATCTCGATCCCAGCGTGCGGCGCACCCTGGGCGGCGCGGAAATCGCGCCGGAAGACGTCGCCGCCGCGGCCGGCATGACCATCGAGGAGGTACGCGCCCTGGGCCACGAGGGGAAGTGCCAGGCCGCCATGATCAAGGGCGCGATCGCCGCCGCCCACGCCTGGGACGCGCGCGAGCCGATTTCCGGCATCCTTGCCATCGGTGGATCGATGGGTTCGGCCCTGGCCGGCGCGCTGATGCAGACGTTTCCCTATGGCCTGCCCAAGCTGATCGTCTCGACCATGGCCTCGGGTTTCACCAAGCCCTACATGGGCATCAAGGACATCGCGATGATGAACGCGGTGACCGATATTTCCGGCCTCAACACCATCAGCCGCGATGTCTTTGGCAACGCCGCACGCGCCGTTGCCGGCATGGCGAGGGGCTATGACCGCAACGCCCCGGCCGAAAAGCCGCTGGTGCTGATCACCACGCTGGGCACGACCGAAGCCTCGGTGCGTCGCATCCGCGAAGCGCTGGAGCGCGATGGCTGCGAGGTGATGGTGTTCCATTCCTCTGGCGCCGGCGGGCCGACGCTGGATGGCCTGGCCCAGGCCAAGGACGTGGCCCTGGTGCTCGACCTGTCGCAGACCGAAATCCTCGATCATCTGATGGGGGGATTGGCCGACAGCGGCCCGGACCGGGGCAAGGCGGCCCTGGCGCGCGGCATTCCCACGATCCTGGCGCCGGGCAACGCCGATTTCATCATCGCCGGGCCGATCGATGCGGCGCGCGCGCAGTTTCCCGGCCGGCGCTATCACGAACACAATCCGCAGCTGACCGCCGTGCGCACCACGATCGAGGATCTGCGCACGCTGGCCGATCACCTCGCCGCCAATGTGCGCGATGCGCAGGGGCCGGTCCACGTGATCACGCCGCTGCACGGCTTTTCCAACCATGACAGCCCCGCCGGCCACATCATGGACCGGTCGGTGCCCGGCCCCTTTGCGCAATACCTGCGCGAGGTGATGCCGCCGCATGTGCCCGTCACCGTGGTGGATGCGCACTTCAACGACGAAGCCTTTTCCGACGCCGTGATCGCCACGGCCCGGGCGCTGCTGGCCGATGCGCCGGCGTGCGTGGCCTGATCCGTCCAAACGGGCCCCGACCAGAGGGATCGAGATGACACCAGACCTGCCATTGACCGCCGAAGATGTTGCCGAGATCGCCGAGATCCTGGCCCATTCGGGCTATCGCGAGCTTGACCTTTCCACCCGCCGCTTTCGCCTGCGTGTTTCGCGCGGGGCAGACCAGGACGGCGGCGGCGATGGCGGCCTGACCCAGGAATGGCAATGGGCCGGCGATGGGTCGACGGGCGCCGGACCGGCCAGCGCCGATGGAGCGGGCGAAGCGGCGGCCGCTCCCGACGTGCTCGCCC
>CAYXUN010000095.1:0-9564 GCA_964468165.1 uncultured Novosphingobium sp. | reverse complement strand
GGTGGGGGGCCTCACCCTGTATGGGCTCGGGGCGGGGGTGGGGGGGCGGGGCGCCGGCCCGCCCCGCGCCGTGGTTGGGGGCTACGGGGCGGCCGATCCCGACGTGATCGCCAGCCCGCTGCCTGGCACATTCTATCATGCGCCGCAGCCCGGTGCGCCGCCGTTCGTCGCCGTGGGTGACGCCATTACCGCCGATACCGTGGTGGGCATCGTCGAAACCATGAAGCTGATGAACCCGGTTCACGCCGGGCGCGCGGGAACCGTCGCGGCCGTGTTGGCCGCCAATGGCGCACTTGTGGCCAAGGGCACCCCGCTCGTGCGCCTTACCTGAAAGCACCCGTCATGACGATCAAACGCCTGTTCATCGCCAATCGCGGCGAGATAGCCTTGCGCGTGCTGCGCACCGCCCATGCCATGGGAATTGCGACCGTCCTTGGCGTTTCGGAAGCGGACCGCGCCTCCCTCCCCGCGCGCCTGGCCGGTGCCGTGGCGGTGCTTGGCCCAGGGCCTTCGCCGCAAAGCTATCTGGCGATCGACCGGGTGGTGGCAGCGGCGGTGGAGCACGGCTGCGACGCGGTTCACCCCGGCTATGGCTTCCTCTCTGAAAACGCGGCATTTGCCCGCGCGGTGGCCAATGCGGGGCTGATCTTCGTCGGTCCGGCGGTGCAGACGCTCGAAGGGATGGGGGACAAGCTCGCCGCGCGGGCACTGGCCCTGGCGGCCGGCTTGCCCGTGCTGCCCGGCGGCCCGGCGGAGACGGCGCAAGACGTTGCCGCCCGCGCTAGGGAAACGGGCTATCCCCTGCTGCTCAAGGCCGTGGCGGGCGGCGGCGGCAAAGGCATGCGCCGGGTGGACCGTGCCGAAGACCTCGATGCCGCGCTGGCCATGGCGCGGGCCGAAGCGCAGGCATCGTTCGGTAATCCAGCGGTCTATGTCGAGCGGTTCGTGGCACGCGGGCGCCATGTCGAGGTGCAGATCCTGGGCGATGGCACGCATGCCATTCATCTTGGCACCCGCGATTGTTCGATCCAGCGCCGCTTCCAGAAACTGGTGGAGGAAGCCCCTGCCCCGGCCATGCCGGAGGCCGCGCGCGCCGCCATCGAGGATGCCGCCGTGCGCCTTGCCCGTCACATCGCCTATCGCGGCGCGGGCACGGCCGAATTCCTGGTCGATGCCGACGATTTCTCGTTCTACTTCCTGGAGCTCAACGCCCGCATCCAGGTGGAGCATCCGGTGACCGAGGCGATCACCGGCGTCGATCTCGTGGAACAGCAACTGCTCGTGGCAATGGGCCATCCCCTGCGGCTGACCCAAGCCATGGTGCGGCCCCATGGCCACGCGATCGAAGTGCGCATCAACGCCGAAGATCCCGATGCCGATTTCCGGCCGGCACCCGGCGTCGTGGCGCGCGCAGCCTGGCCGGCCGGTCCGGGCATTCGGGTGGATAGCCATATCGCCAACGGCGGCGAAGTACCGCCCTTCTACGATTCGCTGCTGGGCAAGCTGATCGTTCATGGCGCCACGCGTGAACAAGCCGTGGCGCGCATGGCGGCGGCCCTCCAGCACCTGAGCATCGACGGGCTGCCGACGACCGCCCCGCTTCATCGCCGCATCCTCGCCGATCCGCGCTTTGTCGCCGGCGGGGTGGATACCGGCTTTCTTGTCGGCCTCAATCTTACAGGATCCAACCCATGACCGCGATCCGCCTTGTTGATGTGACCATGCGCGACGGCAACCAGAGCCTGTGGGGCGCCACTGGCCTGCACACCGCGCATATGCTGCAGGCCGCCGCGCTGACCCAGGCCTGCGGCTTTGCCGCCGTCGATTTCACCTCGTCGAGCCACATGGCGGTGGCCGTCCGCTATTTCCGCAACAACCCGTGGGAACGGCTGCGGCGCATGGCGGCCGCCATGCCGACCACGCCGCTGCAGTTCATCACCACGGGCCTGCGTTTCATCGCCTGGCAACAGGCCGATCCCGATTTCATGGCGGTGGTCTATCGCACGCTGCAGGCCAATGGCGTGGGCCGCTTCGTGCTGCTCGATCCCATGCACGAAGTGCCCGCCGTGATCGAGGCGGCGCGGCTGGTGAAGCAGGAAGGCGGAGCGCAGGTCATGGCCGCGCTCACCTTCACGCTGTCATCCATGCATACCGACGCGTTCTATGCCGAATTCGCCCGCGCCCTGGCGCAATGCCCCGATATCGACCTGTTCTATATCAAGGACCCGGGCGGCCTGCTGTCGGTGGACCGGGTGCGCACGCTGGTGCCGGCGGTCAAGGCCGTGATCGGCGCCAAGCCGCTGGAAATCCATGCCCACACCACGATCGGCCAGGGCATGCTTTCCAGCCTCGAGGCAGCGCGCCTGGGCATCAGTGCCGTGCATGTCGGCGTTGGCCCGGGTGGCGATGGTTCATCGCTGCCCGAGGCGAACCGCATGCTCGCCAATCTCGAGGACGCCGGCCACAGCGTCGATATCGACAAGGCCGCGCTCACCCGCCTGACCCGCTATTGGCAGCGCGTGGCCCTGGCTGAAGGCCTGCCGCCGGGCGCCCCGCAGAATTTCGATGCCAGTTTCCTGCGTCACCAGATCGCCGGCGGGGTGATGACCACCACGGCGCGCCAGTTGGCCGAGCTGGGCCTGGCAGACCGGATGGAGGCCGTGATCGCCGAAACCGGGCAAGTGCGGGCGGAACTGGGCTATCCTATCATGGTCACGCCGTTTCCGCAGATGGTCATGAGCCAGGCGCTGTTCAACGTGATCGGCACGCATCGCTATGCGCAGGTTTCCGACCAGGTGATCCGCTACTGCCTGGGCAAGTTCGGCAAGCCGACATCGCCCATCGATCCGGCGGTGCTGGCGACGATCATGGACCGCCCCCGCGCCCGCGAGCTGGAGCGCGAGGCGGCCTTTCCCACCCTGGCAGACCTGCGACGCCAGTTTGGCCAGAGCTTGCCGGACGAGGAATTCCTGCTGCGCGCCGTCATGCCCGGTGACCAGGTCGATGCCATGCTCGCCGCAGGCCCCTCACGCGCCACCTACACGCCCGAGGCCGCGCCGCTGCTCAGCCTGCTGCGGCAATTGGCGGCCAAGCCCGACGCGCGCAACCTGGTGGTGGAACGCCCCGGCTTTCGCCTTGCCCTTCATGCCGGAGCCAGCCTGTGACTGCCCTGCCTCCTGATCACGCGGCGCGCCTGCGCGATGCCGCCGGCTTCATCTTCGACATGGATGGCACGATCGCCCTGGGTGACGCCAAGAGCGGCGGGCACAAGGCCCTGCCCCATGCCGTGGCCCTGCTGGAGCGGCTGCGTGAGCGCGGCACGCCTTATGTAATCTTCACCAATGGCACGGCCAAGGCGCCGGCCGACTATGCCGCATCGCTGCGCAATGCCGGATTTCCGGTGGATGACGCGCAGATGCTCACGCCATCGGCATCCGCAGCTGCCTGGTTTGCCGCGCAGGGGCTGAAGCGGGTGCGCGTGCTGGGCAATGCCGGATGCGCCGCGCCGCTGCGGGCGATCGGGCTTGACGTGATCGATCCGTCCGCACCGGCAGAGCGGGTCGATGCGGTCTATACCGGATGGTTCCGCGAATTCGATTTTGCCGCACTCGAGGCCGGCTGTGATTCGCTGTGGCACGGGGCGCGGCTGTTCACCGCCAGCAACGTGCCGTTCTTTGCCACCGCCACCGGCCGCGCAATCGGATCGAGCTTTGCCATCAACGCCATGCTCACGGCGATGACCGGCAAGCGGGCGCGCATCCTGGGCAAGCCATCGCGCGTGGCCTTTGACGTGGCGCGCCAGATCATGGGCCTGCCGCGGCGCGCAGCGGGCGCCATGGTGGTGGTGGGCGATGATCCCGCGCTGGAAATGCGCATGGCCAATGCCACCGGCGCGATGGCCGTGGGGCTGACCACCGGCATCATGAAATCCGCCGCCGACCTGCCCGCGCGCGATCGGCCCACGGTATTGCTCGATGGGCTGGAGCCGGTGCTGCGCGCGCTCGATTGAGTACTGGTCCCGTCACTTGCAGGCGCAGGACGCCTTCTTGGTCTTCTGCTTGGTCGTGGCAAATTCCGCGCGGGTCAGGGCGCCATCGCCGTTGGCATCGGCGCTCTTGAACTTGTTTTCGGTGCTAACCGCCCATTCGTCGAAGCTGAGAAGGTTGTTGCCATCGACGTCGAGCTTGCGGAAATCCTTGGCGCGCGGGGCCAGCAGTTCGTTGCGGGTGATGCGGCCATCGCGGTCCTTGTCGAACCGGTCGAAGCGGCGCTGCTCGCGGCTGGCCTCGCTGGCATGGGGCAAGGCCGGCCCTTGCAAGCCGTCGCCATCGGCAGTGGGCAGGGTGTCGTCCTCGCTCGCCTCTGCTGACGGTGCGCTGCTCGGAACGGCGACAATTGCGGGGTTGTTCTGTACGGCGGCGTGACCCTGCCACCAGAAAACGCCCGCCGCCACCAGCATCAGCGCGCCCAAGGCGCCCACCAACGTCCTGTTCATTGCCCACCCCCCGGTTTACGCAATTTTACGATGCCGGGCAGGCATTCACAGGGGCAAGCGATACCGATTTGGCAGGATCAGCGGCCGATCAGCCCCAACCGCAAGGCACTGAGGAAACGCAGCGCCGGGCTGCCGCCCTCGCCACGCAGCGCCAAGCCGCGCAGCAGTGCCAATGGCCGCATGGCGCGGGGCAGCGCTGCCGTTCCATGCGTGGACGGCGCCAGGCCGCGCCATTGCCGGGCGGCCAGTTCCACCGGCGCCAGATCGGCAAGGCCGGACAGACCAGCAAGCGCCAGCATCACGCCCACGCGCGCCTCATCCAGCGCGGCCGGGCCTTCCTCGCCCACATGCAGCGCCTCATAGCCATCAACCAATGCCGATAGCGCGGCGCGCGCCGGGTTCCAGGGGGAAAGCGTGGCCAGCAGGGGTTCGCCCTTGGGCCAACGGGCGGCATCCTCGCCCAGGCGATCACGCCACCATGCCAGCCGCAGCTGGATCATGATGGCGTCGCGCCCATCCCGCGCGGCATCGGCCAGGCGCTGTTCCAGCGCGAAATAGCCGATCCACAGCGGGCGCGTGGCTGCCGGGGCATAGCTTGCCGCAAGCCGTTCCAGCGGCGGCAAGCCGTCGAGCAGATCCTGCACTGCCGGATTATGCACTGCGAGATCCTGCGCCCCGGTCAGCCACCACCGCTTAGCGGTAGCAGACCTTCTTGACCGCAGCCACGATCTTGCCGGCGTCGATCAACGCGGCCTTTTCGAGGTTGGCGGCATAAGGCAGCGGCACGTCTTCGTCGCACACGCGCAGGACCGGGGCATCGAGGTGATCGAAGCCTTCTTCCATGGCGATGGCGATGATTTCCGACGCGATCGAGCAGACCGGGAAGCCTTCTTCGGCCACGACCATGCGATTGGTCTTGGCGAGGCTGGCGAGCACGGTTTCCTTGTCGAGCGGACGCAGTGTGCGCAGGTCGATCACTTCGGCATCAATGCCTTCGTCAGCCAGTTGCTGCGCGGCATCGAGGGCAAAGCCCACGCCGATCGAGTACGACACGATCGTCACGTCCTTGCCTTCGCGCACCACGCGGGCCTTGCCGATCGGCAGCACGAAATCGTCAAGCTGCGGCACGTCGAACGTGCGGCCATAGACAAGCTCGTTTTCCAGGAACACCACCGGGTCCTGGCTGCGGATCGCGGCCTTGAGCAGGCCCTTGGCATCGGCCGCGTCATAAGGCGCGATCACCACCAGGCCAGGCACCGAGGCATACCACGGGCCATAGTTCTGGCTGTGCTGCGCACCCACGCGCGCGGCAGCGCCGTTGGGGCCACGGAACACGATCGGGCAGCGCATCTGGCCGCCAGACATGTAGTTGGTCTTGGCCGCCGAGTTGATGATGTGGTCGATCGCCTGCATGGCGAAGTTGAACGTCATGAACTCGATCACGGGCTTGAGGCCGCCCATGGCTGCGCCCGCACCGATCCCGGCAAAGCCATATTCGGTGATCGGCGTATCGATCACGCGCTTGGCGCCGAATTCATCGAGCAGGCCCTGGGTCACCTTGTAGGCGCCCTGGTATTCGGCCACTTCCTCACCCATCACGAAGACGGCGGAATCGGCGCGCATTTCCTCGGCCATGGCATCGCGCAGCGCTTCGCGCACGGTGGTGGGAACCATCGTGGTGCCGGCGGGAATTTCCGGATCGGCAACGGGCTTGGCATCGTGCTTGGGCGCGATTGCGGCGGCAGCCTGGGCCTTGGGATCGGCAGCAGGGGCCGCAGCCGGTTCGGCCGCCGGGGCAGGCGCGGCAGCAGGCGCAGCCGGCTCGTCCTCGCCCTGCAGCGTGGCGATCACGGTGCCAACCTTGACGCCTTCGGTGCCTTCGGAAACCAGCAGGTCGCCGATCGTGCCTTCGTCGACGGCCTCGAATTCCATCGTCGCCTTGTCGGTTTCGATTTCGGCGAGGATATCGCCCGATTTCACCGTGTCGCCGGGCTTGACCAGCCACTTGGCCAGCGTGCCCTCTTCCATCGTGGGCGAGAGGGCGGGCATCTTGAGTTCAATTGCCATCTCAGTACTTCTCCACCAGCACGTCGGTATACAGCTCTGCCATGTCCGGCTCGGGCGAGCTTTCGGCAAAGTCGGCGGCCTGGGCCACCTGCTGGCGAATCTTCTTGTCGATGTCCTTGATCGCTTCTTCGGTCACGCCGCGCTTGAGCAGTTCCTGCTTGGCGCCTTCGATCGGGTCGTGCTTGTCGCGCATTTCCTGCACTTCTTCACGGCTGCGATACTTGGCCGGGTCGGACATCGAGTGGCCACGATAGCGATAGGTGTTGAGTTCCATCAGCACCGGGCCATTGCCGCCGCGCACATATTCCAGCGCCACTTCGGCAGCCTGGCGCACTTCGAGCACGTCCATGCCGTTGACCGGCATGCCGGGGATGCGGAACGCGGTGCCACGGCGATAGAAGTGGGTTTCGGCCGAACCGCGCTTGACCGCGGTGCCCATGGCATAGCCGTTGTTTTCCACCACGAACACGATCGGCAGCTTCCACAGCGCGGCCATGTTGAAGGTTTCGTAGACCTGGCCCTGGTTGGCCGCGCCATCGCCGAAATAGGCCATGCACACGCCGCCATCGTCGCGATACTTGTGGCCGAACGCCAGGCCTGCCCCCAGCGAGACCTGCGCGCCGACGATGCCATGGCCGCCGAAGAACTTGTGCTCGGTCGAGAACATGTGCATCGACCCGCCCTTGCCGCGCGAGATGCCCGCGCCGCGACCGGTCAATTCGGCCATGATCACCTTGGGATCGATGCCATAGGCCAGCATGTGGCCATGGTCACGATAACCGGTGATCACGCTGTCGTGGCCCTCGTTGAGCGCCGACTGCAGACCGACCGCCACGGCTTCCTGGCCGATGTAGAGGTGGCAGAAGCCGCCGATCAGGCCCAGGCCATAGAGCTGGCCCGCCTTTTCCTCGAAGCGGCGGATCAGCACCATCTGCTCATAGAACTTGAGCAGTTCGGCGTCCGACGCATCATAGCGCTTGTTGTTCGCGTGCGACTGCTGAAGGCTGCGCAGGGCGAAGGTGGCATCGTCCTCGACCGGGCTGCTCAGCGCGGCCGACACGTCGGGAACCGACGCGGCCGCAGCAGCAGGCTTGGGGGCGGAGGAGCGGGGATTGGCGGCACGCGGCCTGGCGGACTTGGCCAAGTCTCAATATCCTTATTCTGGCTGCCTCAAGGCTCTGCGTATTCGCAAAACCGGCTTTCCCATTGAACCATGATCGCGCCTTGCGCAACGCCCAACAGCGGCCAAGACGACAAATGATGCAGCGAAAAGATGCTTTCGCCGCGTTTATACTAGTATAACGAAAAATCGCTGCAATGCGGCATTGCGTTGCACCCTGAAATGCGCCGGGTGCGGCGACATAAGCCCATCTCGTGCAGCGCCAGGCAAGCCACGAAGCCAGCGCGATTTGCCCGATGCCGATCGAGCACGCATTGGCAAGCGAAGCAGGCAAGAATGATGCCGCGCACAAGCATGGGTCGCATCGTGGCCATTGGTCGGCGCGTGCAAACACCAATGCGACCGACCGCCCGAGACAGGCGTCGGCCAGGGCAGACCAGGCTTTGTGGTGGGAATAAGGGAGTGGCGCACCCGGAACGATTCGAACGTCCGACCCTCAGATTCGTAGTCTGATGCTCTATCCAGCTGAGCTACGGGTGCCTGCCAATGTCATGCCTGCCGGGTTACCCATGCAGGCGCCTTTCCGGTGGAAAGGGATGGCGCACCCGGAACGATTCGAACGTCCGACCCTCAGATTCGTAGTCTGATGCTCTATCCAGCTGAGCTACGGGTGCCGGGGAGCCGCGCCTCTATGTCACACAGCGCAGGTTGGCAAGCACCTTGTTCAGGCACCGAGCAAATTTTGTGCAGTTATGCACAGTGCAATGTCGAGCGGCGGCATAGTCTCGGGCGCGGCCAAAATGCGCAGCGTTGCCGCGTCCACCCATTGCAGCGCCGCGCCTTCCTCGGCCACGGGCGTACCGCGCCAGGCGTGGCAGCGATAGAGCAGCAGGACCAGATCCCGGCCGCCCCCGGCGCTTGTGGATGCCGCCTCGTGCACGGCAAAGGTCAGCGGTGCCAGGTCGGCCGGATCGACGGCGATCCCCAGCTCTTCGGCGAGCTCGCGCGCCAGGGCCATGGCTGGCGCCTCACCGGGCTCCACCTTGCCGCCGGGAAACTCCCACAGCCCGCCGTGATGCTTGCCCAACGGGCGCTGTTGCAACAGCAGCCGGGCCTCGCTGCCCTCGCCCGCCACCAATGCCGCGGCTACTACCAGCAACGGCGTGGATGCCTGGTGCGACGGGGGCGAGGCAAGTGTAGCTGACATTGGTTAATCCGATCCGGCAAAACATAAGGGCAAACCGCCAGTCATGCCGGCAACAGTTTCTTAGGCCATGTCCGGCTAAGCGGAAAGATGCACAGGTGGATGGGGCCGAGACATGAAGAACTTCTTGCGCAGGATCGCACGCGAAAGCGAGGCGGTGACGCTGGTGGAATACGGCCTGCTGGTGGGCGCACTGGGCCTGTCGATCGTTTTCGGGCTCAACGCGTTTACCAATCAACTCTACCGTCTTTGGCACATTATCGACAATGCAGCGGTGGCCGCGGCCAATCGGCATTAAGCGCATCTTAGGTTTTACTGACTAGAAATGGCGATGTCCGCAGCGTGAGGCAAAACCGATGCGGGCCGGGAAAAGAAGATCTCTTCAGGAGTAGAATTTATGAAGCTCGTCCGCGACCTGTTCCGCAATGAAGAAGGCGCCACCGCCATTGAATACGGCCTGATCGCCGCTCTGATCGCCGTTGCTGCCATCACCGCCATGGGCGCGCTGGGCAACTCGCTCGGCAACACCTTCAACCTCGTGTCGAACGACATGAACAACGCTTCGGACGGCCACCTCTAAGAGGCGCCGCCGCCCGGCGAAAACACGCTGGGTGCGCAACAGGAAGGGGTGACTACACGAAAGTGAGTTTTACGTACGCGATATACGAACGAATGCAG
>CAYXUN010000094.1:0-13028 GCA_964468165.1 uncultured Novosphingobium sp. | reverse complement strand
TCGTCAGCATCTCAGATTTGAGCCCTCGAGGCTCCGGCAGTCATGGGGTCTAAGCCAGGGTGCGGCAACATCAGGCGATCCGTGCCGTTCGTCCCGCATTTTCCGATACTTCCCTGGGCCGGTAACGGTCGGCCCCCCGAACCGTTCCCGAATGCTCGATCACTTTGCGCATTACGGCGGATGGCTGTTTTGCGGCATCGCGCTTACCCCTGCGGCGTGGCCGCCCCGCGCGCCGGCGCGGCCGAGGCGACGGGCTGGGTGGGCGTTGGCGCCTGCAGCGGCGTGGGGAACGTGGCGGGCACCGTGGCATTGCCAGGCGCACCCCACAAGGCGTGGTAATCCTTGGCCATGGGATAGCCGCCCATCGGCTTGTTCTTGCCCTGGTGGCAGGTGGCGCAGCTGACCTTGAACGGATCGCCCATCGGCCCCTTGCGGTAGGCTGGAAAGGCATTGGTCAGCGAGCCGATATACTGCCCGTTGGTTTCACGCACCATGCGGATGCCGTACCAGGCCTTGGCGCGCTTGGGCGTGCTGATCGGCCAGGCACCAAACGCCTGGGCATTGTGGCAGAACGTGCAGTTCACCCCCAGCGCCTTGGACACATGGATCATCACGGCATAGGAATTTTCGGTCTGCATCACGCTGGTCTTGTCAGCCGGCGAAGGATGCGCGGCCGTGGCCTGGATGCGGATGTTCTGGTCCTTTTTCGGGTCGCCGGTCAGATAGAGCGCCAGCGAGGCATCGGGCAGCGACGAAAATCCGGTGGCGGCAATCGGGTCGTCCTGGCCATGGCGGTTGCCGATGATGCCGCTGGGCGGCGCTGGCGGCATGGTCCAGTGGTTGGTCGGCACGGCCTGGCCACGGTGGCAGGTCCAGCAGGTCACCCCGGTCTGCGCCACGTGCGATTGCCAGTTGTGGTTGATGTTGCGCGTCATCTGCAACATGCGCCGGGCAACCACCTTGGTATAGAGTTCGTCAGACGCCATGTTGTTGGGATTGTGGCAATAGTTGCAGCCTTCCTTGGGCGCGACCCAGGCCGTCATCGCCGCCATGGTATAGCTCAGCTGCTCGGCGGATTCATCGCCCAGCACCTGCACGTTCTGGAACTGCTCCTTGGCGCGCGGCCCGTCGGTCGAGGGTGGGTCATAGGGCGGCGGCGGCACCTCGTCCTTGGCCATGGCCACCTTCTTGACCGTGACCTGGTCCATGCCAGTGCCGCGATAACCGTTCTGGTTGGACACCTTGTGGGCCAGTTCGCAGCCCCCCAGGGACAGCGCGGCGAGCGCCGCAAGGGCGAAAGCGGTGATCCCTCTCATTTCCCGGTGCTCCCCAATGTGGCGGGGTCGACAACCCCGGTTGCGGGATAGTGCGGGGCATAGCCATGCTGCTGTGCCCACAGATACCAGTTGTCGACCACGGTTCCGGTCAAGAGGATGCCGATGCCCCCGGTCAGCGTGGTCAGCACGGCAAACCACCAGGCCCAGCGATGGATCGATTCCATCGTGGCGTTGAAACCCATGGTCCAGCGCCAGAACAGCGCGGCGCGTTCCGATGCGGTGCCGCGATCGGTGATCTGCTCGATCTCGCGCTCGCCGCCATAGCGGCCGACAGCCAGGATCGTCGCCCCGTGCATGGCAAACAGCAGGGTGGAGCCATAGAGGAACGCGATCGAGAAGCAGTGGAACGGGTTGTAGAACAGGTTGCCATAGCGGATCGAAAATGCCGCGGTCCAATCCAGGTGCGGAAAGATGCCGAACGGCACGCTTTCGGCCCAGCTGCCCATGAAGAACGGGCGGATGAAGCCCAGCACCAGGAACAGCCAGATCGCGCTGAGAAATGCCCAGGCCACATGCGTGCCCATGCCCAGCGCGCGAGCGCGGGTATAAGTGCGCACCCACCACAGGATGACCGAGGTGGTCAGGCAAAAGCCGGCGATGATCCACCAGCCACCCTTGGCCAGCGGCACGAACGGGGAAAAGCCATATTGCGGGCCGGGCGGTTCCAGCGAAAGCCACGGCAGCAGGCGCACGAACTGGATCGGGTTCCAGTTGACCGAGGCCAGCATGTTGAGACCGATGATCTCGAATGCGGTAAACCCGAAGATCAGTGCGAAAATCCCGGTCCAGCCGAGGTAGATCGGGCCGATCTGCGCCTGGCCGACCAGGCCGAGCAGGTGGACGAAGCCGCCCTGCCCGATGCGCTCCTCGCTGCCCGGCGGCAGGGCCACGCCCATTTCCGGTTCGCCGCGCAGTTGCACTTGGGTGAATATGTTCTGGTAGGTCGCCATCGCACGGTGCTCCTTCACGACCAGATCGGCAGGTTGAGCCACCAGGTCCACCACTCGGGCCAACCGCGCGTCCACAACGGGCCGCTGATGACTATGCACACCGCGCTCCAGAACCCGGCGTTGAGCGCCAGCAACAGGCCCAGGCGGTGAATGCCCAGCGTGCCGATCGAATAGCCGATAAGATCGCGGAAAAAGGTATCTTCGTATTCCGGTGACTTGACCTCGCCACCCTTGGGCGGGTTCACCGCCGAAAGCACCAGTGCGCCATGCAGCGCCAACGCCAGCGTGGTGGTGAAGAAGAACGACACCGCCAGCATGTGCGCCGGGTTATAGTGGAAGTGCAGGTACTGGTAGCCGGTGTTCGACACCCAATCGAGGTGGCTGAAGATGCCATAGGGAAAGCCCCAGTGCCACGCGCCCAGCAGGACCGGGCGGATCACCACCAGCGTGAAATAGGCAAAGATCGCCATGCCAAACGCCACCGGCACATGATAGCCCATGCCCAGCTTGCGGCAGATTTCCACCTCGCGCAGCGCCCATGACACGAACGAGACCAGCGCGCAGACCGTGATGATCTGCCAGAAGCCGCCTTCCTTGAGCGGCGCCAGCGCCAGGCCATATTTGAGATCGGGCGGCGCGATCGAAATCAGCCAGGGATTCCAGGTCGGCCCTTGCGAGGCGGAATAGAAGATAAGCGCCGTGCCCAGCGAGGCGAAGATCGCCGTTACCACGCCGAAAAAGCCGACATAGAACGGGCCCACCCAGAAATCGAACAGGTCGCCACCGATCAAGGTGCCACCGCGCACGCGATATTTTCGTTCGAAACTCAGGAGTGCCATGGCCATCCCCCTCTCCGCCTGGATCAGCGGCTGTTGTGTTCAGATGCCAGTATTGTTCAGGCGTCAGTGCCCATGAGGCGGCGGTCGGGATCGCCGCCGCCTCTCGCACGGGCTTGCGTCAGCTGGCCGGTTTTGCGGCTGCGGCGGCATGCGCGGCGCCCTGCGCCGAGTTGGGGCCGTCGAGCCAGTTGTAGGTGTCGGTGCTGAGCAGGATGAAGTGAATGATCAGCGCCAGCACAAGCAGAAAGCCGAACAGGGCAACCAATGTCCTGCGCGGATCGAAAATCAGCCAAAGTCTCCACATGGGTTTTATCCTTGTGCAAGAGTGTTGGCCCCCGCCCCATCAGGCCCCCTTGGCCCGATATCGCGAGGGAGTGGGCGGCTTAGAGCCAGGGCTTCCACATCCAGACAAGGACATGTGCCACCACGGCCACGCCGGTGAAGCCCAGGAAGCTGCTCATGAACAGCTTGTGGAACTCCTTCGCTTCCTCGGGCGTGAGATACGTTCTCAGCCCAAAGCGATCGTCACGATCACTCATAGCCCAATCTCCTTTCGTTGGTGGTGTGCGAGAGGCGAAACGACCTCTTCGGGTATCCTCGCGGCGCCCGAATGCACCGTGAGAATGGCTGGGCCGGGCTGCGCGCGGCAGGCGTCCGGGCGGATGGAAAGGGCGCGGGTCATGCCACTTGCGCCTCGAGCAGGGCATCGGCCAGCCGATCGGCCGATACGCGGTCTTCGCCATGGCGGCGGGCGGCGCGCTCGGCGCCATCGCGCAGGCGCTTGGCGGCCGAAATGCGGATCAGCACGGGCTGTGCTGCCACCACTTCGTCCAGCCGCGTCTTGGCGTCATCGTCCCACGGCAATGCGCGCCAGTCCGGCTCGCCAGGGCCGCGCGCCGGGGTGGGTTCCACCTTGTCCATTTCGGTGGCCAGCGGCAGGATGTGGAACAGCGCATCGAACAGCGCATTGCACACTTCCTGCACCAGATAGGTCGCCCCGGAATAGCCCATGAACGGGGTGCCGGTGTGGCGGCGGATTGCGGCGCCGGGAAAACTGGCGGGGATGTAGATCCCGCGCCCGCCGCGCTCGGCATTGTACATGCGCTCGTTATAGCTGCCCAAAAGCACCAGCGGCGGATTGGCATGGATCGCCGCGCGCACGTCCTCGTTGCGCGGCTTGACCCCGGCACTGCGCGCAAAGGCAAAGTTGCACGGCAGGCCCATGTCGTCTTCCAGGAACCGCCGGATGCCGCGGGCATAGGTTTCGTTGGCGACGATGCCAAAGCTGGCGGTGGCAAAGAAATCCTGCGTGACCGAGCGCCACAGATCCCACAGCGGCTTGATCGTGGTGTGCTTTTCCCGCTCGATGAACGGCTCGGGATCGAGCCCCAGCTCCGCGGCCAGCGCGCGCAGGAACAGCGTGGTGCTATCCAGCCCGATCGGCGCCTGGAAATAGGGCCGCTCCAGCGTTTCGCACAGGCCCCGGCCAAATTCGCGATAGAGGCACACGTTGGCCTGCGCGTCAGCCAGCTTGCGAATATCGGCAAGGTGGCATCCCAGCGGGAACACCACGTTGACCTGCGCGCCGATCCCCTCGATCAGGCGGCGCACCTCGTGCAGGTCGCTCGCCATGTTGAACATGCCATAAGACGGGCCGATGATGTTGACGCGGGGCTTTTCCCCTTCGCGCAGCGGCCGCGCCGCCGGCACCGCCTTGGGCCCGAATTCCTTCCACAGCCAGCCCAGCGCGCGGTCGGCGCTCTGCCACTGGTCCTCGTCGATGGTGCGCGGCAGGAAGCGCTTGATATTCGTGCCTTCGGGCGTCACCCCGCCGCCGATCATCTCGGCGATGGAGCCGGTGACGACCACCGCCGGCAGATCGGGATCGAGCGTCTTCCACGCCCGCTTCATCGCGCCTTCGGTGCCGGTCTTGCCCAGTTCCTCTTCGCCCAGGCCGGTCACCACGATCGGCAGCTCGTGCGGGGGCAGGCCATCGGTATAGTGCAGCACCGATGTCACCGGCAGGTTTTCGCATCCCACCGGCCCATCGATGATCACCTGCAGGCCCTTGACCGCGGTAAAGACGTAAACCGCCCCCCAATAGCCGCCAGCGCGATCGTGATCGAGAACCAGGGTCATGATCCCACCGCCTCGGCCGCCTTGCGCGCGGCCTCGTTCAGGGCGGCATATTTCTTCTTGAACTGCGGCCGGTCCTGCTGGGTATCTTCCCACACGCCCGCCCCAGGCCCGCTGCCCACGCCATCGAAGAACGCGCGCATGCGGTCAAACCGTGGCTTGTTGGCCATCGCCGCGTTGACCACCTGCGCCAGGCTGCCCGCACCGGCCACGCCCATCAGCGGGCGGGCCGAAATCAGGTTGGTGAAATAGAGCGCGGGGATCGCCCGCTGCTTGGCATGCTGCACCACCGGCGTGGTGCCGATGGCAAGGTCAGGGCCGAATTCCTCGACCGCGGCAATGTCCTGCTCAAGACTGGCACGATAGTTCACCCGCACGCCGCGCGCTTCCAGCCACGCGCGGTCGGCCTCGCCGGCCGCGGTTGCCGGGCACGCCGTGCCGACATAGGGCACATCGGCGCCGCTTTCGATCAACAGCCGCGCCACCAGCAGTTCCGACCCTTCATAGCCGGTCACGGTGACGCGCCCCTTGATCGGATTGGCCGCCAGCGCGCCGCCGATCGCGGGCAGGAAGCGGTTCTTGGCCGCATCGATGCGGTCCTGCGCCACGCCGCAGGCCGCGCCGATCGCATCGAGCCAGCTTGCCGTGCCTTCCACCCCCACCGGGGCAGAGCCGACAATGCCGCGCCCGGCGGCGGTAAACTCGCGCATGCTGGCGGTGTAGAACGGATGGATCGCCGCCACCGCCGCGCAATCCAGCGCGGCATAGAGCTCGCGCCATTCGCGCGTGGGCACCACCGGCCCGGCGGCCAGGCCCAGTGGCTCCAGCATCATGCCGATGCCCACCGGATCGGCCGGGAACATCTCGCCCAGCAGCGTCACCGTGGGGCGATCGGGCTTGACCCGGGGCGCGGCCACCGGGCCTTGCTCGGCCTCGGCCCGGGCATAGGCGAGCATGGCGCCGGCGAGCACGTCCTTCGCCTCGGCATGGGTGGGAATGCCAAAGCCGGGCACGTCGATGCCGATGATGCGCACGCCGTTGATCTGCTTTTTCAGCAGGCGCAGCGGCACCCCGCTGGCCGTGGGCACGCACAGGTTGGTGACCACGATGGCATCATAGAGCGCCGGATCGGCCAGCCCCTCCACCGCGTCCTTGATATCCTCGAACAGCTTGCCGGTGACGAGCGTTTCGGAATTGAACGGGACATAGCCCACCGTCCGCCGCGCGCCATAGAAGTGCGAGGTGAACGTCAGGCCATAGACGCAGCAGGCCGAGCCCGACAGCACCGTGGCGGTGCGGCGCATGCGCAGCCCGACGCGCAGCGATCCGAACGCGGGGCACATGCTTTGCGGCTGATCGTGCGGCCCCACCGGATAATCGGCGGCATAGCGTTCCAGCAGCGCGCTGCCCTGGGCCTGATCGGTCGCCGCGCGCAGCACGCCGGCATCGGCATGGCAGCCCCCGCCCGTGGCCGGCGGATCGAGCGCGATGCGGTCTGCCTGGCGCGCGGCGGGGACGGAGATGGGCGCAGGTGCCGCGTCAGGCCTCGTCATAGACCACCTCCAGCGAGGGCTTCTGGACAAAGGCGGCGCCGCGCATGTCGGCCTGGGTGGCCGGGCGCAAAACGATATCGCCGCCCACCTGCTCGGGCGAGAACAGGCCGAGCAGGCCATCCTGGTCGAGCGGGCGCGGCTGCTGCGCGGGCGCCGTGGCGACATTGACCGCCAGGTCTTCGAACAGGCTGCCCCACGGACCATCGGGCCGGCCGATGATCTGGTAGTTGGCAGACTTGCGGCGGATATCCTCGTCGGCCGGAATGGCGCACAGCACCGGGATGCCCACGGCATCGGCAAAGGCAGCCGCTTCGCCGGTGCCATCGTCCTTGTTGACGATCATGCCGGCCACGCCGACATTGCCGCCCATCTTGCGGAAGTATTCCACCGCCTTGCACACGTTGTTGGCAACGTAGAGCGATTGCAGGTCGTTGGAGCCGACCACGATCACCTTCTGGCACATGTCCCGCGCGATCGGCAGGCCGAACCCGCCGCAGACCACGTCGCCCAGGAAATCGAGCAGGACATAGTCGAACCCCCAATCGTGGAAGCCCAGCTTTTCCAGCAGCTCGAACCCGTGGATGATCCCGCGCCCGCCACAGCCACGGCCCACTTCGGGCCCGCCCAGTTCCATCGCAAACACGCCATCGCGCTGGAAACACACGTCTTCGATGCGCACCTCTTCGCCCGCCAGCTTCTTGGCGGCAGAAGTTTCGATGATCGTGGGGCAGCTGCGCCCGCCAAACAGCAGGCTGGTGGTGTCAGACTTGGGATCGCAGCCGATCAGCAGCACGCGCTTGCCCTGCTGCGCCATCATGTAGCTGAGGTTGGACAGGGCAAAGCTCTTGCCCGATCCGCCCTTGCCATAGATCGCGATCACCTGGGTCTGCTTGGTAACCTCGCCCGTGTGCGGGGCATCGGGCGCGATCGCGGCTTCGGCGCGCAGGGCATCGGCAGTGTTCAGCAAGGTCATGCGCATGCGCTCCAGTCCAGAACCATCTTGAGGCAGTCGGCGGCGAGGAAGGTTTCCGGATAGGCGTCCCTGGCCTCGGTGGCCGGGCGCATGTGGCTGACCAGGCCGGCCAGGCTGCACGCCCCGCTGTCGATCAGGCCGCGCGCCGCCACCAGGTCTGCCGGTTGCCATTCGGCCGCGATGCGAAAGCGCGCCTCGCGCCGGAAGGCGGGGGCAAAGTCAAAGCTGGGGCGGTTGGCATAGAACCCGGCCATCACCACTTCGCCGCCGTGGCGCAGCCGCGCGATCAGCTGGTCCAGGCAATCGGCATTGCCGCTCGCGTCATAGATCGTGGCGTAATCGTGCCGATCGTCGTCCTTGGGCGCGATCACGCGATAGCCGCTGGCGCCCTCGCGCCGCACCGCATTGCGTTCCCACACCGTGGGCGCCGGCGCGCCCATGGCAATGGTCAGCCGCGCCAGCAGGCGGCCCAGCGTGCCATGGCCAATGATGAGATCGGGCGCGGCGCCGCCCTGCAGCGCGTGGAGCGCGGTAGCCGCCAGGGCAAACAACACGCCATCGGCACCGAGCGACTCGGCCACGGGAAAGGCCCGTGCCGAAGGAATGATCACCCGCTGCGCCGTGCCGCCAAACAGCGCACGGGCATCGGCATAGCAGGCCGCGCCCGGCACGAACACCCAGTCGCCCAGGCGCCCTTGCGCCTCGGCCCCGGCGTCAACGATGCGGCCCAGCGATTCATAGCCGGGCACCAGCGGATAGCCCATGCCGGGAAAGACCGGCATTTCGCCCGACCACAGCAGCTTTTCGGTGCCAGTGCTGATGCCGCTCCAGCGGATATCGACCAGCACGTCGCTGGGCCCCAGCACTGCCGCGTTTCCGGCAACCGACCCGGTCAGCGTCAATCGGCGCAGCGCAATGCACCTGGGTGCTTCGAGTATGACGGCCAGCGCATCCATGCCCCGGTCCTTCTCCCATCGGTCGGTCAGACCCCGTCGCGTTCACCCGAAAGCGGGTACGGTCCGGCAAGGATCACCATACGCCAACCTTGACATACGTCAATCTACCTTGACGTTTTTAAGTGTCATCATAAGGCGACAACGACGCTGGCCACCACCGGATAGGCCGTGGCAAGGCGCCGCCACCGCGCAAACCCGGCCTTTTTCAGCAATGCGCCATATTCAGCTGCGCTGCGCGGGCGCCCGGCATTCATCGCCCAGAGGTAGAATCCGAAGTAGGCATCACCCATCGCGGCGGCGCCCGCCGTCTTGGCCATCGGCTCTGCCACCACGAGTCGCCCGCCCGGGGCCAGCGCCTGGCGCGCGGCGCGCAGCAGGGCCAGACAGGCGTCGTCGTCGTGGTCATGCAGCACCCGCACCAGCGTGAGGCAATCATGGCCGGCGGGTATGGGATCGCGGAAAAAATCGCCGCCATGCAGCGTGATGCGCCCGCGCATTCCCGCTGCATCCAGCCAGGCGCCGGCCCCGGCCACCACCGGCGGCAGATCGAACACGCCCACGTCCAGCGCCGGGCAAGCCTTGGCCACCGCGCTGGCAAAGGCGCCATGGCCGCCGCCCAGATCGAGCAAGCGTTTGTGGCGGGCAAAGCGATAGGCACCCAGCGCCTGCTCCGCCACCATCGCCTGCGAGGCCGCCATCAGCGCGGAATAAGGCGCCGCCTCGGCCGCGCTGGCATCCTGGGCATAGTGCCAGAAGGACGAAAGCGCCGTCGGCGCGGCGCGATCGCGCAGCAACAGTGCGGCCGGATCGGCCAGATCGGCATAGAGCAGCGCATGATGGCGCACCATGGCCAGCGCACCCGCATTGGCCTGCAAGGCCGCGCCCTGCTGCCCCAGCATCCACCAGCCCGGCGCCACTTCCTCGGCCAAGTCGAGCGCGGCGGCCGCCCGCACCAGGCGCAGCGCCGCCTGGGGCGAAAGCCCGCTGGCCAGCGCCAGGTCTTCCGCGCTGCATGGCCCGGCTCGCAACAGATCGAGCAGGCCGACCTGCACCGCCGCCAGCAACACCTGCGAATAGCAGAAGCCCGCCACCAGATCGAAAGCCTGCGCCGCGCGGCGTCGCGACACCGCCGAAACGATCGGCAGCCGCGCCGCCCAGAACTGGAAGCGCGGGCTGGCCAACACGCCGTTGCGCCACGCCGTCCACCGCCTGCGCCACGGCGCCACGCGCGCTGTCGGATACAGTTCGTCTGGAATGGTGGACATATCCATATGTCTATTTTAATGGACATCATTGGTGTAAAGATCAATTCCTATTCCCGGGGTGATTCCTTTCGAAAAGGGGCACGCGCATGGCGGCACGGGTTGCGATCATCGGCGCAGGCATTGGTGGCCTGGCAGCGGCCGCGCTGCTCTCCGCCCGTGGCCTGGCGGTTACCGTGATCGAAAAGGCCGGGCACCCGGGCGGCAAGGCACGGCAACTGTCCGTCGACGGCGTGGGCATCGATGCCGGCCCCACCGTGTTCACCCTGCGCGACGTGTTCGAGGATATCTTCCGCGATTGCGGCGCGGACCTTGCCGATCATGTCGCGATCCGCCGCGCCCAGGTGCTCGCCCGCCATGCCTGGGACGGGGCCGGCCAGCTCGATCTCCATGCCGATCCGGCGCGCAGCGAGGAAGCGATCGGCGACTTTGCCGGTGCCGCGGCGGCGGCCGGCTTTCGCGCCTTTCGGGCCGAGGCGGCGCGCATCCACGGCATTCTCGATGCCACGATGCTGCGCGGTTCAAAGCTCGCCTGGCCGCCGGCCTTGATGTGGCGCATCGGGCTGTGGCGGGTGGGCGACCTCCTCGCCATCCGCCCTTATGAAAGCCTGTGGAAGGTCTTGGGCGAACATTTTGCCGATCAGCGGCTGCGCCAGCTTTTCGCGCGCTATTCCACCTATTGCGGCTCCTCGCCGTTTGCCACGCCGGCCACGCTGATGCTGATCGCCCATGTCGAGGCGCAGGGCGTGTGGCTGATCGATGGCGGCATCAGCGCCCTGGCCCAGGCGCTGAGGAATCTGGCGCAGCGCCACGGCGCGCAATTCCGCTTTGGCACCGGGGTGGCCATGCTCGAAACGCAGCAAGGCCGCGCCTCGGGCCTGGTGCTCGCCAATGGGGAGCATGTGCCGGCCGATGCCGTAATCACCAACGCCGATCCCGAAGCGCTGGCCGCCGGCCGCCTTGGCCCGGTCGCCGCCATGGCCGTCAGCAGCCATGGCGCGCGCCATCGCTCGCTCTCGGCCATGGTCTGGCTGGCCCGCGGGCAGACCGGCGGCTTTCCCCTGCAACGCCACAACGTGCTGTTCTCGCCCGATTACCCGCGCGAGTTCGGCGACATTCGCGCCGGCCGGCCGCCCGCCGATCCCAGCGTCTATGTCTGCGCCCAGGATCGCGACGGCGCCAGCCCGCCCACCGGCGGGCGCGAGCGCCTGCAGATCATCGTCAATGCCCCGGCCAACGGCGACAGCCACGCCTATAGCGAAAAGGAGAGGGACCAATGCACCTTGGCCATGCGCAAGACGCTGCGCCGCTGCGGGCTGGAGCTGGAAACGGATTGTCCCCACATCCTGCTGACGCCGAACGAATTCGAGACCTTTTTGCCCTCGACCGGCGGAGCGATCTATGGACGGGCCTCGCACGGCTGGGCGGCGTCATTCCTGCGCCAGGGCACACGGACCCGGATCCCTGGGCTCTATTGCGCGGGTGGAAGCACCCACCCCGGAGCGGGGGTGCCGATGGCCGCCTTGTCGGCACGGCTGGCGAGCCGGGCGGTGCTGCAAGACCTCGCTTCGATGCGGCGATTCCACCCGGTGGCTATGGCTGGTGGTATGTCGATGCCATCAGCCAGTGCGGGCGCCACGGGCTGACGATCATCGCTTTCATCGGCAGCGTGTTTTCGCCCTATTACAAAAAAAGCGGCCGGGGCGTGCCGCTCGATCACTGCGCGCTCAACGTCGCGCTCTATGGCCCCGGCGCGCGCTGGACGATGACCGAGCGCGGGCGCGGCGCGGTGCGGCGCGATGCCGATTGCCTGCAGATCGGCCCCAGCGCCATGCGCTGGACCGGCGATGCGCTGGAAATCGAGATCGAGGAGATGGACAAGCGCGTCGGCGTGCCGTGGCAGCGCCGCGTGGCCGGCCGGGTGCGCATCATGCCCGAAGCGATGAACGCCAAGGCCTTTGCGCTCGATCCGCAAGGGCGGCACCGCTGGCACTGCCTCGCCCCGCGCGCGCGGATCGAAGTGACGATGCAACAGCCCGCGCTGGCCTGGCAGGGCAGCGCCTATCTCGATTCCAACTTTGGCAGCGAGGCGCTGGAACAGGGCTTTCGCGTCTGGCACTGGTCGCGCGCCCATGGCCGCCACGGCTCCTTCGTGTTCTACGAGGGCATCCGCCGCGATGGCCGCCCCTTCGCCAGCGCGCTGCGCTTTGCCGCCGATGGCACCCCCCACGAAGAGGCCGAACTGCCACCCGTCGCGCCCCTGCCCAACACGCTGTGGCAGATGGAACGCAAGACCCGCGCCGATCGCGGCCACGCCAGCGTGGTGCGCACCTGGGAAGACGCGCCGTTCTACGCCCGCTCCACCCTGCGCTCCACGCTGCTGGGCGAACCGGTGGTCTCGGTCCAGGAAAGCCTAGACATGGACCGCTTTTCCTCGCCGATCGTGCAGTTCATGCTGCCCTATCGCATTCCGCGCGTGGAATAGGCCGGGGTGGCGGCAGGTCTATATATTACATGCACTTTCTTCGTCACCCCGGACTTGATCCGGGGTCCAGCTGTCCTTCTGGCGCAACGCGCGCGCCCGTGCACACGGCCAATGTCGATCATAATTTGGTTCGCGCAGAGGCGCAGAGGCGCGGAGAAAAGCTGCGTCTCTGCGCCTCCGCGCGAAATCCTCGCTCAACCAGCCGGCGGCGCCCCATCCTCGCTTGCATCCCCCCGCTCCCGCTCGACCTTGCGGGCGCGGTCGCGGCGGATTTCGCGGTTGACCGACCACAGCTGCCACACGCCAAAGCCGATGGCGATTGCGGCGGTAAAGACGATTTCCACCCAGCCGAAATGCTGGCTCCATCCACTCATCCCACCGTCTCCCCCTGTTGCCGGGCATGGGCGTGGATCAGCTCCACTGCCAGGTCGGGCCGTTCCTCGTGCGCCAGGTGGCCCAGGCCCGGCAGCCCGTGCCGCCGCGCCTGGGGCAGCAGCGCGGCGGCCGTTTCCACCGACGCCAGCGGCCCGGCCACCG
>CAYXUN010000093.1:0-13056 GCA_964468165.1 uncultured Novosphingobium sp. | reverse complement strand
GCCCCGCCCGGCGCCGGCCTCACGCCCCGCGCCACCGCTGCGCCCGGTCCCCGAACCTGCCCCGGCACACCAGCGCGAAGTTGGCGCCCCGCGCCTGTCCTGGCCCACCTCGGGCACGATCGTGGCGCGCTTTGGCGTGCGCCAGGCGCAAGGGCGGGCCAACAACGGCATCGATCTGGCCGCATTTACCGGCATGTCGGTCCATGCCGCAGCCGCCGGGCGCGTGCTGTTCGCCGGCACGGAGCCGCAGCGCTTTGGCCAGTTGATCGTGATCGACCATGGCGGCGGCTGGGTTACCGCCTATGCCTATCTCGGCCGGGTTGACGTGGTGGAGGGCCAGCGCGTGACCGCCCGCCAGCCGATCGCGCGCATCGGCCGCAGCGGCGAAGCGCAAAAGCCGACGCTGCATTTCGAACTGCGCCGCGACAACGTGCCGCGCGATCCCGCGCCTTATCTGCCGGTGCGGTTGTAGGCTGGCGGAAGGTCCAAGCACCACCCCCCAACCCCCTCCTCTGAAGAGGAGGGGGAGTTAAGGTGCTAAAAACAAAGCCCCCTCCTCTTTAGAGGAGGGGGTTGGGGGTGCTGGATGCCGCAAGCGGAGTAGAAAGCTTCACCGCTGGCCCAGCAGCCAGAACACCGTGCCCATCGCCAGATAGCACAACATGACACAGCCTGCGTCGATCATGGCGAGGCGCGTCGAGGTGCGCTGCTGGGTATAGCCGATCCACAGCCCGGGGATGACGAAGGCACCGGCCAGACCGCCCGACATCATGAAAAAGAGCCAGGGCTTGGCCGCCAGCGTCGCCCCGCCCACGCGGGCAAACATGTGGCCCATCATCGTGGAACTGACCAGCAGCAGGCCCGCGGTGATCGCCAGCGTGCGCCCGGGCGCCATGCGCAGGCCCAGCCCGCCCGGTCCCACTTCGGCCAGGCGCGCGCGGCCAAAGAGCGGGCCATACCACAGGCCCTGCACCGCCAGCGCCGCCAGAACGGCCAAAATCACTGCAAACCAGTTTACCGGACCCATTGCACCTCTTTCCTGTGCACACGCCCCCGTGTGTGCCTGTGCCTAGACCCAGCGCACGCAAAGCGCAAACATGCGACAGGAAATCATCGTTTTCCTTCCACGATCCGTCGCAGCAGGCGCCGCGCAAGCTGGCCATGGGCGGCGAAAAGCCATGATGAGGTGACGCGCGCGGCTTTTGCGCGTATGGGCCCGCGCACAATGGCCACTCTCCCCCCCGATTCCCGCGAAAATTCCGCCACCCCCGCCCCCGAGCCTAAGCGCGTGGGCATGGTCAGCCTGGGCTGCCCCAAGGCGCTGGTCGACTCCGAACGCATCCTCACCCGCCTGCGCGCCGATGGCTATGCCATGAGCGCGGACTATGCCGGGGCCGATGTCGTGCTGGTCAACACCTGCGGGTTCCTCGATTCGGCCAAGGAGGAAAGCCTGGCCGCGATCGGCGAGGCGATTGCCGAAAACGGCCGCGTGATCGTGACCGGGTGCATGGGCAACGAGGCGGACGTGATCCGCGCCCGTTTCCCCGACGTGCTGGCCGTGACCGGCGCGCACCAGTACGAAGCCGTGGTGGAAGCGGTACACGAAGCCGCGCCGCCGGCGATGGGCCCCTATTTCGACCTCATTCCCCAGGCGCTGGATGACATGGGCGGGGTCAAGCTCACCCCGCGCCATTACAGCTATCTCAAGATTTCAGAGGGCTGCAACCACGCCTGCTCGTTCTGCATCATCCCTGACCTGCGCGGCAAGCTCGCCAGCCGGCGGATCGATGCGGTGCTGCGCGAGGCGGAAAAGCTGGTGGCCGCCGGCACGCGCGAACTTCTCGTGATCAGCCAGGACACCTCGGCCTATGGCGTGGACGTGCGCCACGAAACGCGGACGTGGAAGGGCCGCGAAGTGCGCACCCACATGACCGACCTGGCGCGCGAGCTGGGCCAGCTGCGCACGCCCGACGGCCAGGTGCCGTGGGTGCGGCTGCACTATGTCTATCCCTATCCGCACGTCGACCAGGTCATCCCGCTGATGGCGCAAGGGTTGCTCACGCCCTATCTCGACATCCCGTTCCAGCACGCCAGCCCCAAGGTGCTGCGCGCGATGAAGCGCCCGGCCAACGAAGCCAAGGTGCTCGACCGCATCAAGGCCTGGCGCGAGATCTGCCCCGACCTGGCGATCCGCTCCAGCTTCGTCGTCGGCTTTCCGGGCGAGACCGAAGAGGATTTCCAGTACCTGCTCGACTGGCTCGATGAAGCGCAGCTCGACCGCGTCGGCGCGTTCCGGTTCGAACCGGTCGAAGGCGCGGCGGCCAACAGCCTGCCCGATCCTGTGCCCGATGCGGTGAAGGAAGAACGCTATGCCCGGATCATGGCCAAGACCGAGGCGATCAGCGCCGCGCGCCTTGCTGCCAAGGTGGGCCGCACGATCCGCGTGATCATCGATGAAGTGGGCGAAGCAGACGAGGACGGCGATATCGGCGCCACCGGCCGCAGCCAGGCCGATGCCCCGGAAATCGACGGCGCGGTCTATCTGCGCAACGTGCCGGCCAGCCTCCAGCCCGGCGATTTCGTCGATGTGGTGGTGGAAGAGGCCGATGCGCACGACCTCTTCGGCGTGATCGCCTGACCACCTGAACGCCCGCGTTTCAGCCGTCGAGGGCCTCGGTCGCGCTGTCGCGCGGGCGGACATAGACCCGCGCCACCAGCGGAAAGCGGCTCGATACATCGGTCTCGATCGCCAGCACGATGCGTTCCACATCGCGCGCGGTGATCGTGTCGTCGAAATCGGCGCTGATGATCACGGTCACCATCGTCGGCGCGCTGTGCACGGTCAGCACTTCGTGCACGCGCACCACCCCGGCATGGGCGGCAGCGGTGGCGCGGATCGCCGCCACCATCTTGGGATCGGCGGCTTCGCCGATCAGCAGGCCCTTGGCTTCATAGAGCAGGATCAGCGCCAGCGCGCCGAGCACCAGCCCGATCACCACCGAAGCAAGGCCATCCCACAGCGGGTTGCCGGTGATGAGGCTGAGCCCCAGGCCGAGCGCGGCGACGACCAGGCCGACCAGCGCGCCGGAATCCTCCAGCAGGATGACCAGGGTGGGCGCATCCTTGGTATCGCGGATAGCGGCCCAGACCGTGCCGCGCCGCCCGCGGTTGAAATCGCCCAGCGCCGCCAGGATCGACCAGCCTTCGAGGGCAAAGGCCACGCCGAGCACGGCAAAGGCGATCAGCGGGCTTTCCGCCGGCTCGGGGTGCAGGATGTGCTTCACCCCTTCGAACACTGAAACGCCGGCGCCCAGGGCAAAGACCAGGATCGCGACGATGAAGCTCCAGAAATAGAGCTCGCGGCCATAGCCAAAGGGGTGCAGCGCATCGGCCGGCTTCACCGCGCGCGCGCGGCCGTGCAGCAGCAACAGCTGGTTGGTCGAATCGACCATGCTGTGCACGCCTTCGGTCAGCATCGCCGAAGAGCCGGTAAACGCAGCGGCGGTAAACTTGGCCACGGCAATGCCGAGGTTGGCCCCCAGGGCAATCAGAATGGTGCGTGTCGATCCACCGGCCATGCGCGGTCAGGTCCCCTGTTGTCGTGACGAAGCACGGGGCTAACGCGCAAGGACGGTGAATGTCACCCGATTAGTTACACCGCTGGCTCAGGCTGCCAGGCGGGCATGGCCGGCAGGGGCATGGCCGGTGCCCAGGTCGAACTGGCCAACCAGCTGGCCCAGGGCATTGGCTTCGTTCGACAGGCTGCGCGAGGCGGCCGTGGCTTCTTCCACCAGCGCGGCGTTGGCCTGGGTGATGCGGTCCATGTCGGAAACCACGGTATCGACCTGACCGATGGCGCCGGCCTGCTCTTCGGCCGAGCGGGCGATCGCCTCGATCATTTCCGACAGGCGCGAGGTGCGTTCGACGATCTGGCCCAGCGCGCTTTGCGTTTCGCCGATCATCTGCACGCCATTGCCCACGTCACGATCGCTTTCGCGGATGATCGCGGTGATTTCCTTGGCCGCTTCGGACGATCGCTGCGCCAGGCTGCGCACTTCGCTGGCGACCACGGCAAAGCCCTTGCCGGCGTCCCCGGCGCGGGCCGCTTCCACCCCGGCGTTGAGCGCGAGCAGGTTGGTCTGGAACGCGATGCCTTCGATCAGCGCGACGATTTCCTGCATGCGGTTGCTCGACTTGGCGATGTCTTCCATGGCCGAGACCGCCTGGGTCATCGTCTCGCCGCTGGCGCGTGCTTCGTGGCGGGTTTGCCGCGCGGTGTCGCTGGCATCCTTGGCGGTCTGCGCGGTCTGCGCCACGGTGGTGCTCAGCTGGCGCACGGCTGCCGCCGATTCTTCCAGCGCGGCTGCCTGGTTTTCGGTTCGGCTCGACAGGTCGTGGCTGGCCGAAGCGATCTCGCTGGCGCCCACCCGCACCCCTTGCGCGGCCTGGGTCACCTGGCCCAGGGCATCGGCCAGGCTGGCCATCGACTGGTTGAAATCGACGCGCAGCTGTTCGTAATCGCCCGGAAACGTCTCGGTGATGCGATGCTGCAGGCGCCCTTCGCGCAGCGAGGCAAGCCCCGCGCCCAGCGCCCCCACCACCTGCTGCTGCACCGCCAAGCGTTCTTCCCCCGCACGCGCCGCCCGCCGAGCCACGAAATCCTTGATCGCTTCCAGCGCGCGGGCGATGTCACCCACTTCGTCGGTCAGCTCATGGCCCGGCACACTGCGATCGATCTGCCCGGCGGCCATGTCCTGCATCGCGTCGGACAGGCGCATCAGCGGGTTCGACACGCGCAGGCGGAACAGCAGGGCCACACCCAGCCCGACCAGCACGGCAAGCACCCCGGCGCCAATCGCCATGGTCTGAAGGTGCTCGGCCTGGACCACGCCGGCGGCCGTGCCGGCCTTGGCCAGAGTGGCATTGCGCGTGGCGAGCCCGGCAATGCGCTTGCCCATGCTCAATCCCAGCGGGTTCATGCGATCGCGAAACTGGGCATAGGCTTCATCGTTGCGGTTTTGCAGGGAATAGTCGCGCACCGTGCGCGCTTCCTTGACCCAGGTGTGGAAGATCTGCTGGAGTTCGTTGATCGCACTCAGTTCGTCCTGGTCACCGCTGGGCTCCTGCAACGCGCGATAGTCGTTCAACGCCTTGTCGAACTCGCCCACCCGCTGGTCAAATTCGGCATCCAGCCGGCGGGTTTCGGTCAGTTCGTTGGACAGGATGTGCTTGGCGATGGTCAGCCGCAGATCGCCCAGCATGCCGCGCAACTGGGCCAGCGCCGTCAGCGTGGGCACGGTGTCGGAAGACATCGTCGTCAACCGCCCGCCCAGGCTGCTGGTGGCCGAGATCGCCATGGCCGCGCTGCCGACAGCCGCCAGGGCCAGGAGCAGCGTGCCCAGCAGGGAAATGGTGCGAATTCGCAAAGACCCGAAAACAGACATGTGAGAGCCACCCTTGCCTTGCATCATCCCGCGCGACACATGGCGCGGCCTTTCGCAGTGCATGGACCATGCCGCGTTAAGCCTGCGCCGATGCCGGCATAGGGGATTATGCGAGAGGGGGGCGGTGCCCGCTGCCGGCCGGAATCAGCCGGTCACAGCCAGCCGATCTTGCGAAACCGCCAATAGAGCCCGCCACAAACCGTCAGGATCACGCCCCAGACGAAGAAATAGCCATAGTGCCATTTGAGCTCGGGAATGTACTCGAAGTTCATCCCATAGATGCCGGCAACCGCGGTCGGCACGGCCAGCAGGCCGGCCCAGGCGGCGAGTTGGCGCGTCATTTCCCCTTGGCGATGCTGTTCGAGCAGGCTGGCGGTCTCGACGATCGCGGCCAGCGTCTCTTTCAGCCCGCGCAGGCGCGCCATTGCCCGGCGCACATGGTCGAGCACGTCGCGAAACCAGATGCGCGCGGTGGGATCGATCAGCGCCACGTGGGATTCGGCCAGGCGCTCGCACACTTCCTCCATCGGGCCGATGATCCGCTCGAACCGGCGCAATTGGCGGCGCAGGCGGAAGATGCGGCGGATCGTCTGCTGTTCGGGAAAGACGTCGATCGCCGATTCTTCCATGGCGTGGGCCACGGCTTCCAGGCGCTCCATGATCGGCAGATAGCCATCGACGATGAAATCGAGCACGGCATGCAGCACATAGTCGGCGCCTTCGGCCAGGCGCTCGGGATCGGCCTCGAGCTTGTCGCGCAGGCCCAGGTGTGCCCGGCTGGAGCCGAACCGGACCGAGATGATGAAGTCGGCGCCCAGGAAAAACGCCGTCTGGCCATAGGCCAGCGTCTCGCCCGGCTCCAGCGTGGCGGTGCGCGCCACCACGAACAGGTGCTTCTGGTACTGGTCCAGCTTGGGCATCTGCTGGGGATTGAGCGCGTCTTCCACCGCCAGGGGGTGCAGGCCATAGTGGCTGGCGACCTGTGCCATCTCCTCGTGCGAAGGCTCGCACAGGCCGATCCAGTCGAATGCCCCGTCGGGCACGGCGGAAAACCTGTCGTCCAGGGCAAGCGGGCCGGGTATGCGGACGGCCGAGCGGCCGGAGGGGTCGGGCACATAGCGGCGCGCGGCAATGATCGTCATGGCGGCCTATGTGGCAATGGCGCGGGCAAAGCGCAATCGTGCTGGCAAATGCCGGGCAAAGCCTTACCTCGGTGGGCATGACGATAGACGTGCCCGATCTGGATGTGGCGATCATCGGCGCGGGCATCAGCGGCATCAGCATGGCCGCCCACATCGCCCGCGATTGCCCCGGCCACCGCTTTGCCCTGCTGGAGCGGCGCGCCAGCCTGGGCGGCACCTGGGACCTGTTCCGCTATCCCGGCGTGCGCTCGGACAGCGACATGCACACGCTGGGTTTCGGCTTTGCCCCATGGCGCGGCGCCGATGCCATTGCCGATGGCGCGGCGATCCGCGAATATCTGAACGAAACCGTTTCATTGTTCGATCTGGATCGGCACATCCGCCGCAACACCCGCGTGACGGCGGCCGATTGGGACAGTGCGGCCGCCTGCTGGCGCCTGGTGCTGATCGATGCGGCGGGGGCAGAGCAGCGCCTGACCGCACGGTTCCTGGTGCTGGCCGCAGGCTATTACGATCATGATGCCGCGCACGATCCGCCGCTCGCTGGCGAGCAGGACTTTGCCGGGCCGATCGTGCTGCCGCAGTTCTGGCCGCAGGATCTGGACGTGGCAGGCCGGCAGGTGGTGGTGATCGGCTCTGGCGCGACGGCGGCCACGCTGGTGCCGGCGCTGGCGCAGCGCGGGGCGCAGGTCACCATGCTGCAACGCACGCCCACCTGGTTCATCGCCAGCCCACGGCAAGACCGGCTGGCCCATTTCCTGCACCGCGTGCTGCCGGCCCGCCTTGCCGCGCGGCTGGTGCGGGCGCGCAACATCCGCCTGGGTGCCTGGTTCTACAACCGCGCCCGCCGCGCGCCCGACAAGGTGGGCGCGTGGCTCAAGCGGCGGGCCGCCCGCGCGCTTGGTCCGGCCTGGGATGAAGCGGCGTTCACCCCGCCCTATGGCCCGTGGCAGCAGCGGCTGTGCCTGGTGCCCGATGGCGATCTGTTTGCCGCGATCCGCGCCGGGCAAGCCAGGGTGGTGACCGGCCACATCGCCCGGATCGCGGCTGGCGGCGTGGTGCTGGCCGATGGGCAGCACCTGCCGGCCGACGTGATCGTCAAGGCGACCGGCCTGAAACTGGCCGTGGCCGGCAAGATCGCGCTCAGCCGCGATGGCGTGGCGGTGAACCTGGCCGATCACGTCAACTACAAGGACTGCATGCTGTCGAACCTGCCCAACCTGGTGCAGGTGTTCGGCTATCTCAACGCCTCGTGGACGCTGCGCGCCGATCTCGTCGCCGCGTTCACCACGCGGGTGCTGGCCCACATGGCGCGCACCGGCACGCAAGTGGCAACGCCCTTGCTGGCGGCAGACCATGGCCTGGAAATGGACGACACGCCTGCGTTCTCGTCAGGCTATCTGCTGCGCGGGCAAGGCATGCTGCCGCGCAGCAGCACCGACCGGCGCTGGCGGCTCAATCACGATTACCTGGCCGATCGCGCGTTTCTGGCCAAAGACCCCCTGGAAGATGGCGTACTGCGCTTTGACCGCGCGCCCCAGCCGCTTGCGCCCGCGCCCGATTGCGTTATCGATACGCCCCGATGAGCGACGCATCCCGCACAAGCCCCGACCGCATCTGGACCGCAGCCCTGCTGGTGATCGGCGACGAAATTCTGTCCGGCCGGACCCACGACAAGAACATCGCCCAGGTCGCCACCTGGCTCAACGTCCAGGGCATCCGCCTCAAGGAAGTGCGCGTGGTGGCCGATGACATGGCCGCGATCGTCGAGGCGGTGAACACCCTGCGCGCGCGGAACGACTACCTGTTCACCACCGGCGGCATCGGCCCCACCCATGATGACATCACGGTGGACGCAGTGGCCGCCGCGCTGGGGGTGGAGGTGGTGATCCACCCGGCCGCGCGCGCGATGCTGGAAGACTATTACGGCCCGCGCGGGGGCGTGAACGAAGCGCGGCTGCGCATGGCGCGGGTGCCGGCCGGCGCCAGCCTGATCGAAAACGCGCTGTCGGGCGCGCCGGGCATTGCCGTTGGCAATATCCACCTGCTGGCCGGCGTGCCGCACATCGCGGCGGAAATGCTGGCCGCGCTGACCGGCACGCTGCAAGGCGGGCTGCCGGTGCTGTCCGGCACGATCGGCTGCTGGGTGACCGAAAGCGAAGTGGCCGATCTGCTGCGTGAAACCGAGCATGCCCACGAAGGCTGCCAGATCGGTTCCTACCCGTTTTTCCGTGAAGGCAAGGTGGGCGCCAACTTTGTCATTCGCGCCACCGACCAGGGCGTGATCGATGCCTGCATGGCCGATCTCATGGCCGGCCTTGCCGCGCTTGGCCGCCAAGGCGTGATCGGCGGGATCTGACCGCAAGCGACGGAAATCTCTCTAGACTTGGCTTGCGCTTGCGGCATTATCGCCGCCGATGGGCGGTGCATGGCGCGCCGCGTGGGGGAACGGCGTGAACATATCCAGGGGCTTGGCCATTGCGGCCGGGCTGTCAACGGCGTCTGCCATGGTCATGGCAGCAAGCCCCGCCTGCGCCGCCGCGCGCAGCACCACGCGCGAGGTGATCGTGGCCGATCCGGCACCCTGGGTCTTGCCCCCGCCACAGCCGGCCACGGCCATGCCGCCTGCCACCGATGCCGCCCTCGCCGCGATCTACAGCGACACGCAATACCTGGCCGGTCCCGATGGCCTGCAGGTCTACAACGCCATGCGCTATCGCATCGTCAAGCCGCAGGGGCTCGCCGCCGGCAACCTTACGCTGACCTGGTCACCCGATGCCGGGCGCATGGTGCTGCACCGCCTGCGCGTGTTCCACGCCGGGGCGATGCGCGATCTGACGCATAGCGCCACCTTTTCGGTGATGCAGCGCGAGCAGAACCTGGAACTGGCCACGCTGGATGGCCGGCTGACCGCCGCTTACCAGATCCCCGGCCTGGAAGTGGGGGACGAGGTGGAACTGGCCACCACGCTGACCGCGCGCGACCCGACCCTGGGCGATGCGCGCGGTGATCTCTACATCATGCCGCAGGCCAGTGCCACGGGCACGTTCCGCCTGCGCGTGTCGTGGCCGCAGGGCCAGCCGATGCGCTGGCAGACAACGCCCGATCTTGCCCCCACCCCGCTGCCCGGCGGCGGCAAGCTGGACGGCATCGCGCTGGAACTGCACGACCCCGATCCGCCGGCCGACGTGCCGCAGGGCGCACCGGCGCGCTATGGCTTGCGCCGCCTGGTGGAATTCACCAACTATGCCAGTTGGCCCGATTTCTCACGCCGGCTGTTCCCGCTCTATGACAAGGCGGCGCGCCTGGGCGCCAACAGCCCGCTCAAGGCCGAAGTGGCGCGGATCGCGGCAGCATCGCCCGATCCGGCCCGCCGCGCCGAAGCCGCGCTGCGCCTGGTCGAAGAGCAGGTGCGCTATGTCTATGTCGGCATGAATGGCGCCAACCTGACCCCGGCGGACGCCGATACCACCTGGCAGCGCCGCTATGGCGATTGCAAGGGGAAGACCGCCCTGCTGCTCGCGCTGCTGCGCGAACTGGATATCGAGGCGCAGCCGCTGCTGATCCAGACCAAGGGGGGCGATGGCCTGTCCGACCGCCTGCCCAATGCCGCGCTGTTCGATCATGTCGTGGTGCGCGCAACCATCGCCGGCAAGCCCATGCTGCTCGACGGCACGCGGCTGGGCGATCGCTCGCTGGCGATGATCCTGCCACCGCCCTGGCGCCAGGGCCTGCCGATCACCGCCGAAGGTGCGCCGATCCTGTCGCTGCCCACGCCGCCACCGGTGCTGCCGCGCATGGTGGCCGTGCTCGATATCGATGCCAGCGCTGGGCTGTCGGCCCGTGCCAAAGTGCGCGCGCGCCAAATCCTGCGCGGTGACGAGGCGCTGATGATCCGCAGCTATCTGAGCAGCCTGCCCGCCGTCGACGCCGAACGCGCGCTGCGCAAGTATTGGGAAGCGGAGGAAAACTGGCTGGTGGCCGACAAGGTTGCGTGGGAGGCGGACGAAGCGCACGGCGCCGTGGTGCTGAGCGCGCAAGGCCTGGGCGACATGGACTGGGAAGACATGGGCGACGGCGCGCACCGCTATTACCTGCCCGGCGCCGGCTTCAGCCCGCCTGATCGCCTGCGTCGCCGCGCCGACCAGGATCAGACCCTGCCCTATGCCACCGATTACCCGGCGTTTCGCTGCTGGGCCACCACGGTGCGCCTGCCCGCGCCCGGCGCCGCGCACGACTGGACCTATTACGCCAAGCCGGTGGACCGTTCGCTGGGCGGTGTCGCCTATTGGCGCAAGGCCGGCCTCACCGGCACGGTGATGCGCACAGTGATGAGCCGGCGCGTGCTGCTGCCGGAAATCAGCGCGGCCCAGGCGGCCGAACTCAACCGCCAGATCCCCAAGTTCGACAACGACATGTCATCGGTGTTCGAACAGACCGCGGTGAAGGGCGTGGCCCCGGCCAACCACGATGCCGCCCCGTTTGCCGACGATACCGACTGGCTGGCCGCCAAGACGCCATGCACCGCGCCATGATCGTCGCTCGCACCCTGGTGGCAGCCATGCTGCTGGGCACCACGCTGGCAGGCTGCGTGCCGGCACGCCTGCCGGCGCTGGAAGCGACGCTCGCCGCCCAGCCCAGCGCTACGGCAGCCCTGGCGCAATGGTGCGCGGTGCAGCACCTGGCCGATCCGGCCACGATCCATGCCGCCGCCGATCGCTCGCCGCGCGCTGCGCCCGCGGCCGTACGCGCCGCGCTGGGCGTGGGGGCGGAAGAGCCGCTGGGCTATCGCCATGTGCGCCTGTCTTGCGGCGGCGTGGTGCTGTCCGACGCGCAGAACTGGTTTGTGCCGGCGCGGCTGACCCCGGCGATGAACCAGACCCTGGCCAACAGCGACACGCCGTTCGGCACGGTGGTGGCGCCGCTGCATTTCACCCGCCAGCGCCTGGCCGCGCGGCGCGGCCGCATGGCCGAATGCCCGGCTGGCACCGTGCTGTCACACCGCGCCGTGCTGCGGCGCCCCGATGGCGCGTCGATCAGCCTGGTGGTGGAATGCTATACCCGCGCCAGCGTTCAGACCCCGCCGGCCTCGCTGCGCTGATTGACCGGAACGATCGCGGTGCGCACCCGCGAAAGCGCAGCGCCCAGCAGCAGCACCGGTTCGAGCACGGCCATGCCCACCAGGATGCCGACCAGGCGATCAAAGCCGGGGGCGATATGCGCCGCTTCCCAGCTATCGGGCACCAGCACGACCAAGACCGCGAGGGTAAACTGCGTGCCGACATAGCCGCGCCCGTGGTTGCCGTTTTCCAGATGGCGGCCCAGCGCCACGCCCATCGCCGTGCCCGCCAGCATCAGCGCGGCCCGCGCCGGGCCATGCAGCAGCGCGGCCAGCCCCAGCACCAGCGCCGCCAGGGCGCCACCGGCCAGGCAACCGAGCAGGCGATACCACAGCCGCCGGCTGACCTGGCGCAGGCCATTGGGACCATCGACCGCCGTCACGGGAATCAGCATCACCGCCATGATCGTGATCGCGCCTGATACCAGCGAGGGCAGATCCCACAGCGTGGCCAAGCCAAGCAGCAGCGCCAGGGCAAGGCCACCGCGCGCGCCGTGCAGCAGCGCATCGGGACGCCAGCCCACGCCCTGCGGCTTGGGCGCGCGAATCGCCGGCCAGCGGCGGCGCAATGTCCAGGCCGATGCCAGACTCACCGCCATGCAGGCGGCCGTGCCGGCCAGGGTTTCGATCATGCGCATCACCGCAAAGGCCCGCGGATCGGCCAGCGGCATGGCCACGCGATCGTAGAGCATCATGGCAAAGGTCAGCCCCAGGAACAGCCAGGCATAGGCATGGCGCCCGGTGATCGCGCCATAGAGGCTGACCGTGCCGGCCAGCGCCATCGCCAGGGCCAGCACCACCATGTTGCCGCCCAGCGGGCTTTCCAGCACGCCAAGGCACGCCAGCGCGCCCAGCGCCGTGCCGATGATGCGCAGCAGCGCGCGGCGCAGCGTTTCCAGCGGGTAGCCGCGCATGACCATGTATCCGGTGAAAGCCGCCCATGAGACATGGGTGGCACCGATGTGGTGCGCCACCAGGATCGCCAGCAGGACCGAGGCGACGCATTCCGCCTCGTCCACCAGGCGCGGGGCCAGCGGATCGGTATCCGCAGTGGGACCAGGTGTGGGGGAATTGGATGGCGAAGCGGAGGAGACGGTCACGGCTTTGTGATTAGGCGAGCCGGGCACGCGCGCCTAGGCCGTAAACTCATAGATAGCACCCCCGAGGCGCCAAAATGGCGAACATATCGGGCCAAAGTGACCGCCGCGAAGGCTGGTAGCCTTTGCAAGGGCACTTTGGGCTGAGATGGAAGCCATTTTGGCGCCGCTTCGCGGTTTAGCTTCGCTGGCCTCCGGCTGACCCAAAGGCCCCCTCGCAGCGTCGAAAGCACTTGAAATATTGCCGATATTCC
>CAYXUN010000092.1:7713-14558 GCA_964468165.1 uncultured Novosphingobium sp. | reverse complement strand
CCACGATCGGCAGGATCGGTCAGAAGTTGTAGCGCACGCCCACGCGATAGCGCCGCCCGATCACGTCGTAATAGACCGAGTTGTTGTTGCCGTTCCACAAGGGGGGCGGCATCACATCGAACAGATTGGTGACGTTGCCATAGACCTGGAGCGTGCGCGGCCCGTTTTTGATCAGATCGAAACTGGCGCCGATATTGGTGTAGAACCGTGACGGCACGCGGTTGATATTGATGCTGTTGACCAGATTGACGTTATAGCCTGGATCTTCCGGCCCGATCAGCGACGCATCGTATTTTCCGCCCGAGATGAAATGCCCCTGCAGGTTCAGCGTCAGACGGCGCAGCGTGAGCGAGGCGAAACCGTCAACCACCCAGGATGGCACCCCGTTGAGGCCGTTGTCGCCAGCCCGGTTGACCGGGGTGGTCGTGCCCGGCATCAACACTGCGCTGTTGGTCAGCTTGATGGTATGCGTGGCGAGGCCGCGCAGATCGAGCGACGATTCCGCGCCCAGGTTGGTGTGATAGCTGGCTTCGAAATCCAGGCCTTTGAGATCCTGGCGGTTGAGATTGAGATAGAGCACCGACACCGACTGGAGAATGCCGCTGGAATTGCGTGTCACCAGCCCGCAGATATCGACAGCGCCAGTGGTGTTGCAGGTATTGACGATGACTTGCGCGCCCAGCGTGGCGATCGCGTCGCGAATGCTGATCTTGTAGTAATCCGCCGAGAGCCGCAGCCCGCGCAGCGCCCCGCGGGGTTGCAGCGTGATCCCCGTGGTGAAAGTGCGGGCCTTTTCCGGGTGCAGATTGATGTTGCCGCCGGTGTAGATCGTGGCGACCACTTGCGAGCCGGTCTTGGTATCAGACAGCGCGCCGACGCCCGTGACCGGAGTGGTGAACAGTTCTGCCGTGTTGGGCGCGCGGATATCCTGCGATTCCGTCACGCGCAGCAGCACCCCATCGATCGGCGCATAAGTGCCACCGATCTTCCACGTGGTGGCGTTGAAGCTGTTGGATACTGTCAGGTTGGCGGTGTTGTAATGGGTGCGGCGGATCGCGCCATTCAGATCGAGGCTGCGACCGAGCGGGCTGTCCTTGAGCAGCGGCAGGCCCGCTTCGACATACCCCTCGATCACGTTGACATGGCCGCGCGTGGGCGTGGCGTTATAGACGTAAAAGCCGTTGGCGGCCGAGATCGGGTCGACGGTGATCGACAACTGATCGCGCCGCGCCTCAACCCCGGTGGCCAGTGTCATCGGCCCGGCCCAGCCTTCGAACAGCGTGCCATGCACGTTTCCGGCGCCTGCCCACTGGCTGAACCGCGTGTGCTGGTACGTCGTGCCAAAGGCATAGGCCTTGGCTTCGGGCGAGAACTGGCCTTGGCCCAGGATGTCGAGCGGCCGGCACGCGGTGTTGGGATCGGTGAGCGCCACGCGGCAGATCGGCTTGCCAGTGACGGGATCGGCCACGGCATCGATCGCCTTGGCATAGTTCGCCGTGATGCGATCGTTGACGGTGGACTGGGTATAATCGGTCACGCCATACTGGACATAAGCATCCCAGGCCCAGGTGCCGCCCAGCTTGCCGTTGCCGCCCGTGACGATGCGGAACGTGTCGCGCTTGGACACGCTGTCCATCTGCCCGAAATCGGTGCCGAGCTTGCCGATGACCAGGCCGGTAATCCCGTTGGCCTGCATCGTCTGCTTGATCGCGTTGGGCAGGAACGGATTGTCGATCCTGATCAGGCTGCCGTTGCCGGGAAAACCGCCATCGCGCACTTCGGGCCCGCTGGTATAGCCGGCGACATGGCCATAGCTCATGTCGATGAAGCCCGTGAAAGCGGGGGAGGCTTCGTATTCGAAATGGCCGAATGCGTTGTAGCGCGTGACCGGGATCGACAGCGCGGGATCGCCGAAGAAGCTGTTGAGGCCGGCGCCCGTGCCACCCTCCATGAACAAGGCCCCGGCGTTCTGGCCATAGGAGAACGGCACGGCGTTGCCATTGGCATCGAACTGCAAGCCGCCGAGCGGACCACCGCGCGCCGCCGAGCGCGTACCGGCGGCATTGACGACGCCGGTGATCAAGCCGCCCGGCGTGAGCGTGGCGGTGTGCACATTATAGGCAATGTTGTTGGCCGGCCGCCCGTTGACGCCGGCAGTCTGGGTCAGATTGCCCACCTCGTTCGAGCAGTTGGTGCGGGTGTAGCATCCGCCCACGCCCAGATCCTTGTCATATTCCGCGCCGAACACGGCGTGGCCGCGGCCATCGGCAAAGCTGGTACCGGCTGCGATCTGGGCCACATAGTTGTTGCCATCGCCGCGATCGGTCACGCCATATTCGAAATTGCTGCGCACCCCTTCGAGATGCTTGTTGAGGATGATGTTGATCACCCCCGAAACCGCGTCGGAACCATAGGCGGCCGAGGCGCCGCCGGTGACGATGTCGGCGCGTTCGATCAGCAGCGTCGGGATCAGGTTGAGATCGACCGTGCCGGTGGACGTGCTGGGAGCAAAGCGCCGGCTGTCGACCAGCACCAGCGTGCGGCTTTGGCCAAGGCCGCGCAGATCGGCGATGCGGGCGCCGGCATTGACCGGGCTGATATTGGACCCCACGGTCGAATTCGATGGTGAGGACGAAGCGCGGAACGAGGGCAGCGTGGCCAGCGCTTCGCCGATGTTGGTCGAGCCCATCTTTTGCAGTCGCTCGGTGCCCAGTGTGGTAACCGGCGTGGGCGCGTTGAACGAGGAGTTGGCAAGGCGCGAACCGGTGACGATGATTGCCTGCTCTTCGGCGCGTTCTGCACCAGTGGGCTGATCAGCGGGCAGATCGGCGGCAGGTGCCGGCGTTGCGGCCGGGGCCTCTTGCGCCGCGGCAAGTGATGGCAGCGCGGCAAGGCCTAGCGCGGCACTGGCGAGCAGCCTGGCGTGGCGGGCGGAAGCGTTGGCAGTCTTACCCTTCATGATGGCGTCCTCTCTCGTTCCCCGATTGCAGGTTCGGGGTTTATGGTTCTGATGATGGCATTCGTGCGGGGGAGGCCGGCTTGGCGACCGGATCACCGCACGAGGTAATAGCGAAACAGCGAATGATCGGGCGGATCGCTGGGTGACAGGTGCGGCCGCCGCGCGCCGACCCCGATCAGCACGCTGCGATTGAGCCATTCGTGCGGGCCGGTCGGCGCGCGGAAATAGGGCGTGCAGCGGAAATAGCGCGGGATCGGCGGTGCATCCTCGGCCATGCCGGAAAGCCTTAGCGGGCCGTGCACATAGCCACGGTTGTGGATATAGATATGAGCGCCGTCGTCGGCCTCGATCATGTAGTGGGCGTTCAACTCTACCACGCCATCGGGGCGCACGATCGGCCAATCCGCGCCACTGAAATCGACCAGCCGGCCGTTGAGCCGCGGCCCCGAAACAATGCAGTCTGCGCCGACCGAGGTGTAGCCGGCGCTGGCCCCGCCCGAAATCGGCCAGACCCAGCGCTTGTCGAAGTTGATGCGGATATCGAACGCGTGCTCGGCATGAAGCGCAAGATCGTCGGCGTGGTCCATGACCTAGTCCTCCCTGGCCGGCACAACCGGCAGCAGCAGGTGCGATGGGTATGCCGCGCCCAGGTGCAGCACGTGGCGCCCGGCGTTGCGCGTCTGCTCGTGGCGGGCAAAGGGCAGGCCGGGCAGGCCTTTGTCGGGAATGTCACGTCCCTGGATCACCAGGCGCAGGCTTTCCCCGGCGGCAAAGCGGGTGGATGACGGCCAGATCTCGATATCGACTGGCACGATTTCACCGGGGCGCAGGCGCTGCTCGGCCGTGTGTGGATGAAACGGCTGTAGCGGTGTGCTGCGCTGTGGATCGGTGGCGCGATGGCTGACGCGCAACCAGCCCAGGGCAACCGGCCCATCTTCGAAAAAGGCGTAGAAGGTCTGCTCCACAGGCACGCCGGTGGCGTCATGCTTTTGCAGGGCAACGAACAGGTCCATGTCGTCAGCGCCCTCGGCCTCCACCCACAGACGCAAGGCGGCATGGCCGGTGATCTCGGTATCCTGGGCAAAGCGGTGCTCGAACACGGCGCTGCCGGTTTGCGTGTCATAGGCTATTTTGCCTGCCGTTTGGGGCGCGGCCTGATGCAGAACGCCGTCGGCGCCCAGCCACAGCGGCGTCGGCTCCGTGCGGGCCAGCGGCCATTCGGCCTCGTCGCGCCACTCGGCAATATCGTGACGATCGCGCACTTCGATCCGCACGCGCGGCCAAGCCGCCAGGCTGGTTGCGCGGCCAAGCAGGAAGTGATCGAAAAACGCTTCGCGCCCGGCCTGGCTCTCGGGCCGGTAATAGTTGGCCCACTTCTTCTGGCCATGCACGGTCAGCCATTTTTGCGGGCTGGCCATGGCCTTGAATGCTTCGAGCGTGCCACGGGTGTGCAGCCCCTGGTCAGACCAGCTTGCCACGACCCAGGCAGGGGTGCGGATCGCGCCGAGGTCGATCTCCTTGCCCAGCCAGAACGCATCGTGGAGCGGGTGGGCCTGGGCATTGGCCCAGGTGTCTTCGGTTTGACCCAGCGAATAGGCGATGTTGTCCGACGCGCGGGGCAGGAACCCGGTTTCGAGAATGCCGCCATGATAGGCGAATTCGCGATACCAGTCGGTAAAGCCTTCCCACGGATTGATCGCCGCCAGCGCGGGCGGGGCCAGCGCCGCCACCCAGAACTGGATCGCGGCGAGATAGGAGACCCCGGTCATCCCGATCTTGCCGTTCGACCAGGGCTGCTCTGCCAGCCAGGCGATGGTATCGGCGCAGTCCTGCGCCTCTACCGCGCCATTGTGGTGGAAATCCCCTTCAGAAAGCCAGGCGCCGCGTGGATCGACTACGGCCACGGCATAGCCGCGTGGGCACCAGGCAAGCGGGTCGGCGCCTTCGAACGGCGTCAGCGGCGAAAGCCAGGCGGGATCGACGCCGGAATGGGGCCAGAACACCCGGTTGCTGCGGGCGTGCTTGCCATAAGGGCTCCACGACAGCAGGCAGGGCAGATCTGTCTGGCTCGCCGTGGCTGCCGGGCGATAGATGTCTGCATAGATGCGCACGCCATCGCGCAGCGGGATGGCCACGTTGCGTTCGATCACCAGCCCGGCATCATGCTCAACCGCATGATCGCGCGGGGGCAGGGGCGGCTTGCCCGGCGCGCTATGGGGATCCTTGCCGGGGCGCAAGAGCGGGGCGAACGCGGGCGCAACCATCACAGCACCACGAAGTAGTGAATGCGGTTGGCGTTGGGGATCTTTTCCGCCACGCCGATGAACACATGCTGGCTCATCCAGGCGTGAGGCCCCTCGGGCGCTTCGAACCGCGGCGCGACGCGCATGTAGTAATCGTCGGTGCCCACGTCCTCGTTACGAGCCATGCGCGCCGCGATTTCGGGGCTGCGTGCCCAGCGATAGCCGCGGTTCTGCATATAGATCACCGCGCCATCATCGGCTTCGAGCAAGTAGCGCGCATCGAAATCGATCACGCCGTTGGGGCGCTGCAACGGGAAATCGCCACCCGACATCGGGATCACCCGACCGTTGAGGCGTGGCCCCTCGATCGTGCCCTTGGCCGCGTAGATCGCTGCGCGGGTATCGCCAATGGCAGAGGGTTCGATCCAGCGCAGGCCGGCGAGATCGATCGAGATCGTAAAGGCAAATTCGCAGCGCGGCGCGAACGGGTGACCGGACGCAAGGGGGGGCGCCGACACCGGGGGGTGTGCCGGCGCAGGGGGGTGGGATTCGGCCAAGCGATCCTCTCCTGAATGGTTTTTGCGAGTTGTTGATTTCTCACTATGTCAGGTGTTGATACATCCACAAGTCTGGCATGACAAGGGGCATTCTTTTGGCTATGCGATGGGCATGGATACGGACAGCGCCAGCGAAAATCCCAGCCACGCGCGCGTCGCGGATGACAGTTCCCTCGTGCCGGGCGAGAGTGACGGGCATGCGATGCTGGCCGCGTCAGAGCGGCGCTGGCAACTGTTCGGGCTGAGCCATCTGCCCTATCGGGTGCTGCTGCTGGCCAAGATGATCGACCGCGTCACGTCGCAGCACGTGCGCGATCGTGCAGCCATGTCGCTGGCGGAATGGCGCGTGATCTCCCACGTCGAACTGATGAAGCAATGCAGCGCCGCCGAGATTGCCGAGGCGGCTTTCGTTGATCGTTCCGAGGTGAGCCGGGCGGTTGCCGCGCTCGAGTCGCGCAAGCTGATCCAGCGCGATCCCAATCCGCGTAACCGCAAGAGCAGCCTGATCTCGCTGACGCCGGAAGGAAAGGCGATCTATGCCATGGTGCGTGAAGAGCGCACCCACATGTACGAGGAATGGCTGGAAGACCTGTCGGGCGAAGACCGCGCCCGGCTCGACACCGCGCTGCGCACAGTGATGCGCCGGATCGTGCTGTCAAACCCGGATGCGCTCAAGCCTTGAAACGGCTGCAGTGCGGCGTCGCCGCGGTCAGCGGTGCGCCTGCCATTTCACGGGTATGCGCAGGTAGCTGACCCCGTTTGTGGCGGCTGGGTGGAATTGCCCGGCGCGGATGTTGACCTGAATCGAGGGCAGCAGCAGCTTTGGCACCGATAGCCCGGCATCGCGCTGTTCGCGCATGGCGACAAAGTCCTCTTCGCTTACCCCGTCGTGGACGTGGATGCTCGATCGGCGCTGGTCCGCCACCGTCGTCTCCCAGCGATAGTCTTGGCGGCCGGGCGCCTTGTAATCGTGGCACAGGAACAGCCGCGTTTCATCGGGCAGCGCCAGCAGGCGGCGGATCGAACGATAGAGCGTGCGCGCGTCCCCACCGGGGAAATCAGCGCGCGCGGTGCCATAGTCGGGCA
>CAYXUN010000092.1:0-7703 GCA_964468165.1 uncultured Novosphingobium sp. | reverse complement strand
AACAGCGTATCGCCCACGAATGCTGCGTCGCCGATGCGATAGGCGACGTCAGCCGGGGTGTGGCCGGGCACATGCAACACCTCAACCTCCAGTTCGCCGATGGCAAAGCGGTCACCATCGGCGAACAGCCGATCGAAATCCGAACCGTCTGTCTTGAGATCATCCATCGCGAACACGGGGCGAAAGATCTTCTGCACGTCGCGGATATGCGCGCCGATCCCGATCCAGGCGCCGGTGTGCGCCTTGATGAACGGCGCGGCCGACAGATGATCAGCGTGCGCGTGTGTTTCCAGCACCATCGCGATCCGCCATTCGTGCGCCTGGGCAAAGGCCAGGATCTGCGCGGCCGAGCGCGTGTCGGCGACGCCGCTGGGCATGTCGAAATCGAGCACGGGGTCGATCACCGCCGCCGTGCGCGTGGCAGGGTCTGCAACCAGGTAGCTGATCGTGTTGGTCGGTGCGTCGAAGAACGCCTGGATAAAGGGCTGCGCCATGATTTCCTCCATTAGGCCTTGCTAATATATTAGGATATGCTACTTTAGCAATATCTAATAAATGACGCGGATGCTCGAATCCCGATGTTTCTGGCGACGTTTTAGACCACAGGCGGGCCGCGCGCCGGCTGATACTGCAAGGAGTGATGCGATGACGCTTGCCAACCTTTCCCCCACAGATGCGCGCGCCGCGATCGATACTGGCGCGCGCCTGATCGATGTGCGCGGCGCCGATGAACACGCGCGGGAACGTATTCCGGGTGCCGTCAACATCCCGCTCGACCGCATCGGCGACCTGCCGCGGGACGACCGGCCAGTCGTGTTCCACTGCAAGTCAGGCATGCGGACCGCCGCCAATGCAGCGCAGCTTGCCGCAGCGGCAGGGGGAGCGCCTGCCTTCATTCTGGGCGGCGGGATCGATGCCTGGCGGCAGGCTGGGCATCCCACGGTGATCGACCGCGCCCAGCCGCTGGAAATCATGCGCCAGGTGCAGATTACCGCGGGCGCGCTGGTGCTTGCCGGGGTGCTGCTGGGTTGGCTCGTGGCCCCGGGCTTTTTTGCGCTGTCGGCGTTCGTGGGGGCAGGGCTGATGTTTGCTGGCGTGACGGGATGGTGCGGCATGGCCCATCTGCTGCGCGTGATGCCATGGAACCGGCGTAGTGGCGCCGTGCGGTGATCATGCACACCGCCACTGTCCTCGCGGCGCTCCTCTCTGGCGGCGTGATCGGTCTGATCCTTGGCCTGGTCGGGGGCGGGGGATCGATCCTGGCCGTGCCGCTGTTGGTCTATGTCGTGCGGATCGGTTCGCCGCATGCTGCCATCGGCACCGCCGCTGTCGCCGTCACTGTCAATGCGCTGGCCAGCTTGGCCGGTCATGCGCGGGGCGGGCGGGTAAAGTGGCGCTGTGCCAGCGTCTTTGCCCTGTCGGGCATGGCTGGCGCGGCATTGGGCGCGGAACTGGGCAAGGCCGTTGATGGCAAGCGGCTGCTGGTGCTGTTTGGGCTGTTGATGATCGGGGTCGGCCTGCTGATGCTGCGCAAGCGGCGTGGGCAGGAGGCGCCCGACGTGCGGCTGACTCGCCAAAGCGCGGCACGGCTGCTGCCGCGCCTGGTTCCGATCGGCTTTGCGGTTGGCCTGGCCGCAGGCTTTTTCGGCATTGGCGGCGGTTTCCTGATCGTGCCGGGGCTGATCCTGGCCACCGCCATGCCGCTGCCGCTGGCCATCGGCACGTCGCTGGTCGTGGTCAGCGCGCTGGGCTTCACCGCTGCCGCATCCTACGCCATGTCAGGGCTGGTGGATTGGAACGTGACGACATTGCTGATTGCTGGCGGCGTCATCGGCACGATGGCAGGCATTACATTCGGCAAGATCATCGGCACGCGCAAGGGCTTGCTGGAGCGCGGGTTTGCCGCCGTGGTCATCGCGGTGGGCGCCTATGTGACGCTGTCTTCGCTCTGACCAGCGCTGTTCCATAGCGGTTCGCCCGATCGCATTTCGCGCGTCGTGTTCGCGCCAAAATGCGATGACCTTCGGCAATAGCGGTAGCAGGCGATTTGCCCGGTCCGTACACTGGCTCGCCTGAAACCGGAGCCAACCACCATGATCACACGCACCATTGCGGCCATGCTGGCATCGAGCATGGCTTTGTTCCTCGTTGCGCTGGTTCTGGCCGCGCATGCCCGGCCGGCGGCCGATGCCGTCATTGCCTTTGCCGGGCGTGGGAGTGCCATCCTGGTTTCTGGCGCGGCCGGTCTGCTTTTCGCGCAGGCGATCAGAACGCGCCGTCGATCGTCGTGACGCACCTGCCGTCCTGCTCGGCCGGGGCAGGCGCTGCCTGGGGCATGGGCGGCGCGGAACCGGTCGCATGAGCATTTTGGAGCGCGCCGAGTACCTGTTCCACGGCGCGGCGGCCCGGGGCAAGGCTGGCGAATTTCAACCCGTGCGCTGGTGGTTGACCGAGACGGACTGGCGCCGCCTGCTGGCCGAGCGGGCGAAGCTTGAGATCATGCCTGGCTATGCGCTGATGCGACGGCTGTTCGGCCTGCCGATCGCGATCGACTATTATGGCCAGGGGTCGCGCCTGGTCACCCGCGACGGTATGGCGATCCCGTTCTGGCCCGTGGCCAGTTCGTGAAAGAACCGCTGGCGGTGGGAACAGGCACCCCGAACGAAGCCGCGACACCGTAAATCCCGGGGTTGTTGCGTTGACCCCGGCCCATATATCTGAAGACGTTGGCGGGCTTCTCCAGGGGCTCCAAGTGGTGATGGAGGCCAGGATGAACCAGCGCAGCCAGAATGGCGCGTTTCGCTACGGATAGACGGGCCGGCCGGATTGACCGCGCGCCTCGCGCTGGTGCCACTCGGGAGCGGCCTGCCAGCCTCGCTTTCGCCCCGCCTTGCGACATCGGATGGTCGGATCTTGCCGTTCGACATGCAGGAAACCCGGCTGGAAGCCCGCGTCCCCGCCGATGCGACGTTGCTGCTGGCCTGGGGCGTGTCAAAGGACGGTGGGTGAAGCCGGGGGCTGTCCGCAATGGCCTCACGCCCGTCCTGGCAATAGCGAAAGGGTGGCTTCCTCTACCCTGTCGATACTCGACGCACGCAGCGTTTTGCGGCGAAACGGCAGGGTGAATTGCTGTGTTAGACCGCGCCGGAAAACGTTGTCAGTCTTGCGTTAGGTTTGTATCACCTGCGCATGACCTCGTTCAACGGAGCCGACATGGGTTTCCCCTCCACCGCTGCTCTCCGCCGCCGTGCCAAGCGGGCCGGCGGCACCGCGCTGCTCGCTGCCACGCTTGCCCTCGTGCTGGGGGGCAGCACGAAGGCGCCGCCGTCTGACCAGCCGCTCTATGTCAATCCAGACAGCACCGTTGTGCGGGCGGCCAAGGGATTAACCGGGCAGGCGGAGCAGGATGCACGCCTGATCGCGCGGTTCCCCACCGGCACGTGGCTGACCAGCGGCACCCCCGAAGAGGTGCAGGCAGAAGCGCACAAACTGGTGGGCGACGCCGCCGCAAAAGGCGCGATCCCGGTGCTGGTTGCCTACAACATCCCGTTCCGGGACTGTGCGCTCTATTCCGCCGGCGGGGCTGCAGACAGTGCGGCCTATGCGGCGTGGATTCGCGGCCTTGCTGCAGGTATCGGCAACAGCCGGGCCATCGTCATCCTCGAGCCGGACGGCTTGGGCGTGATCCCGTGGAACACCACGCTGACCGGACAGGCGGAAAGCTGCCGGCCGGCGGGCATGGATACAAAGGCAACGGTCGAGCGCTATCGCCAGTTGCGCGATGCCGCGGCGGTGCTTTCGGCTTTGCCCGGTGTGCAGTTCTACATGGACGGTGGTGGCAGCAGCTGGCTGGCCCCCGGCGAGATTGCCGCGCGCCTGCTGATGGCGGACGTCGGCAAGGCGCGGGGCTTCTTCCTCAACGTTTCCAACTATGAGAGCGATACCCGGCTCAAGCGCTATGCCCGCTGGGTGAGCGACTGCATCGCGCTGGTCTCGCAAGGGGGGCTCAGCCCGCGCGAGTGCCCTGGCACGCCGATCACCGGTGCGCGCGATTATCCCGGCGCCTGGGCGGATGTGGACGCCGCCTATGATACCTTGTTCTGGCGCCTGCACCTGAAACGCGATCCGCAGGCGCAAAAGCACGCCGTGCTCGATACCAGCCGCAATGGCCAGGGTGGATGGGTGCCCAAGCCCGGGCGCTATCGCGATGCAGAGGTGTGGTGCAACCCGCCCGAACGCGGCCTGGGCCGCCGGCCGACATTGGCGAGCGACGATCCGTACATCGACGCATTCCTGTGGATCAAGATTCCCGGTGAATCCGATGGCCAGTGCTATCGCGGCACCGCCGGGCCGGGCGATCCCGAACGCGGCATGGTTGCGCCTGCAGCCGGTGCGTGGTTTGCGCAGCAGGCGCGCGAGCTGATCACGCTGGCGCGGCCTGGCGTGGAATAGGCCGGCGGGGCGGGAAGGGGCGTTCCTTATCGCACCGGCGGTGGTGCGGTTGAGCCGCGCACCAGCAGCGCATGGGCATGGTCGTGGCGCTGGTCGAGCGTGGGGCCATCGGGCGTGGCATCGAGCCGGGCGATCAGCCGGTCGGCCGCATCCCAGGCCATCGCGCTGACGGGTTGATGCACCGTGGTCAACTGCGGCCACGCGGTACGAGACACTTCCGAATCGTCAAATCCGGCAATGGACAGGTCATCGGGCACAGCCAGTCCCACCGCGCGCGCGGCCGCGAGTGCGGCGGCGGCCATGTCGTCGTTCTGCGCCAGGATCGCCGTTGGCGCGGGATCGCGGCGCAAGAGATCGAGCGCGGCATCGTAGCCTACGGCATAGGTGAAATCGCCGGTGACGATCAGGTTATCGTCGAGGACTTTGCCGTGGGCGGCAAAGGCGCGGCGATAGCCTTCCAGTCGGGCGAGGCTGGCCGCGTGCGCCGGGTCACCCAGGATGACGCCCACGCGGCTGTGGCCCATGTCCAGCACGTGTGACGCCACGGCCTGGCCGGCGGCGACTTCATCCATGGTGATGACGATCCCGCGATCAAGATCCTTTTGCGGGGTGATCCGCGCATAGGGCAGCCCTTGGCGATCGAGCAGGTCGAGCAGTTCGATCTGGTCGCAGGCTGGCGGCGCCAGGAGCACGCCGTCCAAGCCCGTGCGCAGCAGCAGTTTGCCCAGTTCCTCTGGCCGTTCCGACGCGTGGTTGAACGGCAGCACCACCAGCCGGTAACGCCCGTTGTGCATCCGATCGAGCGCACCGTTCTGCAGGTCGACGACGTAGCTCGGGCTCGGCCGTTCATAGGTCAGCCCGATCAGGAAGCTGCGCCGCGCGATCAGGCTCTGCGCGGTGAGATTGGGATGATAGTCGAGCTTGGCAGCCGCATCCTTGACCAGCTGCCGCACGCGCGCGCTGACATGCGGTTCATCATTGAGTGCGCGAGAGACCGTTTTGGGCGAAACGCCGGACATCTTGGCCACATCGATGATCGTCGTACGCCTGGAAATGTGGGCCTCCGTGCTGTTGCTGTCCAATCGGTACCTTTGGCAGCGACGGGTTTCTTAGCGGGTCTCTTGACTTCTGTCGATGTCCGCCGGTAAACGTTGTCAGCAAGACGGTAAACGTTGTCAGTTCCGTGCAGCAGGGCCGGTTCGACATCAGGAGGGGTTTGATGGGAGTGAGGGGACGCAAGGGCTTGGCGCTGCGGATGGCATCTGTGGCGATGGTTGCGGCGCTTGTGCCGGCCGTCCATGCGCAGCAGGCAGCGGCCAGCGACGGCGCGGGCGTGGCCCATCCGGAGCTTTGGCCCGCGCGGGCGCAGCGCATTGCGCCCGACCCGGCGATGGAAAAGCGAATCGACCAACTGCTCGCGGCCATGTCGCTGGAGCAGAAGGTCGGGCAGATCGTGCAGGGCGATATTGCCAGCACCACGCCCGAGGACGTGCGTCGCTATCATCTCGGTTCGGTTTTGAACGGCGGCAATTCCGATCCGGGCGGGCGCTACAACGCGCCGGCCAAGGACTGGCTGGCACTGGCCGATGCGTTTTACGAAGCGTCGATGGCGCCCAGCGGCAACCTGCCGCGCATTCCCATCATGTGGGGCAGCGACGCCGTGCACGGCCACAACAACGTGGTCGGCGCCACGCTTTTCCCGCACAACATCGGCCTGGGTGCCGCGCGCGACCCGGAATTGCTGCGCAGCATCGGCGCAGTGACGGCCAAGGAAATGCGCGTTACCGGGCTGGACTGGACGTTCGCCCCGACGCTGGCAATCGTGCGCGATGATCGCTGGGGCCGCACCTACGAAGGCTTTGGCGAGGCGCCGGAGATCGCCGCCTCCTATGCTGCCCCGCTGATCGAAGGGCTGCAGGGCAAGATCGGTGACAAGGACTGGCTGCGCGGCCCGCACATCATCGCCACGGCCAAGCATTTCCTCGGCGATGGCGGCACCTATGGCGGCAAGGACCAGGGCGATACGCGGATTTCCGAGGCTGGCCTGATCAACACCTTCAGTGCGCCTTACATTCCCGCGCTCAATGCCGGGGTGCAGTCGGTCATGGTCAGCTTTTCCAGCTGGAATGGCACCAAGATGCACGGCAACCAGTCGCTGCTGACCGGCGTGATGAAGCAGCGCTGGGGCTTTGACGGCTTTCTGGTGGGCGATTGGAACGGCCATGCCCAGGTAAGCGGCTGCACCGCCACCGATTGCGTTCAGGCGGCCAAGGCCGGCCTCGACATGTATATGGCGCCCGATAGCTGGAAGGTGCTGTGGCAAACCACGCTGGCCCATGCGCGCGACGGGTCGCTGCCCATGGCGCGGCTCGACGATGCCGTGCGGCGCATTCTGCGCGTGAAGCTGCGTGCCGGCCTGTTCGAGGCAGGCAAGCCGTCGAGCCGCCCCTATGGCGGGCAGTTCGACCTGCTGGGCAGTGCGGAGCATCGCGCGGTGGCCCGCCAAGCCGTGCGGGAATCGCTGGTGCTGCTGAAGAATGCGGGCCAGTTGCTGCCGTTGAAGCCCACGTTGAACGTGCTGGTGGCAGGCGATGGCGCCGATAACCTGACCAAGCAGACCGGCGGCTGGACGTTGAGCTGGCAGGGCACGGGAACGAAGCCGGCCGATTTCCCCCATGCCCAATCGATCTGGTCCGGCATTGCCGAAGAGGTCAAGGCAGCGGGCGGTTCTGCAACGCTTTCGGCCGACGGCAGCTTTGCCAAAAAGCCTGACGTCGCGATCGTCGTCTTTGGCGAAGATCCCTATGCCGAATTCCAGGGCGACCGCCCCGATGTCGGCTTTGACGATGCACGCAGCCTCGCCATCCTGCGCCGCCTCAAGGGCGCCGGCGTGCCGACGGTGGCGGTGTTCCTGTCGGGCCGGGCGATGTGGGTCAATCCGTTCCTCAATGCTGCCGATGCCTTTGTCGCGGCGTGGCTGCCGGGTTCCGAAGGCGGCGGCATTGCCGACGTCTTGTTCGGCAAGGCCGATTTTCGCGGCACCTTGCCCTATAGCTGGCCGCGCGCGAGCGATCAGACCGCCGTCAACGTGGGTGACAAGGATTACAATCCGCTGTTCCCCTATGGCTTTGGCCTGGCCTCGGGCGCGTTCGCGAATGTCGGGAAAGGGGAGCCCCAGCAACTGAACCAAGAAGAAAATTTGAATGGGAAGAAAGACAACTCGAAGATCGAGTAAGTAGTGACGGAAGAGA
>CAYXUN010000091.1:0-14597 GCA_964468165.1 uncultured Novosphingobium sp. | reverse complement strand
CCCGGCAGCACGTGCAGCCGCGCCTGGGGCAGCAGCGCGGCGGCCTTTTCCACCGAGGCCAGCGGCACGGCCACGTCGCCACGCGCGTGAACCAGTTGCACCGGCACGGTGATCGCTGGCAGCGTGCGGCTCAGGCTGTCGAGATCCCAGCTGGCCATCATTTCCATCGCGCCGGCGCAATGCCCGGTCTTGCCCAGCAGCGCGGCATAGCAGCGCAGGCCCTGGGCATCGAGCGCAGAGCCGGTAGCGCGGCGCAGAAAGCGTTCCGGCTCTCCCGGCATGCGGGCAATGCCCGCCAGCATGCGCGGCACCAGCGGGTTGACGAACAGCATGCGTGCCAGCGAGGGGAACAGCTGCGCGGCCAGGCCCGGAAAGGGCATCAGCGCGGGGTTGAGGCCCACCACCGGCACGCCATTGCCGCGGCCATGCACCAGTTGCAGGGCAATCGCCGCGCCGGCCGAATGCCCCACCACCACTGCCGGCGCGTGGCCCAGTGCGCGCAGCAGTTCATCCATCGCACGCGCCATCGCCAGCAGCGTAAGCCCGCCGGGCGGGCGCCCCCGGGTAAAGCCATGGCCCGGCAGATCGGGCGCCACCACGGTATAATCGCGCGCCAGCAGCGGCATGACATCGCGCCAGCTGTGCGTCGCCGCGCCCGTGCCGTGCAGCAGCAGCGCCACTGGCCCCGCGCCAGCGCCCATCTGCTGCACGTGCCATACCAGCCCTGGCGTCTCGACAAAGCGGCTGGCGGCGCGATGCGGCCAATCGCGGCCTTCCACCGCCCAGCGGGGCTGGCTGCTCATGCCCGCGCCCGGCGTGGCGCTGCATCGGCCGCCGTGGCCTGGGCCACCGCGGCATGCAGCGCGCGCGCATCGGCGCAGGGCAGCGGCAGATAACGCGCGCGCATCGCCTCGGCCAGGGCGGCTGCCTCGGGCCGGGGGCGGGCGGCGATATCGATCACCACGCCATCGTGGCCAGCCCCGGCAATGGCGCGGGCCACGCGCTGGGCATCCTCCTGCGCGCGGACGCGGCCACGCGTGCCATCGAGCGCAATATTGGCGCTGCCATCGGTCATGAACACCAGGATCGGCGTGCCGCCGCGCGCCGCGATCGCCTCTGCCATCTGCCGCGCCAGGATCAGGCCATGCGCCAGCGGGCTGCCGCCGCCGCCGGGCAGCGCCGCCAGCGCGCGCTTGGCGCGGGTGAGCGAGCGGGTCGGCGGCAAGAGCACCTCTGCCCCCTCGCCGCGGAACGCCACCACCGCCACTTCCGATCGCTTGACATAGGCCTGCGCCAGGATCAGCTCGGCCGCGCCCTTCGCCTCGGCCAGGCGCGCCATCGCGGTAGAGCCCGAGGCATCGACGCAGAACACCGTCACGCGCGTGCGCCGCTCTTCGAACCGGCGCACGCGCAGGTCATCGCGGCGAAAGCGGATCGGCCCGGCGCCATCGGGCGCGGGATCACGCTGGCGCAGCGGTTGCCAGGGAATCGCCGCGCGCAGGCTGTCGATCAGGGCCAGGCGCACGCCGCCGCCCGGCAGACCGGGCCGCGCGCCGCGCGGCCGGCCGCGCCGCCCGGCTCGCAAGCGCTGCCCGGTGCCGCCGCCCCCACCAATCTTGCTGCGCCCCGCCTGCCCGGCGGCAATGCGGTCGAGCACGTCGCGCGGGATCGCCGCGCGCGCCGCCGCGATCACCAGGTCTTCGGGAATTTCCGCCCCCTCGCCTTCACCGCCCTGCTCGCCATCGCGGTGGGACTGGTGCTGCTCGGGTGGCGCCTCGTCGGCAGCCGCGCTCTCGGGCGGCACCTGCGTGGCACGCGGCGCCAGCACCAGCCGCGCGGCCAGCGCCACATCATCAGCGCCCACTGCCGCTGCTCCCGCCAGCGCGGCATGGGCCTGCGCCACGGCCGCGGCCTGCAACAGCGGCCGCATCGAGGCGATGCCCAGCGCCTGCGCCGCCGCTGCCAGCGCCGCCAGCATGGCTTCATCCCTGGCGGGCGCGATCGCCGCTGCTGCCGTGGCTTGCGGCAACGGCGTGGCCAGGTCGGCCAGCCGCAGCCCATCCAGCGTGATGTCAAAGGCAATGCGTTCCATCAGCGCCGCGGGCGGGCGCGGCTCGTCCGCCGTGCCATCGTCGAGCAAGACCAGGAGCGGGCCGCCCGCGCCATCCATGGCCTGCGCCACGCGCCCGGCAATATCGGCGCGCAGCCCCTGGGCCATCGGCACCACCAGCACCCCGCCGCACGCCGCCGCCAGCAGGCCGCGCTGGTGCACCAGCGTGCCACTGGCCAGGCTCGCGGCGATATCGGTGCCGCCGCACAGCCGCTCTTCATCGATATGGCCGGGCAGGCGGTGCCACGCCATGTCCCTTGGCAGCAGCGCGGCCAGGGCTTGCACCACCCGCTCGCGCGCCGGGCCGCCGCCGCGCAGGCACAGCCCGCCGAGCGACGCGGGGCTTTGGGCCAGCAGGCGCGCCGCCAGGAGCGCATCCGCCAGCCCGTCAGTCATGACAGGTGTTCGGCCAGCGCGCGCTCGATCCGCGCGCTCGATCCGCTTTCGTCCAGCACATCGCGGCGCAGGCGATGGCGCAGTGCCAGCGGCGCCACCGCCACCAGATGCTCGCGCCGCACCACCTTGGCACCCTTGAGCGCGGCGAGCGCGCGGCTGGCGCGCATCAGCGTCAATTCCCCGCGCAACCCATCGACGCCCAGTTCGCTGCACAACAGCGCCGCATCGGCCATCACCGCATCGGGCACCGTGATCCGCGCCAGCCGCCGCTGCCCGCGCGCGATCTGCTGCAAAACCTTGTCATCCTCTTGCGCCCACTGCGCCGCAAATGCCGCCGCATCGGCATCATGCGCGGCGCAGCGGCGCATGATCTCCACCCGCGTATCGATCGCCCGCGGCGTGCGCACCTCCACCGACAGGCCAAAGCGATCGAGCAGTTGCGGGCGCAGTTCGCCTTCCTCGGGATTGCCGCTGCCGATCAGCACAAAGCGTGCGGCATGGCGCACCGACAGCCCTTCGCGCTCCACCACGTTCTGCCCCGATGCCGCCACGTCGAGCAGCAGGTCGACGAGGTGGTCCTCGAGCAGGTTGATCTCGTCGATATAGAGGAAGCCGCGATGCGCGCGCGCCAGCAGGCCCGGCTCATAGATCCGTTCCCCCGTGCGCAGCGCGCGCTCCAGATCGAGCGCGCCCAGCAGGCGGTCCTCGGTGGCGCCAAGCGGCAGATCGACGAACGGCACGGCCTGGCGCACGGTCTTGCCACCGCTGCACGGCCCCGGGCACTGGCCTGGCGTTTCGCAGCCAAAGCGGCAACCCTCCACCACCTGGATCGGCGGCAGCAGCGCGGCCAAGGCGCGCGCGGCGGTGGACTTGCCCGTGCCGCGATCGCCAAACACCATGACCCCGCCGATCGCCGGATCGACCGCCGCGATCAGCAGCGCCAGCTTCATCTCGTCCTGGCCGACGATCGCAGAGAAAGGGAAGCGGGCCATATGTCCAACACTCTGGACATCAATGGGTGTAAGAACAAGCAAAATCGCCATGGTCGCGACGTGCACCGGCGCGTGCGCCGATTTCTGCCGAAACGGTGGGAATATCAGCGGCAAGACTGGCGGAAAACAGCGCGCTATGACAGTCTGCGCGGGCGGCCGGGGCCCCTGTCGCCGCGCATAGCAACAGGAACCCAGATCATGCCGATCCGCCTTGCCGTTCCCCGCCGCCTGGCCACGCTGGCCGCTGCCGCGCTGCTGGGCGCCACGGCGATGCTGCCCAGCGCGCCCGCGCTCGCCAAAGACCCCGTGGTCGGCCAGCCCGCCCCGCCGTTCGACCTGCGCCTGATCGATGGCACGCGGGTCTCGCTGGCCGATCTCAAGGGCCAGGTCGTGGTGCTCAATTTCTGGGCGACGTGGTGCGGCCCGTGCAAGGCGGAACTGCCCCTGCTCGATCAATATTATGCCCTGCAGCAAAAGCACGGGTTGCGCGTCTTTGCCGTGACGACCGAGGATTCGCTGCCCAACTACCAGCTGAAAAAGCTGTTTGCGGTGATGCACATTCCGGCGGTGCGCGCGCTCAAGGGGCCCTATGCCCCGCTCACGGGCGTTCCGACCAACTTCGTGATCGATCGCGCCGGCGTGGTCCGCTATGCCAAGGCCGGCGCGTTCGATCTCGATGATCTCAACAGCGTGCTGGTGCCCCTGCTGCGCGAGGCGCCGCCCCAGGGTTAGAAGCCCAGGGTTAGGGTATCAGCACTGCCTTGACGCATTCGCCGCGATGCTGCGCAGCAACAGCAGCGTTGATATCGGCCAGGGGATAGGTCTTGATCAGCCGATCGAACGGGAAATGCCCGGCGCGATAGAGCGCGACGAGTTCGGGGATGAACCCCTCTAGGTCGCTATCGCCCTCGATGATCCCGATCACGCGATGGCCGAACGTGATCATGCCGGCGATGTTGATCGCCAGGGCATCTTCGGCCCGCGGCGGCACGCCGACCAGGCCCAGCGCGCCCCGGCTGGCAAGGCTCGCCAGCGCGGCTTCCATCACCGCCACGCGCCCGCTGCTTTCCACGGCAAAATCCACGCCATCGGGCAGCAGGGCGCGGATCGCGGCGGCGACGTCGCCCGCGCCCGGGTCTATCACGTCGGTCGCGCCAAGCTCCAGGCCCAGTTCGCGCCGCGCCGCCACCGGTTCGACCAGAATGATCCGGCTGCATCCGCGATAGCGCGCGGCCATCACCGCCGCCAGGCCCACCGGCCCGCCGCCAAACACCGCCAGCGTGCTGCCCGCCGGGCAATCGAGCGAGCGTAGCACCGCGCCCGCCCCGGTCTGCAGGCCGCAGCCGAGCGGCCCCATGATCGCCAGGTCATCGCCCGCCGCCACTTTCGCCACGTTGCGCCGATCGGCAATGGCATGGCTGGCAAACGAGGATTGGCCGAAGAACACCGCCGTCACCGCGCTGCCATCGCGGCTGATCGGGCTGGTGCCATCGGGCCGCACCCCGGCATAGTTGCGCGGCACGAACTCGCGGCAATAGCTGGGCAGATGCTCGGCACAGCGCGGGCAGTGCCCGCAGCTGGAAAAGCCCAGCACCACCGTGTCGCCGGGCGCCAGGTCGGTCACCGCGCTGCCCACCGCTTCCACCACGCCGGCGCCTTCGTGGCCCAGCACGGCGGGCAGCGGCAGCGGCACGAACTGATCGCGAAACACGAGGTCGGTATGGCACAGCCCCACCCCGGCAATGCGCACCAGCACCTCGTTGGCCTGGGGCGCGCCCAGATCCACCGTTTCCACGCTGAAATCGCTGTGCGGGGCCACGGCCAGGGCAGCGGTGATCTTCATCGATATTGTCCTTTCTCGCCGGATTACAGCGCCATGATCACGGATTTGGGTTCGAGATAGGCGTCGAGCACTTCACTGCCGTTTTCGCGGCCGATGCCCGATGCCTTCATCCCGCCAAAGGGAAAGGCGGGATCGGCCACGAGGATACAGTTGGCAAAGACCGTGCCGGCCTCCAGCCGCGCCGCAGCATGGTGCGCGGTGGCATGGTCGCGCGTCCACACATGCGCCGCCAGGCCATAGGCGCTGTCGTTGGACAGGGCGATCGCCTCGTCCAGATCGTCAAACGCGGTCACGGCCAGCACCGGGCCAAACACTTCTTCGCGTGCCACCTCGGCATCGGGCGGCACATCGCGCAGCACGGTCGGCGCCAGGAAATGCCCGGTTTCCGGCAGGGTTACGCGGCGTTCCACCGCGGCAATACCGGCGTCCCGGGCGCGCGCGACAAAGCCCGCCACGCGCGCGTGCTGGCGCGCGCTCACCAGCGGGCCAAGCTGGCTGGCGCGATCGGCACTCGGCCCCAGGCGCAGCGCGGCGCCGACATCGGCGAGACCTTCGAGCACCTGGTCATAGACCGAGCGGTGCACATAGGCGCGCGACCCGGCATAGCAGATCTGCCCGCTGTTGAAGAAGCAGCCCATCGCCACCTGCGGGATCGCCTTGGCCAGATCAGCATCGGCACAGACGATCGATGGCGACTTGCCGCCCAGTTCCAGCGTCACGCGCTTGAAATCGGGCACGCTCGCCGCCAGGATCGCCCCGCCCGTGGCCGTGGAGCCGGTGAACGCCACCTTGGCCACGCCAGGATGGCGCGACAGCGCCGCGCCCGTCGTGCCATCGCCGGTCAGCACGGTAAACACGCCGGGGGGAAAGCCCACCGCGCGGGCGAGTTCCGCCAGGCGCAGCGCCGAAAGCGGGGTTTCCGCCGCCGGCTTGAGGATCAGGGTGCAGCCCGCGGCGAGCGCCGGGGCAATCTTCCACATCGCCAGAACCAGCGGGAAATTCCACGGCGTGATCGCCGCGACCACGCCCACCGGCTCGCGCCGGGTATAGACGTGATAGCTTCCCGGCGTGGCGCTCAGGGTGCCGGCCCGCCCGGCCAGCTTCGATGGCCACCCGGCATAGCAGCGCAGCCAGGCAATGGCCGAGGGGATGTCCACCGTTTCGGCCTGGCTCAAGGGCTTGCCGGTATCGAGCGCTTCCAGCGCGGCGAGGCGCGGCAGGTCTGCCTCCATCGCATCGGCGAGGCGGTGCAGCAGCCGCTCGCGCGCCAAGGGCGCCAGGTCGCGCCAGGCTGGCGCCACCAGCGCGGCGCGCGCGGCAGCCACGGCGGCATCGACCGCATCCGCGCCGGCCACGGGCACTTGCGCCACGATGGCGCCGGTGCTCGGGTCTTCCACATCCACCGCGCCGGCGGTGGGCAGGATATCGTCTCCCACCCGCAGGCGCAGGTCCGGCAGGGCAAGATCGGCAAAGCCGGGCTGCATTGTCATGGGGCGTTCAATTCCTGGTGCGCTTGCGGAAATCGCTCGGCGCCTCGCCGGTGAACTGGCGAAAGGCGCGGGTGAAATGGCTCTGGCTGGTAAAGCCCAGGCTTTCGGAAATGGCGGCGATGGAAAGGTCGCTCTGGTGCAGCATCTGCTGCGCCTTATCCAGGCGGGTCTTCATCACATACTGGTGCGGCGATAGGCCGGTGGCCTTGCGAAACACCCGGCAGAAATGCGACGGCGTCAGCCCGGCCACGGCCGACATTTCCTCCAGCGAATGCTGCGCCTCGGGCTTTTGCAGGATCGCGTTCATCACATGGTGGATGCGATAGGACGAGAACGAGGAAATCGGGATATCCTGCGCCGTCACCGAATTGGCCCCGCGCAGGATATGCGCCTTGAGCGCATTGACCAGCGCGCCGATATAGACCTCGCGCTCGGCACTTTGCGGGGCATAGAGTTCCGATAGCACCTGCCGCGTCAGCGCCGCGCCCAGCGGATCGGAAAAGGCAAAGCGCATGGTGCGGAACTGGTCGGCCGCCGGCGCCCGCTGCAACTGCTGCGAGGAAACGCTCAGCGTCACCACATCCAGTTCCCCGTCCACCAGCCAGCCGGTCTGCTGCCCCGAGGGCACGATCGTCGCGCAGCCGGGCATCGAGGCATGCTCGCTCCACCCGCCATTGAGCCAGGTGCGGTTGTGCTGCTGCCCGGCAATATGCATGGTATAGAGCGGCTCGGGCAGCGCCGGCACTGTGTAGGAGCCGACGAACTGGCGCCAGCGGCACAGCTGCCAGCCATCCTCGCGCGAGCCCAGCTGCATGTCGGGCCCCCGCCCCAGCGCATCGGAGATGATCGCCTCGTTGGTGCCCGCCGGATTGAAACGCGGCAATTCCTGCATTCCATCTCTCCCGCCATGCGGTGTCGCCTGCTTCATCCTGCCACCAGCTTCACGTCCAGGTTCTTGAGCCCGTTGATGAAGTTGGAACGGAACCGGCGCGGGGCCGAAACCAGTTCGAACCCTTTGACCCGTTCCGCCAGCAGGCGAAACGCCACCCGCAACTGCATTTCCGCCAGCCGCGAACCGATGCACACGTGCTGGCCGCTGCCAAAGCCCAGATGCTGGATATTTCCACGCGTGATGTCAAAGGTGTCGGGATCGGCAAACACGCTTTCGTCGCGGTTGGCCGAAGCATACCACAGCACCACCTTGTCGCCCTTGGCGATGGCCTGGCCGCCCAGCACGGTATCGGCCGTGGCCGTGCGGCGCATGTGCATCACCGGGCTGGCGTGGCGCACCATTTCGCGCACGGCCGTGGCCAGGATCGCGGGATCATCGCGCACCAGCTGCCATTGCTCGGGATGGGCGGCAAAGTTCACCACGGTGTGGCTCAACGAATTGCGCGTCGTCTCGTTGGCGCCGACCAGCGCCAGGATCATGTTGCCCACGAAATCGCGGAACTGCACCGGCTGCCCGTTGATCTCGGCATTGGCGAGCAGCGTCGCGAGGTCAGCGCCGGGCTGGTTGCGGCGGGTGTCGAACAGCGTCTGCATCAGGGCAAAGAAGCTGCCGAGCACCTGCGCCATCTGTTCCGGGCTCTGGCGGAACTCGGGGTCGTCCTCGCCGACAAAGGCATTGGTCCAGTCATAGAGATCGTGCCAGCCGATCGCGGGCGGCAGATCGAACAGCTCGCACAGCGTCATCAGCGGCAGCGGCGCCGACAGCGCCTGGACCAGGTCTACCGGCTCGTCCAGCGCAATGGCATCGAGCAGCGCGCGGCAGCGCTCGGTAATGCGTTCCTCGATCCCGGCCAGCCGGCCCGGCGCCACCGCCGGCATCATGAACTTGCGATACTGCGTGTGCACCGGCGGATCGATCGAGATGAACGGAATGCCGATCGCGCTCTCGCCCGCGCCGGTCAGGCCCACCTCGTTTTCGTTGAAGATGCGGTGGCCGCCATTGGCATGGGCCGAGGAAAAGAGCAGCGGCTGGCGCGACACCTCGACGATATCGGCATACCTCAAGACCGCCCAGAACCCCGGCCCGTCCGCTTCCGCGTTCCAATAGACCGGCTCCGCCGCGCGCACCTGGGCAAACAGGTCATGCGGCACCCCGGCAACATAGAGGTCGGGGTTCTTGAAATCGGGGCGGGTTCGGGTTGCTGTGGCCATGGCCGGGGTATCCTGCATCAGAACGTGACCCTGGCGCTGGCGCCGAACGTGCGCGGGGCCGATTGCACCAGGAAGTTGTAGGGGAAGCCTGCGCCGCGCAGGTCGAGCCCATAGGCATAGGTGCGCGCGTTGAAGGCGTTCTTGATCCATGCCCGCAGTTGCAGGTTGGCGTGCTGCCAGGTGATCTGGCCGTTCACCTTGGCATTGGCATCCTGCTGCAATTCGGCGTTGTTCTGCGCGGTGCCGGCGGCATTGGTCAGGTTGAACGGCGTGAAATACTGGTGCCCGGCATAGGCGACGTTGGGCGAAAGCGTCACGCGATCGGGCCCACTGTCGACCAGCACGATATCGGCACCCAGTTGCGCGGTCACGTGCGGGGCAAAGGGCAGGTCGTTGCCAGCCAGGTTGGTGCCCTGGAGCGTCAGTTCCTTGTACGTGGCATGCAGCAGGCCAACCGATCCGTTGATCGAGAAGCGCGTGCTCGGCGTCCAGGTAAACTCGCCTTCCGCGCCATAGATTTCCGATTTTGGCGCGTTGACCAGGATCGAAACCGGGCCAGGGCGGGTATCCTGCAACTGCTGGTTCGAATAGTCGTAATAGAATGCCGCGGTCGAGAACGACAACGTGCGGTCGAAAAGGCGGCCTTTCAGCCCCACTTCATAGGCGTTGACCGTCTCGGGCTTGACGAAGTTGATCCCCGCCGACGAGGTGTAGGAACCGCCGTTGAACGCGCCGGAGCGATAGCCGCGGTTGTAGCTGACATAGCCGAGCAGCCCGCTGTCCCACTTGTAGCTGAGCGCGGCGCGGCCGGTGAAGGCGTTGTTGTTGCCATCAAGGTTGTAACGCGCAGTGGGATCATAGGCGCAAGTGCCTGGCCCGGTCTGGCACGGCACGGTCGTGGCCAGCGGCGTTTCGCCCGCGCCAAACCCGCCGGCAAAGAGATAGGCATAGCCATCGCGATAGCGCGCCTTGTCAGAAGTATAGCGCCCGCCGAGCGTCAGCGTCAGGTTCTGCGTCAGGCTGTAATCGCCCTGGGTAAATCCGGCGATGGAAAAGCGGCTCTGGCGGAAGTGCTGGAAAAAGCCCCCGTTCACCCCCGGCGCCAGGGCGCTGCCGATGTTGAAATCATTGTCGGTGATCGTGCGGTCCCAGCCATAGAACACGCCCGCCACCAGCTTGAGCCTGGCTGACGAATAGTTGATCCGCGCTTCTTCGGCGAACTGACGGAAATTGGATTTCCAGTTGATGAAGAGAATGTCGGCCGGGGCGCCGTCGGCATTCTGCCCCATGTCCAGGCTGCCGCCGTCGTAGGACGTGATCGAGGTCAGCGTGACGGCGGGCGAAAGTTCATAGGATACGTTGGCGGCAACGCCCCAGGCGCGCGTGCGGAAATCGCCCAGGTTCTTCTCGTTCACCTCGAAGAAGCCCAACCCGGTGCGGGCCGATTGCAAGCCGATCGTGCCGGCCCCGGTGGGATTGTCGCGCCCGGCATAGGCGCGGATCTTGATGTCGAGGCCCGACCCGGTCGGCTTGATGCGCAGGGAAACGCGGCCTTGCAGGGTATCCTGGCTCATCGCATCGCGGCCGCCGGGATAGACATTGTGGATCTGCCCGTCACCCTTCACATAGTTGACCGCGGCGCGCAGGCCCACCTGGTCATCGGCCAGGGTGGTTTCAGCCGCGCCCTGCGCGGTAAACGTGTTGAAGTTGCCATAGCCCACTTCGGCATAGCCATTGCTGCCCGAAAGCGAGGGCGCGCGGGTGATGAAGTTGATCGCCCCGCCCGTGGTGTTGCGGCCAAACAGCGTGCCCTGCGGCCCGCGCAGCACTTCCACGCGATCGAGATCGAACAGTCCCATGCCATGGCTGGCGCGGGCGGCGAGATAGACGTCGTCCATATAGACGCCAACCGGGGAAACCTGGTTGGAATTGTATTCGTTGGCCACCGAAATGCCGCGCATCGAGAAATTGGGCTGCGCCGCGCCGAAATTGGTGCTGACCTGCAGATTGGGCACCGCTTGCGCGAGGTTGGCCGAATTGGTCACGCCCTTGGCCACCAGGCCCTGCGCCGAAACCGCCGAAATCGCCAACGGCACGTCCATCACCGATTGCGCGCGGCGCTGCGCCGTCACGACGATTTCGCCAACCGCGGGCGCGGGCGTGGCGGCAGCATCCTGCGCGGCGGGGGCATCCTGGGCCAGCGCGACGCGCGGCGCGGCGGTGGCGGCGGCCAGCGCCGCAAGGCTGGCCAAGACGTGAAACTGCGCGCGGGCAGATGCCTTCATGATTCCTCTCCTCCCGTCCGCTGTCGGGCCGGGTCATTCTTGTTGTTGGCGTGAAGAGGGCTGCACCATGCCGATACCGGTTCCGGTGCCGCCGTCCTCATTTGCCTGTTCTAGCCGCGGGGGAGCACACTGGCTTTAGTCGTGGTTGTCGCCGATTTGTGCATTTCCTGCTCTGCGCTTGCCTGATGGCGCCGGCCACGGCTTGTCGGTGGCAACGGCCAGGGCAGCGACCCCGGCACCCGCCATGGAAGAGGAATCACCGGTGTTTCACCCCCGCGCCCACGCCCAGGCCAGCCCCGACGAGGCCGCCTGCATCTTTGCCGATGCCACTGCCGGCCAGCCGCACACGCTCACTTATGCTGCGCTCGAACGTGCAGCAAACCAGGGCGCGCAGGCGCTGCGCCGCCTGGGCCTGGCGCGCGGAGACGTGATCGCGGTCATGCTGCACAACACGGCCGAGGTGTTCACCATCGGCTGGGCGGCAGAGCGCTGCGGGCTTTACCTCACCAGCATCTCCACCCGGCTCAGCCCGGCAGACGCTGCCTATATCGTGGCCGATAGCGGCGCCAAGCTCTTGGTGGTGGCCGATGCCCTGGCCCCGCTGGCGGCACAGGTGGCCCAGCTCCTCGCCGCGCAGGGCACGGCGGTCACCGTGCTGCTGACCGGTGCAGGCGGCAATGGCCTGCCCGGCTGGGCGCCGCTCGCCGCGGCCATGCCCGATGCCCCGGTGGGCGATGAAAGCCCGGGCGCCGACATGCTCTATTCCTCGGGCACCACGGGCCGGCCCAAGGGGGTCAAGCCGGCCTTGCCCGATGGCCCGCTGGGTGATCCGACGCCGTTGGTGAACATGGGGCAGGCGCTTTATGGCATGGCGGCAGGCAGCGTCTATCTCTCCACCTCTCCGCTCTATCATGCCGCGCCGCTGCGCTGGGCGATGACGATCCACCGCCTGGGCGGCACGGTGGTGGTGATGGACAAGTTCGACGCCATGGCCGCGCTCGCCCTGGTGGAGCGCTGGCGCGTGACCCATGGCACCTGGGTGCCCACGCATTTCGTGCGCCTGCTCAAGCTCGATCCGGCGCAGCGCGCGCAGCATGACCTGTCCTCGCTGCGCGCGGCGATCCACGCCGGCGCGCCCTGCCCGGTGGCGGTCAAGCAGGCGATGATCGATTGGTGGGGGCCGATCGTGCACGAATACTATTCGGGCACCGAAACCTGCGGGATCACCGCCCTCAGTGCCAGCGAATGGCTCAGCCATCCTGGCTCAGTGGGCCGCGCCGTGCTGGGCGAGGTTCACATCCTCGACGATGATGGCCAGGAACTGCCGATCGGCACGCCGGGCAATGTCCATTTTGCCAATGGCCCGGCCTTTGCCTACCACAACGATCCGGCCAAGACCGCCGCCGCGCTTTCGCCCCAGGGCTGGGCCACGCTGGGCGATATCGGCTATCTCGATGCCGATGGGTTCCTCTATCTGACCGACCGCAAGCATTTCATGATCATCTCAGGCGGGGTGAACATCTACCCGCAAGAGATCGAGAACCTGCTGATCGGCCATGATGCCGTGGCCGACGTGGCCGTGGTCGGCGCGCCCGATGCCGATCTGGGCGAAGTGGCCGTTGCCGTGATCCAGCCCGCCCCCGGCACCGTGGCTGACGCTGCCCTTGCCGCCAGCCTCACCGCCTTTGCCCGCGCCGGCCTGGGCGCGATCAAGACGCCCAAGCGCATCGTGTTTCGCGACACGCTCCCGCGCGAGCCCACCGGCAAGCTGATGAAAGCCAGCCTGATCGCCGAGTTTCGCGCCGCTGCGCTGCCTAGCGCGGGCTAGGCGTTCACAGCGCGTGATCGCCGGCGGTGGCGCGCGCCTGTTCGGCCAGGATGTTGCGCGTCGCTGCCCAGTAATGCCATGCCGCCCACAGGCCGGTGGGCGCCAGGATCAGCAGCGCGATGCGCAGCGATGCGGCATCGGCGCCATGGCCGCCGGCCATGTGGTCGCTGACCAGGCCAACGAACTGCGGCGCGATCACCAGGTTGGCGATATTGGCGAGCAGCAGCGTGAGCGCACAGGCGGTGGCGCGCATCTGCGCTGGCACCACGTTCTGCAGCAGCCCGAACGAGGGGCCGATGTAGAAATACATCGCCGGCACGAACAGCCACAGGCACAACTTGGCCACGCCCAGGTCATGCGTCCAGAAGATGAAGAACGACGGCACCGTGATCACTGCCACCACGGTCGCCATCAGGATCAGCACGCGGCGCGGATCGGCCATGGCCTTGCTGGCCATCAGCACCGCAGTGGCAACCGTTGCCAGGCTGCCGGCGATCAGGTGCATCGGCCCCAGGATCTCGCCAGCCTGGCCCGCCGTCAGGCCATAGGCGCGTTGCAGATAGGTGGGCGTCCACCACATCAGGCCCCAGCCCCACAACGCCGTCACCGCGCCGCCCATCATCAGGTGCATGGTGGCACGCTGGCGCAGCAGGAATGCCAGCGCGCGCCACAGCGGCAGGCGCGGCGCAGCGGGCGCGGCATCGGCAGGGGCGGCGCGCGGCGCATCCATCGCCCCGCGCCGCGGCTCGCGCACGGTCAGGAAAATCAGCGCGGCCAGCACCACGCCCGGCACGCCCAGCGCCAGAAAGGCATGGCGCCAGCCATAGAGATCGGCCACCCGCCCGGCCACGTCTGCCCCGATCCACGCCCCCAGGCACGAACCCAGGGCATAGACGGTCAGCGCCGCGGGTCGCTGCGCCGGCTGGAAATAGTCGGCCAGCATCGAGGTCGATGGCGGCGTGCCCCCGCTTTCGCCAATGCCCACGCCAATGCGCGCCAGCAGCATCTGCCCGAAAGTGGACGAAAGCCCGGTCAGGATCGTCAGGCCCGACCACACCATGAGCGCGCCCGACACGATGTTGCGCCGGTTGAAGCGATCAGCCAGCGCCGAAACCGGAATGCCGATCGTCACATAGAACAGCGCCAGGGCCACGCCGGTGAGCAGGGCCACGCCCGAATCGCTCAGCTTGAGATCGAGCCGGATCGATTCCATCACCGTGGTGATGACATAGCGATCGGCGATGTTCATCGCATAGACCAGCGACAGCAGCACCAGGACATACCATTGCCGCACCGAGGCCACGGGCGCAGCCCCCCGCGCGCCGATCGTGGGCGGAACCGGGGCCAGCATTGCCTCACCATCGCGCATTGTCTTTTCTCCCCGGCCACTGGCTCTGTGGTCTTCCGCCAACCCTTGGCAAAAGCCGACTGCATCCCGATTCCGTCACCCCGGGGGGTGGCCCGGGGGGGCCCGTGGGCCCCCCCCCCCC
>CAYXUN010000090.1:0-14737 GCA_964468165.1 uncultured Novosphingobium sp. | reverse complement strand
GCTGAGGCGCAGAGAAGCGCTTCAATCTCTGCGCCTCAGCGCCTCTGCGCGAAAATTCCACTCTAAAATATTGAAAGAATGTATATTTCTCTCTACCCGCAAAGCCCCAACACTGCGATCAGCCCAGCAGCACGACCGGGGCCTTGGTGTTCCAGCTCAGCCACACGGCCTCGCCCACGGGCAGGGCGGAGACGAGCGAGCGTTCGCCGTTGGCGCGCGCGACTTTCAGCGTGGCTCCGGTGGAGGTTTCGACGTCATAGAGGGTCTGACTGCCGAGGTAGGCGGAGCGCACGATCGTGCCGGCCACCACGTTGGCTTGCGGGCAGGCATCGGGGCCGCTCGGGCGGCCTTCGCTGGCCGGGGTCATGGTGATCTTTTCCGGGCGGATACCGGCCCACACCGGGGTGTCGGGGGCGCCGGTCACGCCGTGGCTGACGAAGATCGGCGCGTCGAGTTCGGGGGAGGTAACCGCGGCGCGGTCTGGTTCGTCGAGGCTGAGGCGGCCTTCGAACATGTTGATCGTGCCGATGAAATCGGCAACGAAGCGGTTGGCCGGATATTCGTAGAGATCGCCAGGCACGGCCACCTGTTGCAGGCGCCCCCGGTTCATCAGCGCGCAGCGGCTGGCCATGGCCAGCGCCTCGTCCTGATCGTGGGTAACCATGACGAAGGTGACGCCGACATCGTGCTGGATCTGCGCCAGTTCGGCGCGCATCGCATCGCGCAGCTTGGCATCGAGCGCGGACAGCGGCTCGTCCAGCAGCAGCACCTTGGGCTTTTTCACCAGGGCGCGGGCGAGGGCAACGCGCTGGCGCTGGCCGCCCGACAGCTGGTCGGGCTTGCGGTGGCCAAACTCGTCGAGCTTTACCAGGCGCAGCGCCTCGGCCACGCGGGCGTCGCGTTCGTCCTTGGCCACGCGATCGATCTTGAGGCCATAGGCGACATTGTCGGCCACGGTGAGGTGCGGGAACACGGCGTAGGACTGGAACACCATGTTGACCGGGCGGCGGTTGGGCGGGGTGGTGCTCATGTCCACCCCGTCGATCAGGATGCGCCCTTCGGTGGGGGTTTCCAGGCCCGCCAGCATGCGCAGCAGCGTGGTCTTGCCGCAGCCCGAAGGGCCAAGCAGCGAGAAGAATTCGCCGCGTTGAATATCGAGGCTGACATCGTCCACCGCGATGAACGAGCCGAACCGCTTGGTCACGTTCTCGAACTGGATGAGAGGCTGGGTCATGGGAAAGTCCTGTGTGAAATCAGTGGCCCTGGGCCAGGTCGCGGCCCTGCAGCTTCATGCCGATGGCGGTGAGCGCGATGGTGATGAGCATCAGCACGGTCGAGGCGGCGTTGACCTCGGGCGTGACGGAGAAGCGCACCATCGAATAGATCTTGACCGGGAAGGTCACCGTGTTGGGGCCCGAGGTGAAGAACGTGATCACGAAATCATCGAGGCTGAGCGTGAAGGCGAGCAGGCCGCCCGAGATCAGCGCCGGGCGCACATGCGGCAGCAGTACGTCCCACAGCGCGCGCAATTCGCTGGCGCCTAGGTCGCGCGCGGCCTCTTCCATCTCGCGGTTGAAGCTGGCGAGGCGGGCGCGGACCACCACGGCGACGAAGGGGAAGCTGAACGTGATATGGGCGATGATGATCGCTCCCAGATCGAACGGCCAGACCAGATCGCGCGGCCAGGGCACGATCTGCCCGAAGAACACCAGCATCGCCACGCCCATGCAGATTTCCGGCACCACGATCGGCAGCGTCACCGCGCCATCGAACAGGCCCTTGCCGGGAAAGCGGAAGCGCCACAGCGCGATCGCGGTGAGCGCGCCGAGCACCACGCTGAACAGCATAGAGATGAACGCGATGGTCAGCGAATTGGTAAAGGCATCGATCAGCGCGGAATCGTTCCACATCGTGCCGTACCAATCGAGCGTGAAGCCCTCCCAACGGATCGTGCGGCGGCTGTCGTTGAAGCTGAACACCACCAGGCTGGCCAGTGGCAGGTAGAGGAACAGGATCACCGCCCCCACCCACAGGCGCAGCGGCCAGCGCCGGCTGTATTCGAGCGGGCCCGGCTTGGCATCGAGCGGCTTGGGGGCAGTGGCCATCAGGCGTCTCCCTGTGGGCGGGCGCGGGCGGCGCGGCGATCCTGGATCGCGCGCAGGCCCATGGCCAGAAGCGTGAGATACATCAGCATGAACGAGAGCGCGGCGCCGAACGGCCAGTCGTTGGCGCGCTTGAACTGCCGCTCGATCACGCTGGCGATCATCTGGCTGTCGGGCCCGCCGAGCAGATCGGGCGTGAGGTAGGAGCCGAGCGCGGGAATGAAAGTGAGCATGATCGCCGAGAGGATGCCCGGCTTGGCGATCGGCACGATGATCTTGAAGATCGTGGCGATGTGGCCGGCGCCAAGATCGAGGCTGGCCTCGATCAGCGAGCGGTCCATGCGATCGAGCGTGGAATAGAGCGGCAGGATGATGAAGGGCAGGTGGACATAGACGAGGCCGACGATCACCGCGAAGTTGGTGTGCAGCATCTCTACCGGGCCAAACCCGAACAGGCCGAACATGTCGTTGATATAGCCTTCGGTGCGCATCACCGCCATCAGGGCATAGGTGCGCACCAGCAGGTTGGTCCAGAACGGCAGCATGATGCCCAGCAGCAGCAGGATCTTGCCGCGATCGCTGGCAAAGGTCATCGCCAGGGCATAGGGAAAGCCGATCACCAGGCACACCGCGGTGGTCACCCCGGCAAAGACCAGCGACTTGGCAAAGATCAGCAGATAGACCGGATCGAACACGCGCACGTAGTTGTCGAGCGTGCCGGTCACGGCCACTTCGGTCAGCCCCAGGGTGCGGCCAAAGCTGTAGGCCCAGATCACGCTCAAGGGGATGACGAAGAACAGGGTGATCCAGGCGGCCGGCGCGGTCAGCACGGCCCAGAAGGCGCGCCTGCTGGTGGTCGATGCGCTGCTCATCGCCGGGCGGTTTCCATGGTGTGTGGCCTCATGCGTCCTGGCCTCATCGGTGGCAATTCCCCAGGTTGTGCGGCCCCGCCAGAGGCCGCCGGGCGCCCCGGGCACGCGCCATGACGGCGCCCGAAGCGGGTGGTTGAACATGCCTGCCTGCGTGACGCCCGTTTTTTTGGGGTGCGTCGGGTTTATGCTATTGCGGGTTGACCCCGTTATCTGCGATCACACTTATGCGCGGGAACCGGCCCGGTCAATCGCAAATCGCTGCGGCGCGAATGTGCCCGCCCGCGCCAGCTTTCGTCAACCACCGCGCAGCACCTGGCCAAGCCGGGCAAAGAACCAGGCCGAGGCCGGGTTGCGATCGGCATCCCATTCCGGGTGCCATTGTACCGCCAGCACCTGCGCCGCGCCGACCTGCGCCGAAAAGGCCTCGACCAGTCCATCGGGCGCCACTGCTTCCACCGTCAAGCCCTGGCCCAGCGTGGCCACGGCCTGGTAATGCACCGAATTGACGGTGATCGCCTCGCCCAGCGCGGTGGCCAGGATGCCGCCGGGCGTCAGGCTGACGGGATGGGTCTGGGCAAACATCTCTTCCAGGCTGGCGCCATCGGGGGCGTGGTGCCTGACCGGCCCAGCGGTGGGCAGGGTTTGCAGCGTGCCGCCAAATGCCACGTTGAGTTCCTGGAAACCCCGGCAGATGCCGAATACCGGCTTGCCGGCGCGCAGCATGGCATCGCCCAGCGCTAGCGTGGTGGTATCGCGCGCGGGATCGAACGGGCCATCGCCGGCGCTGGCGCCATAGCGCCATGGCTCCATGTTCGAGGGGCTGCCGGTGAGCAGCAGGCCATCGAGCCGGCCGGCCAGCGCGGCCCAGTCGGTCAGGCCGGGCAGGGCCGGGACCAGCACCACATCGCAATCGGCATGGGCGGCGGGCGCGCGCAGATAGCGATCGATCACGCCGTGCACCGGCTCTGGCCCGCCGGGACGCAGGCAGCACGATACCCCGAGCAGCGGCCGCGTCATGCCGGCAGCACTCCGAGCGAGGAGAGCGTGGGCGTGGAAATGGTGACGGACTTCATGTCGGCATACTTGAACAGCGCGTGCAGGCTGCGGTCGCGGCCAAAGCCGGATTGCTTGAAGCCGCCAAACGGCATGGTGATGTCGCAGGCGTCCCAGCCGTTGACCCAGACCAGACCGGCGCGCAGGCGCCGGGCAAAGGCATGCGCGATATCGATCGAGCCGGTCCACAGGCCCGAGGCGAGGCCATATTCGGTATCGTTGGCCAGCGCGAGCGCCTCTTCGGGGGTGTCGAACGGCACGACCGCGAGCACCGGGCCGAACACCTCTTCCTGGGCCAGGCTGCTGGCGTTGCTGACGGCATCGAACACCGTGGGATCGAGGTAGAATCCACCGGTTTCGCTGCGCGCGCGACTGCCGCCCAGGCGCAGCGCGGCGCCTTCCTGCTGCGCGCGGGCAATGCGGGTGAGCACGCCTTCCAGCTGCTTTTCACTGATCACCGCGCCCAGTTGCGTTGCCGGATCGAGCGGATCGCCGGGGCGGATGGTGCGGGCGACGGCCAGCACCTTGTCCACGAATTCGGCGTGGATCGAACGCTGCACCAATAGGCGCGATCCGGCGGTGCAGACCTGGCCCTGGTTGTAGAAGATGCCCCAGGCCGCTGCTGCCGCGGCGCGATCCAGATCGGGATAGTCGGCAAAGACGATGTGCGGGCTCTTGCCGCCCAGTTCCAGGCTGACGCGCTTGAGGTTGCTGTCGGCCGAATAGCGCATGAGCTGGCGGCCGACCGGGCCGGAGCCGGTGAAGGTGATCATGTCCACGTCGCGGTGCAGGGCGAGAGCGGCGCCCGCGTCCTGGCCGGTGCCGGTGACGACATTGAGCACGCCGTCGGGGATGCCAGCCTCGAGCGCGAGTTCGGCAAAGCGCAGCGCGGTGAGCGAGGAGAGTTCGGACGGCTTGACCACCATCGAATTGCCCATGGCGATGGCCGGGGCGATCTTCCACATGGCCATGAGCAGCGGGAAGTTCCACGGCACGATCGCGCCGATCACGCCCAGCGGATCGTGCACGGCATAGCTGAACTTGTCGGGGCCGGTCGGGCCAACCTCGCCATGGATCTTGTCGATCGCCTCGGCATAGAAGCGCAGGGTACCGAGCGCGAGCGGCACGTCGACATTGCGGGTGTCGCTGATCGGCTTGCCCGAATCGATGGTTTCGAGAACCGCGAATTCCTCGGCCGCTGCCTCCAGCTTGTCGGCCAGGGCCAGCATCAGCCTCTTGCGCTGGGCCGGCTTCATGTCGCGCCATTGCCCGCTTTCAAAGCGGCGGCGGGCGGCGGCCACGGCGCGGTCGATATCGGTGGCATCGCCCGCCGGCAGGGTGCCGATGACCTGGCCAGTGCCGGGGTTGACGGTGTCCAGCGTGGCGCCCGATGCGGCCGCAACGCTGGCGCCGCCGATCACATGGTGGGCCGGCAGGCGGCTGGGCAGGGTGGGCGCGGCACTGTTCATCGTCTGGTTCATCCGGCTGGTGCAATGTGTGATCACTAATAGCCATTGTGGCCCGTGGTGCAAGGTCTGGCAGCCAGCACCATTGCGCATTTCACGCTGAAAAAAGAGCGGCTGCGAGCGGAAAAGGCGCGGCGCTCGATACGATCCGGGCTGGACAGCGCGGCGGGCTTTTCATATGTGATCACACCATGACACAAGAAACCGCCTCGTCCTTTGCCGCCTGGCTTGCCGCCCATCCCGAAGTGACGCGGGTGGAAGCCTTTCTCACCGATGTGAACGGCGCGCCCAAGGGCAAATGGCTGGTGCGCGACAAGGCCGTGGCCCTGGCGGCCAAGGGCCTGCCCATGCCGCTTTCGGTGTTTGCCCTCGATGCCTGGGGGTGCGACGTGGCGGGGGCGGGCCTGGCGTTTGGCACGGGCGATCCCGATGGGCTGTGCTGGCCGGTAGCGGGGCGCTGGAGCAAGGCGCCGTGGCTGGGCGAGGATAGCGCGCAGGTGTTCCTGGGCATGGTGGACAAGGATGGCGGCCCGGTGGTGGCCGATCCGCGCGGGATGTTGCAAGCCCTGCTGGCGCGCTATGCCGCGCGCGGGCTGACCCCGGTGGTGGCGACCGAGCTGGAGTTCTACCTCTATCGCCTGGAAGGCGGCGTGCCGGTGCCGCCCGATGGCAACCTGCGGCGCAACGACACGCTCTCGACCACGGCGCTGTCTGCCCATGCCGCGCTGTTCGACGAGATCATGGCCCTGGCCCACGCCATGGGCATTCCCGCCGACGCGGTGATCAGCGAGGCGGGGCCGGGGCAGTATGAACTGAACCTGCTGCACCGCGCCGATGCGCTGGCCGCGGCCGACGATACCGTGCTGATGAAGCGCATCGTGCGCGCGCTGGCGGCGCACCATGGGCTGGGCGCCACGTTCATGGCCAAGCCCTATGGCGATTGTTCGGGCAGCGGCATGCATATCCATGCCAGCCTCAACGATGCGGCAGGCAAGAACGTGCTGGCCAAGCCCGAGGGCGGCCCGGCCGACATGCTGCTGCACGCGGTGGCCGGTCTCTTGGCGGCAATGCCCGAAACGATGCTGGCCTTTGCGCCCAACTACAACTCGTTCCGCCGGTTCCGGCCCGATGCCCATGCGCCGGTCTCGGCCAGCTGGGGCATCGATGATCGCTCGGCCGCGGTGCGGGTGATCGTGGGCGATGCCAAGGCCACGCGGATCGAGCATCGCATTTCCGGGGCAGACGTGAACCCGCACGTGGCCATGGCGGCGATGCTGGGCGCGATGCTGCAGGGGATCGAGGACGCGGTGATGCCGCCCCCGGCGCAAGACCCGCTGCATCCTGGCGCCGGCGCGCCGCTGCCGGTGGAATGGGGCGCCGCGCAGGCCGCCTTTGCCGCCTCTGACCGCGCGGCCGGGATGTTCGGCGCGCGCTTCCGCGACATCTTCCTGGCGTGCAAGCAGCAGGACCGCGCCGCGTTCCTGGCCCAGATCGACCGGTTTGAATACGATACCTACCTGGGATTGCTGTGATGGACATGGCGGTGCCGGGCCTGCACCAGGCGGCGCCCTATGCCGGCATGCCCACCTGGTATGCCGCCAGCGCCAACCCGGCGCCGCAGCGGCCGGTGCTGCAGGGCGCCCAGCGTGCCACGGTCTGCGTGATCGGGGCCGGGTTCACCGGCCTGTCGGTGGCGCTGGAGCTGGCCGAAAAAGGCATCGACGTGATCGTGCTCGAAAGCGAGCGCGTGGGCTGGGGCGCATCGGGCCGCAACGGCGGCCAGCTGATCAACGGCTATTCGCGCGGGCTTGACGTGCTGGAAGCGCGGCACGGGCCGGATGTGGCGCGCGCGCTGGGCAAGGTGGCGCTGGAAGGCGCCGCGATCATCCGCGACCGCGTGGCGCGCTATGGCATTGCCTGCGATCTGGTGGATGGCGGGCTGGGCGTGGCGCTGACGGCCAAGCAGATGCGCGCGCTGGAGGAAGAGCAGCAGGTCTGGGCCGCGCATGGCCATGCCGGGATCACCGTGCTCGACCGCGAGGCCCTGCGCGCCCATGTGCAGAGCGATCGCTATGTCGGCGGTATTCTCGATCCGCTGCGGGGGCATTTCCATCCGCTCAACTACCTGCTGGGCGAAGCCGCCGCGTTCGAGCAGCTGGGCGGCCGCCTGTTCGAACACAGCCGCGTGACGCAGGTGTACGACAGCGGCCCGCGCCCGCGCGTGGTCACCGCGCAAGGCGAAGTGACTGCCGATACCCTGGTGGTGTGCGGCAATGCCTATCTCGGCAAGACGCTGCCCTGGCTGTCGGGCCAGATCATGCCGGTATCGAGCCAGATCGTGACGACCGAGCCGCTGGGCGACCTGGCCGCGCAGCTCTTGCCCAGCAATGCCTGCGTCGAGGATGCCAACTACATCCTCGACTATTTCCGCCGCACGGCCGACGGGCGCCTGCTCTATGGCGGGGGCATCGTCTATGGCGGGCAGGACCCGGCGAGCGTCGAAGCCAAGATCCGCCCCGGCCTGATCAAGACCTTTCCGCAGCTGCGCGATGTGAAGCTGGAGTTTGCCTGGAGCGGCACCTTTGCCATGACGCTGAGCCGCATGCCGCAGATCGGCCGGCTTTCGCCCAAGGTGTTCTATTCGCACGGCGACAGCGGGCACGGCGTGACCACCACGCAATTGCTCGGCCGCCTGCTGGGCGAAGCGATCGCCGGGCAGTATGCGCGCTTTGACGTGTTTGCCGATCTGCCGCACCCGCCGTTTCCCGGCGGGCAGCGCTTTCGTGCCCCGCTCTCCACCCTGGGATCGCTGTGGTACACGCTGCGCGATCGGCTGGGGGTGTGAACCGCGCGCGCGGGCGGGGCAGCGCCTGGATTCATGGCTGAATCGATGGACCTTTGGCGGTCGATCGTGCACTATTGCCTGGTTGGTGGCGGTCCTGTCCGGCCGAACGCCTTCGATCCCACGTTACGATCCCGCGCTCACGCCGTGGCCGGGATATCCGCGATCAACACCTGAAGGACAGTCGATAATGCGTCGTATCCCCCTATTCGTTTCTGCCCTGGTTGGCCTGGCCGCAGCCGTGACGGCGCCTGCGGCCCAAGCCCAGAATGCCGCTGCCGGGGCCGCCACGTTCAAGCAGCAGTGCCAGATGTGCCATGTCAACACCGCCGGGGCCAAGGGCTTTGCCGCGCCCAACCTGTGGGGCGTGGTCGGGCGCCAGGCCGGTTCCACCGCGTTTGCCTATTCCACCGCGCTCAAGAATTCGGGCAAGACCTGGGACCCCAAGACGCTCGACACCTTCCTGACCGCGCCGGGCAAGCTGGTGCCGGGCACGCGCATGGTCGTGGCCATTCCCGATGCCAAGAAGCGCGCCGACGTGATCGCCTATCTCAAGACCCTGCACTGATGCCCGTGATGGCGTAAGCTGCGCCGCATCATCGTCACCCCGGGCTTGACCCGGGGTCCCGCTGCCCTTTGCGGCTGGATGAGCAAAAAGCGGGATCCCGGGTCAAGTCCGGGATGACGACGCGGGAGCGAACGCCAGACCACGCACATGACACCGGAGCACCGCATATGCCCGTTTCGCTGACAATCGATGGCAAGCAACGCACCCTGGCCGTGGCGGAAGACATGCCGCTGCTGTGGGCCTTGCGCGATATCGCCGGGGTGACCGGCGTGAAATTCGGTTGCGGGGCGGGCCTGTGCGGCGCGTGCAGCGTGCTGGTGGACGGGCAGCGCCTGTTTGCCTGCCAGACACCGGTGGCGGACGTTGCCGGCAAGGCCGTGACCACGATCGAGGGGCTGACCGGCCAGCCGCTGGGCCAGGCCCTGGCTGCCGCCTGGGAAGAGCTCGACGTGGTGCAGTGCGGCTATTGCCAGCCCGGGCAGATCGTGGCCGCCGCCGCGCTGCTCAAGGCCAATCCCAAGCCCGACGATGCCGCGATCGATGCCGGGATGAGCGGCAATATCTGCCGTTGCGGCACCTATAACCGCATCCGCGCCGCGATCCATCGCGCCGCCGATACGATCAAGGCCTGAGGGGAGGAACGCCGATGACCACGCCGATCGCCACCCCGTCACGCCGCGCTTTTCTCGCCGGATCGGCCGTGCTGGCCAGCGCCCTGGTGGTGCCGCTGCACCGTGCGTTGAGCAGCGTGCCCGCCGGCCAGCTCGCCGCCAATGGCTATCTTGCGGTCTTGCCCGATGGCGCCGTGTCGCTGGCGCTGCCCAAAACCGAAATGGGCCAGGGCATCATGACCGCGCTGACCATGCTGGTGGCCGAGGAACTGGGCCTGGCGCCCAGCGCGGTCAAGGTGTCGATCCCGCCGGCCGACCGCGCCCGCTTTGCGCCGATCGATACGACCACGGGTGGCTCCACCTCCATCCGCGAGCTGTGGAAGCCGCTGCGCCAGGCCGCTGCCAATGCGCGCGCGGCGCTGGTGGATGCGGCGGCGCGGCAGTGGAAAGTCATGCCCGATGGCCTGACCTTGGCCGATGGCGCGGTGGTGAACCCGGCATCGGGCAAGCGGCTGGGCTTTGCCGCGCTGGTCGCCGATGCCGCCGCGCACGTGCCGACCGACGCCACGCCGATGCCGCGATCGGCCTGGAAAGTGATCGGCAAGGATACCCGCCGGCTCGATTCCGCAGACAAGGTGCGCGGCACCGCGCAGTTCGGCATCGATGTGAAAGTGCCGGGGATGAAGATTGCCACGCTGGCGCAATCGCCGGTGTTCGGCGGCAAGCTGGCTGGCCACAACGCCGCAGCGGCCAAGGCCGTGCCCGGCGTGGCCGACGTGATCGCGCTGGATGATTGCCTGTTCGTGACGGCCGACAGCCTGTGGACCGCCAAGAAGGGGCTGGAAGCGGCCGCGCCGACCTGGAACGAAGGCGCCAATGCCGGGCTCGATCAAGCCCAGGTCGTGGCCGCGCTCGATGCCGCCGTGGCCAAGCCGGGCGTGACCGCCAAGGCCGAGGGCGATCTGGCCCAGGCCCGCGCCGGCGCGGCCAAGACCGTGGAGGCGCTCTATCACCAGCCGTTCCTGGCCCATGCCACGATGGAGCCGGGCAATTGCACCGCCCATGTCACGCCGCAGGGCGCGCAGGTGTGGACCGGAACGCAAGTGCCCAGCGATTGCCGCGCGGCTGCTGCCCGCGTGCTGGGCCTGGGCGAAGACAAGGTGCAGGTGCACAACTTCCTGATGGGCGGCGGCTTTGGCCGGCGGCTGGAAACCGACATGGTGGAGCGCACGGTCAGCCTGGCGGCCAAGGTGCCCTATCCGGTCAAGCTGGTGTGGACGCGCGAGGAGGATATCCAGCACGACATGGTGCGCCCGGCCTATGCCGATCGCATCAGCGCCAGCCTCGACCAGGCGGGCAAGGTTTCCGCGTGGGAGCATCGCATCGCCGGATCGGCAGTGATGGCACGTTTCCTGGATGACAAGTTCAACGGCGTGGATGATGACGCCGTCGATGGCGCGATCGCGCCGCTCTATCCGGCCAAGGCGCGCCTCGTCACGTTCAAGCAGGTGGAAAGCGCCATGCCAACCGGCTGGTGGCGCGGCGTGGGCGGCCTGCGCAATACCTTCGTGATCGAAAGCTTTGCCGACGAACTGGCGCTGGCCGCCGGGCAGGACCCGCTGGCCTGGCGCCTGGCGCAGATCACCGATCCACGGGCGCGGGCGGTGCTGCAAAAGGCGGCGGCCGAGGCCGGCTGGGGCAAGGCGCTGCCCAAGGGTGAGGGGCTGGGCCTGGCCGTGCTGCACATCTGGGACACCTGCCTGGCGGCGGTGGCCCATGTGAAGGTGGATGCGCAAAAGCAGATCGCCGTGCCACAGGTGACCGTGGCGGTGGATTGCGGCCCGGCGATCAATCCCCTGGGCGTGAAGGCGCAGATCGAAGGCGGCGTGACCTTTGCCCTCTCGGCCGCGCTTTACGGCGGGGTGACGCTGGAAAAGGGCCGCATCGCGCAGTCCAACTACAACGACGTGCGCCCGCTGCGCATGAACGAGGCGCCGCGCGTGATCACCCACGTGATGCCGACGGACAACGCGCCAGGGGGCATGGGCGAGCCGCCCGCCGCAGTGATCGCCCCGGCCGTGGCCAACGCGCTGTTCGCCGCCACCGGCAAGCGGGTGCGCCAGGTGCCGTTGCAGGCAGGGTTCGAGGCGGCCTAGACTTACAGTTGGCGGATCTACTCAGGGGCGACGAAAAGAGTATTCAGCTATGCATCGTCACCCCGGACGTGATCCGGGGTCCCGCTTGCTGTGCTTTACCATCCCCCGCCCAGGGCCAGGAACAGGTTGATCTGGTCGTTGGCGATTTCGGCGCGGGAATTGAGCACGGCGGCTTCGGCGCCGATCACGCCCTGGCGGCCGCCGATGTCGGTGGTGATGGCAGCGCGGCCGGCTTCACGCAGGCGGCGGGCCTGATCGGCCTGGGTGCGAGCCAGGGCGAGCGCTTCATCCAGCGTGGCGTGACGATCGTGGTTTTCGGCGTAGGTGGCGAGCGCCGTTTCGGTTTCGCGCAAGGCGCCCAGGACCACGCCATCGAAATGGGCAAGCGCGGCATCGGCACTGGCATCGGCCGCCTTGACCCGCGCGCGGGCGCCGGCGCCGGGGATCGACCAGTGCAGCAGCCCGCCGATCGACCAGCGGTTGGCCGCCGGCAAGCCGAGATCCTTGACGAAGCCGGTGGACCCGGCAGACAGGCCGATGCCGATCGAGGGATAGAGATCGGCCGTGGCCACGCCGATGCGCGCGGTGGCTCCGGCCAGTTGCCGCTCTGCCGCGCGCACATCGGGGCGGCGGCGCAGCAGGGCCGCGCCATCGCCCACCGGCAGCGGGGTTTTCAGCTCGGGCACGCTGCGGCAGCTTTCCGCTTCGCGCGGGTAATCGGCCGGCACTTTGCCGGTGAGCGCGGCCAGGCGATAGAGCGCGGCCCGCGCGGCAGCGCGATAGGTGGGCAAGAGAGCCTGCGCCTGGGCCAGGCGGCCTTGCGCGGCGGTAACATCGGGGGTGGCGCTGCGCCCGGCCGAAACCAGGCGGCGGTTGATATCGACCAGATGCCCTTGCAGGGTGATCGCGCGCTCCGCCAGGTCTTGCGCGGCATGGGCGGCGCAGACGTCGACATAGGCCCGCGCCACATCGGCCGCGACAGTGACCTTGACCGCATCCTGCGTGGCGGCGATGGCTTCTTCATCGGCACGGGCGGCCTCGATCTGGCGGCGGATGCGGCCGAACAGATCGATCTGATAGCTCATTTCCGCGCCGACATCGCCGATATCGGCAACCGGCAGCTGCTCGTCCTGGAGATAGGACTCGCCCGACAGGCGCGCGTGCTGCGCCCCGGCCGAAACGCCGAAATCCACTTCCTTGCCGCCTTCGGCCACGGCCGTGACGGCGCGCGCGCGGGCAAGGTTGGCCGCGGCCACGCGCAGATCGGTATTGGCGGCCAGCGCCTGCTCTTCCAGCCCATCGAGCACGGGATCATCATAGAGATGCCACCAGCGCGGCGGCAGCGGATCGGCCGTGGTCAGCGCGGCGGGGGCAGACTGGAAAGCGCCCTGCGCCGCCGGGCGCGTGATCACCGCATCCTTGGGCACATGGTAATCGGGGCCGACGGCCTTGCAGCCGGCGAGCGCGAGCATGGCCGAACCGATCAGTAAAAGGCGCTTCACCGGGCGTTCTCCTGCTTGTCGGGCGCGAGGGTGACCGACGCGGTGCGCCCGGCGATCAGCGCGACATTGGCCGGGCGTTCGTCCAGGGCAATGCGCACCGGCACGCGCTGGGGCAGGCGCACCCAGGAAAAGCTGGGGTTGATCGAGGGCAGCATCGAGGCGCTGCCGGTGCGATCGTGATCCTCGATCGCCATCGCGATCGAGGTGACATGGCCCTTGAGCAGGCGATCCTCGCCCATCAGGCGCACGGTGGCGCGTTGGCCAACGTGCACATGGGCCAGCTTGGTTTCTTCGAAATAGCCCTCGATGCGCAGCGAACTGTTGTCGACCAGCGCCATCACTGCCTTGCCCGGCGCGACATAGTTGCCCGGGCGCAGCGTCTGGTCGGAAATCGTGCCATCGACCGGCGCGCGCACGGTGGTGCGATCAAGGTTCAGCCGGGCCATCTCGCGCTGGCTTTGCGCGGTTTCCAGCATGACCTGGGCCGCGGCGACCTGGGCCTGGGCATCGGCGACCTTGGTCTCGCTCTGCTGCGTCACTTCCAGCGGCACGAGATCCCCCAGGCCGCGGTTGCGCGCCGCCTCGCGCTGCGCTTCGGCCAGGGCGACGCGGGCGCGGGTGATCCCGGTGCGGGCCTGGGCTATGGCATCGTCGGCCTGGCGCACGGCCAGGGCATAGCGCGCGGTATCGATCTGGAACAGCACGTCACCCTTGTGCACCGGCTGGTCGTTGACCACGGCGACCTGGGTGACCAGGCCCTGCACATCAGGCGCCACCTGCCCCACATCGGCGCGCACGCGGCCATCGCGCGTCCACGGATCGGCCTGATAATGCAGCCACAGCGAACGCGCGCCGATGGCCGCGACGATGACGATGGCGCCGGTCACGCCGATCTGGACGGTCTTGCGAAAGGTGGGGGAAGTGAGCAGCGACATCAGAGCCATCCATTGATCAACTGGGGAAAGCGCACGAGCAGCGCCCAGAATGCCACGAACATGGCAGTATCGAACAAGACCGGGTGCCAGACCCAGCGGTAGAAACGCAGCGCCACCAGCACGCGGTGCACGATCAGCGCCAGGATCAGCGCGACCGTGGCGGTGACCGGCGCCGAAGCCACGAAGACTTCGCCGAACATGTATTCGGAAAAAGCAGGCGTTGGCGGGTTCATGCCAGTGGCTCCACCACGGCGGGGGCTGCTGCCAGGGGCAGGACCGGGCCGGGGCTATTGGGGAAAAGATTGCGGCGCAGGGCGATCAGCGCGGCGATGGCATGGGGCGCGTCGGGCGCATCGGGGTGGCCAAAAGGCAGCGGCGGCGGGCGCACCGGGCCGCCTTCCTTGAGGATCAGGCGCAGCGCGCGATCGATGCGGTGCTGCAGCCGGGCATCGGCCGGGGGTGGCGCATCGGGGCGCCAGGCACGGAAATAGCGGGCCGCCTCGCGCAGCAGGCTGGCCAGCGCGCGCTGCTGGCGCAGCGGTGCGGCGGCGCGGGCGTGCTGGATCGCCACCAGGTTGATCGCCAGGCGCACCTCGCGGTCGTCACGCTCCGCGTCGACCCGCACCATCG
>CAYXUN010000089.1:0-15441 GCA_964468165.1 uncultured Novosphingobium sp. | reverse complement strand
AGCCAATCTTGCTGGCGATCGAGGTCATCGCCTCCCACTCCGAGCCGTAATCGGCGCGATGCTCGCCAACCATGCGCACGGCGCGATCGCGCACCTCAGGCGAAAACTTGTTCCGGGTTTTGCTCATCACGAATGCTCCTTCTCACAAATAGGAGCCTCCGGGAAACCCGGGACGCTTCATAGCGACAGGTCAGGCAAAAGGGGAGGCACAACGCTCAAGATGCCATCTTCAGCAACTTCAAACAGGAGGTCGAAGTTTGTGGTTACGAGCTGGGGACGGCCATCTATCCCTCTCGAAAGGTCAAGGATGGTCTGATGACAAGAGAGGTCTGGGTTTTCTGGCGCGCAGAGAGCTGCAAACAGTTCTCTATCCACCTCAAACTGGCCATAAGTTTTGGCTAGGTACCTGAATATTCGATCCGAGTTGCCATGCCTCTCGATCTTGTTGAGACGTTCAAACGCCAGAATCTCATCTTCTGCTTGTAGTTTATCAATGACCTTCTGAGTTAGGCCAGAAAAGTCATCGAGACCGGCGCGACGAGAAACTCCCGCGCCGCAAAAGAAGATAACATTTCCCTCATTCCGCTGTGCCAGCAGGTGAGAAGGAATGACGGGTCCGTCAGCAAGGAAACGCATTCGATAATAATAGCAGGATCATCGACATCTTGTATAGTGAGTCCAGCACTGAAATGGATATATTCCCATCGCGCTAATCAACGGTAAATTTTTGCAATCGCATTTTGAAACCTGCCCTTTCGGTTCGTCCAACAATTTGGATATGGCGAGAGGACGACCACGGCCACACGAACGGCAGTTAGTGATATAAACGGACGTTGCCAGTGGCGGCGCCGACCGGCAGAATTATCCCAATCCCCGACAACCCCGACATCCCCTACATTCTCCGCAGCCACACCAGCCTCACGCCAACGCCCCAATAGCTTGCTCCAACCCCCCCACACCCCACCTCTGGTCCCCGCGCGATCTCCAAGCTGGACGCCGCGCCTTGTTCGCGGCAGCGCGAAGGTTCAGGTCTTGGGAATGCAAACGGGGTAGCAAGGTCATGGTCACGCGTCGCGCTTTCGTGTCGGGTTCGCTCAATGCCGTGGCGGCGTCTGCCTTGCCGGTGCAGGCGCTGGCAGCCGCGCAGGGGGCGGTGGAGGTGGCCTATGTCAACGCCGCTGTGTGGACCGGGGCCGGGCCGGACGTGCGCAGCGATGCCATTGGCGTGGCCAGGGGCCATGTCGTGGCGATCGGGCGCGAGGCGGTGCGGGCGCGGTCTGGGCCGCGCACCCGCGTGGTCGATCTGCAGGGCGCCTTCGTCACGCCCGGGCTGGTCGATTGCCACACCCATTTCACCATCGGCTCGCTGGCGCTGGCCCAGCCGTCGCTGCGCAATGCGGCCAGCCCCGATGAATTCGTGGCGCAGATCGCCAAGGCGGCACGCGCGCTGCCCAAGGGCGAATGGCTGGAAGGGGGCAACTGGGACCAGGATCGCTGGGGCGGCACGCTGCCCACGCGGCAGTGGATCGATGCCGTCACGCCAGACACGCCGGTGGCGGTGATCCGCTATGACCTGCACATGATCTTGTGCAATTCGCTGGCGCTCAAGCTGGCGGGGATTGACCGCAACACGCCCGACGTGCCGGGCGGGGTGATCGTGCGCGACGCGCAAGGCGAGCCGACCGGGATCGTCAAGGACGCGGCCAAGGACCTGGTGCTGCGCGCCATTGCCCAACCCAGCCCGGCGCGGCTCGACGCGGCGGTGCGCGCCGGGATCGCCCTGGGGCTGAGCAAGGGCGTGACCGAAGTGCACGTGCCCGATCTCGATTGGTCAACCTATGAAATCACCCACCGCCTGCGGTCGCAGGGCGAAACCGGCATGCGGTTCTATCAGTTCACGCCGCTGAAGGATTGGGAGCGCATGGCCCGGATCGTGGCCGAGGAAGGCCGCGGCGACGACTGGGTGCGCTGGGGCGCGTGCAAGGTGGTGTTCGATGGCTCGCTGGGGTCGCGCACCGCGCTGATGTATCTGCCCTATCAGGACGAATCCGGCGCGCACGGCATTGTCGTGACCGATCCCAAGGACCTGGCGGCGTGGATGACCGGCGCGGACAAGGCGGGCCTGCAGGTGACTGCCCATGCCATCGGCGATGAAGCCAACGACATCGTGCTCGATACCATGGCCGCGGTGGCCAAGGCCAACGGCGCGCGCGACCGGCGCTTTCGCATCGAGCATGCCCAGCACTTGCGCGAGGAAGCGATCGGGCGCTTTGCCCGGCAGGGGGTGATCGCCTCGATGCAGCCCTATCACGCCATCGACGATGGCCGCTGGGCGGTGCGGCGGATCGGGCCGGAGCGGCTGCGCACCAGCTTTGCCGTGGGCTCTATGGTGCGCAGCGGCGCGCATGTCTGCTTCGGGTCGGATTGGCCGGTGGCGCCGCTCGATCCGCTGACCGGCATCTATGCCGCAGTGATGCGCGAGACGATCGACGGCAAGAACCCCAAGGGCTGGTATCCCGAACAGCGGATCACTATGGCCCAGGCGCTGCGCGGCTATACCCGCGAGGCCGCCTATGCCGGCAAGGTGGAGCACCTGCGCGGCGCGATCATGCCCGGCATGCAGGCCGATTTCGCGGTGTTCGATCGCGACCTGTTCCGCATCGATCCTGAAACGATCGAGCAGGCGAAAGTCATCCGCACGGTGGTTGGCGGGGTCGAGCGCTTTACTGCCTGAGCGACCGGCCGCGGCGCAGCGCCCAGGCAATGGGCGCGACGCTGGCGGAAAGACCGAGCGCGGCGGCGGCGTCTTCCCAGCCGTCGCCAGCCAGGCCCGCGATCATGCCGGCCAGCGACACCACGGCGATGATCGCCACCGGCACCAGGGGATGCACCGGCTTCATGCTGCGCGCGCCTTGCGGGCCGGGCGGGGCTTGCCCAGCCACAGGTAGAGGCCGCTGCCCAACACGACGATGGTCACCAGGTCGAGCACGGCCCACAGCACTTTCATGATCCACCCGCCATAATCGCCAAAGTGCAGCGGCTGGGCGAGCAGCAGCGCCTTCATGTACCACGGCATCGGCGCCACGCCATCGACCTGGCCGGTGCGCGCATCGACCATCACCGGGGTGAGCAGCTTGGCGGTGAGCGGCGTGGCGCCCTTGAGATAGACCGCGATGTGATCATGGCTGCTGAACGCGGCGCCGGGAAAGGCCACGAACTGCACCGCCATCCCCGGCACGGCGGCTTGTGCGTTGCGCAGCGCCAGCGCGGCCACGCCGGGGCGATAGGGCACGATCGGCCCCGTACTGTCATGCGCCAGGCGGGCCAGGGCATCGCCGCGCCACCAGGCGGTGATCGGATCGGCCAGCGTGTTTATCGTGCCGGTCAGCCCAACGATCATCGCCCAGGCCAGCGTGACGCCGCCGATCACGTTGTGCCAGTCAAGCCAGCGCAGGCGGTTGGACTTGCCCCGGCGCACCGTGGCAAAGCCCGGCTTGCGCGCGAAAGGCGTGTAGAGCACCACGCCCGAAACCAGCGCCAGGGCAAAGCACAGGCCCATCGCGCCCAGGAAATATTCGCCCGCCTTGCCCAGCAGCAGGTCCTTGTGCAGATCGAGCACGGTATCCATCACGCCATGGCCCGGCGCATCGCCCTGGGGCGGCGCGGCGGTGCGCAAATCGATCGGGTTGAAGTGCATCGCCGCTTCGGGCGCATCGCCGGTGGGGCCGGTGGTGAGGTTGATCACCGGGCGGTCTTCATCGAAACTCAGGTAGATCGGCACGCTGCCGGGATGGCGCGCCAGGGCCGCCGCCATGGCATGGTCAACCGGCAGCAGTTCGGCCGCGCTCCAGCGTTCGGGCCGCGTCGATTTTGACAGGCCGGCGATCTCGTCATGAAAGATGAGCGGCAGGCCGGTCAGCGTCAGGACCAGCAGGAACAGCGTGGAAATGAGGCTGGACCAGGTGTGCACCTTGCTCCAGGCGCGCAGGGTTGCGGGATTCATGGCGCGGTATCCTGCCACCACGGCGCCACCGCCGCCTGGCCATCGCGGGCAAGGGTGCGGCCATCAAACGCGATGCCGCCGCGCATGACGAGCGCGATGGCGCAGGCATTGGCGATGTTGGTGCGTGGATCGGCATCGAGCACGACGAGATCGGCCAGCTTGCCCGGCGTGATGCTGCCCAGGTCATCCGGGCGGCCGATGATCCGGGCGTTGTCGATCGTGGCCATTTCCAGCGCTTCGAGCGGGGTTGCCCCGCCTGCCACGAAGGCGCCCATTTCCCAATGCACGCCGATGCCCTGCATTTCCCCATGGCTGCCCACGCCCACCAGGCCGCCGGCACGGCGCAGGCGCACGGCATCGCGGGCAAAGCGCTGCCAGGTCTGCCACGGCGCGGCGGTCCAATGCCGGTCGCGCAGCTTGGCCGCCAGCACGAAAGGCGGGGTGAAGCGCGTGAGCCGTGGATCGTCTTGCGGGGCGTGGTTCTCGATCTCGTCGAACAGCAGCGGCGCACCGCCATAGAGCACGGTGATCGTGGGGGTGTAGGCGATCTGGCTGGCCACGAACAGGCGCACCACGTCGTCATGGATCGGGGTGATGGGCAGGTTGTGCTCGTTGCCGGAAAAGCCGTCTATCGCGTGGGTCAGCTCCAGCACATAGTCGGCCGCGCCCTCTGTCGTGGGCATCATGCCCAGCTTGCGTGCGGCATTGGCCATGTCCTGCCGGGCGGCGCGGTCGCCGATCATGTAGCTCTTGATATTGCGCGTGCGATAGGCGTCGCGATAGCGGGTGAGCACATCCTGCGCGACACCTTGCGAGGTGATCGCGCTGTTGACGAACACGCCAGGTCCGGTGCTGAACAGGCGCGGGCCGGTGGAAAGCCCGGCGTCCATGCGATCGGCATAGGCAAAGATATCCGGCGTAAATGGCTGCACTTCGAGCACGGAGGTGACGCCATAGGCGAGCAGCGCGGGAAATTCCCAGTGCGTGCCATCGTGGATGGTGCGCGGAATGGGGAAGAAGTGGGCATGCGCATCGATCAGGCCCGGAATGATGAATTTGCCCGCCAGCTCGCGCACCTGCGCGCCGGCGGGAACCGGCACCATGCCGCGCGGACCGATCGCGGCAATGCGGTCGCCCACGATCACCACATCGGCATCGGCGATGATGGCGGCATGGTCCATGGTCAAGACCGTGGCGCCGCGCAGCACTTGCGGCACGGCAGGCAGCGCGCGCGGCACCTGCACCGACAGATCGCGCGGGTGCGCAGCGCTTTCGGGATCGGTCGCGGCGAGCGCCGCCGCCGCGGCATGGCGCCAGAACGGCCCCGTGGTCCACGACAGGCCATCGCCATCCCAGCGCATGGTATCGGCGCCGATGCGGGTGATCTGGCGCTGCGCCGCGCTGGCATCGGCGAGGTTCGCCGGCTGGTCGATGGCGGGCAGGGGCAGTACGTGCAATTCGAACGCGGTGCGCGCGGCAAGCCAGCGGCCATCGGGCGAAATCCGCAGCTCGTCGACCGGGCGCGGCTCTTTCACATATTGCCCGGCCGCGCGGGCGACGATGCGGGCGCGTGGGCGCAGGGTGCCATCGGCCTCGATGCGGGCGAGGGCGCCGCCGCTGTTGACCCACCAGGTGTTGTCGTCGGTCTGCTGCAACTGCTTGAGGCCGGCGCCGTGCGCGATCACGCGTGGCGCGCTGCCATCCTGGCCCAACGCGACCACGTCCACCGGCCAATCGGGATCGAGTTCGTTGGGCGCGTGCAGCCGGTCGAACTGCGCAGCGCGCAGCGCCACCACGCCGCGGTCATCCCGGCTCCAGCGCGGTTCGGACCAATAGGCGCCCTGCGGCCCCAGGGGATGTGGCGTGCCGCCATGGGCCGGAATGGTCCACACCCCGCCGCCGGTTTCCGCGCTCCACCGCACGAAAGCCAGGGTTTGTCCATCGGGCGACCAGGCCGGCTGGAACGCATCGCCGGCAAACAACGCGCGCGGGGCGCCGCCCGCCCGATCGGCCAGATAGAGCGTGCCCAGCGCGGTAAAGGCAATGGCCTTGCCATCGGGAGACAGCGCGGCGCCTTCGGCCAGGTGGCTGCGCACCGTGGCGCCGTCTTCCACGCGCTGCCTCACGCGGCTTTGCGGGGCGAGCACGAGGTCGACCGGTGCAGTGAACGGGATCGGGGTCTGCGCGCCGCTGGCCAGGTCGATGCGGACAAACCCGCCGTCCTTGGCCAGGATCAGCGCGCGGCCATCGGGGGTAAAGCGATAGCCGGGCGTGAGATCGTAGTAATAGCCGCCTTCCTGGCCATCGTGGTCGATCGGCCAGGCGATCCAGCGGTCTTCGCCCGTGGCCAGGTTGCGCAGGCGCAGGCCGGTCTCGCTGGTGGCCGGCGTGGTGCCAGCGCGCCGCGCGGCATAGGCCAGGAACCGGCCATCGGGCGAAAGCACCGGCCGCATGCCGCCCGGCACCACGGTTTCCACCGCGCCGGTGGCCAGATCCTGCCGCACGATGGACCAGGTGGGCGGGTCTTTCTCGGTCCAGGTATGGCCGCGCTTGGTGGCGTACCACACATCCTTGCCATCGGGCGACGGTGCCGCGCCCAGGGCATTGATGCGCTCGTCCCAGCCTTCGTTGCCGGTGGGTTGCGCCTTGACCAGCACCTGCGCCGCGCTGCCGTCGATCGGCACGCGCCACAATTCGAACGCCAGGACGGCATGGACCGCGCGGCTGACATAGACGCTGCGGCCATCGGGCGCCCATGCCGGCGAGGTCATGAGGACAAGCGATGTCTCGTGCGTCAAAGGCCGTGCGCCGGTTCCATCGCTGCGCGCGACCCACAGGTTGGTCACGCCCGAGGAATCGGAAATGAACGCAATCCACTGCCCGTCGGGAGAGGGCACCGGATTGCGCTCGAACGGTGTGCCGGTAAGCATCGCTTGCGCCGTGCCGCCGCCGGCCGGCATGCGATAGATATCACCCAGGATATCGAACCACAGCCAGGCGCCGTCGGGCGACAGCGCGGGCTGCGCCCAGGTTGCTTCGTGGGCCTGATAGGCCAGATGCCGGGGCGGCTCGGCATGAGCGGCCCCGGCAGCCAGCGCCAGCACCAGGGAAAGAACCGGCGCGGCCTGGCGCATCAGAGCGACCAGTCGGCCCGCAGGCCCAGCGTGCGTGGGCGAACGATCGAGCCGGCGGGCACTGCCTGCGACGTGAACGGCGCGTTGAGAATGCCGAACTTGTCGAACACGTTGTTGGCAAACACCATGACGCGCAGCTTTTCGCCCACGGTCACGCCGGCGCGCAGGTCAAAGATGTTGAAATTGCCGCGCGTCGCCGTGTTGCCAAACGCGACGGGAGCCGACGACAGATACCGATGCGCCACTTCGAACGAGGGCTTGAACGCCACGTCGGCAAACTCGAACTTGAGGTTGTTGGCGATCGACCAGTGCGACGATCCGGGCAGGACCGAGCCAGCGGCATAGCCACCGCCCACGGCAAAGGTATCGGGCAGGAAAGTGGTAAGGCGCGCATCCTGCACCGTGGCGCTGGTGCTGAAGCTGGCAAAGCGCGCCAGTTGCGCCGTCGCAGACAATTCCACGCCGCTGATATTGGCGCTGCTGGCATTGGAGACATAGGAATAGTATGACGGTGCCGGGCCAAACAGGCGCGCCTGAATGCCCTTCCAGTCGATATTGAACACCGTCGCCTCGACATAGAGGCGGTTGTCAAGCGCGTGGAATTTCACGCCCATTTCATAGTTCTTCACGCGGTCGCTGTTGTACTTGACCGGGATGGTGGGCAGCAGGCCGGCGTTGGGGTTGATCCCGCCCACGCGATAGCCTTCCGAATAGGTGGCATAGGCGAGGAAATCCTTGGTGGGCCGCGCCGTGATCGTCACCTTGGGGGTGAAGCCATCTTCCTTGTTGGAGACGTAGCCCTTGGCATCCGTGGCGTTGTAGCCACCCGGATAGCCGCCCAGCGCGCCCGCCTGGTTGACGACAGTGGCGTTGTAGCGGTTCCAGAAATAGCGGCCGCCCGCGGTGATCTCGATATCGTGGCGCGGCGCATAGGTCAGTTCCCCGAATACCCCCACGTCCTGGTTATAGGTATCGGAAAGATAGCCATAGAGGCGGTCGCCAGGCGTCAGCACACTGCCGGCATAGCCACCGAACAGCGCCGGATTGGCGTCGATATAGGCCGCAGCCCCGTTCTGGAAAATCTGGTCGTAGCTGTGCTTGCGCGCTTCCATGTAGCTCGCGCCGATCAGGTAGCGCAGCGGGGTATTGCCCTTGGACGCAAGGCGCACTTCGGCCGTCTTGATATTGGCATCGGCATTGCCGGCCGAATAGGCTGCGCCCGACCCCGTGGTCACGCCGGTGACATAGTAATAGGGATAGGAAAACTGGGTGAAATTGTGCTTCTCGATGACCGAGCCGATCGCGGTCAGCTCGGCGCCGCCCAGGTCCTGGTCCAGGCGCAGCGAGTTCATCCAGAAGCGCGTGCGCTGCGGCTCGGCCCGCGCGGTATTGCGGATATAGGGATGGTCGAGATCGAGGTAGGTCTGATCCTCGAGATAGGTATCCTGCCAGGATGACAGATAGCTGACCTTGGTCGCGGCGGTGGGCGTCCACACCACCGAACCGCGCAGGCCGCGCGTGCGGAAATCGTTGCTGCCGTTCACGCCGGTGCCGGGATTGTCGAGATAGCCCGCGTCAAAGCGCTGCAGCGCGACCAGGCGCACCGCCAGCTTGTCGGTCACCAGCGGCAGGTTGATCATGGCCTTGGCGGCATAGTTCGCTTCGCCATGGCTGTTCTTGGTGGTGCCGACCAGGCCGGATGCGGCAGCATCGATCTTGGTCGGATCGGCCAGGTTCACCACATAGTTGACGAGGCCGCCCAGGGTGGAAGAACCGAACAGCGTGCCCTGCGGGCCGCGCAGAACTTCCACCCGGTTGAGATCGAACGTGTCGACATCGGGGATGGCGATGGGGAAGCCCGGTTCCACCAACGGCACTTCGTTGAGGTAATAGCCAACCGTGGTCTGGCCCTGCTCGTGATAGGTCGTGGCCGCGATCCCGCGGATCACCACCTCGGAAATGCCGGGCTGGTAATCGTTGAACACCACGCCGGGCAGGCGCGCGATGTAATCACCCAGGCTCTGCGCGTTGGCGGCGGCCAGGTCCTTGCCCGAGACGGCGCTGGCGGCGATCGGCGTCTGGTCGAGCGCGACGGCGCGCTTGGTCGCGGTAACGACGATGCTGCCGGCGCTTTCGGCGGCCGGTTCGTCTGCAGCCAGGGCCGGCTGGGCAGCGAGTGCCAGCGCGGAAACGCCAGCCAGGCAGGCAAGATGCAGTGTGGTCCTCATGGTACTTCCCCTGTGCATGTCATGGATCGCCCGGTTCGGCTATCCTGCGGTTTCGTCCCCGTATGCCGCTGCATGGGCCTGCAGGCGGTCGTCGTTGAGCCGCTGCATCCACCCGGCCAGCACCGGATCGGGATGGGCGGCGATGATTTCGCGCAGTTCGGGCAGGTCTTCCTCCTGGCCCAGCTTGAACCGCGCATCGGTGGCAGTGACCGTGGCGCGAAAGCCGATGATCCGCGCCATCAGGTGGGGCAGGCGCGCGCCGGCCTCTTCCACCTGCCAGGGCCGTGGCTGGTCCGCTTCGACATGGCTGGTCAGGCGGCGCACGGCAGGCATGGTGCCATCTTCGTCAAACGTCACGCGCACCGCGAAGGCGGCGACGGCAAAGTTCCAGGTGGGCGCCCAGTGCGGCTTGCTCACGAGCGCGGGCGAGACATAGCCCTGCGGCCCCATGACCAGCACATGCGCGCGCGGATCGGCCTGCAAGGCAGCGACCTGCGCATTGCGGCGCGAGCAATGGCCGATCAGCGCGATCACCTCGCCGCTCTCGCCCAGTTCGGCCACCAGCGGCAGGGGCGTCGCGAAAAAGCCGGCCTCGCCATGGTTGACGAGCCATGCCAGCGGATAGTCCGCCACGAGCCGGGCCAGATCGGCAGGGGTGCCAGAAGGAAAGTCCATGGCCGCCATCTTGCCGCATCATTGGCCCGGCAAAAGTGCCAGATCCACAATTTGCAGGGGGCCAATGGGCCGCGCTCAACCCCGGCCCAGCGCGCCCAGCACGCGCACCGCCTGTACCGTGCGTTCCGCGGCATGGCTGGCAAAGCCCAGGCGCAGGCCGTGGGGGGCATCCTCCGCCAGGCGATAGGATGCCGATTGGGCAAAGGTGATGCCCGCCGCGCCAGCGCCTGCCTCGATCCGGGCAAGGGCGGCAAGGTCTTGGAATTCCAGCCACATCGCCAGGCCACCGGCGGGCAGGCGGGCGCTGACCAGATCGCCCAGTTCATCCTGCACGGCCTGGGCCAGCGCGTCGCGGCGCTGGCCATAGATGCGCGTGGCCTTGCGCGCGTGGCGGCGCACTTCGCCTTCTTCGAACAGCATGGCCACGGCATCCTCGGTCAGGCTGTTGCCCATGCCATCGCCGATCGAAACCTGGTGTGCCGCCGCCGCGATCACCGGCGTTGGCGCCACGATATAGCCGACGCGCAGCGCCGGCAGCAGCAGCTTGGACAGCGAGCCGACATAGATCACCACATCCGGCGCATAGGCGGCCATGGGCAGCAGCGGTTGCGAGCCAAAGCGGAATTCGTGGTCGTAATCGTCCTCGATGATGGCAAAGCCGAATTGCCGGGCCAGCTCCACCAGGCGCAGCCGTCGCTCGGGCGCGAGCGACACGGTGGAGGGGAACTGGTGGTGCGGGGTGAGGAATACCGCACAGACCTTGCGGCTGCGGCAGGCGCGCTCCACCGCGTCTACGTCGATGCCCTCGTCGTCCAGCGGCACCGGCAACACCGGCACCCCGGCGGCCTGGAACGCGGCGACGGCCGGTTCATAGGTCAGCGCCTCGGCCAGCGCGACCGCACCGGGGCGGGCGAGCAGCCGCGCGGCAAGCGCGATGCCCATCTGGCTGCCCCGCGTGACGCAAACGTTTTCCGCGTCGACCACCAGCCCGCGTTCCTCGCGCAGCATGGTGGCAAGGCTCGCGCGCAGCTTGTCGCTGCCACAGGGATCGCGATAGCCCAGCTGCTGCCGCCGCGCGGCATAGAGCGCGGCGGTGCGAAAGGCGCGCGCCAGGGCCTCGGGCGGGAACAGGCTGCCATCGGGGCTGCCTTCGTCCAGCTTGATCACCCGGCCGGGCGGCACGGCAATCGGCCGGTCGGGTGGGGAAACGAAGCGATAGATCGGCCGCCGGCCAATGGGCGGGCTGGCCTCGATCGCCTCGGGTCGGCTGCGGGGCAGCCGCTTGGCCACCGCCGTGCCCTTGCGCCCGGCCGCTTCCAGCCAGCCCTGCGCCATCAGTTCCTCGTAGGCGGTCACCACCGTCTTGCGATTGAAGCCCAGTTCCGCCGCCAGTTCGCGGCTGCTGGGAAGCGCCGAGCCAGGCTGAAGCCGCCCACGCTCGATCTCGTGGATCAGGGCATGGGCCAGCTGCATGTAGAGCGGCGTGGTTCGGTCGCTGCGAATGCGCTGTTGCAAGGTGAGGGACCAGCCGCGGCGCATGGACCTGTGATGAACTCCACAAAAGGGGTGCTGTGGGGTCCAATCGGGGTTTTGGGATTGAGGGTCAAGGGGCTTCCCTTGCAGCGCTGCGCGCGTGCATGGCAACCAGCAGCGCAAATATGCCGGCAAGCCCAATGTGCCGCACTGCTTGGAGGTGGCGCCAACGGTGGCAGGCGTCGGTGGAACGCCCACGATTATTGGAGCATACAAGGCAAGGAACAGGGGGCTGACGATGACGAAGATGGCCAACGCGGTGTGGACAGGTGGACTGGCGCTGCTGCTCGGCACGGTGGCAGGCCAAGCAATCGCCGGTGCGCCAATTCCTGCCAAGGCTCCGTCGCTCGATCCCGCGTTTGACAGCGCCGCTGCCGTCGTCAAGGCCGCCGGCTTGCCGGGCGAGCTGATCGTGACCGACGCTGGCGGCGCGGAGCGGACCGCCGCATTCGGCGTGGCGGACCGGGCGGCGAACACGCCCAACCGTATCGGCCAGCGGTGGCTCTGGGCGTCGGTAACCAAGCAAGTGACCGCGACGCTCGTGATGCAGGAGGTGACCCGCGGCCGAATGGCGCTCGACGCGCCGATCGGTCGCTACCTCAAGGGCTTTGGTGGCGATCGCGCCATTACCGTGCGCGAGCTGCTTCAGCATCGCTCGGGCCTTCCCAACCCGTCCGACACACCCCCTGTCGATGGCGTGCCCGGCTTCTACCGCGAGACGGGCCCGATGATCGCCGACGCCGCGCGTACCGCCGACTTCTGTGCGGGCAAGGCCAAAAGCGCGCGGGGCGGTCAGTGGGAATACAACAACTGCGATTACCTCGTCCTGGGCGCCGCGCTACAGGCCGTAACCGGCCGCAGCTATGCGCGGCTCGTTCAGGAACGCATTGCGGCACCCTTGGGGATCACGTCACTCCGGCTTGCCCGTGACGGCGTTGCGCGTGGCGGCGCAACGGCGATCGGCTACGAGGGCAACGCGCCCGTGCCGGCGATGAACGTCGCCACCGGCGGGGCCGCCGCGGCACTGACCGGCAGCGCAGGCGATCTCGCCCGCTTCGATCGTGGATTGTTGACCGGGCGCCTGCTGGCTCCTTCGCCACGCACCATCGCCTGGACGGGCGATGCCAGGCTCGGCTTCATGGCACTCGGCGTCTGGGCGTTCCCCGCGCGCTTGAAAGGCTGCACGGCACCGGTCAATCTCGTGGAGCGACGCGGTGACTTCGGCGGAACCCAGGTCCGCAACGTCATCGCCCCTGCGCTGGGACGCGCCGTCATCCTGTTCACCAACGATGCGTCGGCCGAGTTCGGCGAGGTCTGGCATGGGACGGGCCTGACCTTTGACCTGCTGTCCGCCGCTTTCTGTCCCCCCAGCGTCTGAATGGCAGTGACATTCCCCATCGCCCGACGCCGCAGGCGCCAGCCCGTCGTAAACGGATGACGCTGGCCGTCGCCGCGGACGGGACGCTGACCGGCGCGACCAGCGGCCGCCGGTGCTTCGCCTTCGTAAGCGTCCGGCGTTGGGCTCGGAAAGGCCTGACTGAACGCTAAAGAAGTAATGAATTGCGCTTTGGATCTGTGACTGGATGGCAGCTGGCAGCCCGTAATTTCTCGATCAGGGCCGGCGAACCGTGCTCCTTTGCGAATGCCAGCTCGGCATCGGTTATCCCAGTAAAGCCGACGAGAATGACTTCCCCTGACGGAAGGGTGAACTCCTGCGGTCCGTCCTCCCGTTCGACGAGCATGAGATTTCGCACCTGGCAATTTGGCTGGCCGTTGATTGGGGCACGCAGTGGAATGCGATCGTGCAGAGACATCCGATCACCCCCTGGGAAGCGACCTGCGCCAAGAAGAAGGTCAAATGCGAGCATTCGCTGCAAGGTTTGGATCGCCCAATCACCCTGTTCCGACACGGAGAATGTGAATTCTACGCCGGCACCGGACTCTCCTGCTGGATCATATTCAACAGGATCTTGATCCCACGGATTGGAGTAGCCCGATGTCACATAGAGCCATGACGGGCGCTCGGTCGTAGGAGCAAACTCGAAAACGCCGTAAAACAGCCATCTTGGGTCAATATCAGTCTGGATAAATTGGTTCGTGAACAGTTCTTGAGTAAGGGGAAAGATACCTCGACTTAAGGAACCAAACAGAGCTGGATAAGTTTCTTCCTCCCGAATCTTCCAAACAGCTTCAAGGTCCACTGGCATTCCCCCGTCAAATCGCCACGAGCGGAATCATCCGTTACTGGCAACAGAAACTCAACAGCGATCTGTCAGGGCAAGCAGTAGACGGGCTTGCGATAGGTGTGTTGCGTTGGCGAAACGGCCTTTATTTCGATAGTTTTGAGAGGCATTTGGGGGCACCAGATGATTGCGCTTTGCCTGGTGCCCCCACCAGTGCCCCCAGATCACGCGTATTGCATGGGAACAAGCAGGCACGCCAAGCGACGGCGAGACATCGCAAGTGGTAGCTAATTCAGGGGTTTTCGGGATATTGGGGAAAGCCCCGATACGGGCTGGTGGTGCCGCTTACAGGACTCGAACCTGTGACCCCCGCATTACGAATGCGATGCTCTACCAACTGAGCTAAAGCGGCCCTGCCGTGTGGGCTGGCGGGCGATTAGCTTTGCGCGCACGGGATTGCAATGGGTTTTGCGCGCGCTGCCGGGTTTTTGTGGATATCTCTGCACCGCGATGGCCAGGGCGGTTTGCCAGAGCGGTTTGATGGAGCGCAATGCGCGGCTTGCGCAGGCCGGCATGATCGCGTGCCACGAACACCTTTGCAGGAGCAAGCGATGACTCACGTGCCTGGCGATCTCAAGGATGCCTTTCCCCAAGATGCCGCGCTGTTGCATGCGCTCAAGCGCGGCAATGCGCATGTGCATCGCCTGGTCGAAGAGTATCACGCGCTCAACCATGCGGTGCACCGGATCGAGAGCGAGGTTGCGCCCAGCTCTGACCAGCACGTGGAAGCACTCAAGAAGCAGCGCTTGACGGTTCTGGATGCGCTGGCCGAACAACTGGCGCTGGCCAAGGCCGGCTGAGCGCGCGACGGCCATGCGCAAGCCTGTGGAGAACATCCCGATCGCCGGAAAAAAGCAGGTTGACGGATCAGCGCGCGCCGCCTAATCGGCCGCCCTACCGCGCGTCGCCAGACGCGGCGCGGACCTGGGGCGGAGTAGCTCAGTCGGTTAGAGCAGCGGAATCATAATCCGCGTGTCGGGGGTTCGAGTCCCTCCTCCGCTACCATCTCCTTATCCGGAAGCTTCCGACAGCTTCCGCATTTTTCCAAAAATCGAAAGAAAAGCAGAGGGTTGCGGGTGATTCGCGTCCGCATGTGCCCATGGCCTTCCACATGCAGCCAGATTTGGTGTGGGGGTATTTTGGGGGTAGTTTTGCGGTGTATCGGAAAGGAGCGATACCCCCATGCCTCTGACGGAGACTCAAGCCAAGAATGCAAAGCCACGCGAGAGAGCGTACAAGCTTGCCGACAGCGAAGGCTTGTTCCTGCTCGTCCAGCCGAACGGCACGAAGCTTTGGCGGATGAAATACCGATTTGCAGGCAAGGAGAAGTTGCTGTCGTTTGGCGCTTATCCGGCGTTGGGGATCGCCGCCGCCCGGGACAAACGCAAAGCGGCCAAGGCGCTCCTTGCCGAGGGCAAGGATCCAATGAAGGCCAAGAGGGAGGTTATATCGGAGAACGGTGACACCTTCTACATGGTGGCGAAACGTTGGCACGAGAACCGCCAGTCGGCGTTGAATCCGGCACATGCCGAACGTGTCTGGTCACGAATGGAGCGGGACGTGTTCCCCTCCCTAGCCTGTCTTATTCACCGCGGCGGGTGAGAGGGTTGGCGGGAGTGGCGTAA
>CAYXUN010000088.1:0-15772 GCA_964468165.1 uncultured Novosphingobium sp. | reverse complement strand
TCTGGCTTGTTACACGCCTTCGAGGGCGTAGCCGGCCGAGCGCACGGTGCGCACCGGGTCTGCGGCGCCGGGCAGGGCGATCGCCTGGCGCAGGCGGCGGATATGTACGTCAACCGTGCGCAGTTCGATGTCGCTGCCGCTGCCCCATACCGCATCGAGCAACTGCCCGCGCGAAAACACGCGGCCGGGATGCTCCATGAAATGCTTGAGCAGGCGGAACTCGGTGGGGCCGATCTTGATCGTCTGGCCGCGCCGCGTAACGCGGTGGGCGGTGGGATCGAGGCTCATGTCGCCCACGGTGATGGTTTCGCCGGCCAGCGCCGGGCGCACGCGGCGCAGCACGGCGCCGACGCGGGCGATGAGTTCGCGCGGCGAGAACGGCTTGGTGACATAGTCGTCTGCGCCGGTTTCCAGGCCGCGCACGCGATCGTCCTCGTCGCTGCGCGCGGTGAGCATGATGATCGGCACGTGGGCCGTGGCCTTGTTGCGGCGCAGGCGGCGGCAGACCTCGATCCCGCTGGTGCCGCCGATCATCCAGTCGAGCAGCACGAGATCGGGCGTGTCTTCGGCGGCCAGCAGCAGGGCTTCATCGCCATCGTCGGTGCTGCGCACGTCATAGCCTTCGCCGCGGAAGCGATATTCGACGAGTTCGGCCAGCGCGGTGTCGTCTTCGACGAGAAGCAGCTTGGGAGCAGACACGCATTACCTCCGGGATGAACCTTGACCGTAACCTTGCGAAAGCACGACAATTGTTACGTGGCCATGACGAATGGCGCGGGAATAATGCCCCCGCCGCGATTACGCTGGCGGAATCACGTCTTCACGTTCGGGCAGATAGGTGCCGGTGGCGGCATAGTGCACGATTTCGGCAATATTGGTCGCCTGGTCGCCGATCCGCTCGATATTGCGGGCCACGAACATGAGCTGGGCCACGCTGCTGATCGTGGCGGGGTTTTCCACCATGTACGACACGAAGTTGCGGAACACGCTGTCGTAGATCGCATCGACCTTGGCATCGCGGCGAACGATTTCGGCTGCCGCCACGGCATCGCGCGCGGCATAGGCGGTGAGCACGTCGTGGACCATGTCGCTGGCCAGCTCGTTCATGATCGGCAGCAGGGTCAGCGGCTCGAAGCGCTTGCGCCCTTCGATATGGCCCACGCGCTTGGCAATGTTCTTGGCATAGTCGCCGATCCGCTCGATCACGCCGGCGATCTTGAGGGCGGCGATCACCTCGCGCAGATCGTCGGCCATCGGCGCGCGCAGGGCGAGCACGCGGATAGCGAGGCGATCAACCTCGCCTTCCAGCTGGTCGATGCGCTTGTCGCGCGCGATCACGCTGGTTGCCAGTTCCTCGTTGCCGCCGACCAGGGCGTCCATCGCCTCGGTAATGGAAAGTTCGGCCAGGCCGCCCATTTCCGCCACCAGGCCGCGCAGGCGGGTGATGTCTTCGTCGAATGCCTTGACGGTATGTTCTGCCACGTCTCGTATCCTTACCCGTAACGCCCGGTGATATAGTCCTTGGTGCGCTCTTCCCGCGGATTGGTGAAGATGTCCGAGGTCGTGCCATATTCCACGATCTTGCCCATATGGAAGAACGCGGTGCGCTGCGAGACGCGGGCGGCCTGCTGCATGGAGTGGGTGACGATCACGATGGCATAGCGGCCACGCAGTTCGTCGATCAGTTCCTCGATCCGCGCGGTGGCGATGGGATCGAGCGCGGAGCACGGCTCGTCCATCAGGATCACTTCGGGATCGACGGCAATGGCGCGGGCGATGCACAGGCGCTGCTGCTGCCCGCCGGAAAGCGCGGTGCCGCTGTCGGTCAGCCGGTCCTTGACTTCGTCCCACAGACCGGCGCGCTGGAGCGAGCTTTCGACGATGCCGTCAAGTTCGCTCTTGCTGGTCGTCAACCCGTGGATGCGCGGGCCATAGGCGATGTTTTCATAGATCGACTTGGGGAACGGGTTGGGCTTCTGGAAGACCATGCCCACGCGCGCGCGCAGTTGCACCACGTCCATGCCGGAGCGGTAGATATCCTGCCCGTCGATAAGGATTTCGCCTTCGACCCGGGCATTAGCGATCGTGTCGTTCATGCGATTGAGCGAGCGCAGGAACGTGGACTTGCCACAGCCCGAGGGGCCGATGAACGCGGTGACATAGTCGTTGGGCACGTCGATCGAGACATCGTCGATCGCGCGCTTGGCGCCATAGAACACCGACACGTTGCGCGCGCTGATCTTGGCCGGGCCATCATCGGGCAGCGAGGCGTTTTGGGCGGTGATCTGCGCCGCGGCGTCGGCAGGGGCGTCGTTCAGGGGAAGGGGGGCGTTCATGTTACCACCGTTTCTCGAAGCGGTTGCGCAGGTAGATGGCAAGACCGTTCATCAGCAGGAGGAAGACCAGCAGGACGACGATCGCGGCGCTGGTGCGCTCGATGAAGCCACGGTCGATTTCGTCGGACCACAGGAAGATCTGCACCGGCAGCACCGTGGCGGGCGAGGTGAGATCACCCGGGGGCGAAGCCACGAAGGCGCGCATGCCGATCATCAGCAGCGGCGCGGTTTCACCCAGCGCGCGGGCCATGCCGATGATCGTGCCGGTCAGGATGCCGGGCAGGGCGAGCGGCAGCACATGATGGAACACCACCTGCACCGGGCTGGCGCCCATGGCGAGCGCGGCGTCGCGGATCGAGGGCGGCACTGCCTTGATCGCATTGCGCCCGGAAATCACGATGACCGGCATGGTCATCAGCGCCAGGGTCATGCCGCCGATCAGCGGCGCCGAGCGATAGTGCGGGAAGATCGCCAGGAACACCGCCAGGCCAAGCAGGCCGAAGATGATCGACGGCACGGCCGCCAGGTTGTTGATCGAGATCTCGATGAGGTCGGTCCAGCGGTTGCGCGGGGCATATTCCTCAAGATAGAGCGCGGCGAGCACGCCTACCGGGAAAGCCAGCACGATGGTGACCAGCATGGTCATGATCGAGCCCTTGAGCGCGCCCCAGATGCCCACCGCCTGCGGGCTGGTCGCGTCCGACCGGGCAAGGAAGCCCCAGTCGAACGCGCGGACCAGCTTGCCATCCTGGACCAGGCGCTGCGCGACAGGGCGCAGTGCCTCGGGGCCATCGCCCCGCTGGGCGGCGGCAAGTTCATCGGTGGCGGGCAGGGAGACGGCCAGGCTTGGTTCGTCCAGCAGCGCCGGCTTGGCCGCGATCTGCGCGGCAACATCGCGCCAGGCGCCGTCGGCCAGCAGCGCCGCGCCGCCCTGGCCCAGGCCCTTTTCAGCAGCGGCATCGACCATGGCCGGCAGGCCTGCCAGTTCCAGCGCGCTGGCCGGATCGGGCTGGCCCAGGCGATCGCGATCGATCGCAAGCTGGCCGCGCAGCGGCAGGTCGAAACGCAGTTCGCTGCGCTGGAAACCCGCCAGGCCACTCGATGCCATCGACACCAGCAGGAACACCAGGACCAGCGCGGAAAACGCCACGGCACCCAGGCCAGCGAGCTTGAACAGCCGGTCGCCGGTGTGGCGGCGCGCCAGGCGCGCGGCCATGCGGGCGCGGCGCTGCTCGGCCAGCGCATCGGCGCCCAGCGTATGGGGAGAGGTGGAAGTCAGCGTGTCCATGATCGGCTCACTCATAGGCTTCGCGATAGCGCTTCACCACGCGCAGGGCGATGAAGTTGAGCGCCAGGGTGACAAGGAACAGCACCATGCCCAGGGCAAAGGCCGAAAGGGTGGCCGGGTGATCGAAGCTGCCTTCGCCGGTGAGCATGGCAACGATCTGGAACGTCACCGTGGTCATCGACTGGAAGGGGTTGGCGGTGAGATTGGCCGAGGCGCCGGCCGCCATCACCACGATCATGGTTTCACCGATCGCGCGGCTCACGGCCAGCATGATGCCGGCGACGATGCCGGGCAGGGCGGCCGGCACCAGCACCTTGCGGATGGTTTCGGCGCGGGTGGCGCCCATCGCCAGGCTGCCATCGCGCAGGGCATCGGGCACGGCGGCGATGGAATCGTCAGCCATCGATGACACGAAGGGAATGATCATCACCCCCATGACCAGGCCGGCGGCCACCGCGCTTTCAGTCGAGGCGCTGGAAATGCCGATGCCTTGCGCGAAATCGCGCACCGCAGGGGCCACAGTGAGGGCAGCGAAATAGCCATAGACCACGGTGGGCACGCCCGCGAGAATTTCGAGCAGCGGCTTGATCACCTTGCGCACGGTGGAAGAGGCATATTGCGTCAGGTAGATCGCGCTCATCAGGCCAAGCGGAATGGCCACGAGCATGGCAATGATCGCGCCGATATAGATCGTGCCCCAGAACAGCGGGATGGCGCCGAACTGCTTGCCATCGACCGCGCCGGTGCTCATCGGATCGGGCGCCCAGTGGGTGCCGAACAGGAAATCGATGGGCGAGACCATGCCGAAGAAGCGCACGGTTTCGAACACCAGGCTGATGATGATGCCGGCCGTGGTGAGAATGGCGACGAGCGAGGCGATCAGCAGCAGCGCCATGACCGCGCGCTCCACCCGGGTGCGGGCGGTGAAATCGGGTTTCAAGCGCAGGAAGGCAAAGGCGCCACCAGCGAGCGCGACCAGGATGGTGACGATCAGCCCGATCGATTCATAGCGGGCGAGCGCGACGCGATAGGGCGCAATCAGCCCTTCGGCTTCGGGCATGAACACGCCGAACGCCTTGCCTTCGGCAACGGCGCGGGCCTGCGCCAGCATGGCTTCGCGTTCAAAGCCAAAGCCGGGCAGGGCTGCCGCTGCCGGATCGGCCAGGACATGCGCGGTGATCAGCGCTGGGCTGACCGCATTCCACACCAAGGCAAAGACCAGCGCCGGCACCGCAATCCACAGCGCCACGTACCAGGCGTGGAAGCTGGGCAGCGAATGCAGGCGCGCATCGGGCGTCTTGGCGCGAAACGCCCAGGCGCGCGAGCGGGCCGCCAGCCAGCCGACAAGGCCCAACCCGAAGGCGAGCAGGAGAAGAATGGCTGGCGACATGACTGGGCTTTCCCGTCCTTTCTTACTTGAGCTGCGAACCGTCGAGCGACGGCATCGTGGTAACGGCCTTGGCGCTTTCGGCGAGGACGGCATCGGGCGCAACCACCATGCCGAGCTTGGCGAGCGTGCCATCCTTGCCCCACAGCTTTGACCATTGCGTGACATAGGCCTGCAGCCCCGGGATTGCCTTGAGATGCGCCTTCTTCACATAGATGTAGAGCGGGCGCGCGCCAGGGTAGCTGAAGTTGGAAATGGTCTCATACGTCGGCGTGATGCCGCTCATCGTCAGGCCCTTGATGCGGTCGGCATTGGATTCGACATAGGAAAAGCCGAAGATGCCGATCGCTTTGGGATTGGCTTCGATCTTCTGCACGATCAGGTTGTCGTTTTCGCCGGCATCGACATAGACGCCGTCTTCGCGCACCTGGGTGCAGACATCGTCGTGCTTCTTCTTGTCGCTGTCCTTGAGCGCCTTCATCTCGGGATTGGCGTCGCAGCCCTTGGCCAGGATCAGCTCCTTGAGCGCGTCACGCGTGCCCGAGGTGGACGGCGGGCCATAGACCAGGATCGGATCGGCGGGCAGCGCCGGGTTCACGTCGGCCCAGGTCTTGGCGGTGTTGGGCTTGCCATAGGGGTTCTTGGCCAGCGCCTTGTAGATGTCTTCGGGCGTGAGCGCGAGGTTGGCGCCGCCCTTGGCCTCGGCAAAGGCCACGCCATCCAGGCCCACCTGGATTTCGGCGATGTCCTTGACGCCATTGGCGACGCATTCATCGAATTCCGACTTCTTCATGCGGCGCGAGGCATCTTCGATATCGGGGTGCTGCGGGCCGACGCCGGCGCAGAACAGCTTCATGCCCGCGCCCGTACCGGTCGATTCGATGATCGGCGACTTGATCGAGGGATCGCTCTTGGCGAGCTGCTCGGCCACGGCCTTGGCAAAGGGATAGACGGTGGACGAGCCAACCGCACGCACCTGGTCGCGGCTGCCGGAATCGGCGCCGCCGCAGCCGGCAAGAGCGAGCGAACCCAAAGCGGCAGTGGACAGAGCAAGTGTGCGAAGCGTGACCATGGCAATACCTTCCATTCCCCGTGGCCAGGAAGTGTCCCGGTGGATGAGCGGCCAATGCGACCAGGGTGTGACAGCTTTATGACAAAAGCTGCGGCATTTGTGACAAAACCATGGTGTCGTTGAAAAACGCCGGTTCGGCCCGGCAAGCCGGTCTGGCTAGGCAGCGGTTGGCGCAGCCTCGGGCGCGGCCAGGGGCAGGCGCACGGTCACGGTTGATCCTTCGCCCAATGTGCTGGCAATGTCGAGCTTGCCGCGATGGCGTTCGACGATGTGCTTGACTATCGCCAGGCCCAGCCCGGTGCCGCCCGCCGCGCGGCTGCGGCCCGGATCGGACCTGTAGAACCGCCGGGTCAGGTAGGGCAGGTGATCGGGGTGGATGCCTTCGCCCTGGTCGGCCACTTCCAGCACCACGTCGCTGCCATCGCGGTGCACCCGCACGGCCACCGGGGCCTGCGCATCGCCATACTTGAGCGCATTGTCGATCAGGTTGCGGATCAGCTGGTCAAGCTGCTGGCGATCGCCACAGACCACGCCGGTTTCGGTTTCGGGCAGGATGCGTTCGTCCCCCACGGTGAAGCCCACTTCGCTGGCGATGGTTTGCGCCATCTGCCCCAGATCGATGCGTTCACGCGGGAACTCGTGCTTTTCCGCCTCGATGCGCGAAAGCGACATGAGGTCTTCCACCAGCGTCTGCAGGCGCTTGGCTTCGCGCAGCACGGTGGCGTGGAACTTGGCCGACGTGGCCGGATCGATCCGGGCATCGGGATCGGCCAGGGTTTCGACATAGCCGATGATCGAGGCCAGCGGGGTGCGCAGTTCGTGGCTGGCGTTGGCGACGAAATCGGTGTGGGCGCGGCTGATATCGGCCTCGGCCGTGCGGTTGACCAGCTCGATCAGCGAAAAGCGTTCGTCGATCGCCACCCGGCTGACCTGCCAGATGCTGCGCGTGCCGGTGAGGCCGCGAACCAGCGCGGTTCCCTCCGGCTTGTCGAGCAGGGTGATCGCCTCGGGGTGGCGCAGCGCCACGCGCGCGTCCTGCCCGACGATATGCGGGCCCAGCGCCTCGCGTGCGGCGGCATTGGCCGAGGCGATGCGCTGGCGATCGAGCATCAGCACCGGCACGCTGAACGGCTCCACCAGGGCGACCATGGCCTGGCGCGAGACGCTGCCTTCCTCGGGCCTGACCTGGACGATCTCCGGCTCGGGACTGGCCAGCCACAGCGAGGCCAGCCACACCACCAGCACGGCAAACGCAAGCCACAGGCTGGCACCGGCAAACGGCATGGCCGCAGCGGCGACCAGGGCAATGCCCACGCTTGTCCAGGGCAGGGCCAGACCTTTCATCGGGGGATGTCACTTTCGCCAGGAAACGCAGATAGGGCACCTGTTAGGCGAGGGCAGGGGGGCGCGGCAAGCCCGCTGCCGGGCTGTCATACTTGCCGCCAAGGCTGTCCACAGGCTGGGCCGCGGGGCGCAGCAATGGCGCCGAGCGCGCGGGCTTTTGCTTCCGTTTCGGCGGGAGTGGTCACGGCTGGTCCGCGTGCGCGTGGCGTGTTAGCCATCTAAAATGCTGTTTATCATGGAAGATGATATGGCAGGCGACCATTCTGGTACACCACTTGGTTGCACGCGATACCGCCAAAGCTGCGGGGAAAGCCGTGGCGGGCAGGCGCGGCGGCGCGTAAATGACACCAAGGTCGAACATTCCCCTTCATGACCCGCTGCCACGGCGGGCAACGGGGCGCCGGGTTGCGCTGGCGGCTTGCAAGGCCGGCTCTAAGGCCTGTCGAGGTGTGGGGCGCGCGCACGCGCGGCCCGATCGGCGCCAAGAAGTGGGAGGACGATTGCGTGAAATCCTCGGATCGCAACGGCGCTGACAAGGCCGTTCTGGCCGACCTGATCGGCAAGCTGGAAGGCTCGCTCGCGGTACTCGATCACCAGGGTGCCTCGCTGGCGGCCGCGCACCTTTCCATGGTGCTGGATCTCATGCGCAAGGAATTGGCTGGCCCGCGCCCGATCGAGGGGATCGCCGGCATTCCCGCCACGATCCAATCCTCGCAGCTGCACTGAGGGCATGATCGCGAGCGAGCGCCACGCAGCATAATGCGATGGGCACGCGGCGCACTGACGATGTGGTGTGGTTCCGTGCCAATTGCGCCGGAATGGTGACCCCTACGGGAATCGAACCCGTGTTTCAGCCGTGAAAGGGCCGCGTCCTGACCGCTAGACGAAGGGGCCGCCGGGCTTGCGCCGCTGGGCAGGTCCGCGCCTCTATTAGGCTGGGGCCGGTGCGTCAACCCGCCGATCCAAAAAAATCAGACCCAAAAAATTCAATCGGCAAACGCGGCATCTTCGATATGCAATTCGGCGGCGGGGCGGCTGCCCCAGTCGTCGAGCCGGGCGCGTCCGGCCAGCCACAACTGGCGGCCCTTGCAGCCATGCAGCAGGGCCTGGCCCAGATCGGTTTGTGCCGCGCGAAAGGCCATGGCCTTGAACGAGCGGCCATCGGCCCCTGCCACGATCGCCCGCACGTGATCGTTGCCCACGATATCGCACTTGACCAGCCGCACCGGGCCCACGGCAACGCGCGGTCCGGGCCAGCCCACGCCATAGGGGCCAGCCCCTTCCAGCGTTTCCACCAGGCTGGGGGTAAGGCCGCCGGGGCTGAGCGACAGATCGAGCGCCAGGCTTTGCGCGGCGCGGGCATTGGCCACGTCGCGCCCCAGGCGTTCATCAAGCCATTGCGCCAGGGGATCGACCCGATCGGGCGCGATGGTCAGGCCACAGGCCATGGCATGGCCGCCGCCCTTGACCAGCAACCCGGCCTCGCGCGCGGCGATGATCGCTGCGCCCAGATCGACGCCGGGGATCGAGCGGCCCGAACCCTTGCCCATGCCGGCGCCATCAACTTCGGCCTGCTCGCCATCGTCAAGCGCGATGACCAGAGTGGGCTTGCCGGTCTTTTCCTTGATTCGCCCGGCAACGATGCCGATCACACCGGGATGCCAGCCCAGGCCGGACACCACCACCACGGCGCGGTTGTGCTGTGCTTCCACTTGCGCTTCGGCGGCTTCCTGCACGGCCTGCTCGATCGCGCGGCGCTCGTCGTTGAGGGCAGAGAGGCGCGTGGCGATGTCTTTGGCCTCGTCAGGGTCCTGCGTGGTCAACAGCCGCACGCCGAGCGAGGAATCGCCGATGCGCCCGGCGGCATTGATGCGCGGCCCCAGGGCAAAGCCCATGTCGCTGGCGGTGGGCGCCCGGGTGATGCGGCTGGCATCGATCAGCGCAGAAAGGCCGATATTGGCGCGCTTGGCCATGACTTTCAGGCCCTGCGAGACCAGCGCGCGGTTCAAGCCCTTGAGCTGGGCCACATCGGCGACGGTGCCGAGCGCAACCAGATCGAGCAAGCCCATGAGATCGGGCGCCGGGCGGCTTTCGAACCACCCGCGCGCGCGCAGGACGCGCACGGTCGCCACGGCAAGCAGGAACGCCACGCCCACGGCGGCGAGGTGACCGTGTGAGGCGGCCTCGTCATCCTCGTCCAGCCGGTTGGGATTGACCAGGGCCACGGCCGGCGGAAGGTCGGGCGCGCACTTGTGATGATCGACCACGATCACATCGATCCCGGCGGCCGCGGCCTGGCCCAGCGCCTCGTGCGCCATGGCGCCGCAATCGACGGTGACGATCAACTGGCTGCCTTCGCGGCCCAGCCGCACCAAAGCCTCGCCCGAGGGGCCATAGCCTTCGAGCAGGCGATCGGGGATATAGGCCTGGCCTTCCACGCCGAGCGCGCGCAGCAGGCGCAGCAGCAGTGCCGCGCTGGTCGCGCCATCCACGTCGTAATCGCCATAGACGGTGATGCGCTCGCCCCGCACCACGCCTTCGGCAAGACGGCGCGCGGCCACTTCCATGTCGCGGAAAATGGCGGGATCGGGCAGGAAATCGCGCAAGGTGGGGCGGCGGTGCCGTTCCAGATCATCGTGCGGCACCCCGCGCGAGAGCAGCAACTGGTCGACCAGATCGTTGCTGAGGCCATCGTCGCCACCGCCGGCGCGGCCAAAGCGGCCGGAAAGGTCCATGTTGCCGCCGCGCCAACGCCAGGCGAGGCCGGAAAGGGAATGGGTAATCGCAGTGACCGGGATCATTGTTGCGCGGTAGCTGATTGCCGCCCCATGGGCAAACCGCGCGGGCAGATAGATCGCCAGGAAACCGATTTGGCAAAGCTGCGTTCATATCCGATTTGACACCAATGGATCGGCGCTGGTGCCGGGAACGAAAAACGCTGCGGGGGCGGCGGTGGTGAAAAGGACAGGGGGCATGCTGGCAATCATCTGGCACAGCCGCACCGGCGCGGCACAGGCCATGGCGCAGGCCGCTGCGCAAGGTGCGGCCGAGGCCGGTGCGCCGGCGCAGCTGTTGCCGGCCGAGCGGGCCAGCCCCGCGCAATGCCTTGCAGCGCAAGGCTTCCTGTTCGTCTGCCCGGAAAACCTTGGCAGCATGAGCGGAGAGATGAAGGCGTTCTTCGACCGCTGCTATTACCCCCTGCTGGAGCAGATCGCGGGGCGCGCCTATGCTACGGCCATTGCGGCGGGAACGGCGGGGCAGGGCGCGCAGGCGCAGATCGACCGGATCGTGACCGGTTGGCGTTTGCGCCGGGTTGCGCCGCCCTGCATCATTGTAACGGGTGCAGATCGGGCCGATTCGATCTTGGCGCCGAAAACCTTGCCGCATACTGCGTTGCAGAAATGTCGCGAACTGGGACAGTTGCTGGCGTCGGGCTTGGAAATGGGCGCTTTTTGAGCATGGCGCGCCGAGGTGTTGACGAAATTTCGACGTTAAGCGGTGCAGGCACTGTAGATCGCCGCAATGGATTGCGGTGCAAGGGTGTGTCCAAGGACAGGAGCGTAGGCGGTGGCTGATGGTCAGGAAAGTGCGGGGGGGCGCGCGGTGGCGACGCTGTTGTTCGCCCCTGGCACGCGCCCTGATGCCGATGCCCTGGCCGGATTGGCCCAGGCCGAGCATGCCTTTGCCGTGAGCCATCGGCCGGCGGGTGCGGCCAGTTGGGTGGAACTGCTGCGCGATGGCCTGACGTTCGATCTGACTGGTTTGGCGCCCAAAGAGGGTGCGGCAACCGCGCTTGCCAATCTGCGCGTTGGCCTGCCCGCCGGCTTTGACGCCAGCGCCTATGAAACGCTGCTGCTGGCGCCAGGGCCGCACCTGGCCGGGGCAGAAAGCCTGCTGCCGGTGGTGCAGGTGGCGGCCAGCCTGTTGCTCGCGCTGGCGACTTTGCCGGGCCTGGTGGCGATCGGCTGGCTGCCGGCGGGCAACCTGGTTTCGCCGCGCTGGTTCGTCGATGCCGTGCGTCCGTGGCTGGATGGTGGGCCATTTCCGGCCCTGGCCCTGGCCGGCCTTCAGCGTGGGCAGGATCGGGTGACGAGTGTCGGCCTGGCCTTTTTCATCGGGCAAGAGTTTACCCTGCACACCGGTGGAGAGCGGCCGGGAGAACAACACGCGCGCGCTGCCGTGCGCCTGGCAGACTGGTTGATCGCCCATGGCCGCGTAACCCAGGCGCAGGCAGTCGAACTGCCTGGCGCTGGCACGCTCTGGCTAGAACCAGGGGAAGACTGTATCATTTCGGGACGATGGGCCTAACGAAATGTGTTCCTGATTCGTCTCGCAAATGGCGGTCTGCCGCGCGTCTGGCGATTCCGTTCCATTGCGTCAACGTCGTCGGCTCACCCGGATATCAGGCGCATATGCAGCGGCACCATATCCTGCCACGCCAGGTTCTGACGCGCCCTGGTTTGAACGGCATGCTGGGCCGGCTGGGCGAGGCCCAAGTGGGCTTCCACGATTTCCGCCGCAACGGTCTGCTGCTGCCGGCAACTGAGGCGGCCGCGCAGCGCGTGCTGATGCCGCTGCATCGCGGCCCGCATCGGCAATACAACCAGCTGGTGCTGGAACGGATCGGCCAGATCGAGGCCGGCTGGCAGCGGCGTCGCGGCGCCAACGACATGGCCGCCGATCACGAGGCACTGATGCGGCTCGATCTGCTGCAGCGTGCCTTGCGCCGCCGGCTGCTCGATCCGCGGCGCTGGGGCGGGATGCCGCTCAACCGCCGCGATCCCGCGGTGGATTTCAGCCATCTCGATGCCATGGCCGAGCTGCTGTGGGCCGATACCGAGGCCTGATCGCAAAAAGGCCCCGGAGCGGGTGCTCCAGAGCCCTTGCGTGACGGGTAAGATGGTGCGCTCAGCGGCCGGCGTTGGCTGCCGAAAGGATCGCGCGCACGCTGGCGGTGGCCACGTCTTCGTCGATGCCCACGCCCCATACCACGCGGCCATCGGCCAGCACGCATTCGACATAGGCGGCCGCGCGCGCATTGGTGCCGCTGCCCATGGCGTGCTCGGAATAGTCACGCACTTCCAGGCGAACGCCGAACCCTTCGGCCAGGGTGGCCACCACCGACGAGATCAGGCCGTTGCCGCGCCCGCTGACCGACTGCACCTGGCCATCGATTTCGATCTTGCCGGCAAACACGCGGGTACCATCGGTGCCGCGCTGCTCGTCATAATCGACCAGCTGGAAATGCTGCGGGGCATCGAGGCGATAGACCTTGCGGAACACGCCCCAGATATCGCCGGCCTGCAGTTCGCGGCCCAGTTCGTCGGCCAGTTCCTGCACGTGGCGCGAGAAGTGCGCCTGCATCTTCTTGGGCAGCTTGAGGCCCTGGTCCTGTTCCAGCACCCAAGCAAAACCGCCCTTGCCGCTTTGCGAATTGACGCGGATCACCGCTTCATAGCTGCGGCCCAGATCGGCTGGGTCGATCGGCAGATAGGGGACGGCCCAGAGTTCGTCGTTGCGCTTTTCCTGCGCGGCAAAGCCCTTCTTGATGGCGTCCTGGTGGCTGCCGGAAAACGCGGTGAACACCAGTTCGCCGCCATAGGGGTGGCGCGGATGCACGGGCAGCTGGTTGCAGTATTCCACGGTCTGGATCACTTCATCGATGTTCGAGAAGTCCAGTTCGGGATCGACCCCTTGCGTGTAGAGGTTGAGGCCCACCGTCACCAGGCAGCAGTTGCCGGTGCGCTCGCCATTGCCGAACAGGCAGCCTTCGACGCGGTCGGCGCCGGCCATCAGGCCCAGTTCGGCTGCGGCCACGCCGGTGCCGCGGTCGTTGTGGGTGTGCAGGCTGATCACGGCGCGATCGCGGCCGGGCAGGTTGCGGCAGAAATACTCGATCTGGTCGGCATAGATATTGGCGGTGGAGGCTTCCACCGTGGCCGGCAGGTTGAGGATGATGGGCTTTTCCACCGTGGGTTGCAGCACGTCCATCACCGCTTCACAGCAGGCGATGCTGAAATCGAGTTCGGCGGTGGAGAAGGTTTCCGGGCTATATTCGAAACGCCAATCGGTCTGCGGGAAGCGGGCGGCCTGATCGCGCAGGAACGTCGCGCCACGGCGGGCGATTTCCTTGATTTCGCTCTGTTCCATGCCGAACACCACCGTGCGCCACAGCGGCGACACGGCGTTGTAGACGTGGACGATGGCCTGCTTGGCGCCGGCCAGGCTTTCGAATGAGGTCTTGATCAGGTCTTCGCGCGATTGCGTCAGCACCTGGACGACGACGTCTTCGGGGATGCGGCCTTCGTCCACCAGGGCGCGGATGAAATCATATTCGGTTGCGCCCGCGCTGGGGAAGCCGACTTCGATTTCCTTGAGGCCGACCTTGCACAGCAGATCGAAGAAGCGTGCCTTCTTGTCCGCGTCCATCGGGTCGATCAGCGACTGGTTGCCATCGCGCATGTCGGTCGAGAGCCAGCGCGGGGCCTTGGTGATGGTGCGTGAGGGCCACTGGCGATCGGGCAGATCCACCTGCGGAAACGGACGATACTTGATGCCGGGATTCTTCAGCATGGCCATGATGGCTGAACCTTAAAATGAAAATGATGCGTCTGGTGCGAGGGGATGACCCTTGGGCGCCGTGTGCGCCGCAAAAACCGACGCGTCAGCTCACGCCCAAGGGCGTGTAAGTCGCAGGGTAAGGTTCAGCGCGGCGATCATCGGCCATGCCTATGGTGCCTTGCGCCGGCTTTGTCCAGATCAAATGCCGGGCGCAACAAACCCCGCAGCGGCATGACGCTGCGGGGTTGCTGGTCAACCAGGCAGAAAGTCAGGCAGGCAGAAAGTCAGGCGGTCTTTTCGAACGCGATGGTGATGTTGAGTTTCACCTCGTCAGACACCAGCGGCAGCGCGCCATTCACGCCGAAGTCCGAACGCTTGAGCGTGGTGGTGCCTTCAAAGCCGACCGTTTCCTTGCCCCAGCCCTTGCCGGCGCCAATGAACCTGGCGGCGATGGAAACCGGCTTGGTCACGCCATTGAGCGTGAGGTCGCCGGCGATGGTCGCGCTGGTGCCATCGGCGCCGGGCGTCACGCTGGTGGAAGTGAAAGTGGCATCGGCCGGAGTGGGGCCAAAGAAATCGGGCTTCTTGCCCGCGGTGCCGGGGCGCAGCAGGTGGGCGGTAAGGCCTGCATTGGCGGTGAGCACCTTGCTGACCGGGATCGTCGCGGTCACCTTGGCTGCGGAAAGATTGGCCGGATCGAGCGTGAGCTTGGCCGAAACATCGCCAAACAAGCCGAAATAGTCGTTGAAACCGAGGTGGTTGACACTCCAGGCGACGAGCGAGTGATTGGGATCGGCGGCGTAGTTGCCGGCCGTGACGCGGGCCTTGTCCGGCTGGCCGGGAACGGCAGGGGCCTGGGCAATCATCGGCGTGGCGGCCAGGGCCAGGGCCAGTGGGGCGGCCAGCGTGAACGCGGTACGAACGGTGATCATGTGATGTCTCCCTTGGGCGCGGCCGCTGCACAGCCCGGCACGCCGTCGCCCACAGGGAAGGGTGCCAAACGCATGGGCGAGTGGCAAGCGAGCAAAACGGGTAGGGCAGTGGTGGCGGATGCCGGCGATCAGCCGCAGCGGGTGGCGGCGATCTGGCCGTGTTCGTCGACGATCACGTTGAGCCGGCCCGGCTGGTAATCCATCGTCACGGCGTCGCCGGGGTGGACCCAGCGGATGTGGCGATGGCCCACCGCCGCGATCACGGCAGCGTGCGTCTCTTCGGATTCCGGCATGTTCATCAGCTTGGCCATGCGGCCTTCGCCACAATTGATCGCGGGCAGGGCGTCGGCATCGACCGCGGCATCGCTGCTGTCAGCGGCATCTGCCACCGGGCCTTTGCCGGCGGTGGACGCCACCGGCACCCCGGCACCATCGGGCGTCGGCGTGGGCTTTGGCACCGGGGCCTGGCACGCCCCGAGCAGGCATAGCGCGGCACAGGCCGAGGCAAGGTGGGGCAGCGAAGGCATCGGCGACTCGATCAGTTTCTGGTGGTGGGCAGGGCTGGAAAGCGACGGGTGAACCAATAGGTCCAAAATGGCTATGAATGCATTTTCCCGATTTTGCCATGCCGTTCGTCGAGCCGGTGGGCCATTCGGTAGAGCGGCGACACAAACGGAAAAGGGCCAGCCCGCCGAGCGGGCCGGCCCCTTTGCCGGAAAGGCCAGGCCACCGCGCTTGCCTGGGCAAGGCGCGGCAGACCAGGTCATTGCGCGATCAGTTCATCGACTGGTCGACCAGCTTATTGGCGCCGATCCAGGGCAACAAAGCGCGCAGCTGGGCGCCCGTGTAATG
>CAYXUN010000087.1:0-15994 GCA_964468165.1 uncultured Novosphingobium sp. | reverse complement strand
TGGGCGGCTGGTTTTATATCGGGGGGGGGTTTAGCTTCTTATCCACCCTGCCCGGGCGGTGCATCCGTGGTGGTGCTGGGCCGGAGCCTTTTTGCAAAGACACAGGTTTTGATGATCCGCTCCGGGCTTCTTGGTCGCGCCATCCTGGCATCCAGCTCTCCGCGCCTGCACGAGGAAGAGGCCCGCGCCCTGGGGCTGGACCTGACTTACGAACTGTTCGATTTCACCCAGCGCGGCCTGGCCGATGCCGACCTCCCCAGCGTGGTCGACAGCCTCAAGCGCGAGGGCTTTGCCGGCTTCAACGTGACCTATCCGTTCAAGCAGGCGATCATGCCGCTGATGGATGAACTGGCGCCCAGTGCCCAGGCGGCCGGCGCGGTCAACACCGTGGCGATCCGCGATGGCCGGCTGATCGGCCACAACACCGACATGCCCGGCTTTCGCGACAGCCTGCTGGCCGGGCTGCCCGGCGCGGCGCTGGGCCATGTCATCCAGCTCGGCGCAGGTGGCGCGGGTTCGGCAGTGGCCAATGCGCTGCTCTCGCTCGGCGTTACGCACCTGGAGCTGGTCGATCCCGACGCCGCGCGCGCCGGCGCGCTCGCCAGCGACCTGGTCGCCCGCTATCCAGACGCGCGCGTGCAGGTCACGCCGCTGGCCCAGCTCGATACCATGCCGGCCGATGGCATCGTCAACGCAACGCCGATCGGCATGGCCGCCAAGCCCGGCACGCCGATCCCGGCCGAGGCCATTGCCGCGCATCACTGGCTGGCCGACATCATCTATTTCCCCCTGGAAACCGAGCTGCTTCGGGTCGCACGAAGCAAGGGCTGCCGGGCGATCAACGGCATCGGCATGGTGGTGGGCCAGGCCGCGCTGGCGCTTGGCATCATTACCGGCCACACGCCCGACGCCGAACGGATGAAGCAAAGCCTGGCCTGATCGGCAGCTCAGGCGGCGCGGGCCACCGCGCTGATCAGCTGTTCGGTGGCAAAGGGCTTGCGCAGCACCACCGCGTCGGGGCCGGCGACGGCCTCGATCGCGGCGAGGTCGGCAAAGCCGCTCATGAACACCACGCGCAAGGCGGGGAAGCGGCGGGCCAGATGGGCGGCCAGTTCCGCGCCGGTCATCCCCGGCATGGCGAAATCGATCGCGGCCACTTCGGGCAGCGCCTCGCCCGCGTGCTGCGCCCGCTCCAGCAAAGCCAGTGCCGCCGGGCCATCGGCCGCCACGTCCACCACATGGCCATGATCGGCCAGGGCCGCTGCCAGGGCGCGGCGCAGATCGGGATCATCGTCCACCAGCAAGACCCGCGCCAGGCTGGTGCCGGTGCCGGCAGGCGCGGCCGGCGCGTCGTCATCCTGGGCGGCGCTTGCCGTGCGCGGCAGGAACAGGCGCACCGTGGTGCCTTGGCCCGGCGCGCTGTCGATCCGCACGCCGCCGCCGATCTGGCGCATGCTGCCATAGATCTGTGCCAGGCCCAGCCCGGTGCCCTTGCCCACTGGCTTGGTGGTAAAGAACGGCTCCATCGCGCGGCGCAGGGTTTCCTCGTCCATGCCCGCGCCGGTATCGGCCACTTCGACCATGACATAGCGCCCATCGGCAAGATCGCTTTCACCCGCCGCCAGATAGGGATGCAGCGCGATGGTCAGCGCGCCGCCCGCCGGCATGGCATCGCGGCCATTCACCGCCAGGTTGAGCACGGCCATTTCCAGCTGCGTCGGATCGGCCAGCACCGCCCAGCCTTCCCCCGTCGGATCGGGCAAGTGGCAATCCAGCGTGATCAAGGGGCCCAGCGTGCGCATCAGCATCGGGCGCAGGCGCTCGATCACCAGCGCCGGATCGAGTGCCTGGGTGGCCAGGCGCTGCGTGCGCGAAAAGGCCAGCAGCTGCGCGATCAGGTTGGCCGCGCGCTGCGCCGCCTGGCGCCCTTCGCCGGCCAGGCGCTCCACCCGCGCGGCATCGCCGCTGCGCCGGGCAATGAGATCGAACGACGCCAGGATCGCGCCCAGCACGTTGTTGAAATCGTGCGAAAGGCCGGCGACCAGCTGGCCCATCGCCTCCATCTTCTGGCTTTGCACCAGCGCTTCCTGCGCGGCACGCAATTCGCTGGTGCGCGCTTCCACCCGCGCTTCCAGCGTGGCGTTGAGTTCGCGCAGCTGTTCGGCGATCGCGGCCCGCTCGCTCACCAGGCGGGTGCGCTCGGCAATCTCCTCCATGAAGGCCAGGTCATCGGGGTGCCAATCGCGCGGCGTGCGGTTGTTGAGATAGACGATCGTGCGCAGCCGCCCCTCGCGGATGAACGGCACCACCAGGATCGCGCGGGTATCGACAGCGCGTGCGGTCTGCCGGCCGCGCGCATCGACCAGCGGATGATCGGCAAACAGATCGCCCACCACCACCGTCTCACCCCGGTTGAGCGCCGCCACGATGCGGGTGCCGAAATCGGCCGCCGGCAACCGCCCGAGCAGCGGCGGTGCCGTGCCATCGGTCCAGCAGATATCGTAATCGAACATCTCCTCGTGCGCCAGCAACTGGCCAAAGCCAGTGCGGCTGACGGCGAAATGCACGCCCATCAGCGCGGCGATCTGGTCGAGCGCACCGGCGGTATCATAGTCGCGCAGCACGTCGGCGATCTTGAGCCGCAGCGCGATCCGCGCCTCGCGCCGGGCGATCTTGTGAAACACGCGCTCCAGCCAGGCCGCGCCCAGCGCAATCGCCAGGATCAGCAGGGTGATCGTGGCGATCAGCACGGCCAGGAAAGTCTGGCCGATACCGCTTGTCACCATGTGCGCATGGGCCGCGTGGTCCATGGTGATCACGGCGGCATGCATGCCGGCATAGTGCATCCCGGCAATCGCCAAGCCCATCAGCCCGGCCGCACCCAGCCGCATGCCCAGCGCCTGGTCGCGCGCGGCAAACCACAGCGCCGCCGTGGCCGCGCCGATCGCGATCACCACCGAAATGGCCACCCACAGCGGGTCATAGTGCATCGTGGCGGGCATGCGCATGGCCGCCATGCCGAGATAGTGCATCGCCAACACGCCAAGGCCCATGAACAGCCCGGCCAGGGCGATGCGCCGATATGTCAGGTCAGCCCGGCCCAGCGCGGCAAAGCCCACCCCGGTAAAGGCGATCGCGATGACGAGGGACAGCAGCGTCAAGCCAAGGTCATAGCCCATCGCCATGCCGGGCACGCGAAACGCCAGCATCGCCACGAAATGCATCGACCAGATGCCGCCGCCGAGCGAAAGCGAGGCGGCCGCCAGCCACACCCGGCGCGCCCAGCCGTGGCCCACGCGCACCCGGCCCGCCAGGCTCAGCGCCGTGAACGATGCGAACACCGCGATCAGAATCGAGAGAATGACCAGATTGGCCTCGTGCGTTCCGGTCGTGTTCATGGCCCCCTGCTCTCACAGAACCGCCAGCCCGGCAATGGCCATCTAGGTCGTAAACTCATAAATGGCACCCCCGAGGTTTGCGGCCAAAGGCCCCGTCGCGAGGAGAAAGCGCGCAGGAATATCGGCAATATTTCCAGTGCCTTCGACGCTGCGAGGGGGCCTTTGGGTCAAATCCCGAAGGGACGCCAAAATGGCTTCCATCTCGGCCCAAAGTGCCCTTGCAAAGGCCACCAGCCTTCGCGGCGGTCACTTTGACCCGATATGTTTGCCATTTTGGCGCCTCGGGGGTGCCATTTATGAGTTTACGACCTAGGGGTATGCCGCGGTGGCGGATCGGGGTGCGCAACGGACCGGCCAGGCTTTGGTGCCCGTGATCAATCCTCGGCAATTGCCCGCGCCTTGAGCCGGGCATGGATCGCCGCGGCCTCATTGCGATCGGCCAGCGGCACGGGCCCCTGCGCCAGGGCATGGGGCGGCGGCAAACGCAGGCCTTGCGCCGCGATGCCGCGGGCCAGCCCCAGCCGCTGCGCCAGGGCAGCGCGCGGCGCATCGTCGCCCTGTGCCAGGCGATGGTAATCGACAAAGCATTGGCGCGCCACGACTGCGCCCGGCTGTTCCAGCAGATGGCGATAGACCCCGCACCAGGTGCGCAGCCAGAACACCAGGGTATCGGGATCTCCCGCCACGGGCGCGCCGCCGGGCAGGCAGAACGGGCGCTGATGCACGCCGAATTCATGATGGCCCAGCCAGCGCATGTAATCGGCGCGAAAGCGGTCACCCGCCGCCAGGGCGCAGGCGCGGCGGTGCTGGGCCAGCAGGCTGGCGGCCTGTTGCAGCGGATCGCGAAACGGATGGACCAGCACCGCGCCGGGTAGCGTCGCCAGCGCGCCAACGCGCAGCACGTTGGCGTTGTTCTTGGACAGATAGCGCCCCTGCCCGCGCACCAGGCAGACCAGCGCCATCAGCTGCCCGAACGCGGCCAGCGTGGCGGCATCGGGCTGGTGCGCGCACAGCCCGCGATCCGTGTGGTAATCAGGCCCGCAGTGCAGGCGCCAGAACACTTCCTCGATCGCCTCTGCGGTATCGAGATCGTGCTCCAGCCCATCGCCGTGGCCGCGCGGCGTGCGCGCCAGCCGGCGCCGATGCCGCGCCACCAGCCCGGCCCAGGTGTTGGGCGCCAGGGGAAACGGCATGTCGGCATAGCGCAGGCTGGCAAAGTGATCGGCCGCCTCCAGCCGCTGCATCAGCACGGTGGTGCCCGCCCGCGCCAGCCCGGCAACGAAGACCGGGGGGCGCAGCGTCAAGCCCGCCGCCGCCCGCCCGAACCGCGCGCGTTCCAGGTCAAAGCTCAGGTCCAGCGCGGCGCGGCTGCCCAGGGCGAGCCGATGCAGCAGCCGGTCAAGCCGGCGATAGGCGTGCGCGCCGGCCGGCGCCGCTGGCGCGGCTGCGGGCAAGGGCAAATCGGACGGAGGCAAGACAAATCCCCACAGCAAGAATGGCCAGGCGCACCCATGGATCAAGCAAGGCCGCAGTGATCGGCAGGCCCAGCTGCGGCCCCAGGCCCAGCGCCACCGCCAGAGGGAGTGCGGCCAGGGCCAGCGCGCCCCCGGCCACGAGCGAGCGGCTCATCAGGTGGATGGCCAGCAGCCGCGCGGCGCGTTCCTTCCAGCGGTCAGACGCCCGCCGCCGCGCAAGGACACGCAGCGCGCGCCGCCCGGCCAGGCCCAGCGCGGCAAAGCGGCGCAGCACGCCCCAGCGCCGCACCAGGTGCAGCGTGGCCAGCAGCGCGCCGGCCAGAACCAGCGCGGCGGCGATCACCGCCGGCCGGCTCCACCACCGCGCGCGGCCTTGCGCGCCAGGCGGATCAGCCGCTTGACCGGATACCACACGAAAGCCAGCAGCCCGAGCAGGATCGCCCCGACCACGCCCAGTGCGGTGGAGGCAGCGCCCAGGCCCAGCCCGGGCCCGACATAGGCCTGCGCCGGAACGGCCGTGGCGGCGAGCAACAGGATCGCCGGCAACAGCAGGCGCGACGCGGGGGCAATGGGCAGGGCGGTCATTCGCATCGGGCATTCTCCGCAGCTTGGATGCCGATCTTGTCGGCGACGGGATCGATGTAACGGGTCCAGCGCAGCTCGAACCGGTTGCGGTCAGCGTCGGCACTGATGAAGTTCCAGCGCACGGTGCCATCGGCGGCCAGGCGCACGACGCGGCCGAGCTCGGTCTCTTCCACCATGGTATCGCCACCGGGCAGCGGCGTGGCGCGGCCCTGCGCGCGGGTGTGGATGTTCAAATCGCGAAAGGCGCGGGCCAGCGGTTCGCTCACCTGGTCGGTAGCGAAGTCATAGACCAGCATGCGGTTGGTGCCGTCGGGTTCGGCCTGTTCGGGCTGGTCCCAGGCAAAGCGCCAGTGGTTGTCGAACACCGAGATGCGGTGATCGTCGAGCACGCTGACATCGTGCTGGAACCGCCAGGGCAGGCCGCGGCTCCACACCACCTTGCCGGTGGGCGGGCGATAGAGCAGCAAGAGCGACAGGTTGCGCAGGCTGATCAGCAGATCGCCCGCGCGCCAATAGGGGCCATCGCCGGGCACGGGCTGGATATCGTTGAGGTGGATGGGATCATCCGAATAGGGCCGCCCGCGCCACAGCTGGCCCATGTTGTTGGCATCGAGCAGGTCGATCACCGCGGTGCGGCTCAACACCTGGCCCGCAGCGGTCAGGTGCATCAGCCCTTCGTCGGCAAATTGCGGGCCAAGGCCGGGGCGCGTGGTGCGCGGCAAGCGGTAGGACGCCCACAGCGTGCCATCGGGCGCGCGTTCCAGCGAGTGGTGGAAAATGCCGTCGATCATCCATTCCGGCCGGCCGCAGGCATCGATCCGCACCAGGGGCGAGGTATCGTGCACGATCAGGCCGCCATCGGGCATCAGCATGGGATGCATCGCCATGAAGCGCTGGTTGGTCTTGTCCCGTGCCAGATCGATCAGCGCCGAACGGAACGTGGAATGCGCCAGGATCGCGGCGATATCCGGGGCATAGGTGCGCACCACCTGGCCATCGCGCAGCCGCAACAGCTGCACCACCCAGCGCCGGCGCGCGGTATCGAACACGGTCAGCAGGATATAGCCGGGATCGACAAAGCCGGGCCGGCGCCACAGGCCGCCGGGCAATGGCTCGTAAGGCTGGCCGATCGTGGGGTGATAGGGCAGCAAGGCGTCCGCGGCGCGCCCCACGGTATCGGGAATGCTGGCCACCTGCACCGCCAGTTCGCCCAGCGCGCCATGGCGGCGCGGCGCCAGCAGCACGAACCCGAAGCCCAGCAGCACCAGCGCGCCCAGCGCCATGGTCAGCCCCAGCACCCACAGCGGCACCGGGCGGCTCATCAGGCGTTCCCACCGCGATGGCGCCACAGCGTCGGGGGATGGCGCGCGGGCGGATGGGGCAACAGGATCAACAGGCAGTGCAGGTATTGGGGGCAACGCCGGGCGGTTCATGGCCACGGGGTCTAGCGCGCAGTTGTATCACCGCAATTTCGCCGGGCTACGGGCATGCAATCTTTGCTGACATAGTGAAACATCAACAGCGACGGGCCTATTCCACAGGGATGGAATAGTATTCTGTATCAAGGCAATGCCGCAGAAAAATGGCCATGCTGCAGCCTTTGGGACTGCGGCATGGCCATACAACTTGTTACAAAATTGCCGCGCGGCGTCAGGCCGGCAGGCTGACCGCGTTGATGATGTGCGCCTGGTTATATTCAAGCAGGCCGGCCTCGCCCAGTTCGCCGCCCAGCCCCGATTGCTTGACGCCGCGGAACGGGATGCCCGGGTCGATCGCCAGGTGCTGGTTGACCCACACCGTGCCGGTATCGATCCGCCGCGCCACGTCCATCGCGCGGGCCACGTCCTTGCCCCAGACAGTGCCGCCCAGGCCATAATCGCTGTCGTTGGCGCGGGCGATCACATCGTCCACGTCAGAGAACTTGAGCACCGGCAGCACCGGGCCGAACTGTTCTTCGCGCACCAGCGGCGCATCGTCATCGAGGTCGGCAACGATGGTCGGCGCGATGAAATAGCCCGGGCGATCGAGCGGCGCGCCGCCGGCCAGCACGGTGCCGCGCGCGCGCGCATCGGCCAGCAGGGCGGAAACCTTGTCGAACTGCATCTTGTTTTGCACCGGGCCGATCGTCACGCCCTGGCGGGTGCCTTCGTCGACCACGGCATCCTGGGCCAGGCGGGTGATCTCTTCCAGGAATTCGTCATAGACGGTTTCATGCACATAGGCGCGCTTGATCGCCACGCAGACCTGGCCGGCATTGACCATCGCGCCCTGATAGACCTTTTCGGCGGCCAGCTTGGCCGGCATGTCGTCCAGCACGATCGCGGCATCGTTGCCGCCCAGTTCCAGCGTCACGCGCTTCACCCCGCTCGCGGCCGAGGCCATGACCTTCTTGCCGGTCGCGGTCGATCCGGTGAAGGCCACCTTGGCGACGTCGGCATGGGTCGACAGCGCGCCGCCCAGATCGTTGACATCGGCAATCACGTTGACCACGCCTGGCGGCAGGATCTGGGCGATCACCTCGCCCAGCAGCAACGTGGTGAGCGGGGTAGTGGGCGCAGGCTTGGCCACCATGGTATTGCCGGTAAGCAGGCACGGGCCCAGCTTGTTGGCCAGCAGCACCACCGGGAAATTCCACGGCGTGATCGCGGCGCACACGCCCAGTGGGGTGCGGTGCTCGATCACCGTATTGCCGCCTTCCTCGCGCAGCACCTTGTCGGTCACGCGCATGCCGGCAAAGGCCTTGAGCACGAAATAGGTGGCCATCATCTCGCCACGCGCCTGGTCCAAGGGCTTGCCCTGTTCGGCCGTCAGCAACTGCGCGAAATCCTCCAGCCGGGCGTGCACCGCCTCGGCCAGCTGGTCGATCAGCGCGGCGCGATCATCCTGGCTGCGCGCCGCCCAGGCGGGAAACGCGCGCTTGGCAGCGGCGACCGCCGCATCAAGCTGGGCCATGTCGGCCCGTGGCGCCTGGGCCAGCACGGTTTCCGTTGCGGGGTTGATCACATCGAACGTGGCCGCGCCGGGCACCAGCTGGCCATCGATCAACAGGCTGAATTGCTTGTCCATAAGGGAATTTCCTTTGCCGTTGAGGCTATAGTGGGAAGCGCTCAGGGAATGCGCAAGATGGGCTTGACCACATGGCCTGCCTCGCCTTCCGCGATGGCCTCGGCAATGTCGGCAAACGCGAAGAAGCGCACCAGGCGATCGAACGGAAAGCGCCCGGCGCGATAATGGGCGAGCAGTTCGGGGATGAACGTCTGCGGATCGGCGCCGCCTTCCACCACGCCGCGGATCACGCGGCCGCCGCTCATCAGGAACGTCGCATCGGCGGCGATGTCACCCGGGCCATAGGCCCCCACCAGCGCCATCTGCCCACGCGGGGCCAGGGCTGCCATTGCGGCATTGACAACGTCGGGCCGCCCGGTGGTATCGATCACGCAGTCGAACCCCTGCGCCAGGCCGGCGCTGCGGGCATGATCGGCCAGGCTGCCGGCGCGCGCGTCAAAGCCGTGGGTGGCGCCCAGCTCCTGCGCCAGGGCGATGCGCGCGGGGTTGATATCCACCGCCGCGACCACGCCCGCCCTGGCAATGCCGCAGGCCATGATCGCGGAAAGGCCGACCGCGCCGGTGCCGATCACCGCCACGCTGGCGCCGGGGCGCGGGCGCAGTTCGTTGAGCACGGCGCCCGCCCCGGTCTGGATGCCGCAGCCCAGCGGGCCGAGCAGATCGAGCGGCAGATCGGCCGCGACCTTTACCGCATTGCGCGCATGCACGATGGCGTGGGTGGCAAACGACGATTGCCCGAACACGTGGCTGTGGATCACCGCGCCTTCGGGCGTTGCCAGCGCGGTGGTGCCATCGCGGCGGCTGCCGCCAAAGTTATAGGCAAACCAATCATGGCAATAGGCCGGGGCATGATCGTCGCACGACGGGCAGTGGCCGCACGAATCAAAGCTGAGCACGACATGATCGCCCGGTGCCAGCCCGGTCACCGCCGTGCCGACCTGCTCGACCACGCCAGACCCTTCGTGCCCCAGCACCACCGGAAACGGCAGCGGCAGGTGCCCGTCGCGCAGCACCATGTCGGTATGGCACACCCCCACGCCGACAAGCCGCACCACCACCTCGTCTTCGCGCGGATCATCGAGCACGACCGGCTCGATCACCGGCGGCGCGCCGGGCTGGCGGAAAACAGCGGCATGGGCAGCAGTGGGCATGAGGGCGTATCCTTGCAGTGAAACGGCGAAAGCAGATCAAAAAATAAGCGCCGGACCGGGGGATTTCGTGGAGGAAGCGGCCCGGCGCCAGGGGGTGGATCGATCAGAACTTGAAGCCGGCGCGAAGGTACCATTCGCGCGGACGGTTGTAGCTGCCAAAGATCGCGCCGGCCGAAAGGTTGGTATTGCCGCTGACGAGATAGCGGGTGTCAGTAAGGTTGGTGCCACCCACGGTCAGCGACCAGCGATCGCCGGGCGTGTTGTAGGTGAGGCTGGCGTTGATCATGTCGTTCGTGGGCCGGCGCAGCAGCAGGGTGCGGGCAATGTCATTCCACACCGGGGTGGTGTGCGTCCAGTCGGCCAGCGCCACCACGTTGCCCCCGTTCGCCAGGTTGAATTGATAGCGCGGCGACAGGTTGATCTTCCAGTTGGCCGTCTTGGGCAGCGGCGCGCCCAGATAGATGCCGGCCTGGATGCCCGGGATCGTGCCGGCATTGACCAGCGCGGCGGGATCGATCTGGGTATAGTGCGCATCGATATAGCCGACCGAGCCATTGATGGTCAGGCCAGTCACCGGCGCCAGCACCATTTCGGCCTCGACCCCCTTGATCCGCGCGCGCCCGGCGTTGGCGATGGTGGGCGAGGTGCCGATCTGGATGTTGAGCTGCACCCCTTCATAGTCGGTGGTGAACGCGGCCAGGTTCAGCTGCAGCTTGCGATCGAGCAGGGTCGATTTCACCCCAACTTCCCAGGTCGTGGCCTTTTCCGGGCCAAAGCCGGGCGCCACATTGCCCTGCGGGTTGGTCAACCGCGTGGTCCAGCCGCCGGTCTTGTAGCCCTTGGACCAAGATCCATAGACCATGACGCGCTCGGCAGGATAGAGCTGGACCCCGACCTTGGGCGAGAAGTTGTTGAAGTTCTTGCGGTTTACCCCAGGGGCATAGACCTGCACGGGATTGGCCGGGTTGGGATAGCCGATGCCATTCTGGCAAGAGACCGGCGCCAGGGGGAACGGCCCATTGGGCGTGACATTGCCATTGGCATCGCTGCAGCCGAACAGCTTGTAGTTGAAGCCGTTCAATTCCTGCTGCCCGCCTTCGAACTGCTTGGCTTCGTGGGTATAGCGGCCGCCCACGGTGATGCCCAGGATCTCGACCGGGCGATAATCGACCTGGCCAAAGAACGCATAGTTTTCGGTGTTGAAGCGGTTGGGGCCATCGACCTGCACCAGGCCTTCGTCAAAGGTAACGTAATCGTGCAGGCTGCCCTTTTCCTTGAAGTAATAGCCGCCCAGCACGTAGTTCAGCTTCTTGTCGAGCGCCTTGCCGAGGATCTGCACTTCCTGGCTGAACTGCCACTGGTTCTGCTGGAACGACAGCTCGAGGAACGAGAGCGGCGATCCATCGGCATCGAGCCCGGCGCGCCAGTGCGTGCTGCGATAGGCGGTGATGGACTTGATCGTCAGGTCATCGCTCACCAGCGCCTGCACCGTGGCGCCCAGGCCCCAGGTCGTCAGCTTGTTGAAGCTCGGCCCGGTGGCATAGCTGGTGTCGGGGTCTGCCGTGACGAAGCGGGAATCCCAGGGCAGGCGATCGTTGGTGGGATCGCCATCCACGTTCACGCTGGCCAGCGGGGAAAGCCGGCGGCCGAACTGGGTGCCGCGCGCGCCGCACAGCGCCTGGGCATTGCGCGCCGCGATCTGCTGCGCGGTCGATCCGATGCAGAAATTGTAGAGGCCGGAAAACAGGAAGCCGGTGTTGCCCGAGGCCGACAGCGCGGTGCCCGGCAGGTTGTCGGTGCCGGCAAACGGCCCGGGCAGGTTGAGCGCGGCCAGCAGCTTGCTCGCCTGCGAGGAACTGTCCTGCCGCGTCCAGTCGCCGGTCAGCGTGGCCGTGATCGCGCCGCCGTTGTCCCACTTGAGCTTGCCGCGCAGCGAGGCGGTATTGTCACCCCCTTCGCGGCTGGAGCTGGCATAATCGGCATGGTTGAAGTTCTGGAACGTGTCGGAATTGCTGGCGCGCTGATCGGGATAGGGAATGCGCTTCAGGAACCCCTCGCGGTTGGTCACGGCAAAGGTCACCGATGAAAACAGCGAGGGCGCCAGCGGCACGTCCACCGTGCCGCGCACCTTGACCAGGTTGTAGCTGCCGGTGGTGGCGTCGATCGAGCCCTTGAATTCCTTGCCCGGCTCGTGCGTGACGATCGAGATCGCGCCGCCGATGGTGTTGCGCCCGAACAGCGTGCCCTGCGGGCCCTTGAGCACTTCCACGCGCTCCACGTCGGGCAGGTCCTGGTTGGCGCCCACGGTGCGCGCCAGGTAGACGCCGTCGAGGTAGATGCCCACGCCCGGATCGATGTTGAAGGCAAAGTCATCCGAACCGATGCCGCGGATCGTCGCCGAGAGCACGGCCGAAGAACCCGAAAACGGCGTGCCGCCATCGAGGTTGACGTTGGGCGCCAGGGCCGACAGCGACGCCACGCTGGTAACCGCGCGCTCCTTGAGCGACGCGGCGGTGAAGGCGGAAATCGCGATCGGCACGTTCTGGACGTTCTGCGCGCGCTTTTGCGCGGTCACGACGATTTCCTGGATGCCCCCCTGCGGCGCGGCGGCCGCTGCATCAGCCGGCGGCGCGGCATCCTGGGCATGGGCCAGGCCGGGCACGGTGGTGGCCACGGCCAGGGCAACCAGGCTCGATCGAGTGAAAACCTGCGGCATCCTGCACTCCCTTGCGATGTGTTATCGCCATGGGAGCTACCGCCCTGCCCCGCCGCCATCTTGGACGATCGCGCGAAAAGCATGGACAAAAACGACGGGGCATCGCCAGCCGGGCAGCCGCAAGCACTGGCGGTGGTTCAGCATCGCGCGAAAGCGGCAGGGCGGCGCGCCACGTCGTCTGCACGCCGCCCTGCCTCCCCTTCATGCCGCCTTGGTGGCCAGGGCCTTGGCGGTGCGGCTCTTGTTGCGTACGCGGCGCATCGGCAGGCTGTGGCAGTGGCGGCGGAAATAGACAATTTCCAGCAGGGTCGGCCAGATTTCCAGCGCAGACCGGATCAGCCCGACCTCGTCATCGACCATGCGGCTGACGTTCTGCTGAAAGAAATCAGGCTCGAAATCATAGAACGTGCGCGAAAGCCCGGCGGCAAACTGGGCCAGCGCCATGCGCCGTTCTTCCGATCCGGCCCGGGCGATGCTGTCGGTCACGCGGGCATGCAGCGCGCGCGCTTCCTCCAGGATCAGCTGGCTGTCTTCCAGCGTGACCGTGCCTTCATAGTCGAACGCGATGGAAAACTCGTCGGTCTTCTTGAGCGTGGTGCGGAACTTCTGCTTGAGCAGCTTGCAGATTGCCTCGTTGAACACTTCGGACGCCAACGGATTGCGCATGTAGGTGTTCTTGATGTGGGTTTGCGCGGAGTCGACATGCGCGGCGACGAAACCGGTCTGCTGTATCCACAGGCGGTAGATGTAATCCTCGAACCGCAGGCGCGTGGGAAAGAACGGCGGCAGACCGGTGCGGTTGTCATAGCCGGCAACGCCGCAATCCATCCGCCAGTTGAGGTTGGTCAGGCAGGGACGGAAATTGACCAGCACATAGGTATCGTTGAGCCGCTCGGCGTCGATCTCGTCAGGGGCATCGAGGAACATGTCGACGAAATCGACCGCGTCGATATCGTTGGTGCCGGTGCGATAGGATTGCGCCATCTTGACCACGCCGTTGCGCGGCAGCTTGCCTGGCTGCAGCGTCAACGCATTGTCGCGGCAGAACCCCAGGGAATTGTTGGTTTCCAGGTCCATCGCCGAATCGACCAGGTGATCGCCCTGGTCATAGTTGGCGGGCGCGTCGGCCACGGTCTTGCCCAGGATATCGCGAAACGACTGCAGGATATCGAATGACTTGCGGCAGTGGCCATTGGCGCCGCGCGGGATCAGCTTGCCCCGGCTCATCTCGTTTTCGCTGAGCGCCTCGGGGCTGTCCTCGATCAGGCCATAGGGGCGCATGTCGTCGTCCGCGCTGACCATCAGATCGCCAAGCGTGTACATCAGCGTGAAATTGCGGTTGCCGCCATAGCTGGGCCGGAACAGGTTGCGCACCAGCACGTCGAGCTTGCGGTCTTTCAGTCGCCGGCAGATGTGCGAAACGAACTGTTCCTTTTCCGCCGGGCCGACATACCACACCTCGTTGTGGGTGCGGGTTTCCTCCAGCGCGGCATAATACTTTTCATGATTGGCCAGCGAGGAATCGTCGAACACCATGATCGGCGCGGTCTGCCCGCTGCGCAGGAAATTCTCGTCATAGGCTTCGACGGTTTCGCCCACGTCACGCAGGCGATAGGTGGGGATGACGAACCGTAGGTCAGGGTCGCTCACAATGCTTGGTCCTGGTTGCACGCCCGGCGTGGGCGCCACCCGAACTAGGGCCGACAGGCATTAAGTTTCCATGGTGAAACCGCCGCCAGGCCATAAGCATGGCCTCAACTTTCCGTTCTTGATCATTAATTTATGCGCCGATCCGTGCTGCCTGGGCGGCAGGGCGGATCAGTGCATGGCGCGATAGCGGCGCGGGGTTTCGCCAAAGCGTTCCTGGAACCGCCGGCTGAAATAGGAACTGTCGGAAAAGCCGCAGTCGAACGCGATCTGGGTAATGCTGCGCTGGGGTTCCAGCGTCAACTTCTGCGCGGCGAGTGCCAGGCGGCGTTCGTTGATATAGCCACCCAGCGTCACGCCCTGGCCAGCGGCGGCGGCCTGCAGGCGGCGCAGCGACACGCCCATTTCCGCAGCGATCGTGGCGGGAGACAGGGTGTGATCGGCCAGCCGCGCCGCCACGATCGCCCGCGCGCGTTCCAGCAGGCCGTGGCGGCTGGGCTCCACCCGTGCCGCGCCGGGACGCAGGCTGGCGAGCAGCAACGAGCAGAATACGCCGTCATAGCCATCATCGGGCAGGCCTTGCGGGCTCGCCTCGCACTCGCGCCACAGCGACAGCAGGAAATCGTGGAGCAGGCGGGTCGACGGCGCCTCGCGCGGGATGCAGGTCGCCACGGCATCGTCCACCCAGCCCGGCATATCGGCCAGCACCGCGCGGTCGAACTCGGCCACGATCAACTCGTGATCGCTGCGCAGGTCAAAGCGGTAGAGTTCTTCGCTGGCGCACAGCACCATGTCCCCGGCGCGCACGTCCAGCTCGCGGCGGCGATGCACCACGCGTCCCTGCCCGGAACGGAACACGTGCAGCTTGAGCCGGGGGCCGCCGGCATGCCCGGCTTCCATCAGGCGCCGTTCCACCGAAACCGGCGTAGCGCGCGGCCGCGTCATGGTGATGCCGCCCATCTGCCAGCGCGATACGGTCGCTTCGAAATGCGGGCTGAGCGGCTGGGTCGACAGGCCGGAATAGGTGCGCGCCATCAGGCCGCGCCAATAGCTCAGCTTGTCGGCCCCGGTCAGGCTGCGCGTCGAAAAATGCTCGATCATCTGCCTCGATCCACCACCCTCTGCCGCCATGTCGCATGGCATGTGCGGACTCGGTCTGGCGCCAAGTCTCTGCGCCTGAATTAGTCAGCAATACATACAAATGCAATGACACGTCCGATCGGGCAGCGTGATCGCCCGCGCATCAGGCGACCAGCACCGCGCGGATGTCGTTGACGTTGGTGTGGCTGGGGCCGGTGATCAGCAGATCGTCGATCGCGGCAAAGAAGCTGTAGCTGTCATGCCCGGCCAGGGCCTGGCCCGCGGCGGCGCCGGCCGCGCCCGCACGGGCCAGCGTATCGGGCGCGACGAAAGCGCCAGCCGCGTCATCGCTGCCATCGATCCCGTCGCTGTCGGCCGCCAGTGCCCAGATGCCCGGCGCGCCATCGAGCGCGACCGCCATGGCCAGGGCAAATTCGCAATTGCGCCCGCCCCGGCCATAGCCACCACCGGAGAGCGTGACCGTGGTTTCCCCGCCCGAGAGGATCACGCCCGGTGCGCGCAGCGGATCGCCCCAGGTCTGTGCCGAGCGGGCAATGCCGGCCATGGCCCGGCCCAGTTCGCGCGCCTCCCCCTCCAGCGCGTCGCCCAGGATGAGGGGGGTGAGCCCGGCCTGGCGCGCGCATTCGGCCGCTGCTGTCAGCGCCTGGCGGGGCGAGGCGATGATGCGATGCTCTCCCCGCGTGGGCAGCATGGCCGGGGCGGCGCGCAGGGCGGCCAGCGCGGCGTCGGGCACGGGCAGGCGGTGGCGCGCGATGATCGCCAGGGCATCGGCGGCACGCGTCGCATCGGCCAGCGTCGGGCCGGAGCCGATCACCGCCGGATCATCGCCCGGCACATCGCTGATCAAGAGGGTCA
>CAYXUN010000086.1:0-16171 GCA_964468165.1 uncultured Novosphingobium sp. | reverse complement strand
GCGTTGGCTTCGTCTGTGGTGTCGGGGTTGGTGGTGGCGGCGGGCGCGGGGGGGGCGGCGGCGGCGGCCGGGGGGGCGGCGGCGGCGGCTTCGGCGGCGGCTTCGGCGGCGGTGACCGTGGTGGCTTCGGCGGTGGTGATCGCGGCGGCTTCGGCGGCGGCAATCGCGGCGGCGGCGGTGGTGGCGGCTTCGGCGGCCCGCGCGGCGGCGGCATGCCCGCACAGGTCGTCGGCACCGGCAAGGGCGTCGTCAAGTTCTTCAACGGCCAGAAGGGCTTCGGCTTCATTCAGCGTGAAGACGGCGGTGAAGACGTGTTCGTCCACATCAGCGCGGTCGAACGTGCCGGCCTCGAAGGCCTGGCCGAAGGTCAGACGCTGGAATTCAATCTGGTCGATCGTGGTGGCAAGGTTTCTGCCGCTGACCTCCAGGTTGTTGGCGATGTCATCCCCGTGGCGGCCAAGCCTGCTGCCCCGCAGCGTCAGCTGACCGGTGAAAAGGCCACTGGCACGGTCAAGTTCTTCAACGGCATGAAGGGCTTCGGCTTCATCACCCGTGATGATGGCCAGCCCGATGCGTTCGTGCACATCAGCGCGGTTGAACGTTCCGGCCTGCGCGAGCTCAACGAGGGCGACAAGCTGGAGTTCGACCTCGAAGTTGATCGACGAGGCAAGTACTCGGCGGTCAACCTGGTGCCGCGCCAGGATTGATCCCGGCCGCATTGCCCCTCGGGTCTGCTTGACCCCAGGGGCCTTGCATCACCACATACGCGTGCAAATGGCGGTCCGCTGGGCCGCCATTTGTCGTTTTGCAGCCATTCCCGTTCCGATCCCCTTTTCCTTGGAATCCACAGGAGCATTGCCCATGTCCATCACCCCGCTCATGCCCGTCTATCCCCGGTGCGGCGTGCGTCCGGTGCGCGGCGAACACTGCCACCTGATTTCCGAAGACGGCACGCGTTATCTCGATTTCGCCAGCGGCATCGCGGTCAATCTGCTGGGTCATTCGCACCCGCACCTGATCGGCGCGATCCAGCGCCAGGCCGAAACCCTGATGCATGTGTCCAATCTCTATGGCAGCCCCCAGGGCGAGGCCTTGGCACAGCGCCTGGTCGACATGACCTTTGCCGATACGGTGTTCTTCACCAATTCCGGGGCCGAGGCGGTGGAATGCGCGATCAAGACCGCGCGCGCCTATCACCAGTATCACCGCCAGGCGCCCGAGCGGTTCGAGATCATCACCTATCGCAATGCCTTCCACGGCCGCACGATGGGCACGATCAGCGCGTCCGACCAGGAAAAGATGCACAAGGGCTTTCTGCCCATCCTGCCCGGCTTCCACTATGTCGATTTCAACGACCTGGAAGCGACCAAGGCACTGATCGGCCCGCATACGGCCGGCATCCTGGTCGAGCCGATCCAGGGCGAGGGTGGCATTCGCGAAGGCAGCGAAGAATTCATCAAGGGCCTGCGCGCGCTGTGCGACGCGCATGGTCTGCTGTTGATCTTTGACGAGGTGCAGTGCGGCGTGGCGCGCAGCGGCACGATGTTCGCCTACGAGCAGTATGGTGTGGCGCCCGATATCATGGCGATCGCCAAGGGCATCGGCGGTGGTTTCCCGCTCGGCGCATGCCTTGCCACCGAAACGGCGGCACGCGGCATGGTGTTCGGCACCCACGGCAGCACCTATGGCGGCAATCCGCTGGCCATGGCGGCGGGCAATGCCGTGCTCGATGTCGTCGCCACGCCCGAATTCCTCGCTCAGGTGCGGGCCACCGGCGATCGCCTCAAGGCGCGGCTCGAACAGTTCATCGGCAACTATCCCGACCTGTTCGAACTGGTCCGCGGCAAGGGGCTGATGCTGGGGGTGAAGTGCAAGGTGGAGCCGCGGCCGTTCGTGGCCCACATGCGCGACAATCACCAGCTCCTGGCCGTGGCCGCTGGCGACATGACGTTCCGCGTCCTGCCGCCGCTGGTGATCGATGACAGCCACATCGACGAATTCATGGACAAGCTTTCGGCCGCCGCGGCCAGCTATGTTCCTCCGGCTCCTGCGGCGTGAGACGAGCAGCGATGATCAGGCACTTCCTCAATCTTTCCGATGCCGGCGGTGATGCGGTTGCCGCGATGCTGGCCGATGCGATCGATCGCAAGGCTGCCCGCGCGGCCTGGACCAAGGGCCGCGTCGATGCCGATGCGCCGCTCGCCGGCCACATCCTGGCGATGGTGTTCGAAAAGAACTCCACCCGCACGCGCGTGTCGTTCGACGTGGCGATGCGCCAGCTCGGCGGTTCGGCGCTGATCCTCGATGCCGGCAATACCCAGCTGGGCCGGGGCGAAACCATCGCCGATACTGCGCGCGTGCTCAGCCGCATGGCCGATGCCATCATGCTACGCACCGACGATCATGCCAAGGTCGAGGAACTGGCCCACTACGCCAGCGTTCCGGTCATCAATGGGCTTACCGATCTTTCCCACCCCTGCCAGATCATGGCCGATCTGTTGACCGTGATCGAACATGGCAAGGCGCTGCCCGGCCTGACCGTCGCCTGGCTGGGCGATGGCAACAACGTGCTCAACTCGATCGTCGAGGCGGCTGGGCTGATGAAGTTCAACGTGCGCATCGGCGTGCCCGAGGGCTATGACTGCGACGCCGGCTTCATCACCCGCGCCCAGGCGCAAGGCGCAGCCATCAGCGTGCATCGCGACGCGGCGGAGGCTGTCGCCGGGGCCGATGTGGTGGTCACCGATACGTGGATTTCGATGGGCCAGGCCCATGCCGAAGCCAAGCTGGCGGCCATGGCGCCGTTCCAGGTGGACGAGGCATTGATGGCCCGCGCCAAGGGCGATGCGCTGTTCCTGCACTGCCTGCCGGCCCATCGCAACGAAGAGGTCACCGACGCCGTGATCGATGGGCCGCGCTCGGTGGTCTGGGACGAGGCGGAAAATCGCATTCATGCGCAGAAATCCGTTCTGCGCTGGGCCTTTGGCCAGATCTGACCCATATTCCTGCACAACGAAAGCTTTCATGACTGACCAAGCCGAAACCGGATTTGACCAGGTATTGCAGTTCACCGTGCCCGGGCGCGATGCCCGGGGGCGGGTGGTGCGCCTGGGCCCGGTGCTCGACACCGTGCTGTCGGCCCACGCCTATCCGGCGCCGATCCGCAACCTGCTGGCCGAAGCCCTGACGCTGACCGCGCTGCTCGGCGCGCTGCTCAAGGACGATGATGGCCAGCTGACCATGCAGGCGCAGACCCAGGATGGCGTGGTCGATCTGCTGGTGTGCGACTATCGCGGCGGCGAGCTGCGCGGCTATGTCCGCTATGATCGCGCGCGGCTTGATGAACTGGGGCCGCATCCCTCGCTTCATGCGCTGTTCGGCGATGGCTACCTGGCGATCACGTTCGATCTCGCCAGCAGCGACCAGCGTTATCAAGGCATTGTCCCGCTCGAGGGGGATTGCCTGGCGCGCGCCTGCGAAAGCTATTTCTTCCAGTCGGAACAGGTGCCTACGCTGATCCGCGTGGGGGTGCATGCGGAAAACGGCCGCACCGTGGCCGGCGCCTTGCTGGTGCAGCACCTGCCTGATGGCGAAGAAGGGCGCGAGCGCCTGCACGCGCGGCTCGATCACCCGGAGTGGGAGCATGTCGCGGCGCTGGCCGGCTCGCTGACCGAAGCAGAACTTACCGATCCGCAACTGGGCCTCGAAAGCCTGGTCTGGCGCCTGTTCCACGAGGAAAGCGAAGTGCGCGTCGCCCAGGGCCATCCGCTCACCCGCGGGTGCCGCTGCACGGCCGAGCATTATCGCGAGCTTCTTGCCCGCTTCGGCGCCCAGCAGCGCGCGGAAATGGCCAACGACGATGGGCTGATCGTGGTCGATTGTGCGTTTTGTTCGAAAGAGTTTCCGCTCCGTTTCGATTGACCGCGGTTTGCGCGTGGGGGCCTTCAATCGCGCTGGCAATGATCTATATTGCCAAGGGACGCTGCACGTTTGGCAGCAAGGCTGGGAGGTGGTTGATGACGTATCGTGACGCGTTTCGCCGCGCTCTGGCCGCGGCGATCGTCCTGCCGGCCTTGGCCTGGGTTGCCCCGGCGGATGCTGAACGGGCCCCGCCCAATCTTGCCATGCTCGATCGCATCGCGCCGGGCCAATGGCAGGTTCGCGCGCGTGAGGCTGGCGGTTTCGAGGGCCGGCTGTGCCTGGCCGAAGGGCGCCCGTTGATCCAGCTGCGCCATCCGGGCCAGGTCTGCCGCCAGTTCGTGGTGCAGGATGAAGCCAACGCCATTTCCGTCAGCTATGTCTGCGGCCAGGCCGGTTCGGGCTTGACGCGCATCCGCTATGAAAACGATCAGCTGCTGCAGATCGAGGCGCAGGGTATCGCGCAGGGGCTGCCCTTCGCGTTCAACGCCGAGGCGCGGCGGCTGGGCAGTTGCAACGCGCGCTGATCGCGGCGCCGAACGCCTGGCTGGGGCTTGCCTGGGCCGGGCGAGGGGTCTAGCCCCGTGGCATGACTGATACCCATTTGCCTTCTTCGTCCGGCGCGCAATCGGCGCCGCTGGCGGTCGTCCTGCTTTCCGGCGGGCTCGATTCCATGGTCTGCGCCGCGCTTGCGCAAGAGCAGGGCTTCCGTGTCCTGGCCCTCACCATCGATTACAACCAGCGCCACCGCGTGGAACTGGATGCCGCACGGGTGATCGCCGCGCGCCTCCAGGTTGAGCGCCATGTCATCCTGCCGCTCGATCTGCGCCAGTTCGGTGGATCGGCGCTGACCGACGCGATCGCCGTGCCCAAGGATGGGCTGACCGATGATATTCCGATCACCTATGTGCCGGCGCGCAATCTGGTGTTCCTGTCCCTCGCGCTCGCCTGGGCCGAGGCTGCAGGGGCCAACGCGCTGTTCATCGGCGTCAACGCGCTGGATTATTCGGGCTATCCCGACTGTCGCCCCGAATTCATCCATGGGTTCGAAGGCCTGGCCCGCGTCGCCACCAAGGTCGGCAGCCAGGGCGGCACCGTCACCGTGCACGCGCCGCTGCAGCACCTCAAGAAGTCGGAGATCGCCCAGGAAGCAGCCCGGCTTGGTCTCGATGCCGGGGAAAGCTGGTCATGCTATGATCCGCTGCCCGATGGCCGCGCCTGCGGGGAATGCGACAGCTGCCGCCTGCGCAAGGCGGGGTTTGCCGAAGCAGGCCTGACCGACGGAACGCGCTACGGCGCCTGAGCGCGCGGCAACGGCATAGCCGCATGCAACAAGGGGATGAGCAGGTCGGCCCTGCTCATCCCCTTGTCGTATCGGCAATGGCGCCGGCGCGTCGGGATTACTGGCGCACGAATACGCCGCAAGCCAGGCGTGCACCGCTGTTGCCACTGGGGTCGGTCTTGTAATCGTCGGGCGCGGCATGGATCACCAGCGCCGTGCCATCGGCATCGAACAGCGCTGGGCCGGTCATGTCGGCGCCGCCACGCAGGGCAAAGTCCAGCGCCCCGGTGCCATCGGCCCCCACGGTCAGGTTGGTAAGATCGCCCAGGTGCGAGCCGGCAGGATTTTCCGCGCCATGCTGGTGCCCATCGGGATTGAGATGTCCGCCGGCGGTGGTGAAGCCGGGCGCATCGCACTTGCCCACGGTGTGCAGGTGAATGCCATGCACGCCGGGAGGCAGCCCCTTGGCATCGACATGAACACGGAACCCGTCAGGCCCCTGGAGCAGTTCGGCGGTGCCCGCGCTGGCGCCACTGGCCAGCATCAGCGTGGCATTGGCCACGACTTGCGCCTTGGGCATGGGGGCGCTGTGCATGCCTGCCATGCTGCCATCGCCGCAGGCGGACAGCGCAAGCGGCAGGGCCAGCGCAATGGCCGCGCGCGGGGCAAGGGTGGTCACGGTTCGGCGCAGGCGAGAAGACAGAAGCAAGGAAGGCATCGGGGGATCTCCGTGGCTTGTGCCGCCATCAGGGCCGGGGCCGATACGCGGCGTATCGCATGTCGCAACAACGAAAAAGGGGCCGGATTGCTCCGGCCCCTCGTTCGTTTTGGGTCTTCATGACCCGGCCCCGTTTGACCGGGGCCGTGCCACTTAGTTGCCCGAACCCGGACCGTACGTGATTTCCACGCGACGGTTCTGCAGTTCACGCACGCCGTCGGCGGTCGGAACGCGCGGGTTGGCTTCACCGAAGGCCTGGCTGGTGATCGTCGAGGCCGGGATGCCGTGCGACGTCAGGTAAGCCTGGACCGAGGAGTTACGACGTGCAGACAGGCCAAGGTTGTACTTGGGCGTGCCCGAACGGTCGGTGTAGCCGGCCAGCATGATCGGAACGGTCTGGCAGTTGCCATACTGGGTGATGGCGTTGTCCAGAATGGTAGCCGCTTCAGGCGTGATGTCCGACTTGTTCCAGTCGAAGAACACGATGTACGGGCCCTTGTTGCACACCGGCGGCGGCGGAGGCGGCGGCGGCGGCGGGGGGGGCGGCGGCGGGGGCGGCGGCGGCGGCGGCGGGGGCGGCGGCGGAGCCTGCTCTTCACCACCGAAGTTATAGGTCAGCGTGCCCAGGATCGAGTGCGAGCGCAGACGCGTCGAGAAGTTGGCGCCGGCATAAGCACCCGAGGTGCCAACCAGGTTCACGTCCTGAACGTTGAAGAAGCGGTACTTCAGACCCACGTCGACATGCTTGCTGAGCGGCGCGCGAACACCGGCCAGGACCTGCCAAGCGAACTTGGTCTTCGAGTCGTCGAGCAGACCTTCGGGCGTGGCGACATAGTACTTCGCCTTGGCAACGCCGGCACCACCGCCGATGAAGCCCTGCAGGCCATCGTCGGGACCGAAGTCGAGCAGGCCGTTGACCATGAAGCTCAGCGCGCTGGTGCTGCCGCCGATCTGGCCGTTGTCACGCGAGTACACAGCGCCGGTGACGTTGTTACGCACGTTGCTGTTGCGAGCACGACGGTAGCTGGCTTCGGTTTCGAGGCGGAAGCCACCGAAATCGTAACCAACGACGGCGCCGAAGTCGTAGCCGGTCTTGGAGCTGACGGTCGCGGCGTTGGCCGTGCCGTTCACATTGTGGTCGGCGTCTTCCAGCAGCATGGCGCCGCCATCGCCTTCCACATACCAGCTCTTGCTCTTGGCAAGCGCGGGCGTCGCCATTGCGCTTGATGCCAAGGCCAGGCCCAGGATCAGTTTCCGCATTACGTTTCCCCTTTTTTGCGAGATCATGCCACGTCGTGGCGGTTGTCTACCGGTTCTGTTATGTTCATGCAAGCGGACACACGCGTGAACTGTTGCCTAAAAGCCACTGTATCAGTTGCCCTCGCAGCAATTTCCCGGTTGAAACCACCCTCATGTGCCCCCTCCAATGCGGCAGGCGAAAGGCGGTTCCCGATTGACCATCAAAAAAATTTGAGATGAGGCGAATTTTCATTGCGATGGCCGGAGCAAACCGATGCAACCGGGGCGGTGAAAGGGGTGCCAATCTGGCTTGCGCGGCGTTTGCGCCAGCCTGTGGCAGCCCTGCTGACACGGCTGGCGCAATCTTGTGCACAGCACTAGGTACCGGTTGCACCTAGGGCGCGGGTGAGCGGGTGGGCCTTTTCTTTCGCTTGGCAGTTGTTGGGGGGGGGTTTGGGGGGGGGGGGGCGCCCGGGACCGGGGAAACGACAAGACCATGCTGCGCCGCCTCTACGATTGGACCATGGCCAAGGCCGCCCATCGCCATGCCGTGTGGTGGCTGTTCCTGTTCGCGTTCATGGAAGCGAGCTTCTTCCCGATCCCGCCGCATCCACTGCTTGGCCTGATGTGCCTGGCGCAGCCGCGCAAGGCGGTGCGCTATGCCGCGTTCGCCACGGCCGGCTCTGTCCTGGGCGGGTTGCTGGGCTATGCCATCGGGCATTTCCTCTATGATAGCGTGGGCACGCAATTGCTTGCGCTGCTTCACCTGACGCAAAGCTTCCCCAAGGCGGCGTGCTATCTGCGCGAGTATGGCGTTGAGATCATCGTGCTCAAGGGTGCGACGCCGATCCCGTTCAAGCTGCTGACCATCACCGCCGGGTTCATCGGCATGCCGCTGCTGCCCTTCTTCCTGGCCAGCGTGGTGTCGCGCTCGATCAGCTTCATGATCGTGGGCGTGCTCTTCCGCCTGTTCGGGGCGCCGATCAAGCGCTTCATCGACAAGTACCTCGGCCTGGTCACCGCCGGCTTTGTCGTGCTGGTCGTTGCCGGCTTCGCAGCTGCAACCTTGCTGGGCGGCGGCGGTGCCAAGAACGCCGCGATGGAACGCTGCGAGAAGGCAATCCTGACCCAGCCGTAAACGCCGTAGCGGTTAAGCCCGCGGCTTGACTGCCACGCCCGGCATGGCAAGGTTCACCACCTTGGATCTTCAGGCTGTCACGGGGCCTGACCGCGTTGCGGTGGGCCAGGCCCCCTGTTTTGGCGGAGGGAAGGCATGGCACGTGGTGGAGCGAATACTGGGCAAATCGACGCTGGTTTCTTGGAGCAACTTGCCGGCTATGGGCTGACCACGATCGAGGTGCATTATTACATGCCCGATCATCCCGCGCTGCTCCAGATGTTTGCCTTTCAGCAGTATGATCTTGCCCCACGCTTTCCGCGCTTGGGTGGCTTTCTCGATCATTGGCGGCGCGAAATCGATGCCGCGCTTCATTCGATCCGCATTGCCCACCGGCATCTCATCGGCCCGCAGGAATATCGCGCGGTCAACGGCGTGATCACGATCAACTGAGCGAACGGAATGGGCGCGGGTACGGGCGCGGGAGGGGGCCGCGCGCCCGTCCGGCATGGTTCAATAGCGCCAGCTCTTGAGGTCGGCGCCAGCCGGTGCGGTTTCCTCGATCCGCTTGAGGATCTGGGGCAGGTAGAACGTGTGATAGCGCAGGCGCGAGATGGCGTTGGGATTGGCGTGGTCACCGCTCCAGCAATGCTCGGCCCGATCGCCATAATCGACCACGCCACGGTAGGGCGGGTCGCTCTTCTTGAGGAAATCGTCCATCAGGTAGACGGCGTTGTTGAGGAAGAAATTGTCCATCGTGCCGACATAGATGTGCAGCTTGCCCTGCAGCTTGGGCGCCAGGGTTGGCCAGTCGCGCTCCAGGATATGGCGCAGGTCATAGTTGTCGCGCCAATAGGCGGCCACCTTGGGATCGATCACGCCGGTGCGCTTGTCCCACAGCCGCTGCGGATAGCCATCGGCCGCCATCGGCGAGAACACCGCTTCCCAGATATCCCATTGTCCGCCCGAGCGGTTCTTGTCGCCCAGCACCAGTTCCAGGCGGTTTTCCATCTCCATGGTATAGGGCACATGATCAAGCCAGTCGCGCTTGCCGGGGTGCTCGACCCGCCCGAACGGCCCTTCATAGGCATAGGCGTTCTTGTCGGCATAGATGTCGGTCAGCATGAACTGGCGGAAATCGATCGGATCGGGGCAGGCAGCAAAGGCGCCGTTGTAGTCATCCGGGTACTTGATCTGCACGCCCAGCGATTCCCACCCGCCGGTGGACCCGCCATAGAGGAACCGCGCCCAGCCCTGGCCCAGACCACGGAACTTCTTCTCGATCGCCGGCACCAGTTCATGGGTGATGGCATCGCCATAAGGGCCAAGATTGGCTGAGTTCACGGCGTAGGAATCATCATAATACGGGTTGGAATGGTCGATCTCCACCGCCAGGAAGCGGGGGAAGGCATCGCCGATCCACTGCTTGTAGAACGCATAGGCTTCTTCCTGCTCGGTGCGGTTGTAGCAGGGCAGGTTGAAGCGTTCGCTGCGTTGGCATTTCAGGTTGGGATCGGGCGGCGTGGTGCGAAAGCCGCCGAAATCGGCCGGGAAGTGGCCATGGAAGATCATCAGCGGAAAGTGCGCTTCCGGGTGCTGGTCGAAATCGCGCGGCACCAGCACGTGCGCGGTCAGATAGATGTCGCGGCCCCAGAACTTTGACAGCAGCGCACTGCGCATCTTGAAATGGCGCACGAAGGGCGTGTCGGCCGGTGGGGTGATCGGCGGATTGACGTTGTCGAGCGTCAGCGCGATCGTGCCCGGCCGGGCCGGGTCGAAATCGACCGTCTGCGGTGTGCTGAACAGGTTGCCCGGCTCTGCCCGCCAGTTCTGCCCGGCGCCGCGCGGGGCGGGCAGCTTCACCGTCTTGCCATTGCCCAGGTGATAGGTGTCATAGCGGTGCAGCACGGCCTGCACGGTATAGCGCCCGGCCGGCACGCTCTTGAGATCGAGCGTCGGAAAGCCCAGCACCCCGCTGCCCACCGTGGTGCTGTCACCGGGCTTGAGGCCATCGACCGTCACCCCGAAGACCTGCGCCGAATCGTAGTCGGCCTTGACCTGTTCGCGCGGCTGCGGATCGGGCTTGGCCGCCAGGATCACCAGCACCCGCCCATCGACCGGCGCATCCTTGGCCGTTGCCGGCAGCGTGACGCGGAAATCCTCGGCCTGGGCCGGCACGCTGGCCGCGCCAAGGATCAGGCCCAGTCCCATCCCCAGCGCGCGATGACGATGACGTGTGATGCGTTTCATGGTGTTTGCCCCCACCCAAGCTTGGCGCCGATACCATCGGCCAGGGGCGCACTATTCCTGCAAATGCGTCGCTTGTCAGCCGTTTCCGTTGCCAGTGCCGGCGTCGATATGCGGCAGGCGTTGTGCCTCGATCCCGGCATAGAAATGCGCGACCGACCGCTGCAGTTCATAGCGCGCCAACTTCACCGTGGCGAAGCGATCGGGAATCGGCAGCGATCCCGCCTCGGTCATGTCGAGGCCCTGCGCGACTGCCTGGTTCAGCGCCTGCTCGAGCCAATCGAGCCAGTCGCGGGTCTGGGCGATGGCCGCCGTCCCGCCGGGATCGAGCGGACCATGGCCGGGCACGAGTTGGCGATGGGGCAGGGCGGCCAGCGTTGCCAGGCTGTCGCGCCAGGCGGCGAGGTTGGCATCGGGCGTGGCCGGGGCGCGATCGTAAAACACCAGGTCACCGGCAAGGATCGTGCCGCTTGCCTCGTCCACCAGCACCAGGTCGCCATCGGAATGGCCTTTGAGCGCCATGGCCTGGAGCCGCCGGCCGGCAATCTCGATCGGCCCGGGAACAACCGTCGCGCCGGGCAGGGCGACGGCTGTGCCGCGCATCCAGTCGGCCAGGATGCGGTACATCGCATCGGCAAAGCCATTGCCATCACGCTCCAGTTCGGTGCGGGTGGCGGGTAGCGCGGCGACGATCGCCGGATCGAACGCGGCGGTGCCCAGCGCATGGTCGGGGTGGAGATGGCTGAGGAAGACGCGGCGCACCGGGCCATGGCACAGCTTTTCCGCCACCGCCGCCAGCCCTTGGGCATAGCGCAGCGACGGGCCGCAATCGAACAGCACGGCCCCGCCTTGCGGGCAGGCCATGATCACCGCATTGGCGATCGCGCCGCCATTGCCGAACACGATTGCCTCATCTGCGCCGCGCACCAGCCAGATGCCCGGCCCGATCGGCTGGGGATCATAGGCATAGCGGCCGGCAAAGGTTTCCGCCCGGGCCATGCGCGCCGGCAAGGCCACCGGCGCGGCGGCAAGCAGGCCCAGGGCCGCGCGGCGCGACAGCGTCATGGCGCCAGCCTGCCGTCAAACGTGCGGCCGTTGCTGTCGGCCATGTGGATGCTGACCGGCCCTGCCTGCGTTGGCGGCAACAGCAGGGTGAATGCCGGGTCTTCCGATACCGAGCCGTTGATCGTCATCGTGCCCAGCGCCGCACCATCGGCGCCGCTTACCTGCATCGTCTCGATATTGTAGGCGGCGATATTGTCGACATAGCCGGTATCCATGGGATGGCGCACGCTCACGCGCAGGCGGGTATCGGCGGCCTCGCGCCACAGCTTCCCGCGCATTTCGCCCAGATGCTGCGCCCAATCGCCCTTGACCCGGCTGACCGGCGGAGCCGAGCAACCGCCGCCCGCCGCATCGATCCAGCGCCCGCCCACGTGCCACACGCCATCGGCGGTCAGCACCAGCGCCCGCACCGGCGTGCGCTGGTCGAGCTTGATGCGCAGGCTGACATAGGGGAGCGCGCCCTGGGGCTGGTAGTCGATCGCCACGGGCAAGGGGTTCAGATCCATCAGCACCACGATGCGCTGCACCTTGGCGAGCGCGCGTGCATCGACGGTGATAGGGAAAACATGCTGGTTTTCCGTTACATCGGGCATGGTGACAATCACCGCCGGATCAAACCGCACCGGCGCCTTGCCCAGCAGCCAGGCGGCATGGTTGGCCCACATCGGCGAGGCCAGCGGATCGGTCACCTGGTCGCCGCGGGCATCAGGCGCGGCTGTCGCCGCGGCCGTGGGCGCAGGCGCGGTGCTTGCCAGCACAGCCATGATCGGCACGAGGAGGGCAGGGCGCTTCATACCAAGGCACCATTTGCCTTGATCGGGCAGCATTCTACAATTGCACCATAGGCCAAGATCGATGGCCAGCTTGGGCAAGGGATGGGAGAGAATGATCGCAGCATCGCGTCGCATCCCGTGGGCAACGATGGTGCTGGCCATGACGGCCGCGCCAGTCCTGCCGGTGTTCCAGCCAGCGCAAGCCCAGCCACAAGCACCCGCCTTGCCCACCGCGCCATTCGATGCCCAGGGTTATCGCACCGCGGCGTTTCGGGCGCCGGTCGATCGCGATCCCGCGCCAGCCACGGCGATTTCCCTGGCGCAGGCGCGCCGCCTGGCGCCAGACGCGGCGCTGTTCATCGATGTCTTGCCGGCCGAAGGCGCGCATCGCGACGGCGCCAGCGGCGCCTGGACGCTGGCCAGCCCGCACGACACGATCCCCGGCGCCCTGTGGTATCCCGAAACCGGCCGCGCCCCGCCCGATCCGCTGCTGTGGCAAGCGCTGACCACCCAGGTTGCCGCCTTCCGCCGCCAGCATCCGGCCGCGCCGATCGTGCTGTTCTGCCGCGCCGATTGCTGGATGAGCTGGAACGCCGCGCGCCGCCTGGCGCTGGGCGGCGTGGCGGGCGTGCGCTGGCTGGCCGAAGGGATCGAGGGGTGGCACGATGCCGGCGGCGGCTTGGTGCCGGCAACCCCCGTGCCGGTGCCCGACACGTGATGGGCAAAGACCACAAGCAAATGACAGGAGAAATGCCATGGCCACGTTGATCGTCAGCTATCCCACGCACGCAGGCGCGCGTTTCGATGCCGCCTATTACACCGCCACGCATATCCCGCTGGTGGAGCGGCTGTGGACTCCGCATGGGTTTACCGGGGCCGAAGTGCTGTTTCCGGCGGGCGAGCAGCCGTGGAAAGCCTCGGTCCTGCTGCGCTTTTCCAGCCAGGCGGCGATCGATGCCGCGCTGGCCAGCCCGGATACGCCACAGGTGCTCGGCGATGTGGCCAATTTCACCGATATCGCCCCGGTGATCTACCGCGCGGCGGATTGAGCGAGGGGGCAACGCGGGTGCAGTGCAGGCACCCGCGTCACCGGTTCGTGGTTGTCAGGGCGCGCGATAGACCACTTTGCAGGCCACCATGGTCAGCAGCACCCGGGTTTGCGCAATGGCATCGGGGTTGCCGGCAAAGATATCGCGATCGATCCAGATCAGATCGGCAAACTTGCCGCGTTCCAGGCTGCCCACCTGATGCTCGGCGCGCAGCGACCAGGCCGCATTGATCGTGGCCGCGCGCACTGCCTGCATCACCGACAGCGGCGGACCGCCCGACAGCGGCTGGCTATATTCCGGCCCGGCCGAGGGATCGTTGCGCCGGGTCACCCCCACTTTCAGGGCAAACCATTCGTTCAAAGGATCGACCGGCCAATCGCTGCCGAACGTGATGCGCGCGCCGGCCTTGGCCAGCAGGCCCGAAGGCTCCATGAAGGCATAGCGCTTGGGGCCGAGGTAATCCTTGGCGCCGGCCACGGTATCGGCCGCCTGCTTGCCCCATTGCAGCGACAGCACCGGGGTGACGCCCAGCGCCTTGTAGCGCGGGAAATCAGCCGGATCGACGATCTCGTCATGGGCGATTGCCGGGCGCACGTCGCGCGCTGGCTGGTTCTTGCGCAGGGCTGCCACGGCATCGAGCGCGATGCGGACCGCGCCATCGCCATCGGCATGCATGTGCGGATCAAAGCCCAGCGCGGTGATGCGCTCGAGCAGCGGCGCCAGCACGGCGGGCGGAAAATAGGGTGCCGGCCCCTTGTTCGTGCCGGGCTGCCAATCGGGCTTTTCCGGCGTGCCGTGGTTTTCCAGATAGGGTTGCAGCATCACGCCGGTAAAGGCCGGGGAAGTGATCACCCCGTCCATATAGAGCTTGACCGTGCGCACCATGATCGTGGGCTGCACTTGCGCGGCGCCCTGGTCATAGGTGCGCCGCCATTCGACGATGCGGGCCAGCGCTGGTTCGGGAGAGGGGCCTTCCTCGGGCGCGATGTGCGGCGCGAAATGCCCGCGCGCGGTCAGTTCCCCGGCCTTTGACAGGACGGAAAAGGCATGGATCGATTCGCGCGGGGCATCGGCATCGAGGAACGTGGTCACGCCCTGTGCCGCCATCGCGGCAAGGGCCGCGCGCGCGGCGACGACATCGTCTGCAGGCGTTGGCGCCGGCACCAGCTTGCGCACCAGATCTTGCGCGGCGTCTTCCAAAAGACCAGTGGGGGCGCCCTTGTCATCGTGGTGGATCGCGCCACCCACCGGATCGGGCGTCTTGGCATCGATACCAGCCAGGGCCAGCGCCTTGCTGTTGACCAGGGCGGAATGCCCGAACGAGGAGAATACCGCCACCGGCCGCCGCGTGGGCAGCGCGTCGAGCATGGCCTTGGTCATGTCCACGCCCAGCGGCTGCATTTCCTGCTGGAACCAGTGCACCGCGATCAGCCACTTGCCGTCGTTGGCCGCGCCCCCATCCTTGGCCGCGCAGGCGGAAAGCGCCGCCTGGAATTCGGGCACGGTCAACCGCTTGTATTGCAGGTCGCAGGCAAGCAGCCCGGCGCCGCCCTCCAGCGGGTGCATGTGTGCATCGATCAGGCCGGGCATGACCACGCCACCCTTGAGGTCGATCGTCTGGGTGGCCGGGCCGGCCATCGCCTTGGCCCCGGCGTCGCTGCCCAGATAGACGATGCGCCCATCCTTGATCGCGATCGCCTGGGCAACGCTGCCCTGCGCGTCGATGGTGTGGATCTGGCCGTGCAGCAGCACGGTATCGGCCACCGGCGCGGGCGCAGCTTGGGCGGCGCTGGCCGCCAGGGCCGAACCGGCCAAGAGCGAAATCAGGCGAAGGGAATGCATGCGGGCACCTCGCACATCGCGCGGCACCCCCTGTGCCGCCCTATCTGTGATCTAAGCAGATAGGGCGGGGGTAGGACAAGTGTCCAATTTTCGTCCCGGCAGAGCGGCCGGAACGGGGTCTGCCTCAGCGCGGCTTTTCCGCCTCGGCCAGGGCGGCACGGGCAATCGGCTCCATCACGGCATAGCCGGCGGCGTTGGGGTGGACGCCATCGCTCGACAGGCCAGGCTTCATCGCCCCTTCGGGCGTGGCCATCGCGCTGTAGTAATCGGCATAGGCGAGACCCCGCGTGCGGGCGAGATCCTTGAGCCAGGCGTTGAGCGCGGCAATCTGCGCGGCCGGCTTCATCTCGCTGCGCCAGGTAAAACCGCCGGCGGGCAGCACGCTGCCCAGGACCACGGCAATGCCATTGGCCTTGGCCAGATCGACCATCGCCAAGACGTTGGCAGCATATTCATCCGGGCTGGTCGGGCCGGTGTTGCCGGCCACGTCGTTGGTGCCGCACATGATGTGCACCACGCGCGGGCGCAGGCGCACCACGTCCTGGTAGAACCGCAGCAGGATCTGCGGGCTGGTCTGCCCGGCGATGCCGCGATCGACGATGCCGCCGGCAAACATCGCCGGTGCCGTGGTCAGCCACCATTCGGTGATCGAATCGCCGATGAACACCGCGCGCAGCGGTTGCGGCACCTGGCGATCGGCCTTTTGATAGCGGCACAGATTGCCCCAGTCATAGCCGCCGACCCTGCTGGGCGTGCAGGGTTCGGCCACCATGGCCGTGGGGCCGATCGGCGCCACGGCGACGGTGACGCTGGGCAGCGGCGCGGGCGCGGCGGGCTGCCCCGCGTGGGCTGCCTGCGCGGGGCACGCCCCCAGCCTCAACCCCCGGGCCCCCGCGCCAGCGCCCGCCCCGGCCAGATTGG
>CAYXUN010000085.1:0-16175 GCA_964468165.1 uncultured Novosphingobium sp. | reverse complement strand
GGGGGGGGGGGGGGGGGTCGCCGGGCCTTTTGGGGGGGGGGGGGGGGGGGGGGGGGGGGGGCGCCATGGCCCGGTGCCGGTTCGGGTGGCACCTGGGCCATGGCTTGTGAGCATAGCAGGGCCAGGGCAAGCATGCCCGTGCCATGGGTCAAACGCCGCCTTGCGCGCATGATAATCCTTTCGATGCTATTTCCAGAACAGTCCCCGGCGGCCCGAGGCGGCACGCTTGCGCCACATTTCCACATACATCCACAGGCCCGAGGCCGAGAGGAACACCAGCGCAAGGCCGGCCAGCAGATCAAGCGCCTGTGCCGGCAGGCCAAACAGTTCGCCCGAATGGAAATGCTTGACCCATTCGTGCACATCGGTGCCGAACGGGAACGGGCTGGGCGGATAGAGCGGCGAACTGAGCGATTGCTCCCGGCCACTGGCCGCGTTGTAGACGCGCTGGCGGGTGGGGTTGGTGGCCGTCACCACCACGCCTTCGGCCTGGCCATACCACTCGCGCGCGCGGATCGCGCGGATCGGCGTGGCTGGCTCGTCGGCGCGGAAGGCGGCCAGCGTGCGGGTGATGATCTGCTGCGCCTGGGCATCGCCAATCGCCAGGGTCTCGGCCGGCGGCTTGTGCCCGTTGAACGTGGCCCAAGAGCTTTCAAAGCCGATCCAGGTGCCGCTGGCCGCAACCAGCACCAAGAGGACCGCCGCCGCCACCGAGACGCCCCGGTGCAGCGAACGCCAGCGGTCCTGCGTCATCCAGAACATCTGCGGCCGCTTGATCTTGCGGCGCTGGCGCAACAGGCGGAAATAGACGACCAGGCCGGTGATGATCAGCACCCACATCGCCACGCCGGTCAGCAATTCGACATAGACCCCCGGCACATCGCGCAGCCCGAAAAAGCCCGGCCCCCAGAAGCGGTGCCATTGCTTGAGCGTCTGGCGCAGCGAAGGCCCGGGAAAGGCGCCGCGCACATCGCCGGCCTGGGCCGGGGCGCCGGTTACCGCATCGAACGCCATGGTCGACAGCGGCACGCCGCGACGGCGTGGATCGGGCTTGGCCCGGGGATCGGGATAGGCCACCTGGCCCACGGCCTTGCCATCGATCATGCGCACATCGACAAAGGCCGCCGGCACACCGGGGCGCGCCTTGTGAAAGGCCGCCAGCGCCACGCCGGCCGCCCTGGCCGGATCGATGCCGGCGGGCAGGGCCGGCGCGCTCCAGTCGGCCACGGTGACGGCCGAATAGATGGCATTGCCGAACTTGCCTTCGTTCATCGATTGCATGGTCTGGTCGGATTCAGGCTTGCCCGAAATCACCGCGGCCATGTCGAGCCCCTGGATCAGCGTGCCGGTCACCCCCACGTAGAGCAGCAGCAGGCACGCGATCAGCGAGAGTGCGCGATGGACGGTGCGCATCTCGATGGCGCGGCCCTTGGGCTTGGCCTTGGCGGCAGCGGCTGCGGGTTGCTTGGCTTGTGGTGACACGGTGTCTGTTCCTGTCCAGGGTGTGCGCGGGGGAACCAGGCCCCCCGCGCATGGCCCACTCGGTTTTCCGCCCGCTCAGCGGGTGGTCTTGCAATCGATGCTGGTGGCCGTGGCCGTGCACCAGCGCATGTAGCCGGCCTTGTAGAACCGGGCGCCGGGCCAATTGCCCAGATCGGCCGGTTCGGTGCGCGCCGGGCCTTTCACGTAATTGGCGGCATCGTGCAGATCGCCATGGCCGGTGTAGCGGGCCAGGTATGGAAAGGGATAGATCGGGCGGGTCAGGTCGGGCTTGGCCGGCGCCTGTCCCGGCTTGCCCGGGCCAAACGGCATGCCCGGCTGGCCCCCGGCGCGATGGACGCCTTGCAGGGCATCGGGGGCGATGCCGCGCTCAACCCAGGCCATCAGCGGCGCCAGCACATTGGCAATCACCGGGCCATCCCCGCCGCCGCAGTGATAGACACCGGGCAGCACGTAAAAGCGCACGAAGCCATCCACCGTCTTGGTGCCCATCTGCCGTTGCAGGGCGCGATAATAGAGCACGGCCTGGTGCGGCATCACGTTGGTATCACCCAGCGCCATCCACAGGATCAGCTTGTGCCCCGCGCGGGCATAGCCCGAAAGATCGGGATTGGTGCCGTCGTGCAGATAGCTCAGCTTGGTCGTGGCATCGAACGTGGCGTGGTTGAACGTCAGATCCTTGAGCGTCCAGGTAACCGGCAGGGCGGGCAGCGAATAGTGCGAACGGATCGCCTTGGCCGTGGAAACGCGCGTTTCCTCCGGCCCGCCAAAGCGGCCACCGGGAACGATGGTGGATGTCCAGGCCAGTTCCGATCCGGGCAGCACGCCGCCCGGCAGCAGCTTGTTGCCGGCGCTGTCGTGCGCGCCACGATAGAGTTCGCTGGCAGCGTGAACCTGGGCCGGGGCGAGGCAGGTGGCCGCATCCTGGCCCGGCGCACAGGCCACGGCAGACAGATCGGGATGGCACCCATAGGGATCGGAAACGATGCCGTCCTTCACGCCATCGGCCGCATCGCATTGATCGAGCACGGCCTTGTGCAGGATCGGCAGCTTGTCGGCGGTGATGATCGCCTGGCCATCGGGGCCGGTGTTGGTCATCACGTTCCAGGCCGCGAACAGGCCGTTGTTGACCGTGGTGTTGATCGGCGGGCAACCCGCGCCGGTGCCGTCGAAATCCTGCGGGAAGCGTTCCACCTCGATCATGCTTTCGCGGCCGGGGTTGGAACAGGCGTTGAAACAGGAAAACCGCGGGCCACGGCCATAGAACTTGCCGATCAGGGCCTTGGCGGCCAGCACTTGCAAATGCATGCCGCGATAGCCGGCGTTGACCGCGCCGCGATAATCGTTGGCCAGCACGTCTTCATCCTGGCGGCGGCCGAGGTCTTCCCAGGAAACCGTGGCAAACTGGTCCAGCTTCATCCCGTCAGAGGTTTGCGCGCCCGGCCCGCCGCCAAACAGCAGGCGCTGGGTCCAGCCTTTCACCGGCAGATGCAGTTCAAACCGGGCGTAATCATCAATCGTGACCTTGACCGCGCAATAGGCGCCGGTCTGGTGATCATCGACCACGCTGGCCGCAGTGATCCGGGTGGGCGCGCCCACCGCAGCGGCAATATCGGCCGATCCCAGCGCATCGCACCCCATCACCGGCGCCACGGCGGCGAGATTGAGTGGCCCGGCGGGCGCCGTGGCCGTCTTGCGCGATTGTGCGGCCTGCGTCGATAGCAGCAGCAGCGCGGCAATGCCCAGCATCGCTGCCGCGCAGCGTGTCAGGACAGATCGAACAGTCATTGTTTTTTCTCCAATTCCGGCCCCCCAGGCGTAAAGACATAGCGCCATGACCAGCGCTGCTGCGCCCCGGGTGCCACCGCGATGGCCACGAACGGTTCAACCGCCACGGCCTGGCGGATGGACCAGAACGCGGTGCGCACCAGCGGCGTATCCCCTTTCATGGCAATCGTGGCGCCGTTGGCCCCGGTCACGCGGAACCAGCCCGGCGGCGCGGATGGATCGCCCGGTTGGGTTGGCAATTGCACGCGGTCCCCCGGCGCCAGGCTGGCCTGATAGCGCAAATGCGTGCCGTCGATCCGCGCCAGGCCCGGCGCGGAAACCGGGCCGGTGATGGCAAAGGGAAATTCCACGCTGACCCCGGCCCCGATCCCGGTATCGTCAAAGCGGGCCAGGTTGTGGTTGTAGACCTGGGTGTTGATCGCTTTCGTGCCGATGTTGCGCAAGGCATGGGCCAGGATCATCACCCCGCCCGGCGCCAGGCGGATGGTTTTTTCATAGACATAGCCATAGCCGTCGGCAGCGGGCGCCAGGCGCTGGACAAACCGGATCCAGTCCGGCCCGCGCTGCACCGTCCAGGTTCCGCCATCGACGATGGCATAATCGTTGAAATGGTCATAGGGCCGCAGATCGGCCTTGCGCAGGCGGCCCACGCCGATCTTGATGAACGTGCCGCCCGCCGGCGCAGCATTGTAGCCGGGCACGGTTTCGCCATCACGGTTGGCAAATTCCTCTGCCGGGCCAGTGCCGGTGTTGCGCGGGCTGACGATCACCCCGCCCGGTGTATCGAGGAAATCATGCACGCTGGGCGCCACGGCGGAAAACCATGGCCCGTAAAACCGGCTGCGCCCCATCGTGACGCTGGTGATCATGCCCGACCAGTCAAACCGCGTGGCGCGATAGAAGCCGTGCCGCCCATCGGGCAGCGCCACGGCAACGCGCAAGGCCCCGCGCGCCAAAAGCACGTGGGGGGCCGTGGCCGGATCGGGGGCAGGGGCGGCATCTGGCGGGGCCACGGCCGGGCCTGCCGCCCCGATTTGCGGCTGCGGCTGAGGTTGGGCCTGAGGTTGGGCCGGGATGGCGGTTGCCGCCAGGGCAAGGGGCGCGGCCAGCCAGCGCAAAGGAGAGGGCTTCATGCGGGGATCATCCTGCTGCCTGCCATGTCGTGAGCCCGGCGCCGACACAGGCATCGTCCTGCGCGGCGGTGCCGCCGCTGGCCGCCACTGCGCCGATCAGGCGGCCCTGCGCAAATAGCGGGTGGCCACCGGGGAATACGGCGATGTTGGGCGCCACGCTGGCGCGCAGGGCCGGTTCGGCGCGCAAGCGCGCCTGGGCCTGCGCACTGGGCATGCCGAATGCCAGCGCGGCCAGCGCCTTTTGCGTGGCGGTGAACACGCGCCCGCTCGGCCCGGTTCCGGGCATCGAAAGGGCCACCCGGATGGCGCCGGCGCTATCGACCACCACCACGCCCATGGCCTGACCCTGCGTGCTGCATGCCGCCAGCACCGCGTGGGCCAGCGCTTCGGCTTGTTGCAGGCTGGGGCCGGGGGGCGGATCAGCAATGGGGACGGGGGGCACATCGTCTGCCGGTTGGTGCGGGCGCAGCATGATCGCCAGCGGCGGGGGCGGATGATCGCCCGGCAGCCGCGTGGGATCCGCAGCGTGAGCGGCAACGTGACCGGCAAATCCGGGGGCGGCGAGCGCCGGGAATGCCGCTAGCCCGGCTGCGGCCAGGCACGCCATCGCCGACTTGTGCCAGTATCGCACCGCCATGTCTCTCCACGTTCCTTTTGTGCCTTGGCGCCTGGGCCGGACCGGGTGCGCCAGCATGGCATGGGGCCGATGCGGATGGTGGCGCAAATTCAAATGCCTGCGTTGGCGATAAGACCATCCTGCTGGCATAGGTCAGTTGGCCCCCGTTAAGCGGGCCGCCGCCGCCACGGTGGCGGGCAGCACCACGCCTGCACAACCTGGCTTGACTGGCGATCCCGCCGCGCCATGGCCGGGATGCTGATAGGCGCGGTCTTCCAGCACATAGCCGACAGCGCCCGACAGCATCGAGAGCACCGTGGTTTGCCCCGCCGGCATGCCCGCCTTGATCGCCTGGCCCAGGCTGCTGGCCAGATCCGCGCCAACGCCGGCCAGGACCAGATCGTTGATGCGCAGCACCGCAACCGGAATCCGGACCGGGGCGGTATCCTGCACGCCCAGCACTTTGCCGCTGGGCCGCTCGATCTCGTAATGCTGGCCGGGGCAGGTGGCCTCGGTTGCCGTCATGCGCAGCGATGCCGTGGCATCGCCTTGCGGCAAAGTGGCGATCGTGCCCAGCGCCACGTGGGCCAACCGCCGCGCCTGCACATCCAGCAAGGCCCAGCCCCCTGCACCCTCATCGGTGCCCGGCAGCCGCCCGGCCGCCTGCAACGATTTGAACTGGGGCAGTTGATCGCCTTCGGCGCCGGGGGTGAACAGCACCACGGGCGCCCCGCCGGGGGTGTTTTCCAGCAGGCGGGAAACGGCACCGGGCAAATCGCCCGACACTTCATAACCGCCATCGCGCGTCACCGAACGGAACATCACTTCGCCATGGCTGGCATAGTTGACCAGCAAGGCCAGCGGATTGCCGGCGCGATCGGTCAGCCGCACGATATCGAGCGACTTGTCCGACGGACCATCGGGATCAAAGCCGCCGGCCACGCCGGCCGCTTCGCCATTGTTGGTATTGACCGGGGCCTGGCCACGCCCGTGGCTGATCCGTGCCGGGGCGAGGGCCGCCAGCGCGGCCTTGACCGCTGCCACGGCGCCGGCGCGGGCGCGGGCCATTTCGGCCGGTTGCGCCGGATTGGTCACTTCGCCGTGATAGAATGTCAGCGGCACGTTGTGGGTATGGGTGGCAACCACCATCACATGATCGGGCGTCACGCCGGCCGCGCGCGCCACGTCGGCCACCATCGCTGCCGGTTCGGGTACCTGGGTGAGTTCCAGTGACACGATCACGACGCGGGCCTTGCCATCATCGAGCACCAGCGCGCGGGCATAGACATCATCGTGCACGCCCACGAAATCGTGCTCACGCGGAACCTTGTAGGGAAAGAGCGAGGCGGGCGGCGTGATCGCCACCCGGCCCGCCCCGGCGCGCAAATCACCGGCCGGGGTGGCCGCGTGGACAGCCCTTGGGATGGCGGCATGGGCAACGGCGGCGGGCAGGGCGAGGCATGCGGGCAGAATCGCGGCCGAAACACCGGCCAGCAAAGCCGTGCCATGCCGCGCGGCGCGGTGGATCAGGCGGGTGTGCGAGGGACGTGGCATTGCTCTCTCCGATAAAGACGCCGGGCCTGCCGCACGGCTCTTGCCGTGCCGGGATGCGGCCCGGTCCGTTGTCATTTCCATATCCAGCCGGTGCGGCCACCCGCCACGCGGCGGCGGCGCATGGTCCAGTACATCACCCCGCCCGAGATCAGCAGGTAGAGCGCGCCGCAGGCCCCGGCCAGATCGAGCCAGCGGCCAGGCAGGCCGAAAAAGTCGCCGCGATGCAGACGCTTCATGCGCTGGTGCCATTCCCAGCCCAGCGGGAAGCTGACCTTGGGATAGCCGGGTTCACTCATGCTCATCGCGGCGCCCGTTGCGGTGTTGTAGACATGCTGGCTCGTGGCCGGATCGGCCGCAATCACAACACCTTGCGCGTAGCCAGAAAAATAGCGCAGTTGCAAAACCTTGATGCCCATTTTTCCTTGCGTTGCATGATAGGCCGCCAATGTTGCACGGGTCATGCCGTCAAGCTGGTCATCACGCAGCGGCGCGCCGAAATAGCCATCGAACGGATCGGGCGTGCCGGGCTGCCGACCTGGGGGATGGACCAGGCCGACGATGCCGGGCACGACGTTGTCGATGGACAGGACAAGGCCGGTCAGCGCCAGCCACAGCACCGGCAGCGCACTGGCGATCGCAATGGCGCGGTGCCATTGCCGCCAGGTATCGCCGCCTTTCCACAGCAGCGCCTTGCGCCCCATCCGCCGCCGCTGCCGCAGCAGGCGGGCATAGTGGATCAGGCCGGTGCACGCCAAGGTCGTCAGCGCCGCCCCGGCCAGGCCGTCCAGCCCCGTGGCGAGTTGGCCGATATAGTTGAAGCGGTGAAAGTATTTGAACGTGGCACGTGGGGCTTTGAAATCGCGCCCCGGTTCCGGTGGCGGCAGGGCGCTGTCGGGCAGGCGCCTTCCGCTGGCCAGATCGAACAGCATCTGGATTCCGGCCATGCGCACCCGGCCCGCCGGACGGCCATTCACCCCGCGCACTTCGACCAGTTGCAGATCGGTGCCCGGCGCGGCAGCCCGGCCTAGTTGCGCGGCGCGCCGGATGCCTGCGACCAGATCGAAACCTGCCGGAAGCGGCGGTGCGACATAGTCGGGCGCGGAGACCACCGCGAAATTGGGCGTGCCATAGATGTGCTGGCGCATCATCAGCATGTCCGGATCGGTCGGCGGGGCATGGTGCGTCAGGGCGGCCAGATCCCATGCCTCGATCCCCAGGCCCGTGGCGACCACGTAAAGCACGAGAATGCAGGACAGCAGTGCGGTCAGTCGGTGCCAGCGCAACATGATCGAAAAATCCCGCAAGGGCTTCAGGCAAGTGCGCTCTATGCCGCAGCATAGGCAGCCGGCGGTGATAGCTATCTCGAACGACCGATCCAATGTTTCGCAAAAATGGCCAGATGGCCATGCGGGGGGACGCGCAGCGGTGGTGAGTTGAAGAACAGTTCACCCCGTCGCAAGGCGTCATTGGTCGGTCGGGGGGGCTGTGGCAGGGCAATTGTCCGGACGTCGCGGCACAGGGTTTGACAAAGGCGCCGACATCGCGAGGCGCAACGGATAGCTTGCCGCCCCGGCCAACGCTTGAACACCTAGACCTGCAAACCTGCCAACCTGTCGCGGACCCAGCGCATGAGCGCATCATTATGGGTTCTTTCATGCCAGACGAGGATCTTGGCAAAGCCGGTGATGCTGATTGGCGGCTCGACCACGACAAGGCCCGCCTCCGCCGTTATCAGCCGCGAGGGCAGCAAGGCGCAGCAATCGGATGAGCGCACCAGATCGATCAGCACGGTGAAGTTGGGCACAGAGGCCACCACCTTGCGGCTGCGGCCGACGGCTTCCAGCGCCTGGTCGGTCGCGCCGCGAAAGCGGGTGCCGTCGTGCGACATGATTGCGTGATCGAGCGCGCAAAATCCGTCGAGATCGAGCCGCGCCCGTGCCGCCGGATGCCCCTCGCGCAGCACGCAGACGTAATGTTCATCGAACAGGCGGCGCGATTTCAGCGTTTCGGCCGCATCATCGGGTGTGGTCAGCGCCAGATCGAGCGCGCCGCGCTCCATCTGGGCGGCCATATCCACCATTCCCGCCGGGCGCACCGAAACGCGGATGCCCGGCGCCTCGCGCCGCAGCAGCGCCAGGAAGGGCAGGATGAGCACGCGCTGCGCATAATCGGTCGCCGCGATGCTGATGGTCTGTTCGGCCCGGCCCGGATCAAAGGTGATCGGTTGCATCAGCGCGTCGATATTGTGCAAGGCATGCCGCAGCGGCGCGGCCAGCGCCTCGGCGCGCGGGGTGGGCATGATGCCGCGCTGGGCGCGCACGAACAGCGGATCGTCGAACGCCTCGCGCAGGCGGGCCAGCATGCCGCTGACCGTGGGCTGGGTCAGCGAGAGACGCGCCGCCGCCGCCGTGACAGAGCGCGTTTCGAGCAGCGCATCAAGCGTCTTGAGCAGGTTGAGATCGAGCGTTCTGATATCGTCCATGTCAATGAATGGTATCGAAGATCACAATTTTCGCAATATCCCAGACTGCGCTAGATGATGTGCCAGACAAAGGAGACACCCATGAGCGATATCATCTGGCCCGCCGGCTATGTGCCCGGATTTACCGATAACTACTGCTCGAACGAAGTCATCGTCACCGGCCTGACCACGGCCGATGTCTGGCCCTTTCTAAACGAGCCTGAGCGTTGGCCCACCTATTACGCCAATTCGGCCGATGTGCGCTTCTATGATGGCAAGGGGCCGGCGCTGGAGCCGGGCCTGCGCTTCTATTTCAGCACCTTCGGCTTTCCCGTGGAAGCGCAGGTGGTGGAACACACCCCCCCGGTGGAAGGCCAGCCCGCCCGCGTGGCCTGGCATGGCTGGGCCGGTGAAGTGGGCGCGCAGGATCGCCTCGATGTGCATCATGCGTGGCTGATCGAGGATCTGTCGGGCGGGCGCGTGCGCATCCTGACGCAGGAAACCCAGAACGGCAATCCGGCCAAGGATCTGGCCAAGGCCAATCCCAACCCGATGATCAATGGCCATCAGGACTGGCTGAACGGCCTGGTGGCGGCGGCCCGCGCGGCCAAGGCCTGATCCCGCAAGCATGAGCGGGGCGGCGGTGGTGGCCGCCGCCCTGCCGCGCCCCGCAGCAGAGGAGACGCAAGCACATGGCAAAAATCGCCGTTCTGGGCCTGGGCGCGATGGGTTCGCGCATGGCGCGCCGCCTGGTCGCCGCCGGGCATGACGTACACGTGTGGAACCGCAGCCGCCCTGCGGCCGAGGCGATCGCGGGTGCCACGCCCGCCGACACTCCCCGCGCCGCCGCGCAAGGAGCGCAGGCAGTGATCGCCATGCTGCGCGATGACGAAGCCTCGCGCGCGGTATGGTGCGATGCGCAAAGCGGCGCGCTAGCCGGCATGGTACCGGGCGCGCTGGCCATCGAAAGTTCGACGCTGACGCCGCAATGGGTGCGGAGCTGGGCTGCGGCGGCGCAGGCGGCGGGCGCCATGGCGGTGGAGGCGCCGGTTTCCGGTTCGCGCCCGCAGGCCGATGCCGGGCAGCTCGTCTATTTTCTGGGCGGCGCGGCCGATGCCGTGGCGCAGGCGCAGCCCCTGCTGGCCCCGCTGGGCGCGGCCTTTCACGTGGTTGGCCCGATCGGTGCCGGCGCGGTGGTGAAGCTGGCCACCAACACGCTCCTCGCGCTCCAGGTGGGGGCATGGGCCGAACTCCTGCCGCTGCTTTCCCGCGAGGGGCTGGATCTCGACGTGGCGCTGGGCGCGCTGGCGAGCACCTCCTCCTGGGCGCCGGTGGCGGGCTATCTCACCATGTCGATGCGCCAGGGCAACCATGCTCCGCAATTCCCCATCGACCTGATCGCCAAGGATATGGCGTATGTTACCGGCATGGGCCAGGCAGGCGACCTGCCCCTGGCCGAGGCGCTGGCCGCGCGGTTTGCCGCCGCCGACGCGGCCGGGCTGGGCGATGATAACATGACCGCGCTGGTCAAGCTGGCGCGCGGCTGAAACGTGGGAAGACAGACGATGAAGCAGATGATCCTGAACGGTGGCGGGCTCGATAGTTTGGCGCTGCACGAGGTGGCGCCCGCGGCCGATCCGGGGCCGGGCGAAATCACCATCCGGGTGTGGGCCAGTTCGCTCAATTACCACGATCTGCTGGTGGCCAGAACGTCCGGCTCGGTCACCGGGCCACGCATTCCCCTCTCCGATGGTGCGGGCGAAGTGTTGGCCGTGGGCAAAGGCGTGGCTGATTACCGGGTGGGCGACATGGTCGTTTCCATCTTCTTCCCCGATTGGCAGGACGGCCCCGATGGGCCGAGCAATTTTGCCCGCGTGCCGGGCGATGGCATCGATGGCTATGCCCGCGAGACGATCACCATGCCGGCCACCTGGGTAACGCATGCCCCGCGCGGATGGAGCGCGCCGGAAGCGGCCACCATCACCACGGCGGGCCTGACGGCATGGCGCGCGCTGGTGGTCAATGGCGGGCTGAAGGCGGGCGATACGGTGGCCGTGCTGGGCACCGGCGGCGTCTCGCTCTATGCGCTGCAACTGGCCAAGGCGATGGGCGCGCGGGTGATCGCCACGTCATCTTCCGATGAAAAGCTGGCGCGCCTTTCCGCGCTGGGCGCCGATGCGGTGATCAATTACCGCAGCCAGCCCGGATGGGGCGCGGTGATCCGCGATCTCACCGACGGCCGCGGCGTGGATCACGTGGTCGAAGTGGGCGGGCCGGGCAGCCTGGCCCAGTCCATCGAGGCCGCGCGCGACAATGGCCATATCGCGCTGATCGGCGTGCTTACCGGCTTTGCCGGCGAAGTGCCGACCGCCACGATGATGCGCAAGCAACAGCGCCTGCAAGGGCTGATCGTGGGCAGCCACCGCCACCAGCGCGACTTCGTGGCCGCGCTGGAGACGACCGGCATTCGCCCCGTGCTCGATCAGGCCTTTGCCCTGGACGATTTGCGCGCGGCATTCGAGCATCAGGCGGCGGGCAGGCATTTTGGCAAGATCCCGATCACCATCTGACAAGCTTGCGTCTGGTGAGACCCGGCCTGCCCGATTAGGCGGGGTCAGTTTTCGAATTTGAGATCCTTGCCATGAATCTTGCGACCCGCCTGGCTATCACGCTTTGTCTGCTGGGCGGTTCGGCCCCCGGCGCGCCACCGGCCGTGGCCCGCCCGGCGACCTATCACTCTGCCAAGGGCATGATGCGCGCCATTGTGCTGAACATGGGCGATGAGGGCCGCAGCGTAACGGATGCGCGGTATGATAGCCTGTTTCGCAGCGGTGATGCGACACAAGGCGTCGAGCAAATGATCCGGGCGGGGCGGTTTTTCATCAATGGCATGGCCATGCCCGCCACGGCGGAAGACTTCGCCAAGACCTGCCCCGGTGGTTATCTGGTCAACCAGATTGCGTGGTTGAAGCGCGATGCCGTCACGGGCGCGTGGAAGGGTGGTTTCAAGGCGGAAAAGCCCGCCGCCAGCTATGAGGCGGCTGCCCTGGCCAGTGCCACTGGCATTGTCGCCGGGCTGGAAGTGCGGCTGTATGACACGGACCACGATGGTTTTGCCGACCGGATTGAGGCGGATTACAAGGAAGGCGTTACCGTCGGCAGGGTGCTGCACCGGCGCAATGCCACGTTCTCTGTGCGCCGCGCCGATCACGGCGTCGGCCCGGCGGCGGGTGCTGCCACAGGTGAGGGCCGAGCCTTTGACTCCGCTCATTTCACCGCGACATCGGGCGAGGCCATCGCCATTTCCAACCGGCCCGGCGAATTTGTGAATGCGCAGAAATTCTTCGGCTTTGACAAGGATCCGGTTGACGCCCTCTCCAACGCAGGTCACACCCTCGATCCATGGAGGGGGCTTCACGCACAATCCTGTCTCAGCCGCTGGCAGCCCTTGCGCCCAAAACCGCGTCAGGGGGTAAAATCCGCGCGCGCCCGTTCGCGCCGGGGCGAGCCGCTGACAAGCCGCTGTATAGCTTCGGAAAAATCCGCCGTCGCGCCCAAACCCGTGTCGGGACTTCTATACTCGCCAATACCATCGGGAATCTGGTGGCCGAGGGGATCGCTGGCAGTGGGAAAGCCAAGGGCGGAGGCGCGGGCACCGGGAAATCGGGTGGCTCGACGACCTCCAGCGATGGCGCGCCGGGCAGTGGTAGCGGCAGTACCGCCAGTGTCGATGCACAGCTTGATGAGATTGTGGTCACGGCAAAGTCCCGCTCTTCGGGATCGGCAGCAACCTTTGGGATGGGGGGGCTATCGTTAAACGCGGCCCAGTTCGCGGAGTGGGTTCGGGCTACGAATAAAGATGGCGGGCTGCGCCCAAGCGAGACGAATGGCCAGGCTCCGGCTGCGAAGCCTTTGAATAGCAATGCAGATGTTGACAGAGCAACTCAAAACAAGGCTGCTGATCGGACCGGGCTGGATACCGTAGAGAACCCCGTACTCGATCAGTTTATGCTTGATATATCGAAGCCCCTCTTGGATCTAAGAATTAGAGGTGGCGATAGGGAAAAATTCATTACTATAGGGACGGACTCCTCTGGTAATTATGTCGTTACATCCATCCTGGCAGTTGGAGAGAACGGCGCTTCATTCTCTCCCGATGCTTTGCGGGATAGTGCGGCAATCGCTCACACTCATTTGTATGATGAGAATCAACAGCCTGCGAATGGTGATGACACTTTCCTAAGGGTAACGAATAAGCCGAGCTTCCAGATCGGCGCAAATAGCAGAACGCTATTTGAGATAGAGAGAAATAATGGTCTGCCATCAATCAGATCTATAAATGGTCCTTCTTCCTTTGGCCCTTGGGAAACGTTCCGAAGCTCATCCGATCAATACAGAATATATAGCAACGCAAAATATCCTCCAAAGCAGTGACGGATAATTATTATTGGAGCGAGTGAATGAGAATCCTCCATTGCACGGTGATGTTGCTTGCAATGATCGCCACGCCGATACAGGCACGGACGATGCTGCTTAGGGCCAGATTGGTGGAGGTGACGGAGCTGTCAGAAGCCGAAAAGACTAAGTTCTACTCGGAAAATGGCATAGGTGAAATCCGATTTGACAGCGTATTTCGAATGACGCTTCATCCTACAAGGTCTCTGATTGGCCCGTTAAAGAAAGACGAAATATTCATTATAAGGGCATCTGCTCGGCCTGCTGCCGGAGGGTCATATTACATTTTGTATGAGAGCGCCGGTAAGTCTGGAAATGTGATTTGGTATGGCAATGTGTTGAGCGGGCTGTGCCTTGATCAAGACACGGCAGATCAACATCATGTAGGGAGAGCTGTCAGACGCCTCCAGCGCTCGCTCCCCTGCAAGGATTAACGCTCTGACAGGCCGGAAGCCCGCGCTGAGTTGTCCCCTTGATGCTGTTGACTGGGCGCACTCGCTTTGCTCGTGCGGTGGTCGTGACGCACGCCTGTGGGCGTAGTTTGAGTTACGGTGACACGTGCGAAAACCCCTAAATAGGGTCTCCCGGACTGGTATGCGGCGCGCTGATATCGGCCCGTGACCCTATATAGGGGTCGAGAAAAGTGCCTTGAAGGTAGTACACCCAACACGGTGGCCGTGAGTTGGAAGGTGCTGATATCGTGCCATAAAGCGGCCTGAAGCGATGTTATACACCTGTTATACGGCCTGCTTGTGGCGGCTTGGCTTGTGGCTAATCCTATGATTTACGGGCATTATTTGCGTATAACATCTGTCATGCGGGGCATCCTTGGGCGCAGAGCGCTGCATAGCCCCTAGATTTCTGGACGCCTTTGATCCTAATTTTGAGGACAGGAGGCGATGATGGGGAAGCCCAATTTCAGTGATGAGTTCAAGCGTGATGCGGTGGCCCAGATCACCGAACGCGGGTATCCGGTCGCGGAGGTCTCGCAGCGGCTCGGGGTCAGCGCGCACTCGCTGTATGCGTGGAAGCGGCAGCTGGCGAAGGTTGTATCCGGCGATGCCAGCAAGGATGCCGAGATCCGCCAGCTGAAGCGCGAGCTGGCCCGGGTGACCGAGGAGCGCGACATCCTAAAAAAAGCCACCGCGTATTTCGCCAGGGATGCAAAGTGAGATACGCGTTCATTGCCGAGCATCGCGATCGCTTTGGTGTGCGGGCAATGTGCCGCTGCCTCGCCGTGCAGCCCAGCGGTTTCTATGCCTGGCAGAAGAGCCCGCTGAGCCAGCGGGCTCGGGAAGATGCCCGGCAGACCGATCTGATCCGCAAAGCCTGGAACGACAGCGGCAAAGTCTATGGCTACCGCAAGCTGCACGACGACCTGCTGGATCACGGCGAGACCTGCTGCCCCAACCGCGTTGCGCGGTTGACCAGGCTGGCGGGTATCATGGCCCAGATCGGCTACAAACGCCGGCCTGGAAGCTACGGCGGCAAGCCGTCCCTGGCGGTTGACAACACACTGGATCGCCAGTTCGACGTGGCTGCGCCAGACCGGGCCTGGGTGACAGACATTACCTACATCCGCACCCTGGAGGGCTTTGCCTATCTGGCGGTCGTGATCGATCTCTACTCGCGCCGCGTGGTGGGTTGGTCGATGCAGAGCCGACAGACCACCGACGTGGTGCTGCAGGCGCTGCACATGGCGGTATGGCGGCGCAAGCCAAGGCAACGGGTGCTGATCCACTCGGACCAGGGCTCGCAGTTCACCAGCATGGACTGGGCCGCCTTCATCCGGGCTCACAATCTTGAGCACTCGATGAGCCGACGGGGCAACTGCCATGACAATGCCGTGGCCGAGGCTCGGCTTTGGCCCCTTCCCCCGGAAGGGGCGTCGCCTGCGCTCTTCTCGTCGCTCAAGCGCGAACGCATCCGGCGCCGGACCTACAAAACACGCGAGGAAGCCCGGCAGGACGTGTTCGACTACGTCGAAATCTTCTACAACCCCGTGCGCAAGCAGGTCAGGAACGGGATGCTGTCACCCGTAGAGTTCGAACGACAGCAGATTTTGAAAGCAGAAGGCGTCTAGAAAACTAGGGGCTATGCACAGGATGAAGGTTGGATCGAGGACAATCCAGCTCTCATGATCAATCGAAAACGGATGCCTGAGCGGCGAGATCCGATTATGCTGCCGACGAACGCTTCTATCGATGCCATGCTCGAGGAACTCCCGCCTAAGGTCGCCGATATATGCGCTTTCGCGATCGAGACAGGCATGCGTCAGGATGAGATCGTGCAGCTCGACTGGAATTGCATAGACCTGGGTCGCGGCATCGCCACTATACACAAGACCAAGGGCAGTAAGCTGCGCGCCGTGCCGTTGACGAGCAAGGCCATTGCGATCCTCAAGCGGCAGCCTAAGTCGCCCCATTCGCTCATCGTCTTTCACCGGTCGGATGGTCAAACGATGGATTGGGTCTCCACTCAGTTCGGCAAGACGGCCCGGCGGTTGTCGAAGGCCCCGGCACAAAAATCGGCACAGGGGTCGGCACAAAAGTCGGCACAGTCCCGGCACACTTTTGTGCGCTTCAGATTTCACGATTTGCGGCACCTTTTCGCGGTTAGCCTGTCTTATTCACCGCGGCGGGTGAGAGGGTTGGCGGGAGTGGCGTAA
>CAYXUN010000084.1:0-16448 GCA_964468165.1 uncultured Novosphingobium sp. | reverse complement strand
GGTTGGGTGGGGGTGCGCTGTCGATCACTTCGGGAGCCTTGTCGGCGCGCCAGGCACCCCATTGGCTGGCGGTGGCTTGGGGGTCGGTGTCGATGATGAGGGCAACAGCGCCCGCCGCTTCGGCGGCGGCAGCCAAATTTACCGACAGCGTGGTTTTGCCTGAGCCGCCCTTCTGGCTGACGATGGCTATGATGGTCATGACAATTTCCTTGCCCGTTCAAATGTGGACGTGTGGTCTTGTGAGGGTGTGGTCGTTTGGACAGGCGAGATGCTGGACAGCCTTACCCGTCAGGTGTGACGCGCCGCTCCACGCTGGCCATCAGCCTCGCCGTCAGGTGAGCCAACGGGCCGAGCGGTGGCTCGATGGCCTGCTCAGGTGGCGCGACAGGCGGTGGCGCCTGCTGGGCGTTGCGCTCCGTCGCCCGGAACAGCCCAGCGAGGTTCACCCCTGCCGAGCCTCCCCGTCGCACCATGCCCGCCAGACACCTTGCCGGTGAGCCCACACGATAGTGATGACCTAGCGGCAATTCGGCGTTCCGGTCGATCAGCAACACGCTAAGCGCCGCACGTTCCCGCCCGAACTGCTGGCAAGCCCGGCCCCAAGAGCTCTGGTCGATCCCGAGCCGCCCACAACTGCGCCAAGACGCCTCGACAAGGTTGGGCCAAGTCGGCCCGCCAAGCACCGCAACGATGCCGCGATAGCTCTCGGTGGCCACCACCAGCGCGGTCGCGGGCCGGATGCGCTCGAGCGGATCGCCCACCCGCGCCGTACGTCTTCGTGATGAGTTTTTGTCCTGTATATTGGGTGCGCATTTTTCTTCCGGCGCGTCGGAAGTTTTCAGTGCACGAGGATCAGGTTCCGGCACAAATTCAATGGCAGCGAGCATGGCGGACAAGGCCTCGCGGATGGCGATCAGGCGGTCGATGTTGGTGATCCGCGCCGTGCGCCCATCGGGCAGGATGGTTTCGGCCCGCTCGCGCAGATCTTCGTCGCCCGCCTCGCGGATGCGCTGGCCCAACTGGCGGATTTCGGCGCGGCATTGTTGAATGGCGCGAGTTCGCAGTTCCAGCGCTTCGGCCTTGGCCTGCATCTCGGCAAAGCGCTCGACCAGCGGGGCCAGATTGATGCCTGCCGCCCAGACCACGATCCCGTCCTGCCGGTCGCCAGCGCGCTCGCCGTTGATTCCGGCGTTGCGGATGATGAAGCCAGCCTTCTCCAGTTCCCGCTCCGCCGAGTTGATCGAGCGTGGCGTCAGGCCCAAGGCTTCGGCGAAGCGGCAGGCCTGTGTCCAGACGGCGCAAATGCGGCCCGAGAGATAGTCACCGTCCATGGTCTTGAGGACATAGTGCCGGACCAACGCTACGGCTGTCGAAGACAGGCCAAAGCCCGGCCGCGCCACTTGCTCGAACAGCCGCAGCAGGTCGAACCGGCCGACGCCGGCGGGCAGCCCCTTATGCGAGAGGGTGGTGCTCATGAGGCACCTCCCACGAAGACTGAACTTGCGCTGGAGTCGCGCAGAAGGTAGATTCCCGGAATAGCCGCACAGCTATCGATAACGCCGCTGAGAAGGGTTGCCGCCCTTCCAGCGGTTTTTCGTTTCAAAGGTGGCGGCTCGGGCCTGCTAACGGGGCGCAAAGAATGCGCCTCAGTTCGAGGGGGGTGGATCGCTGCATCGACCACGATGGATCGCCTTGTGATGCGAGTGCCCGCTGAATTAAAAGTGGTCCGCAGATGGTCCGCAGGGATGGCTTTGTTCGCCATATGAACCGGCTCCGTTCTTCAATGAAGAAACGGAAAACAGCCAAATTTTGGGTCTAATCCTCGGTGTAAACGAGATGCTCTACCAACTGAGCTAACCGCCCCCGTGCGGGGAGGCCGGCCTTTGCGGGATTTGGTGGGCAAGGTCAATGGGTTTCACGCGCCCTCCGTCACCCGGAAAGCCAGGCGCGCGGTGCCGTGGGCGGGGACGGTTACACGCCACAGCGGCTGGCCATTCTTGCGGGTGAGCGGACGCGAGGGGCTGATCAGGCGCTGGCCCTCGCCCAGGGGGATGGCCAGTTCGACCACGACCGGTTGGTCACGGCCGTTTCTGACCACGGCGGTATGGCCGCGTGCCTGCGCGTTGTCGCCCTTGGGGCCATCTGCCTCGGCCAGGTGGACGGCGGTCGCCTCGCCCAGTTCGATGTCGATCTCTTCGCCCACCGCCTTGTCGTCGATGCGCCCCTCGCCCACCGGCAGCGTGGTCGCGCCATGCGGTTCGAGCACGACGACATGTCCGGCCGGCAAGGCCAGGCCAAGGCCGGCGGCCTTGCGGTTATCAAGGCGCAGCGCCTGGCGCAGGGGCTGGTCTTCGTGTTCATCGAGGTCCAGCGTGCCCTTGTAAAACGGCTGCACCGTCACGCTGCGCCGCTGCGCAAAGGCCACCTGCTTTTGTGCGCGCGGGGCAATCGTGGTGGGCAGCGGCAGGCGATAGAGCTTGAGATCACCCAGCGCCTCTTGCCGCGCCATGATCGGCGCGCGCCGCTGACCGGTGACGACGATATCCATCGCGGCGGCTGGGGCCGGCGCCATCATCATCATCGGCACGGGCGGTGGCGGCGGCGGAGGAGGCGGCGGTGGTGGCGGCGGCGCGGTCTCGCAGGCGAACGACAAGGATTGTTCATCACCAAACCGATCTTCCCAGCCACGTGCCTGCTTTTCCGGCTTGCCGGCAACCACGGCGGCGGCGGCCCCAGCGAAAGCGGTATCGTCGCTGCTGGCCAGCGTGATCCAGGCCGCCAGATCGAGATGGCGCCCGTCGCGCGCCATGGTCAGGACATAATCCGCCCGCCAATCGAAGCCCCAGGCAAGATAGCTGAGCGTGAGGCGGCCATGCACGGCGGCAGGCGCAGTGGTCTGCACCGACAGCGTAGGCTTGGCCACCAGCCCGGCGGGCAGATCGGCATAGCTGACATATTCATCGGGCCAGGCGCAGCGCGCGCTGCGAAAGCCGTCCTGCGTCTGGATCACGGCGGCGCCATCGGGGCCGGAACGGATCACGCCTGCTTCCTCCACCACGGCGCCACTGCGCGGATCGGTGTGGCGCAGCATCACCGGGCGGCCAAAGCTGCGGGCATAGAGATTGCGCGCGCCGATCAGATCTGCGTCGAGGTTCTGTTCCGCAACGCCGGCCGGCAGCCCGCGCACCAGTGCGGTTTCCGCCAGCATGCCCGCCGCCACCCCTTCAAAGCGCAGCGTGGCCGGCCCGGCGGGCAGATCGACCTCGCGGGTTTCGGTAACGAGAGCATAGCCGCGCAGCCAGCCGCGATCGAACGCCGCGTCCGCGCTGCGTCCCGGTTCGCGGTAGATCGTCACAGCCACGCTTGCCGGCGCAGACGATGTGACCGCCTGCTGCGCCAGGGCCAGGCCGGGCCACAGGGCCATGGCCGCGATCAGGGTGCGCATGATCGCGCCGCTCAATAACGGGTGTCGATCGTGGCGGTCAGCGTCACCGCGCCGCGCGCCGGCACGGTGACGTGCCAGATCCGGCTATCGAGCGACAGTTGGCGTCCCGGCACGCTTTCAGCCGAGACGCGCGTGTCGTGCCAGCCGCTGTCGAGGCCGTCCTGGACGATGTCTACCTCCACCGGAACGGCGCGGGCATTGGTCACCTTCCACGCCATCTGCGTGCGCCAATAGATGGGATGCTCCTCGATGGTGTAGGTAACCGGCGCGGCGTCGTTGCGGGTGATGCGCCATTGTGCGGTGCGTTCCCACTCGCTCGCGGTGATCGTTTCCCGTTTTTCGACGGTCGGCTGCACTTTCACGTCGAACGCCACGCCGGTTTTCAGCGCCAGGTCCGATCCCATCGGGGTGTGCGGCAAGGCGCTTTCGCCCACGAACTGCGGGTTGCCGCGCGCATCGCGCATATAGACGCGCATCGTGCCGGCCGGCAGCGCATCGCCCAAGCCACCATCCCTGGCCGACGTGAAGGCGAGGACGGTATCGACGCTTTCGCCCTCTTCCGCGCTGTGCTGCCAGCCGTTGCGATATTGATAGACCTTGCGCGCCGGCACCCCGGCCACGTTGACGAAGCTCACCTGCTTGGTCTGGGCATTGGCCACGGTGGTGCGCCCGGCCAGCGGATAGACATGGAAATCGCCCAGCGTCTCGCGCCCATCGGGCCCGCCGGTGCCCATGCGATTGCCCATCGGGCGGCGCGGCGGGCGTACAAAGCGATCGCCATCGTCACTGCCACCATTGCGGCGCGGCTCCCCCGCCACCAGCATGACTCGCGCGTTGGGAAAGCCGGTGCCGGTTGTGTTGTTGAGCGTGATCCAGCCCTGCACATCGAGCTTGCCCGCGGCTTCATCGAACAGCGCAACGTAATCGGCCTTCCAGCCGAACCCGCCCGACAGATAGCGCAACCCCACCGCGCGCGTGCCGGCGCTGGCCGCATCGAGCGTGACCGACAGCGTCGGCCGGGCGCGCAGGCCGGCAGGCAGGCCCGGATAGACCACGCGGCCGGGCATATCGCGCAGGATCTCGATCCGGTTGCCGACCTGGACCACGGCGCCATCGTTGTTGGCCAGCACGTGCGCGCGCGTGACCACTTCCTGGCCATCGGGCGCGTTGCGCACCACGCTCACATCCTGGCCGACCGACTTGTCGAGAAGCTTTTCGGGCGTCAGCAGGTCATAGTCGAAATTCTGTTCTACCACGGCAGCGCCCGGCGCCGAAAGGGTGACGGTTTCGGGCCGGATCTGGGCAGACACATCGGGAAATTCCTGGCGGCTGATCCCCTTGGGCAGAGCGATGCGCCGCACGTCTTCGACCAGGGCCATGTCGGTATAGATCGTGAGCGCCACATCACCCTGCGCGCTTGCCGCCTCCACCCCGTTGGCGTCAGCCATCGCCGGCGCTGCGCCGAGCGCTGACGCCAGAGCCACGCCCAGCGTCGAAACCGTCAACCGTGGCCGCATCGCATTCTCTCCCGCATGGTCCGTGACGGCACGATAACCGATTGTTTCGCTTGCGCCATCGCTGATCGCACCGGCGCGGCGCAAAACGGCGGCCACGCCCCCTGCCACCGCGCTTGAGCCGAACGGCATGCGCGCCTAAAACCTCGGCATGGCCGATGCAGCGCATATCAAGATCAAGCTACAGCTCTATTGCGGCGAGGCGATCGCCATGGGGCCGGGCAAGGCCGACCTGCTTGATGCCATCGCGCGCGAAGGCTCGATCTCGGCCGCCGGGCGCGCCATGGGCATGAGCTATCGCCGGGCGTGGCAACTGGTCGATGTGATGAACCGCTGCTGGCACGGGCCGCTGGTCGAAACCTTTCCCGGCAGCGCGCATGGTGGCGGGGCCAAGGTGAGCGACCTGGGGCAGCGCGTGCTGGCGCATTATCGGGCCTTGCAGGCCCGGCTGGCCGGCGATGCAACCTGCGCCGATGCGCAGGCGCTTGCCGGCCTGCTGCGGGCCGAACCGCTGGAGCGGCAGGACGAACGCGCGGGGTAAAGAGCTATCCCCCTCCGACGGCCAGCGGCCGTCACCTCCCCCACGGTGTGGGGGAGGATCTTCAGCGTTCAGCCCTCGCGGCGGCGCGGGGGGCCCTTGCGGTGCGGGCGCGGGCCATCGCCGCGCGGCGGGAAGCCTTCGCGCGGGCGGTTGGGGCCATTGCCCTGGCGGCGGTTGGTGCGGGCCATTTCGCGCGGCGGTTCGCTCGGTTCGATGCGAATGCCGGTTTCGTCCTCGGCGCCTTCGCGCGCGGTACGTTGCAGCGCGGCGCGGAAGCGGTCTTCCATCGCCTTGGGCACCTGGAAGAAGGTTTCGCTCGGTCCGATGCGGATCGCGCCGATCTCGTTGCGGGTGATGTGGCCACGGCGGCACAGCAGCGGCAACAGCCAGCGCGGATCGGCGTTCTGGCGGCGGCCGATGTCCATGCGGAACCAGGCCACGTCATCGAAACCGCTGCGATGATTGGCCTTGCGGCCTTCCTCGGTCGAGAGGTCGATGAGGTCTTCGGGCTGCGGCATGGCCGAACGATAGCTGCGCACCAGCGCCAGCGCGATGTCGCGCACTTCCATGCGTTCCATCAGCGTATCGGCCAGGGCCACGTCGTCTTCCAGCACGTCTTCGGCGTCGACCGGGGCGAGCAGCTTTTCGAGCAGGCGCTCGCGGTCACGCTCGCGAATCTGGGCAGCGCCGGGGGCGGGCATCCATTCGGCCTCGATGCGCGCGCGGCGCAGCATTTCTTCCAGGCGACGGCGGCGCGGATAGGGCACCACCAGCACGGCCGTGCCCTTGCGCCCGGCGCGGCCGGTGCGGCCCGAACGGTGCTGCAGGGTTTCAGCGTCACGCGGCACTTCCACGTGGACCACGAGGCTGAGCGAGGGAATGTCGATCCCGCGTGCCGCCACGTCGGTGGCGACGCAGATGCGCGCGCGCCCATCGCGCAGCGCCTGGATCGCCTGGTTGCGCTCGTTCTGGCTGTGCTCGCCCGACAGCGCCACGGCGGCAAAGCCGCGCTCGACCAGCGTGGCGTGCAGGCGGCGCACATTGTCGCGCGTCGCGCAGAACAGCATGGCCGTTTCCGCCTCGTGGAAGCGCAGCAGGTTGATCACCGCGTTCTCGATGTCGTTGGGCGAGACGGCGACGGCCTGATAGCTGATATCGCCATGGCCCTGGCGCTCGTCGATGGTCGAGATGCGCAGCGCGTCACGCTGGTACTGCTTGGCCAGCGCGGCGATCGGGCGCGGCATGGTTGCCGAGAACAGCAGCGTGCGGCGCTCGGCCGGGGTGGCGTCGAGCAGTTCTTCGAGGTCTTCGCGGAAGCCCATGTCGAGCATTTCGTCGGCTTCGTCGAGGACGACGAAGCGCAGGGCCGAAAGGTCGAGCGCGCCGCGTTCGAGGTGGTCGCGCAGGCGGCCGGGCGTCCCGACCACGATATGCGTACCGTGGTGGAGCTGGCGGCGTTCCTTGGACGGGTCCATCCCGCCCACGCAGGTGGCGATGCGCAGCCCGGCCTTTTCATAAAGCCAGGCGAGTTCGCGGCTGACCTGCAGCGCCAGTTCGCGGGTGGGAGCAATGGCGAGGGCGAGCGGCGCGCCGGGCGGCGGAACGCCATCACCCAGGAGGTCGGCCGCCATGGCCACGCCAAAGGCCACGGTCTTGCCAGAGCCGGTCTGGGCAGAAACCAGCAGGTCGCGGCCGGCCGCTTCCGCTTCGAGCACGGCGGCCTGGACCGGAGTCGGCTCGGCATAGCCGCGTGCGGCAAGGGATTGGGAAACGGCAGCGGGGAGAGATGAAAAGGGCATGAAACTCAACGGGTCTGGGCCGGGCCGCAACGTGGGCAGGGACCGGCTGGGGATATTACACGGGTGTTTATAAGGCCAGACGACAGTGCGACGGCCTCACCACGCGAAGCCCGATATACCATCTCTCGGCCCGTGCCCCCTAGCCGCTTGTTCCTTTCGCCGCCATGACCAAATGCGAAAAATCGCCATCATCGCGGCGATTCTTCGAAAAACTGGCTATTTCGGCACAATGGTGAGCGGTGGCAGCGGGTGCCAACCCCAGGGATTGGGGGAAAACCCGGTCACGCGGCTGCGCACCAGCGACCAGCGCAACGGCCGCGCGATCGGGATGAAGCTGTTGGCCGCCGTGACAGCGGTTTCGGCCTGCGCCAAGAGGGCCATGCGCGCCTGCGGATCACGCTCTGCCCGGGCTTGTGCGGCCAGGGCATCGCCTTGCGGGCTGCACCCTGCCGGGCTGACCGGGCAGGCCAGCTGGTTGAGGAACCAGGCCGCGCGGGTATAGCGCGCCACGCTGTCGGCCAGGCGCAGATCGGCCGGCGCCGTGGCGTCCACCCGTTCGAGTGCCACGCCGATCGTGGCAAAATCCGCCGCCAGGTGCTCCAGGGCCAGCCGCGTGCCCGGGCCATCGGGCGCCGCCACGCGCAGGCGCGGCGCGCCCTGCCCGGTTGCCAGCCAGGCCATGACCCGCTGCCGGGCCAGGGCGCGGCGCTGGTCCAGCGTGGTGCCGGCCCAGCGCTCACCCACGCTGCCGTTGCTATCGGGCACTTCGGGCGAGACCAGCCGCGTCGTGCCGCTCCATCCGCCGATGCCAAAGGCGCCGACCAGGCCATCGCGGTCGATCGCCAGGGCCAGCGCCTCGCGCCGCAACGGATCGGCCAGGAAGCCCTGCGCGCGCACCACCTGAAGGCCGAACAGCCCCATGACCGGATCGAGTTGCACGTTCCCGCGCGAGAGCATGGTGGTGCCGGTGAGCGGCAGCGAGTCGATCGTGCCGCCCAGCGCCACGTCGACCAGCCCGTCGTTGAAGCGCTGGGCAGCCACGGCCATGCTTTCCACCTCCACCCGCAACGGCCGCACGCTGCGGGAAAATCCGTCCTGCACCGGCAGCCCGCGCCGCTCGGGCGGAATCGGCGACAAGCGCGCGACCAGGCCCTCGCGCCGCAGCCCGAGCGGGCCCGAGCCGAGCCGAGCCCGCGGCAGGCCCAGTTCGGGCTGCGCCAGCAAGGTCAGGAGATCAGGCAGCGGGGCGGACAGATCCACTTCCACCACGCGATCGGTCATGACGCGGATTTCATCGATCGGGGCAAGATCGAGACCCAGCGCGGTGCCGGCCAGCGCCTTTTGCGCGCGGCGCAGCGCGGCGGCAACGCTGGGTGCATCGATCGCGGTGCCATCGGGCCAAGTGCCATCGCGCAGGCGAAAGATATAGCTCAGCCCGTCGTCGGTCACGATCCAGCGTTCGGCAATCGCGGGCACCACGCGGCCTTGCGCATCAAAGCCTACCAGCCCTTCGACGGCGGCGGCACGCAAGACCTGCGCAGCTGGGGCAAGGCGGCCGGTGGCCGTCTGAAACGCGCTGTCATCGCCGGCAAGTGCAACCGGCAGCGCGCCGCGCCGATCTGCACCGCAACTGGCCAGCGCCAGCGCCACACCGGGCAAAAGCACCGCGGCCGCGCGGCGCAGATGGCAAATCGTGGGAGCCATGGCCATCTGCCTAGCAGATCAGCCGTGGCAGGCCAGCAAAGATGCCGTCGCCGGCAATTTCAGTATGTCAGCAGCGCGGCGGTATTACAGCTTGCGCAGGCGCTTGGCCTCGGGCTGGCCCAGCGGCGGGCGCACGTAGCGCGGCGCGTAATCGTCGGACGGCTGGGTGGCGACCGGTTCACGCGCCAGCTTGGGATCGATCTGTTCGACAAAGGCAATGCCAAACCGGCTATCCTGCACCCAGGCGACCACGCCTTCGATCCAGCCGATATGGCGCAGGTTGGCCTCCAGCCGCATGCCGCGCACCACCCGCAGCGCACCTTCGGCCATCATCCCGCCGGCCGAAAGATTGCGCACGCGCACGCGATGCTCACCGTCCTGGCCTTCCAGGCGCAGGTCGGCCATCAGGAAAAGGCTGTCACGCCCCAATTGCCGATGGTCGATATCAGTCACGGTCAGGTTCCGTTTCCAGCGTGGTGGGCCAAGCGGCATGAGCCAGGACGCATGCAGCCCGGTGCCAGCGGATTGCGCCGACGCCTGCCTTCATGCGCATCAGTCCATAGCGGAGGCATAAACGAAAACGGCAAAGGAATCCTTAAATTTCCCGCCTGCACCCGCAAAAAGCCCCGTGCCATCGGGGGACGAGGGGCCTGTGGCATGTTTACCGCAAGGGGATGCGCTGCCCAGAGGTGCGCCTGCGCCCGCGCAGAACGATGGAGGCTGGGCAGGGCCACATGGCCCTGCCGGTGCCATCACATGTCGCGCGAGATCTTTTCGCGGCGCTCGTGCGCTTCTTGCGCTTCGACCGTCATCGTCGCGATCGGGCGGGCGATCAGGCGGCCAAGGCCGATCGGCTCCCCGGTCACTTCGCAGAAACCGTATTCGCCCTCGTCGATGCGGCGCATGGCCGAATCGATCTTGGCAATCAGCTTGCGCTGGCGATCGCGGGTGCGCAGTTCGATGCCCCAGTCGGTTTCGCTCGACGCGCGATCGTTGAGATCGGGTTCGCGCAGCGGACCATCCTGCAGGGCCGAGAGAGTGCCGGCCGAGGCCGACAGGATCGACTTCTTCCACTCGAGCAAAAGGCGCCTAAAATAGTCGAGCTGCTGCTCGCTCATATAGGGTTCGTCGTCATTCGGAACGTAATCACCCGGCATGGCCCGACGGGCCTTTGCCAACACGTCAATTTCGTCACCCAGAACCCCAGCCATCCGGCCCTCCGTGTTGCGCCTTCCGACCACCAGGCCAAAACCGCTCCGCGATCGGCGCGACCAGCCCCCGGCTTGCCGCGCCTATAGGCAGGCAGGAAAGGGCGCACAAGCACTTCCTCAACGCTATGTCACATTGCAGCTGAACCTTTGTGAAACAGCGGCATCGGGCTTTTCGCGCATAAAGCCGCAGGCACGCGGGCACGGCCGCGATCATGCTTAACGGTTTGTTGACCTTAATTGGCGAGCCTTGCCCTGCCACCCACCCCGGGAAAGGCAGATTCGCACAGGGGGAACCAAGGACCATGCCGCACGCGCAATCACCGATCACGCTGGTGCCAACCGCACCGCTTCATGCCACCCACGCCAGCCATGCCGCCGCCGACCGCGCCGACAGCCTGATCGCCGCCTGTCTCGCTGCTGCCGCGCAGGGTGACAGCCACGCGTTTTTCGATCTGGGCGTGGCCTTTTCCACCGGCAGCTATGGTGCCGATTGCGATTTGGTCGAAGCGCACAAGTGGTTCAACCTGGCGGCCGTGGCCGGCCATGACGATGCCGCCCGCGCCCGCGCCGATGTGGCCGAGGAAATGAGCGCGCGCGATATCGCCGAAGCCCAGCGCCGCGCCCGCGAATGGATGCGCGCCGCAACCCGCCGTGCCGCCTAATCACCCATTTGGCTGATCATCCGGCCGCCTGATCGCGACGCCTACCCCTTGCGATAGGGCGTGTGTCCGGCCAGTTCGAACTGGCCCTGCTCTATCCCGGCGCGCTCGCGCACCAGGAATTCGGCCACCGCGGCGCGAAATCCGCGATCGGCGATATAGTGCGCCGACCAGGTCTGCACCGGCTCATAGCCGCGTGCCAGCTTGTGCTGCCCCTGCGCCCCGGCTTCCACCCGGCGCAGCCCCATGGCAATGGCGGCATCGATCGCCTGGTAATAGCACAGCTCGAAATGCAGGAACGGCTTTTCCACCACGGCGCCCCAATAGCGGCCGTAGAGCGTATCCTGGCCAATGAAATTGAGCGCGCCGGCCACCGGCTCGACATCCTCCAGCGCCAATACCAGCAAGACCTTGTCGGCCATGGTCTGCCCGATCAGATCGAAGGCAGCGCGGGTCAGATAGGGGCGGCCCCATTTGCGCGCGCCGGTATCCTGGTAGAACACCCAGAATGCGTCCCAGTGATCGGCCGTAATCGCCGCGCCGGTCAGCGCCACGATCTCCACCCCGGCCTGGGCCGCGGCGCGTTCCTTGCGCAGGTTCTTGCGCTTGGCCGAAGACAGCGCGCCGAGGAAATCGTCGAACGTGGCATAGCCACGATTTTCCCAGTGAAATTGCAGGTCTGACCGCAGCAGCCAGCCCGCCTCCTCGAACAGTGGCAACTGCTCGGGCGCGATGAAAGTGGCGTGGGCAGATGACAGGCCGTTCTGATCCACCACCGCCTCGGCCGCGCGCAACAGCGGGAGCGCCAGATCGGGGCGGCCGGCGCACAACAGGCGCGGGCCGGTGGCGGGGGTAAACGGCGCGGCGATCTGCAACTTGGGATAATAGTCCCCGCCTGCGCGCTGCCAGGCATCGGCCCAGGCGTGGTCGAACACATATTCGCCCTGGCTGTGCTGCTTGAGATAGGCCGGCACGGCAGCGGCCGGGCGGCCATCGGCATCATCGATCAGCAGCGGCAGCGGCGTCCACCCGCTGCGCCCGCCGACCGAGCCTGATTCTTCGAGCAGGGTGAGGAATGCGTGCGAGACGAAGGGATTGCCATCCCCGACCAGGCGATCCCAGTCTGCCGCCGCGATGTTCCCCACCGCGCCTTCCACGCGCGCGGTCAGCGTCATGGCGCGGGCCGCGTCACGCCGCCGGCGCTGCCAGCAGCACCGGCCCTTCGGCGATCGGCGCATCGGCATAGGCCGCAGCGCGGCTGGCGTCGTCAGGCGTGCGCACGGTCCAGGTCAGCACCGGAATGCCCCTGCGCCGGGCCAGCCGCACCACGGGATTGGCAATATCGGCAATGTCATAGGCGAGGAATTGGGGACGCGCGCGCCACAGCGCAAGATGCCTCTTGAGGCGGGCCAGCAAGGTGCGGCGCCCCGCCTCGGTCACCACCAGGCCGTGGACCACGTGCGGGGAATAGCGGCGGAACCAAGCGGCGACGCGCGGATCGAAGCTCATCACCGCCACCGGCCCGCGATAGCCTTCGAGCAGGCGGCGCACCGCAAGGCACAGCGGCGCGATGCGCTGGCCGCGCGACTTCACCTCGATCAACAGCGGCACGCGCCCGTCGATACGATCGAGCAGTTGGCGCAGGCTCGGAATGGTTTCGTCCGGCACCGCGGCGCCGGTCTCGTCCAGCAGGGCGATCCGCGCCAGTTCGGCTGCTGTCGCTTCCGCAACGCTGCCGCTCTGCCCGGTCAGCCGGTCGAGCGTCCAGTCGTGGAACACGATCGCCTGGCCATCGCGGCTGCGCTGCACGTCGCATTCGATGCCAAAGCCGCGCGCGATGGCAGCGTCGGCCGCGGCCAGCGCATTTTCCGGCACACCCGGGCCATGCAGCCCGCGATGGGCATAGATCGCCTCGCGCAGCCAACCGGCCCGGGACGCGGCCCGGGCCGGCAGGAGGAAGCGATCAATGAGCGCGAACAGCAAAGATAGCATCGATTTCCACCGCAGCGCCCAAAGGCAGCACCGGCACGCCCACGGCGCTGCGGGCATGGCGCCCAGCATCGCCGAACACCGCCTGCATCAGTTCCGAAGCGCCATTGGCCACCTTGGGCTGATCGGTGAAATCACCGGTCGAATTGATGAACGCGCCCAGCTTGACGACCTGCTCGATCCGGTCGAGCGAGCCCAGCGCAGCCTTGGCCTGGGCCAGCAGCATCAGCGCGCAGGCCTTGGCGGCAGCGGCGCCCTGTTCCAGGCTGACGTCTTCACCCAGCCGGCCGGTCACCAGCGCGCCATCGATGAACGGCAGCTGCCCCGAAACATGCAGCAGCCCGCCCGCCAGCACGGTGGGCACATAGGCCGCCACCGGCGCTGCGGCCTGCGGCAGTTCCAGGCCCAGTTCAGCCAGGCGGGCATCGATCGAAACGGTCATTTTCATTCACTCCAGCAAACGCGAAGAATGGGTCAGGCCGCCTCGTCCAAGCGGGCCATCAGCCAGGGCAGCGCATGGTCCCAGGTATCGATCCGGGCATGGGCGTGGCCAGCCTTGTGCGCACAATCGATGTGCGGGGCGAGCAGCGGTTCGCCGCACAGGTGCAGGCGGATCACCTCGGGCGTGAGTTCGGCCGCAGAATGATGATGCTGGGGCAGATCGTCGATGAACACGGCACGGCTGGGCCGGTATTCATCGAGAATCGCCTTGAGCGCCGGCCCCTTGGGCCCCTGGTTGGTAAAGACGCGGGCGTTGATGCCGACGCCTTCGAGTTGCGCGGTGCGGGCGTCGCGATAGCTGTGGCCCAGATTGGTCAGGATCACGAAGTCGGCGCGGTCGGCCAGCGTGCCGACAGCCTCCACCGCGCCGGCGATCGCCGGCTGGGTGTGCATCTGCGTGTCGAAGAACAGGTCGAGCAGGCGCCAGATCTCGCGCGATTCCACCCCGCGCCCGTCATGGACATAGCGCATGGCCTTGCCGAAATCATTGGTTTCCATCACGAAATCGATGTCGTGGTGGGCTTTGAGCCAGGCCTGGAACGGCGCCACCATGTGCAGCAGCACTTCATCGCAATCGCTGATCACCAGCGGGCGGCTCATACCAGTTTCTCCCGTGCGGCGGCCAAGGCCTGGGGGCTTATATCGAGCGCGTCGGCCGCGGCAACAAGATCGGGCTCGTAAGACAACAGGAAATCCAGCACGCCGCCCAGCACCGCGCTTTGCCCGGCCGGATCGGCCAGCCCGCTGCGCAGGGTATCGGGCGTCAATCCGCTCAAGGCCAGGAAGCGTTCGGCGCGCTGCCCGTCGGCCAGCACCCAGCCCAGCGCGGCCAGCGCCAGATCCTGCGGATCGGGGACGGGGGACGAAGGTTCGCGGATGATTGTCAGAGCCTTTCGAGGTCAATAGAGCAGCGCAGGCGGCGGCCGTGCCGATACGCGCAATAGAGGTGTTCCGTGGCAAAAAGAATTCTGGTTGTCGAGGACAACGACCTCAACCGCAAGCTGTTCTGCGATCTCCTGGTGGCCAATGGCTTTACCGTGGAGCCGGTGGCCGACGGGCGCGAGGCGCTGGATCGCGCGCGCCAGTTCGTGCCGGGGCTGGTGATCATGGATATCCAGTTGCCCAATGTTTCGGGGCTGGAACTGATCGAGGCGCTCAAAGCCGATCCGGTGCTGCGCCAGATTCCGGTCTTGGCCGTGACCGCCTATGCCGGCAAGGGCGACGAGGAACGCATCCGCGAGGCTGGCGCCGAAGGCTATCTGGCCAAGCCGGTATCGATCGGCCCGTTCATGCAGGCGGTGATGAAGCTGGTGTAAATCAGCCCTCATCGCCCGTTCAGGCTTGACAGGGCAGGCCACAGGCCGCTTTTCCGCCGCAATGTTCTGGCAGGGGCACCGCCCTGCCCCACGGAGTTAGAGACAAGATGGACCGCGCCGCCACTGCCGCCAAGATTGCCGAGCTGATCGAGCCCTTCAACAAGAAGGGCGTGGCCATCACCGATGCCACAACCTTTGCCGGCGATCTGGAGTGGGACAGCCTCACCGTGATGGATTTCGTCGCCGCGATCGAGGACGAGTTCGACATCATCATCAGCATGAACCAGCAGGCCGAGATCGAAACCTATGGCCAGCTGATCGACGCCGTGACCAAGCTGCAAGGGTAAGCGCCCCCATGACCGACCTGTTTTCCAAGTTCGACGGCCTGATCGAACAGCGCCGCGCGCTGCTGTCCACCGGCGTCACCGATCCGTTCAACCTGGTGATGGAAAAGGTGATCTCGCCCACCGTCGCGGTGTGCAACGGACGCGAAACGATCCTGCTGGGCACCTACAACTACATGGGCATGACGTTCGACCCGGACGTGATCGCCGCGGGCAAGCAGGCGCTCGACGAATTCGGCTCGGGCACCACGGGCAGCCGCGTGCTCAACGGCACCTATGCCGGGCACCGCGCCGTGGAAGACGCGCTCAAGGAATTCTATGGCATGGACCATGCCATGGTGTTTTCCACCGGCTACCAGGCGAACCTGGGCATCATCAGCACGATGGCCGGCAAGGGCGATTACATCGTGCTCGACATCGACAGCCACGCCTCGATCTGGGACGGCTGCAAGATGGGCGATGCCGAAGTGGTGCCGTTCAAGCACAACGACATCGAGGCGATGGAAAAGCGCCTCAAGCGCATTCCCGAAGGCGCGGGCAAGCTGGTCGTGCTCGAAGGCGTCTATTCGATGCTGGGCGACATCGCCCCGCTCAAGGAAATGATCGCCATTGCCAAGGCGCACGGCGCCATGGTGCTGGTGGACGAAGCGCACTCGATGGGCTTCATCGGCCCCAACGGGCGCGGCGTGGCCGAAGACCAGGGCGTGCTCGACCAGGTGGATTTCGTGATCGGCACGTTCTCCAAGTCGGTCGGCACGGTTGGCGGCTTCTGCGTATCGAACCATCCCAAGTTCGAAATCCTGCGCCTGGTCTGCCGTCCCTACGTGTTCACCGCCTCACTGCCCCCCAGCGTGGTGCACACCGCCAGCACCTCGATCCGCAAGCTGATGCATGCCGCCGACAAGCGCGCGCATCTGTGGGAAAATTCCAAGACGCTGCACGCCGGCCTGACCGAGCGCGGCTTCAAGCTGGGCACGCAAACGCCGCAAAGCGCGATCATCTCGGTGATCATGCCCGATCTGGAACGCGGCGCGGCGATGTGGGAAGCGCTGCTGCATGAAGGGCTCTATGTGAACCTGGCGCGTCCGCCGGCAACGCCCGCCGGCATGACGCTGCTGCGCTGCTCGCTCTGCGCCGCGCACAGCGCCGATCAGGTGCAGACCATCATCGGCATGTTCGAACGCGCCGGCAAGGCGGTGGGCATCATCTGATGCGCCGGGCCATTGCCAATCTGGCCGGGGCTGGCGCTGGCGCGCTGGCCCTGGCGTTGATGCTGGCGGCGTGTCCCGCGCAGGCAGCCCAGGCCGGGCAGCCCGCCGCGCCCGCGCCGCTGCCCAGCGTCACCGTCGCCCGGGCGCCGCACGGCCCCCCCGCCAAGGTGGCCGAACCCAGCACCCCCCCCCGCGGCGGCGGCGAAGACAGGGG
>CAYXUN010000083.1:0-16757 GCA_964468165.1 uncultured Novosphingobium sp. | reverse complement strand
AGTTCATGGGGGCGGGCGCGGGGCCGGGGGGCGCCCCACGCCGGCGTTTCTCGCCGCGCTCGAACACCATGGCCTGCTCGAACCCTTCACGCTCGATGTACCCTTGGCCGAAGGCTCCACCCGCAGCCTGGTGGGCTATCACATCATTGCCGAAGATCGCCTGGCCGCGCTTGACGGCGCGGCGCTGGGCGAACTCAACGCGCAAGGGCATTTGCTGCCGATCTACATGGCGGTGGCCGCCCTTGGCCGCTTTGCCGATCTGATGGCGCGCCGTGGCCGTGCCTGAAGGCCTGCCTCGCGTGGCAGAGGTGGCGCTGGCCGATCACGGCGGCGCGCTCGATGCCGTGCTGGCTGTTGCCACAACGCCATGCGTGGTGCGCGGCCTGGCGGCGCACTGGCCGCTGGTACGGGCAGGATGCGAGAGCGCCGCGGCAGCGCGCGCCCACCTTGCCAGCCATGCTCGGCCACGCGCCTTCACCGTGTCGCTGGCCCCGCCGCAAGCCGGCGGGCGCCTGTTCTATGACCAGGCGATGCAGGTCAACTTCCAGACCGTGCAGGAACCGCTCGATGCCATCTGGGCGCGCTTTGCCGCGGCCGAACAGGCGGCAGACGGGCGCGCGATCTATATGGGATCGATCGATATCCCCGGTTGGTTCGAGGGATTGGACAAGGCCAACCCGATGCCGCTGGGGGCCGGGCTGCCGGCGGCGCAGGAGGCGCTGGCCAGCGTGTGGATCGGCACCGCCACCCGCGTTGCCGCGCACAACGATTTTCCCCACAACCTGGCTGTCTGCGCCGTGGGGCGGCGGCGCTTCACGCTGTTTCCGCCCGATCAGTTCGCCAATCTCTATCTCGGCCCGTTGGACAACACCCCGGCCGGCCGTGCCGTCAGCATGGTCGATCCCGATGCGCCCGATCTGCTGCGCCATCCCGGCTATGCCACCGCGCTGGCCCATGCCCAGGTGGCCGATCTGGCGCCGGGCGATGCGCTGTTCATTCCCAGCGGCTGGTATCACGCGGTCGACGCGCTGGCGCCGTTCAACGTGCTGGTCAACTATTGGTGGCGCGACACGCCGCGCTGGCTGGGCCAGCCGCAGGATGCGCTGATCCATGCGATCCTCGCCATCCGCGATCTGCCGGCGGCCGAGCGCGCGCAGTGGCGCGCCCTGTTCGATCACTATGCCTTTTCCGGTGGAGCGGCCGCGCGGGCCCATCTGCCGCCCGCCGGGCAGGGCATCCTCGCCCCGCTCGATGCCGCTGCCGCCGGGCGCATCCGTGCCTTCCTGCTCAGGAGTCTCAGCCGATGACCGATAGACCCTTGCGTATCGTCGTGGCCGGTGGCGGCACCGCCGGATGGATGACCGCTGCGGCGCTGGCGCGCACGCTGGGCCCGGTCGCCTCCGTCACCCTGGTGGAAAGCGAGGCGATCGGCACGGTGGGCGTGGGTGAAAGCACGATCCCGCCGCTGGTGGCCTACAACCGCCTGCTCAATATTGCCGAGGCCGATTTCATGCGTGCCACCTCGGCCACGTTCAAGCTGGGCATCGCGTTCGAAAACTGGAAGGCGCCGGGCGAAAGCTATTTCCATTCGTTCGGCGGCACCGGCCGCGATCACTGGAGCGCCGGGTTCCAGCATTTCTGGCTGCACGGGCTCTCGCGCGGGCATGCGGCGCCCTATGGCGACTATTGCCTGGAACTGATGGCGGCACAGGCCGGGCGCTTTGCCCATCTGCCCGATGGGCACATGAACTATGCCTATCAGCTCGATTCCGGGCTCTATGCCGCGTTCCTGCGCCGCCTGGCCGAGGGGGACGGCGCCACCCGGATCGAGGGGCGCATCGCCCATGTCGAACTGGATGGCGACAGCGGGGAAATCGCCGCGCTGCACTTGGATGGCGATCGCCGCGTGGAAGGCGATCTCTTTGTCGATTGCACCGGCTTTCGCGCGCTACTGATCGAAGGCGCGCTCCACGCCGGCTTTGACGATTGGACGCATTGGCTGCCGTGTGATCGCGCCATTGCCGTGCAGACCGCCAGCGTGCGCCCGCCCGTGCCCTATACCCGCGCGATTGCCCACGATGCCGGCTGGCAATGGCGCATTCCGTTGCAGCATCGCCAGGGCAACGGCATCGTCTGGTGCAGCCGCTATCTCGATGAAGACCAGGCGCTCGACCGCTTGCTGTCGAGCGTGGAAGGGCAGGTGCTGACCGAGCCCAACCGCATCCGCTTCACCACCGGGGCCCGGCGCCGGCAGTGGGTGAAGAACTGCGTGGCGGTGGGCCTGTCGGGCGGGTTCATAGAGCCGCTCGAATCCACCTCGATCCACCTGATCCAGCGCGCGGTGCTGCGCCTGCTGCGGTTGCTGCCCGTGGCCGCGCGCCCCGATCCGGCCGATATCGCCGAATTCAACGAGCAGCAGTGGGCCGACATGGTCCAGATCCGCGATTTCCTGATCCTGCACTACAACGCCACCGAGCGGCGCGACAGCCCGTTCTGGCGCCATTGTGCTGGGATGGAAGTGCCCGAAAGCCTGTCGCACCGGATGGACATGTTCGCGCGCACCGGCCGGGTATTCCGCAAGAACGAGGAGCTCTTTGCTGAAAACAGCTGGGTCCAGGTGATGATGGGGCAGGGCATCACGCCGGCCGCCTATCATCCCGTTGCGGCCAAGCTGCGCGATGATGAACTGGAACGGCTGCTCGCCGGCCTGCGCCGCGAAGTGGCCGATACGGTGCAGGGCCTGCCCGGGCACGCCGCCTATGTCGATCACTATTGCGGCGCGCGCACCGGTGCTGCGGCATGAGCCTGGCGCTTGTCCTGCTGGGCGCCGCCGCTGCCGCCACCGCGTCGGCGCACGCCGCACCATCGCCGCCGCGGCCGGGCTGGCACCTGGTCTGGGCTGACGAGTTTGACGGCACCGGCATCGATCCCGCGCGCTGGACGCTGGCCGATGATTGCTGGGGTGGCGGCAACCAGGAACGGCAGTGCTACACGCCGCGCGCGACCAATGCCCATGTCGCCAACGGCCAGCTGGTGATCACCGCGCGCAAGGAAGCCTGGCGCGGCCCCACCTATCCGCAAGACTTGCGCGACAGCGCCGAAAAAGCCGCAGCGCGCGCCGAAAAGCCGTTCACTTCCGCCCGGCTCAGCACCAAGGGCAAGGCGGCGTGGCGCTATGGCCGGGTAGAGGTCCGCGCCAAGCTGCCGGGCGGGCAGGGCAGCTGGCCGGCGATCTGGATGCTGCCGGCCCACGATCGCTATGGCCATTGGGCCGCCTCGGGCGAGATCGACATTCTCGAGACCGTCAACCTCGGCGTGCCGTGCGCGGCATGTACCGCCGGGCGCGAAGACCATGCCCTGGGCACGATCCATTTCGGCGGCGTGCCCCCGGCCAACCGCCATGTCGGATCGGAAACTCCGATCCCGGCGCCGGTCGATGGCTATCATGTCTATGCGGTGGATTGGGCGCCTGGCGCCATTACTTGGAGCATCGACGGCGTGCCCTATGAAACCCGCCATGCCGGCGAATGGTCCACCACCGGCAGCGCCGATCCCCTGGCGCCGTTCGATCAGCCGTTCTACCTCGTGCTCAATCTTGCCATTGGCGGCGGCCTGCCCGAAAGCCGCAACGGCGGCGGGGTGGACAATAGCAGCTTTCCGCGCACGATGATGGTGGATTGGGTTCATGTCTGGCAAAGCGATGCCGCTGCGGCTGCCCCCGCCGCCGCGCAGTAAAGGATAGCAGCAGGATGGCGCGCCGCCGTCAGACCGTGACGATCAAGCATGTCGCCGCCGATGCCGGGGTCTCGCTGCAGACCGTGAGCCGGGTGATCAACAACGAGCCCAACGTGCGCCCCGAAATGCAGGAGCGCGTGCGCGAGGCGATCGCCCGGTTGGGCTATGTCCCCTCGATCGCGGCCCAGCGGATGAGCGGCTCGCGCTCGTACCTGATCCTGGCGCTCAACGATCGCACGCGCACCATCGCCGATTGGCGCGCGCGCCAGGGCAGCGACTGGGTGGACCAGATGCTGCTGGGCGGCATGCTCAAGTGTGCCGAACACGGCTATCGCATGATCTTCGAACTGGTCGATACCCACAACGACCATGTCGAGCGCGAGCTGCTGGCGGCGATCGCCGCGTTGCAGCCCGATGGCGTGGTGCTGACCCCGCCGCATTCCGACAATCCGCTGATCGTGGGCGTGCTGACGCGCCAGGGCATTCCGTTTGCCCGCATCGGTTCGCTGGGGCAGGGCGGGGGCATCCCGCTGATCATGGATGACGAAGGCTCGGCACGAAAGGCCACGCAGGCGCTGATCAATCTGGGCCATCGCCGCATCGGCTTCATCGCCGGCGACGCGGAATACAGCCTCAGCCACTGGCGCGTGGAAGGCTGGCGCGCGGCGATGGCCGAGGCCTGCCTGCCCACGCAGGGCCTTTTGGCGCAAAGCGATTTCAGCTTTGCCACGGGGGCGCAGGCAGCGCGCGACTTGCTGGGCCAGGCGCAGGCGCCCACCGCGATTATCGCCAGCAACGATCAGACCGCACTGGCCAGCCTCGATGTCGCCCATGCCCTGGGCCTGACCGTGCCCGATGACCTCTCGCTGATCAGCTTCGACAACACGCCGGTGGTGCGCTTTGCCCGCCCGGCATTGAGCGCGGTGGATCAACCGGTGGCCGAGACGGTGGCACGCGCGGTCGATCTGATCATCGCCGCGCAGCGCGATGGCACGGTGCCCGATGGCCCGGTCGTCGTGCCGGCTGACCTGGTGATGCGCGAATCCGTGGCGGTGGCGCCGCGTGGCTGAGGCGGCCATCCCGGTGGCCGGAAGGCGCCACGGCGATTGGCCGTTCCTGCTGTGCTATGCCCTGGCCTGGGCCGGGGCGGTGGCCGGCTATGGCCCGCTTTTGACGCTGCTGCTGCCGCTGCGGGTGGCAGAGCTGGCCGGGCCAGCGGCCGTGCCGTGGCTCGCCACGCTGACGTTCATCGGCGCGGTCTCGGCCAGCCTCACCAATATCGCCTGGGGCTGGGCCAGCGATCGCACCGCCAATCGCCGGGGCTGGGTGGCGGCCGGGCTGGTGCTGTCGTGCGCGCTGCTGCTCGCCATGCCGCTGGCCACCACGCTGCCGGCGCTGATCATGGTCGTGGTGGCGTGGCAGGCCGCGCTCAACATGGTGCTGGGGCCGCTCGCCGCCTGGGCGGGCGATTGCGTGCCCGATCGCCACAAGGGGGTGCTCGGTGGCCTGCTGGCCTTTGCCCCGGCCTGGTCGGGGGCGATGGGCGCGCTGGTCACCTTGCCCGGCCTCCATTCCGGGCCGGGCGTGGGGTTTGCCACGCGGGTCAGCGTGCTGGCGGTGATCATCGCGCTGTCGATCCTGCCCCTGCTCCTGACCAGCCCGCGCCTGGCCCCCGCGCCAGAACCGGTGTCGCTGCCCGATCCTGGCGCTGCGGCGCGCGTCCTGCCGGTGCGGCGAATGTGGCTGGCGCGGCTGTTGGTGCAACTGGCCGAAGCCACGCTGTTTGCCTTCATTGCCTATTGGTTCCTGGCGATCGATCCCACCATGCATGCGGCCACCATGGCGCGCATATACGGCCTGCTGCTGGCGCTGTCGGTGCCGCTGGCGCTGGTGGTCGGGCATTGGGCCGATCGCCGCGCCCGTCCCTGGCGCCCGCTGGCCGCGCTCGCCGGGCTCGTCGCGCTCGGGCTGGTGATCATGGCCCTGGCGCCGGGCAAGGCGGTGGCATTGGCGGGCTATGCCCTCTTTGCCCTCGCCATGGCCGTGTTCCTGGCGCTGCATTCCGGGCAGACGCTGCGCGTGCTGCCCCGGCCGGATCGGCGCGGACGTGATCTTGGGCTGTTCAACCTGACCAACACGTTTCCCTCGCTGATCGTGCCGTGGCTGGCGGTGGGCCTGGTGCCCACGCTCGGCTTTGGCGCGCTGTTCCTGGTCCTGGCGGCCTGCGCCGGGCTGGCGGCACTTTTGCTGCTGTCCATCCGCCAGCCCTGAAACAGCACACAAGCAGTTGATCTGGCCGGCCTGCCGTGTCAGAAACCGAAATTGAGAACGTTCACAAGCAATCTGCCCGAGAGGATAAGACATGACCCTGCGCCGCCTGTCGCTGGCCGCATCCGGCCTGATGGCCTTGACCCAGCCCGCGCTGGCTGCCGATGGCCCGGCTGCCCAGGCCGCCCAGGCCGATCGCGCCACGGCCCATCCCGCGCTGTGGCCTGCCGCGCACAGCCCGGCCGCGATCACCGATCCGGCGACAGAGGCGCAGATCACCGCGCTCATGGCGCGGATGACCCTGGCGCAAAAGGTTGGCCAGATGATTCAGGCCGATATCAGCGCGATCACCCCGGCCGATCTGCAGCGCTATCCGCTCGGCTCGATCCTCGCCGGCGGCAACAGCGGGCCTTATGGCAACGAGCGCGCCGGGGGGGCAGACTGGGCGCGCCTGGTGGGCGAATATCGCGCCGCGTCGGCCAAGTCCGGCGCGGGCATTCCGATCATCTTTGGCGTCGATGCCGTCCATGGGCACAGCAACCTGCCCGGGGCCACGATCTTTCCCCACAACATCGGGCTTGGCGCGATGCACGATCCAGTCCTCGTGCAGAAGATCGGCGCTGCCACTGCGGCCGAAATCGCCGCCACCGGCATCGAATGGACCTTTGCCCCCACGCTTGCCGTGCCGCAGGATCTGCGCTGGGGCCGCAGCTATGAAGGCTATGCCGCCGATCCGGCACTCGTCGCGGCCTATGCCCGGGCTATGGTGCTGGGCCTGCAGGGCCCGCTGCGCGCCGGGCAGGCGATTGACGCCACCCACGTGGCGGCCACGGCCAAGCACTTCCTGGCCGATGGCGGCACGTTCGAGGGCAAGGACCAGGGCGACGCGCGCATTACCGAGGCGCAACTGGTCGCCACCCATGCCCAGGGCTATCCCGCCGCGATCGATGCTGGCGCGCTTACCGTCATGGCCAGCTTTTCCAGCTGGAACGGGGTGAAGAACCACGGCAACCGCTCGCTGCTGACCGGCGTGCTCAAGGGGCGCATGGGCTTTGGCGGGTTCGTCGTCGGCGATTGGAACGGCCATGGCCAGGTCGAAGGCTGCACCGTCACGGCCTGCGCCGCCAGCTTCAACGCCGGGCTGGACATGGCCATGGCGCCCGACAGCTGGAAGGGCCTGTTCGACAGCACCCTGGCCCAGGCCCAGCAGGGCACGATTTCGCAGGCGCGCATCGATGATGCCGTGCGCCGCATCCTGCGCGTCAAGTTCAAGCTCGGCCTGATGGGGCCGGCACCGGTGGCGCGCGGCGATGGCGCTGGCCTCGGCGCCCCCGCGCATCTTGCCATCGCGCGCGAGGCCGTGGCCAAGTCCTTGGTCCTGCTCAAGAACAATGGCGGCCTGCTGCCGCTCAAGCCCGGCGCCCGGGTTCTGGTGACGGGGCCGGGCGCAGACAGCATGGCGATGCAGGCCGGCGGCTGGACCATCACCTGGCAGGGCACCGATACCACTGCGGCCGATTTCCCGCATGGGCAGACCATCGGCCGCGCGCTGGTCGATGCGCTGGGGCAGGCAGGGGGCCAGGCCACGCTGGCGCCCGATGGCCAGTTCGCGCAAAAGCCCGATGTTGCCGTGGTCGTCTATGGCGAGGCGCCCTACGCCGAATTCCAGGGAGACGTGGCCAATCTCGCGTTCCGGCCGCGCCATGGCGAGGATGCCCTGATCGCCCGGCTCAAGGCGCAGGGCATTCCGGTGGTCTCGGTGTTCCTCTCGGGCCGCCCGCTGTTTGCCGGGTCGCTGATCAATGCCTCTGACGCGTTTGTCGCGGCCTGGCTGCCCGGCACCCAGGGCGCCGGCGTGGCCGATGTGCTCGTCGCCGGGCGCAATGGCAAGCCGGTGCGCGATTTTGCCGGCACCCTGCCGTTCCCCTGGCCCGCCGATGCCCGTTCGCCGGTGACCAAGCCGCTGTTTCCGGCAGGCTTTGGCCTGACCTATGCCCATCCCGCGCGGCTGGGCCCGGTCAACGAAGACCCGCGCGTCGATCTTTCGGCCGCGGCCAGCGACAACCTGTGGTTCAACCGCGGGCAGGCGCCATCGCCCTGGCACCTCGGGCTCGACAATGCCGTCACCTCGCGCTCGGTCGATCTGACCGCGCAGGAAGATGCGCGCCAGTTCACCTGGGCTGGGCCGGGTGCCCTGGCGATCGACGGGCCGCCGGTCGATCTGACCCGCCAGGCCGACGAAGGCTTTGAAGTTCGGTTCGATTGGCGAATCGATGCGCTGCCGGCCGGGCCGATCAAGGTTTCCGTTGGCACGGGCAGCCTGGATGTGGCATCGCTCCTGCGTCTTGCGCCGCAGGGGGCCGTCACCCAGACACGAATTCCGTTGCGCTGTTTTGCCGAGGCCGGGGCCGATCTCAAGAAGGTTGGAACGCCGCTTCGCATCACGGCGCCGCAGGGATTTGTCGTGACGCTCCGCAATGCGCGTGTCGAGGCAACTGGAAGCGTCGTTCCCTGCCCGCCCCAAGGGTGAGAGAGCGTTAGGAGAGAAATCACAATGGCCCTTGCCCCCGATCTTGCTGCGGGCACCCATCCCGATGGCCCCGACGGAGCCGCCCATATCGATGCCCCGCAGCTGCAGGTCTTCGTCATCGGGCTGTTCTTCATCTTCGGCGGGATCACGTCGCTCAACGACGTGATCATTCCCAAGCTCAAGGAGCTTTTCACGCTGAACTACACCCAGGCCATGCTGGTGCAGTTCTGCTTCTTCACCGCCTATGCCGTGATCGGCATTCCCGGTGCCCGCCTGGTCAAGCGCATCGGCTATATGCGTGGCGCGGTGGTGGGTCTGCTCACGATGATGGCCGGCTGCCTGCTGTTCATCCCGGCCTCGCAAAGCGCCACCTATGGCGTGTTCCTGTTGGCGCTGTTCGTGCTGGCAAGCGGCGTGGTCGTGGTCCAGGTCGTGGCCAACCCGCTGATCTCGCTGCTTGGGCCGGCACGTACCGCGTCCAGCCGGTTGACCTTTGCGCAAGGCTTCAATTCGCTGGGCACCACGCTGTTTCCCTGGTTCGGCGCCGCGCTGATCCTGGGCAGCCTGGCCAAGGTTTCGGCCGCCGATCTCACCGGTCCGGCGCTCGACGCCTATCGCACGGCGGAAAGCGGCGCGATCGTGAAGGGCTATATCGGCCTTGCCGTCGCCCTTGCCGTGGTTGCTGCCGTGGTATGGTCGTTCCGCAACCGCCTGCCTGCCGAAAAGCATGCCGACAGCGCCGGCCTCGCCGGGCTCGACCTGCTCAAGCGTCCGCGCTTCGGCTTTGGCGCGCTGTGCATCTTCCTCTATGTCGGTGCCGAAGTCTCGATCGGCTCGCTGATCGTCAACTATCTGCGCCAGGCGCATGTCATGGGCCTGGAAGAAGCTGCCGCTGGCAAGCTCATCAGCGTTTACTGGGGCGGGGCCATGGTTGGCCGGTTCATCGGTTCGGCCGTGCTGCGCAAGGTGTCGCCGGGCAAGGCGCTCGCCTGCAACGCTATCCTTGCCATCGTGTTGATAGCGCTGTCTACCCACACCAACGGCGTGGTGTCGGGGTATAGCCTGCTTGCCATCGGCCTGATGAACTCGATCATGTTCCCCACGATCTTCAGCCTCGCCTGCGAAAAGCTGGGATCGCGCGCGGCCGATGGTTCGGGCATCATCAACGTGGCGATCTTTGGCGGCGCGGTGCTGCCGCTGCTGACCGGCGGCGTTGCCGACGTAACGCACAGCCTGGCACTGGCCCTGGTCATCCCGGCGGTCTGCTATGCCGTGATCGCCAGCTATGGCTGGTATGCGCGGCGCCCGGTGGCGTAATCACGCCTGCCTGATAAACCTGCCAGTTGCATGCACTGCCCAGGGGCGCGACCATCAGGTCGTGCCCCTTTTTTTGCACAACCGATGCGACCAAAAAGGCATTTGTGCCACTACCGGCCCTGGGCCATGGTGCCGGCCAAACAGAAACACCGCGTTTTGATGCGGGAGCAGGAGCGCCCTTGATGTCTCAGGCTTTTGCCCTGACCGAAGACCAGCTTGCCATCCAGGACATGACACGCCGGTTCACCGCCGATGAAATTACCCCCCATGCCGCGCGCTGGGACGAAGAGCATGTTTTCCCCCGCGAGGTGATCCGCGCCACAGGCGAACTGGGCCTGGGGGGCATCTATGTGTCCGAAGCCGGTGGCGGCGTGGGCCTGGGCCGCCTCGAAGCGGCGCTGGTGTTCGAGGCGATGTCCTATGGCTGCCCCACCACGGCCGCGTTCCTGTCGATCCACAACATGGCCGCCTGGATGCTCGACAGCTTTGGCCCCGATGCGCTCAAGGCCCAGCATCTGCCCGGCCTCTTGGCGATGGACAAGCTCGGCTCCTATTGCCTGACCGAGCCTGGCTCCGGGTCTGATGCCGCCGCGCTCGTCACCACGGCACGGCGCGATGGCGATGACTATGTGATCAATGGAACGAAGCAGTTCATTTCCGGTGGCGGGGTGAACGATATCTACCTGATCATGGTGCGCACCGGCGAAGCGGGCCCGCGCGGCATTTCCTGCGTGCTGGTGGAAAAGGACACGCCGGGCCTTTCGTTCGGCGCGCCCGAACGCAAGCTGGGCTGGAACGCCTCGCCCACCGCGCAGGTCATCCTGGAAAACGTGCGCGTGCCGGTGACGAACCGCCTCGGCGCCGAGGGCGAGGGCTTCCGCATTGCCATGGCCGGGCTCGAAGGCGGGCGGCTCAACATCGGCGCCTGCTCGCTGGGCGGGGCGCAGCGCTGCCTGGATGAAGCCATCGCCTACGTGAAAGAGCGCCGCCAGTTCGGCCGCGCCGTGGCCGAATTCCAGAACACCCAGTTCGTGCTGGCCGACATGGCCACCGAACTGGCGGCGGCGCGCGCGCTGCTCTATCTGGCCGCAACCAAGGTTACCGCCGGCGCGCCCGACAAGACCCGCTTTTCCGCCATGGCCAAGCGCTTTGCCACCGATACCGGCTCGGCCGTGGTCGATCGCGCACTGCAGCTGTTCGGCGGCTATGGCTATCTGCGCGATTACCCGATCGAGCGGTTCTGGCGCGACCTGCGCGTGCACCGCATCCTGGAAGGAACCAACGAAGTCATGCGTCTGATCGTCGGCCGGGATCTCCTGCAATGACCGGCGATGTGATCGTGCGCCGCGATGGCGCGGTCGGCATCCTCTCGCTCAACCGCCCGCGCGCCATCCATGCGCTGACCCTGCCAATGGTCAGGGCGATGACCGATGCCCTGCTGGCCTGGCAGGATGATCCGGCGATCACGGCCGTGATCATCGATCACGCCGCCGCGCCCGATGGCGATCCCAAGCTGTCGCGCGGGTTCTGTGCCGGGGGTGACATTGCCCTGTTGCGCGGCTCTGCGCTGGAAGATGGCGGCGCGGCCGGGCGCGATTTCTTCTTTCACGAATACCGCCTCAACCACCTGCTGTTCACTTATGCCAAGCCGGTGGTGGCTTTCATGGACGGCATCACCATGGGCGGCGGCGTGGGCATCTCGCAGCCGGCGCGCTGGCGCGTGGCCACCGCCAAGACGCGCCTGGCCATGCCCGAAACCGGGATCGGCCTGTTTCCCGACGTAGGCGGTGGCTGGTATCTGTCGCGCCTCGATGGCCGGCTGGGCCAATACCTGGCGCTGACCGGGGCACGGCTCGACGGCGGGGAATGCCTGTGGGCCGGGCTTGCCACGCACTATCTTGAGGAAAGCGCGCTGGCCACGGCCAAGGCGCAGATCGCCGCGGGCGAAGGCGTTGGCGCCGCGCTCGATGCGCTGTCGGCCACGCCCGGGCCAGCGCCGATCGCGGCCCATGCCGATGACATTGCCCGCCATTTCGTGTCAGACAGTCTGACCGACATCATGGCCTCGCTGGCACGCGATTCCGGCAGCTTTGCCCAGGCCACGCTGGCCACGCTGGCCACGCGCGCGCCGTTCTCCTGCGCCGTTTCGCTGCGGCAGCTTGCCACCAGCCTGACGCTGCCCGATTTTGCCGCCAACATGGCGATGGAATATCGCATCGGCGGGCGCATGATCGTGCGGCCCGACTTTGCCGAGGGCGTGCGCGCGGTGATCGTTGACAAGGACAATGCCCCGCGCTGGAACCCGGCCAGCGCCGCTGACGTGGCGCCCGCCGAACTCGACGCGATCTTTGCGCCCCTGCCGCATCAAGAGGAATGGACACCGCTATGAGCTTTGAAACGATTCTGGTCGAAACCCAGGGGCCGGTCACGCTGATCACCCTCAACCGCCCGCAGGCGCTCAATGCGTTGAGCAGCCAGGTCCTGGCCGATCTGATCGCCGCGTTCGCCGCGTTCGAGGCCGATCCGGCCCAGCGCTGCGCGGTGCTGACCGGCAGCGGCGACAAGGCCTTTGCCGCCGGCGCCGATATCAAGGAAATGGCCGACAAGCCGGCCGCGGCGTTCTATGCCGAAGACTTTTTCGAAGGCTGGACGAGCAAGCTGGTCAAGGCCACGCGCAAGCCGTGGATCGCGGCGGTCAACGGCTTTGCCCTGGGTGGCGGTTGCGAACTGGCGATGATGGCCGATTTCATCATCGCCAGCGACAATGCCAAGTTCGGCCAGCCCGAAATCAAGCTGGGCGTGGCACCGGGCATGGGCGGTTCGCAGCGCCTGGCCCGCGCCGTGGGCAAGGCCAAGGCGATGGATATGTGCCTGACCGGGCGCATGATGGATGCGGCCGAGGCCGAGCGCGGCGGCCTGGTCAGCCGCGTGGTGCCCCATGCCGATCTCATGGCCGAAGCGCTCAAGACCGCGCAGGCTATTGCCGGCATGCCCCCGCTGGCGGCGATGATGAACAAGGAAATGGTCAACCTGGCGTTCGAAACCACGCTGGACCAGGGCTTGCTGGCCGAACGCCGCATGTTCCAGGTGCTGACCGCCACGCAGGACAAGGCCGAAGGCATGGCCGCCTTCGTCGAAAAGCGCCCCGCCAACTGGCAGGGCCGCTGAAAGCTTAAGCGATCATAACGGGAGAGGCTGCCATGGCGGCAATTGCATTCATTGGCCTGGGCAACATGGGCGGCGGCATGGCCGCCAACCTGGCAAAGGCCGGGCACGGCGTGCGCGCGTTCGATCTTTCGGCGCCCGCGCTGGCCGCCGCGCAGGACGCGGGCTGCACGCCTTGCTCCACCGTGGCCGATGCCGTGGCGGGCGCCGATGTGGTGGTGACGATGCTGCCCAACGGGGCGATTGTGGGTGATGTGATCGAAAACCAGGTGATCGGCACGGCGCCGGCCGGCGCGCTGCTGATCGATTGCTCCACCATCGATGTCGCCACCGCGCGCCGCCTGGCCGACGTGGCCGCCGCGGCGGGCCATCCGGTTGTCGATGCACCGGTTTCGGGCGGGATTGCGGCCGCACGGGGCGGCACGCTTACCTTCATGGTGGGCGGCACCGACGATGCCTTTGCCGCCGCGCAGCCGATCCTGGCGGCCATGGGCAAGGCGGTGATCCACGCTGGCGCCGCCGGTGCAGGGCAGGCGGCCAAGATCTGCAACAACATGCTGCTGGGCGCCACCATGGTCGCCACCTGCGAAAGCTTCCGCCTGGCCGAGCGGCTGGGCCTCGATCTCCAGACCTTTTACGACATCGCGTCAAAGGCTTCGGGCCAATCCTGGTCGATGACCAGCTATTGCCCGGTGCCCGGCGTGGGGCCGCAGACCCCGGCCGACAATGACTATCAGGGCGGCTTTGCCACGGCGCTGATGCTCAAGGACCTGCGCCTGGCCATGGGTGCCGCGCAGGAAGCCGGCGCGCCGGTGCCGATGGGGCACCTGGCGGAAAAGCTCTATGCCGCCTTTGCCGCCGATGGCCACGCCGACCGCGATTTTTCGGCGATCATCAAGACGCTTTGACGGATAGGCGGGCGGGCTAGGTCTCCACCACCCCCCGACCCCCTCCTCTGAAGAGGAGGGGGAGTAAAGCACGTCCGATCGCGATCAGCCCGCCGGCAAGGTCACCTTGGCCTGGGGGGCATCGCGCAAGCGCAGGTGCAGGGCGCCATCGGCGGGGCGGGGCACTTTCAGGCTTGAGCCGGTAAAGCCCGGCTGCACGCTGGCGGCGCGGGTGAAATCCCCGTCGGCGCCCACGGCATCGAGCAGGAACAGGTTGCGCCCGGTCAGCGTGCAGGGCAGCGAGCCGCCGCTGTCGCAGGCAAAGCCGGTGATGCGCGGCAGGCGCGCCAGCGTGGCGAGCGGCTGCCAGGCGCCAAGCTGGCCATCGGCCTTGACCAGGCGATAGCGCAGCGGGCCAAAGCTGGCCGGCGGCAGGTCGCTGGCGCGCATCGTGGCGACCAGCACCGTGGGGTCAGTCGCCATCAGGCCCTTGGCCGTGGTGAGGCGCAACCCGCTCTGGCTGCCGGCCGGGGCCACCTCGATCGCATCGCCGCTGCCCAGCACGGTATTGGCGCCGGCGCGCACCGAGAAAACCAGCTCGGCATCCTCGGGCAGCAGGTCGTCAGAGGCAAAGCGCAAGGCCCGCGTGCCGGGCGGCACCGGCGCTGCATTGACCGTGCGGCTGATCAGGTCGATGCGCGGCCGCGCCGGGCCGATCTTGATCGACACGGTCTGGGTGCGGCCATCGTCCAGCTTGATCAGTGCCTTGGCCGCCGTGCCGGCATCGCCGGCGCGGGTGTTGCCGCTCGTCGCCAGGTGCAGGCGGTCGATCCGCCCGTCGCGCACCAGGCCATCGGGGCGAAACTCGACATCGCCCAGCGTCAGCGCCACCACCTGTTCCAGGCGCTGGCCGGTGATCATCGCTTCGCTGTCGCCGGCGCGAATATCGACCGAATCGATCCGGCTGCTTTCCGCCCGCGCGCGCAGCGTGACATTGGCGGGCGCGCCCAGGCTCTGCTGGTGAATATCGAGGCGCACTTCGCCGGTCTCGCCCTCGGCCAGGGGCACTGTCACAGCCAGGTGCGTGGCGTCGACCGCGCGATAGGTCACGCTGCGGCCGGTGGCGCTGTTGCCGATGCGCAGGCTGACATCGTCGACGCAGCCCGGTGCCGCGCCTTCCAGGATCACTTCGTTGTCGCGCCCGGCCACCAGCGGCCCGGTGGCGTTGGCAGCGCGCGACCAGGCCCCGCCATCGGGGCGCTGCACCACGTAATCGGGCCCGTCGAACGTGTCGAAGCCCCAGCGGCCGTGCATGTGCATGGTCAGCGTGGCGCCAGGCGGCAGGGCATCGGCCACCACGGCATAGCCGCCCAGGTCTGCCCGCGGGGCAAGGGGGTATTCGCGCGTCGAACCGTCGGGCGCGGTCACTTTCACCGCCATGTCGTGGGCAAAGCGGGTGGCAAAGACCAGCGGCGCCCCTTCCACCGGCAGCACCAGGGCATTGCCCGGCGCGCAGATCGGGCCCTTGGTGGGATTGCGCAGCTGGGGCGGGCTGTCTGCCCCGATCGCCGGCATGGCCATGACCATCACCGACTTGGGCTTGTTGAACGAGGGCGCGCTGTTGAGCTTGAGCGAGGCGGTCTCGCCCTTGAGTTCCGAAAGCGTCGGCAGATAGTTGAACTGCGGGTTGCTGAACGCGCCAAACAGCTTGGCCAGATCGCGCACCACGCCGATATAGGGGCTGTAGAGGCCGGCACCGCCCTGCTGCGTGGTGCTGAGCGACAGCGCCAGCGTGGTAGGCGCGCCGGTCAGCGTATCGGTCAGCGAATTGGTGTGGATGTCGCTGAGCACCAGGGTATCGCGGTCTTCCACCAGGCACGAGGCCTGCTGGTCCACCACCTTGGTCAGGCATTCCTCGTTCAGCTTGATCGACAGGCTGCGCGCCAGCGTCGGCGCCATGCGCTGCAGGTCTTCGGGGTGGGTGGCATTGTCGCCGTTGATCGCGTTTATGAAGGCGATCAGGCGCGCATGGTCGAGCGAGGCCTGGTTGAGATCCTGGCTGGCGCGCACGAACTCACCCGGCTTGCCGCGCACCGCATCCACCAGCGTGCCTTGCGCCCCGCTGGTTTCCGGCACGATCAGCACCACCATCTGGCGCGCGCCCTTGGGCACGGTCAGGTTGAGCGAATGCTCGCTTGCCTTGTCCTTCCACGTGCGCGCCACGCCGATCCATTCGCGCGGCGGCGGGTTGGTGGCGCCGCGCAGGAACGCGGAAACCACCATCAGGTGCGCGCCCTGGTCACCGGGCAGCGCGGCCGAGATGCGCAGCGTGTCGCCTTCGGCCAGGCTGGGCACGCTGCTGATCGGCAGGTCCTGGCCATTGCGGGTGACCATCACCTTGATATCCGGCCCGATCAGCTCAAAGCGGGAATCGGCGGCCCTCGCTCCGCCGGTCGGTAGCACGGCGGCCATACTGGCCAGTGCCAGTGCCGAAGCGGCAGCGCGGAAACGAGAAAGGCCCGGTGCAAAGGATCTGGCAAACATCATCTGCGATTGTGTCCGCTGTGCCATGAAGGTCAAGGGATTATGGTCCGGTCCACTGCCCATCGCAGCGCATCTGCGCTGAACGGGGGATGAGCCAGGTTTCGGCCACCTGCTGGCCACGTCCGCCGCCACCGCGTCACCCACCCCGGTGATCACAGACACAAATTCATCCTTCGTCGGCCCTCCCCGTGCTGACGCGTCGGCCGGCTGTTGATTCTCCGCGCCATGCTCTTGCTCTTGCTCGTACACCGAAACAAACTGGGCCGCCGGCGCTGCGTTGGTTTCGGTGTACGAGCAAGAGCAAGAGCATG
>CAYXUN010000082.1:0-16934 GCA_964468165.1 uncultured Novosphingobium sp. | reverse complement strand
CTTGGGTTTCCGCGCAGCGGGAAGCGCCGCGCTGAAACCCTGCCCGTCGGCGAGACCGGGGGTGCAAACGGAGGGGCGGCTTCGCGGGGAACCGGCTGCACGGAGCGAAGCGGAGGAAGCTGGGCGGAAGACGCTCCGAAGTGCGCCAGGGGCAGAGCCCCAAGCACCGCGCCGCTCGCGGCGCCACAAATGACGCACCCTTGCGGCGGACGGCCGGCGCGGCGGCGTGCGCGCGGGCCTGTGGGCCAGCCGCCGCCGTGCCCTCCGGCCAGAGCGAGAGTGCTGCGCTGGGGAAAATGACGCGCGACCCCTGCGCGGCGTCAGCCGCCAGAGTGCGCTCCCTAGATCCCCGCGCTCACTATCGGGGCGTTGCGGGGTGTCCCCGCTCGAAGGGGTAGCGGGAGACCTATGGGCTCCCGGTCAGGGGAAGGCTTTCCCCTCAAACTGTATAGGATGAGGACAACAACAGCATAACCCGCACGCTGGAAGCGCGTTAAGAAGACTATCGGCTGTGGCTGGAAATAAAGTGCCCCGGCGGTATGCGAGGCAGGGACCACCGGGGGATACCGGCTCCATATGGATGATCGGGGAGGAAAAGCCAAGGATCACCGCTGCGCGCCTACGTTCATCTGCCGGGCGGTTCTACAGCGCCCGTCTCCACCGGCGCTTTGCGAGCCCATGCTACCAGTTCGCTCAATATCGCGGCCTGAGCTGAACAAATTTCTCCCCGATATTCGGTGACTTGATTACACTATGAGAGCGCCGCGCCGTTTGCGCGGTTGTCATGACGACTCGGTGCCTATACCCGTCAGTTTGCAGGAAAGGAGGAGCGCTGATGTCAACCAAGCAGATCGTCGCGCTGCTCAATTCGCACGTTGCTGGGGACGAAGAGCAATTTCTGTCGATAGCGCTCCAGGTCGCGGCACAGCAAGCGCGCCAAGGCAATGCCGAGGAGGCGAACCAGTTGAAGCGCCTCGTCCAAAAGGCGCGCGAACGGCTTGGCAACGCGCCTACCGGCCAAGCGCCAATCCCTCTGGCACGGCCGCGCGGCGAGTTGCAAGGGCTGGTCGAGAGCAGCTATCCGAAGACCAAGCTCGACAACATGGTGCTTGGCGAGGCCATTCGCTCGCGGTTGCAGCGCGTTGTCCGGCAGCAAAGCGAGCGGGCGACCTTGCGCGATCATGGGCAGGTTCCGGCGACGCACCTGCTGCTTGTCGGGCCTCCGGGCACGGGCAAGACCATGACGGCTTCGGCACTCGCGGGAGAGCTGCGCTTGCCGCTGTTCACGGCACGGCTGGACTCGTTGTTCAGCCGCTTCTTTGGGGAGACGGCCGGCAAGCTGCGCTTGCTGTTTGATCAGATTGCGCAGACCCGCGGCGTCTATTTGCTCGACGAGTTCGACGCGATCGGTTCGCGTCGTGGCGATCCCAATGACGTCGGCGAGATTCGACGGGTTCTTAACTCGGTGCTCTCCTTCATGGAGGAGCCTAACTCAACCGACAGTATCGTCATCGCGGCGACCAACCATGTCGAGATACTCGACAAGGCGCTGGCACGCAGGTTTGATGAAGTCATCGAATATCGGCTGCCCGATCCCGAATCCGCGCGCGCGATCCTCTCACGCCGGCTGGGACGCTACCGCCTGACCGCCAAGGCTTGGGCGTCGATCGCTCCCATCACGGAAGGCTTGAGCCAGGGGGAGCTGGTGCGCGCGGCCGATGCCGTCGTGAAGGACGCTATCCTCGAAGGGGCTAAGTCGATCTCGGCCGACCATTTGCGCATCGCGCTCCAAGACCGCCAAATCTTTCGACAGAGCTTTGGACATTGAAGCGCCGGCGTCGTCCGTCGGCGAGAAGAGGCCGCGTGGGGAAGCGGTGGGAATGACTTGAGGGGGGTATGCCCGAAAATGAAGCCGGTGCGGCGCCACGCCAGCCGCATATCTCGATCACGCGATGGCGCGAGGCAGCGCAGTATGTCTATCCCCGACTTCGGCGCGAACGACGCGAGCGGCGTGAAGACTACCATGCCCATGCCGAAGCCCTGCTCGGACAGTTGGGGGAAGCTCTAGGCAACCTCCCGCCGCCCCAAGAGGACGTCCGCATCCCGGTCGACGGGCTGAAACGCGGCGTTCTCGTCGAGGTCGAGACGATGGTGCCGAGCGAGCGCGCCAAGGCCACGAAGATACCGGCGCTGGATTTCCCGGCGCAGGAGATCGTCGTCCTCCGTTCCGAGCGTAGCGAGGATCGCACAGAGCGGGCGGTAGTGTTCGTTCCCGATGACGCTCGCGCATTCCTGACCGGCCGGATCGCGGCCTATGGCTCCGAAGATCTCGGCAATCACGAGCGTCCCGACATCGACAAATTCGAGGTGATCGAGGCGATCCGCGCCGCTGCGGCGCGCACGCTCGTCGTCGGCACGCCGGACTTGGCATCGCCAGCGCCGCAGTGGTGGGAGCTTTGGCTGCGTCGCCCCGATGCGATCGTGGAGGCGGTGGTGGCGGCCGCGCAGCAGGCGGGACTCGACGTGTATCCCGACCGGCTGCAATTTCCTGAAACCTCGGTCATATTCGTGCTCGGAACAGCCGAGGCGACCCTTGGGCTCGTCGGCCGCCTCAACGGCGCGATCAGCGAAGTGCGGCGCGCCAGCCAGAGCATCGAGCCGTTCCTTGACCAAGGCGACAAGAGCTTGGGGCAGCACGCGCTTGTGGCCGAATATTGCGGGCGGGTGACGCCTCCGCCAGCGGATGCGCCGGTGGTTTGCGTGATCGACACGGGCGTTGCGGCAGCGCACCCGCTGATCGCTCCCGCGCTGGCCGGTGCGTGGACTGTGAACGATGCCTGGGGCACCGACGATCACGCCGGCGCCGGCGGGCATGGAACGGGCATGGCGAGCCTTGTCCTGCATGGCGACCTGCTTGGGCCTATGAGCGGCCAACGCCAGGTCGTGCTCGGCCATGCCGTCGAATCCGTGAAGTTCCTTCCGCCCGGCGGCTTTCCGGCGACCGAGCCGGCGCGCTATGGCATTATCACGCAAGCAGCCGTGGCCGTGGCCGAAATCGAACGGGCCAATATCCCGCGCAGCTTCTGCATCGCCACCTCCTCGCCCGATCTTTCTTCGGAGGCACCATCAAGCTGGAGCGGCGCGGTCGATCAGATTTGCGCCGGCTCAATGCCGGGTGAGCAGCAGGCGGGGCTCGCCGCCAAGGATCACCCCAAGCGTCTCGTGCTGATCGCCACCGGCAATATGGACGGCGGGCTCAAGGCCGTGGTCGAGCAGCATCATGCACTCGAAGACCCCGCGCAGAGCTGGAATGCGCTCACTATCGGCGGATACACGGCGAAGGCTGACCAGGCGCAAGACGAACCCGAGTTGATTCCGCTGGTCGCGCCGAACGAGCGCAGCCCATTCAGCCGGGGATCGCAGACCCTTCCGGCTGACCTGACGCCGATCAAGCCCGACGTGCTGTTCGAGGCCGGCAACATGATGATGGACAATGCCCAGTTTTGCGGCTGGCACCCGGCGGTCTCGCTGCTCTCGGCAGGCAGGGATGTGGCTACGGAGCCGCTGGTGCCCTTCTGGGCGACCAGCGCCGCGACGGGCGTGGCCGGCAATTTCATTGGGCGACTCAAGGCCGATCTACCCGGCCGGTGGCCGGAAACCTACCGCGCTCTCACCGTTCATTCCGCCGAATGGCCTGGGCCAATTCGTAAGCTGCTGATCGGCACCGGCCGTAGCTGGAAGACGGGCAGCAAGGGCACGAAGCAGCAAATCCTACGCAGCATGGGCTTTGGCGTGCCCAACCTGGTTCGCGCGGCCGCGTCGGCGCGCAATGATGTGACCTTGCTCGCCGAGGCCGAGATTCAACCTTATGCCGCTTCGGCCGACGGGCGCTCGGCCGTATTCAACGAGGTGCATTTCTACGCCCTGCCTTGGCCGAAGGCAGCGCTAGAAGCGCTGGAAAACGCTTCGGTGATGATGAAGGTGACGCTCTCCTATTTCATCGAACCCAACCTTTCAGGCCGGGCCAGCACCCGACCCGACACCTATCGCTCCTACGGCCTGCGCTTCGCCTTGAAGAAACGGCGCGAGACGGCCAATGATTTTCGGACACGATTGAGCAAGACCGAGGAGAAGGCGGAAAAGGCCGGTCAGGAGACCGACTATTGGTTGCTCGGGCCGCAGGCCGTTCAGGCTGGGTCGCTTCATTGCGACCTGTGGCGAGGTCCGGCAATCGACCTTGCCGCGCACGACCAGATCGCGATCTATCCGGTCGGCGGCTGGTGGAAATCGCACATCGGACAGAACCGCATGAACGACAAGGGCCGCTATGCGCTCGCGATCTCCATCTCGGCGCCGGATCAGGACGTCGACCTTTATGCCGAGATCGCGGCGGCGATCGAGGCGCGGATTGCCGCCGAAGTGGCGGTGGCAGCCGGGCCGGATCAAGGGTGATGAGCCTCGCTCGGAGCCAGGTCGATTGGCTGCACCTCGTGCTGAGCCCGTCGGGCCTCCAGCCAGTCCAGGCCAGCGCTCGTCAACTCCCAGCGCTTCGCTGCGTGATCGCCCGACCCAATGCAGCGAACCCATCCGCGCTTCTGTAAATCGGAAGCCGCGAGACCAACGGATCGGTAGAATTTGAACGGATTGCTGAGCTGATCCTGAATCTCGCGACTGGTAAGCGGGCCGGATTCGAGGAGCGCGAGGATTTCCGGCGTGCGCCCCTGGCCCGGCGATGAATAGTGCCTGGACGCAGCCTGCTGGGCGCGATCCGCAGCATCGCGTTCGACTGCACGGCGCGCTTTGTTGGGACTCATCGCCTTGCCGGCGAGCTTCGCGGCCGCGATTGCGGTCGTGCCCTGTTTGGTGAGCCGATAGATCGGCGCGCGTCCCGGCATCGGCCTTTCCTGAACGATGTAACCCGACATCCGCAATCGCTGGAGATACTGACCCGCGCTTGGAGCCCGCTTTGACCGGACACCCGCTGCGGCGCTGATGTCGAGTGCGCGGGCTGGTCCGAGCGCATCGAGAGCGAGTAGGAGACGCACCTGTTCGGGTTTCAGCGCTGCGGAGACGTCGTTGCCTGGTAGGTGCTCACCTTCGAGATCATAGGCGCTGTGCGTTAATCCCTTCTGAGTGAGCCGGATAAGCTGGCGTTTGGGAGTCCCAGCCTTCTCGACAAGCCCCTTGGCGACAAGACGCTTGAGTGCGCTGTGGGTCGACTGGCCGAGCCGCTCGACGAGTGCTGCTCGGCGCGCGCCGCCGACTGGCGGAATGAGCCTCAACGTCGCCTTTTCGAGCGAGCCCATCTTAGGTTCGCGATCCACCAGGACGTCGAGCGTCCTTTTCCCGCTTTGTGCATAGACCCATTCGGAGGACTCACCGGGTGTAGGCAGACGGCGGATAAGGCCGGATTTCATCAGCTTCTTGAGAATCTGGTCCACCGCTTGACGGCTGACACCCTCTCGCTGGCGAAGTTCTGCGGCCGTGGCCGGCTTTGCTAGAGCGTCATAAATGGTTTGTTGCCGCGTCCCGAGCTGTCCCCGAAAATAGGGTTCGCGTTGCTTCACCGCGATCTCCGCATCGAGCGGTCGGCTCCCATCTCGAAACAGGCCGTGACTGACGCGCACAAGGTGCCCGTCCATCAGCAGCAGTTCGAGCGCGGCGCGCGAATTGCGCACATGCTTGATGTCACGCCAGCGCACCACGCCGCGCTCCCGGACGATTTTAAGCATGGTGTGCGCACCAGTCCCTGGATTGGGTTCCCATCGGGGCGGCGCGGAAGGTAATTTGTCGGACGTTACCGCACGCACGGCAACCCGCACTTCAGTAGCTCCAAAATGATGCCGTAGAACCTGCTCCAGCCGAGTTGCATCCACTACAGGACAGTCAAACTCCACATCGACTCGATATCCTTTCGACTTCCGCACAACTTCCCCCGGGAGTGGCATCACCGCAATAGCCGCAATGGAGGCAAGCGTCACGTTATGCCAGCATCACAACGCTGACCGGCTGGCTGTTGCCGAGCGCAGCGGCGTGGATCATCAGCTATTCGACAGCCGCGAGGCTTCCTGGGTCCGAGCGCATGGTCGCGGATAAGCGCGTTGTCTCCAGCTTCGGCCCGATTGTCTCCAGTCGGCGGGGCCATTGTCTCCAGCCACCGGGTCGCGTGGAAGGGGCGAAATGGCCGCGCGGGGGCGCAAAAGATCGGGCGCAACCTGCGCCAGCCAACGCCAGGGGCGGCCCATTCTTGGCGATTTTCTGGAGACATTATGGAGACAACGGGCTTTACAGAGGGCGTTGTCTCCAACGAAAAAGCGGCCCGAAGGCCGCTAATCCACTGATTTCCATAGAGAAAACTGGAGCGGGCGAAGGGATTCGAACCCTCGACCCCAACCTTGGCAAGGTTGTGCTCTACCCCTGAGCTACGCCCGCTCGGCGTTTGCGCGGGCCGTTGATAGGCCGTGCAGGTCTTGAAAACTGGAGCGGGCGAAGGGATTCGAACCCTCGACCCCAACCTTGGCAAGGTTGTGCTCTACCCCTGAGCTACGCCCGCTCTGGCGTTTTCAGTGGGGGGCCGCAAGGGCCATCCCGCTGGGGTGAGGCGGGCCAATAACGGGGGATTGGGGGCGGCGCAACAGCAAAGTTGCATTTTTCCAGACAAAGCCGGCCCGCCCTGTGGATGCACCTGTGGACGGCGGGCGGCGTGCAGGATGGCCTTGGTGCAGATTCGCCGTGCCGTGCTGCACTGCCCCTTGCCGAACTGCCAGGCTTTCCCACATGGTGAGCGCAGCAGTGCCCGCGCGGCGCTGCACCGGACCGAATGAAAGTGGAGACGCATAGTGGCAAGCCTGGGCCTCAACCTCGACGAACAGAAGGCGGTGGACCGCTTCCGCAAGACTGTCGTCGAACCTTCGATGACCAAGCTCGTCATCCTCGATTTCTGGGCGGAATGGTGCGGCCCGTGCAAGGCGCTCACGCCGGTGCTGGAAAAGGTCGCCGCCGAATATGCCGACAAGGGCGTGGTCCTGGCCAAGGTCAATGTCGATGAAGAGCAGTTCATCGCCGCGCAGTTCCAGGTGCGCTCGATCCCCACGGTCTATGCCATGTTCCAGGGACAGCCGGTGGCCGATCTGACCCAGGCCCGGGGCGAATCGCAGCTCAAGCAGTATCTCGACCAGATCCTGGCGCAGCTGCCGGTGCAGCCCGGCGCGCTGGGCGAGGACGCCCCGCAGGACGTGGCGCCGCTCCTGGCGATGGGCGAGGAAATCCTGGGCGAAGGCGATGGCGAGCGCGCGGCCAGCGTGTTTGCCCAGATCGTGGAAATCGCGCCGGACAATGCCGCTGCCCATGCCGGCCTGATCCGCGCCCTGCTGCTCGCCGGGCACAAGGACGAGGCCGTCCAGGTGCTCGAATCGCTCGATCCCAAGCTGGCGGCCGATCATGCGCTCGATCAGGCCCGCGCCGCCCTGGCCTTGGCCGAAGACGCGCCAGAGGAAGGCGAACTGGCCAGCTTGCGTGCTGCGGTGGCGGCCGCGCCCGATGACATGGACGCGCGCCTGGCGCTGGCCAATGGCCTGTTTGCCGCCGGCGACCGCGATGGCGCGGCCGATACCCTGCTGGCCATGGTGGCGGCCGATCGCGCCTGGAACGACGGCGCCGCGCGCGCCCGCCTGCTGCAGATCTTCGAGGCGATCGGCCTGGAAGATCCGTGGGTGGCGCGCACCCGCCGCAAGCTGTCCACCGTGCTGTTCGGGTGATGGCGATGGGTGGCGCGATCGGCACGGTCAGGCTTTCGATCTTCCCGCTATCGGGCGCGCTGCTCTTTCCCGGCCTGCAACTGCCGCTGCACATCTTCGAGCCGCGCTATCGCGCCATGGTGTCCGATGCCCTGGCGCGTGATCGCCGCATTGCCATGATCCAGCCCCAGACATCGAGCGAAGGCGCGCCACTGTTCCAGGTGGGCTGCGTGGGCAAGATCGAGGATGTCGAGGCGCTGGAAGATGGGCGCTACAACATCGTGCTGTCGGGCATCGCGCGGTTTCGCGTGCTGCGCGAACTCGATGCCAAGACCCCGTTCCGCCAGGTCGAAGCCGAACTGCTGAGCGATGACCTGGGCGAAGCGCTGAGCGCGGTGGAGCGCGCCGGCTTCGAGCGCGAGGCGCGCAGCTTTGCCGATGCCCAGGGCTATGCCGTCGATTGGGATTCGGTGGCGCGGCTGGATGACCAGTCGTTGATCAACGGCGTGTCGCAGATCGCCCCGTTCGACGTGGCGGCCAAGCAGGCCCTGCTCGAAGCGCCGAACCTGGCGACGCGGTGCGAACTGCTGATCCAGCTGATGCAGTTCTTTGGCCGCCGCGATTCCGACGATGGCGCGGTAACCCTGCAATAGCGCGCCCGCCCATGCCATGAAAAAGGGGCGCGCCGGCCAGCCGACGCGCCCCTTTTCGCGTTATGCTCGGTGCCGGGCTGGCGGGTCAGCCGCGCAGGTCGGGCGCCAGGGCGTCCTGCTTGATCAGGGCGATGGCTTCGGCCAGCGGCAGCACCTGCTGCGCCTGCTCACCCAGGCGGCGAATCGCCACGGTGCCTTCCTCGGCCTCGCGCTTGCCCACCACCAGCAGGTACGGCACCTTCTGCAGCGAGTGCTCGCGCACCTTGTAGTTGATCTTTTCGTTGCGGGTGTCGCTCTCCACGCGAATCCCCGCCGCGCGCAGCGCCTCGGTCGCTTCCACGGCATAGCCATCAGCGTCGGACACGATGGTGGCGACCACTGCCTGGGTCGGCGCCAGCCAGGTGGGCAGCTTGCCGGCGAAATGCTCGATCAGGATGCCGATGAAGCGTTCATAGGAACCGAAGATCGCACGGTGCAGCATGACCGGGCGGTGGCGCTCGCCATCCTCGGCGATATAGCCGGCGTCGAGCCGTTCGGGCAGCACGCGGTCGGACTGGATCGTGCCCACCTGCCAGGTGCGGCCGATCGCGTCGGTCAGGTGCCATTCCAGCTTGGGCGCATAGAACGCGCCTTCGCCGGGCAGTTCTTCCCAGCCATATTCGGGCGTGGCGAGGCCGGCGGTCGCCACCGCATCGCGCAGTTCGGCCTCGGCCTTGTCCCACATCTCTTCGCTGCCAAAGCGCTTTTCCGGGCGCAGGGCGAGCTTGATCGAATAGGTAAAGCCGAAGTCCTTGTAGATGCGGTCGGCCAGTTCGCAGAACGCCCGCACTTCGTCCACGATCTGGTCTTCGCGGCAGAAGATATGCGCGTCGTCCTGGGTGAACTGGCGCACACGCATCAGCCCGTGCAGCGCGCCATGCGGCTCGTTGCGGTGGCAGCAGCCGTTTTCATAGAGGCGCAGCGGCAGCTCGCGATAGGACTTGAGGCCCTGGCGGAAGATCAGCACGTGGGCCGGGCAGTTCATCGGCTTGAGGGCCATCCAGTCGGCCTCGCCGCTGATCACCGGGCCATCGTCCTCGGTGTTGGGCACCTCGTCGGGGATCACGAACATGTTTTCGCGATACTTGCCCCAGTGGCCGGACTGCTCCCACTGGCGCGCGTCCATCACCTGCGGGGTCTTGACCTCGCGATAGCCGGCACCGTCGATCGCGCGGCGCATGTAGGCTTCCAACTCGCGCCAGATGCGATAGCCCTTGGGGTGCCAGAATACCGAACCGTGCGCTTCGGCCTGAAGATGGAACAGGTCCATCTCGGCGCCCAGCTTGCGGTGGTCGCGCTTGGCCGCTTCCTCCAGGCGGTGAAGGTGCGCATCAAGCTGCTTCTTGTTGAGCCAGCCGGTGCCATAGATGCGGCTGAGCATCGCGTTCTTCTGGTCGCCGCGCCAATAGGCGCCCGAAACCCGCGTCAGCTTGAAGGCATTGGGATCGAGCTTGCCGGTGGAGGCCAGGTGCGGCCCGCGGCACATGTCGAGCCAGTCGCTGCCCGACCAATAGACCGTCAGCTCCTCGCCCTCGGGCAGTTCGGCGGCCCATTGCGCCTTGAACGTCTCGCCCTGCTCGGTCCAGCGGGCGATCAGGTCGGCGCGGCTCCAGGCCTCGCGGCGCAGCGGCTTGTCGGCGGCGATGATCTTGCGCATCTGCGCCTCGATCGCCGGCAGGTCTTCCTCGGTGAACGGGCGGACGGGCGCGAAATCGTAATAGAACCCATCGTCGGTGGCCGGGCCGAAGGTGATCTGCGTGCCGGGGAACAGCGCCTGCACTGCTTCGGCCAGAACGTGGGCATAGTCATGCCGCACCAGTTCCAGCGCATCGGCCTCGTCGCGCGCGGTGACGAGCGCGAGTTGCGCATCGCCTTCGAACGGGCGGGTGATGTCGAACAGCTCGCCGTTCACGCGCGCACCGATCGCGGCCTTGGCCAGGCCGGGGCCGATCGCGGCGGCAATATCGGCCGGCGTGGTGCCCGGCGCCACTTCGCGCAGCGAGCCATCGGGCAGGGTGATCTTGAGCAGGTCTGACATCGGATCTCTCTTACGGGATATGGCGCGGGCCATGGCACAAGTGCCGCGGCGGAAAAAGGGGCGGCATCTCGGGTATGGCGTGATCCGGGAGGAAGATGCCGTTCCGCCCGAACCGGGGCGGTGGCTTCGCGCGGGCGCCGATCAGGCGCGCAGGCGATCCCACCCCCGGCAAGCCGGGGTGGTGGTAGTGAGCGTGCCGAGGCAGATGGCCGGGTACATGGCCGGTGCCTTTAGCGCAGCGCGGCGGCTCTGTCACGCGCCAGCAGCAACCGCGCGATCAGCCAGGCGGCCGTGATGCACACGAGAGGCATGACCGGATAGTGAAAGCGTGATTGCCCGGAAAAGACCACAGCGATCGCGCTGGGATAGGCGGCGATGCCATAGGGCAGCAGCCACCAGTCGACCAGGCCAAGGCCGGCGCGGCGGCGGGCACGGATCATCACGGGAAAAGCCGCCACGAACAGCGCAAGCAGCGCCCAGTACCACGCCTGGTTGGCCAGGCGCAGGGCCAGAAAGGCGTGGGGGGCAGCGGCATAGGCCCACGACCCGGTTTCATAGGCCCACTGCCCTTCGCCATCGGGGCCCCACAGCCGCGCCAGCTTCATCGGCATCAGCTTGAGGAAGCCGGCCGGGTGCGCCTTGATCCAGTCCATGCCCAGCCGGCGCGCTTCGCGGTCATAGGCCAATTCGTTCAGGTCGGTGCGGGCGTCGAGCGCCTTGACCATCGCGTCATCGGGCGTGAACGTGCCGCGCGCACTGTCGTTGTTGCCGGTCAGCAGGGTGATGCCGCCGTTGGTGGAAACAAATACCCAGGCGCCCAGCGCGCGGTGGTTGCGCATGGTCCAGGGCGTGATCACCAGCAGGGCGGCTGCGCCCATCACCAGGCCTTGCGCGACAATGCCGGGCAGGCGCCGCCGCCAGGCTGGCGCGCGCAGCCAGGCGATGCCGAGCAGCAGCGGCGCCAGGATCAGGCTTTGCGCCTTGACCAGCGTGGCCAGCCCCAGCACCAGCCCGGCCAGGATAGTCCAGCCCCAACCCTCACGCGCCACCACGATCCAGCACAGCGCCAGCAGCAGCGTGGTATAGAACACTTCGGTCAGCGCCAGCGGCACATAGAGCACGGCATTGGGATAGACCGCCCAGAGCAGCAGGGCGATGCGCCCCGCCGCCTCGCTGCCGCCGAGCCTTCGTCCCAGATCGAGCGTGAACCAGCCGGCTGCCGCCGAGAGCGCCAGGTTGAACAGGCCGACCGCCCAGATCGAAGGGCCGGAAATGCGCAAGGCCAGGCTGAGCGCCAGCGGCCAGCCCGGCGGCCAATAGGCGGTGGGCGCGCCATGATCGCCCAGATAACCCCGGCCCTGCGCCAGCATCGCCGCGCGCGAGAAATACCAGGCGGCGTCCGATGTCGGCTCGACCGCCGCCAGAATCGCCAGTGCGCGCAGGCCAAGCGCCACGGCGAACAGCACGATCACCGTGCGGCGCCCCTCCGCCAGCCAGGCCCAAGCTCGATGCAATGTCTGCCCCATGCCCGGTGCCATACCACGGCATGGTTAAAGAAACGCCCCCTCCTCTTCAGAGCATGGAGTTGGGGGTGGTGCGAGCAACAGGGCAAACGTTTGAATATTGGGATAAAGAGGCGCCAGATTTCCACCACCCCCCGGCCCCCTCCTCTGAACAGGAGGGGGAGGAGAAGGACGTGAAAATCACCCAACATCCGTTCGCCCTGAGCCTGTCGAAGGGCATCAGCGCTGCGCCGGCTTTCAGGGGGCTTCGACAAGCTCAGCCCGAACGGGTTTCAACGTTGCGCCATGATCCCGTTTGCCCTGAGCCTGTCGCGGGGCGTGCGGGCCCTATCCCTCGGCCGGGCCGCCCTGCACGGCGAGCGCCGGGCTTTCGCCATTGGGGCCGGGCGTCAGCAGGTCGGTTGCGCCAAGGCCGGCTTCGTCCACGTGGCCTTCGGGATCGGGATGGATCAGCACTTCCACGCCGGGGAATTCGGCCATCAGCTGCTCCTCGATCTCGTCCATCACGCGGTGGGCCTGGGCCACGCTCATCGTGCCATTGACCCAGACGTGGAACTGCACGAAATCGCGGTTGCCGCTGGTGCGGGTGCGCAGGTCGTGCAGGCCCTTGAGTTCGGGATGCTGGGCAACCACTTCGAGAAAGCGCTCGCGCTTTTCGATCGGCCATTCGTGATCCATCAGCTGATCGACGGCTTCCTGCGAAGCGCCCCAGGCGCCCCAGCCCAGCCACAGCGCGATGCCAAAGGCAAAGACCGCGTCGGTGCCGGCCAGATGCAGGTAATGCTCGATCACCAGCGCGGCGATCACCGCCAGGTTGAGCAGCAGGTCTGACTTGTAGTGCACGTTGTCGGTGCTGATCGCCAAGCTGCCGGTGCGGGCGATGACCATGCGCTGGTAGGCGAGCAGGGCGATCGTTGCGCCCATGGCGATCACCGAGACGATGATGCCCGATTCGGCGTCGATCGCCGGCGCGCCGGCCAGGAACTGCGTCACCGCGCGCCACGCCAGGCCCAGCGCCGAAAACGAGATGAGGATCACCTGGAACAGCGCGGCCAGCGCCTCGGCCTTGCCATGGCCGAAGCGGTGGTTGTGATCGTCGGGCATCGCCGCGATCCACACGCCCAGCAGCGTGGCCAGGCTCGCCACCAGATCGAGCGCGGTATCGGCAAGGCTGCCCAGCATGGCGAGGGAGCCGGACTGCACCACCGCCCAGCCCTTGAGCCCCAGCAGCAGGAGGGCCACGGCACTGCTGGCCATGGCGGCCCGGCGATTGAGGTCGGCATGGCTGGCAGCGGCGGGGGCAGGAGCGGGGGCGGGGGCGGTCTGGGTCATCCTCGCCCTTTACGGATAAAGCAGGGCGCTCGTCCAGCCGCCTTGCCCATCAGCGACGAAACGGCGGCGTTCGTGCAGGCGATAATCGCGGTCCTGCCAGAATTCGATGGCGCGCGGCTCTACCCGATAGCCCGACCAGTGCGCCGGGCGCGGCACGTTCCCGTCAGGATACTGCGCGCGCAGGGCGGCCACGCGATCGAGATAGACCTGGCGCGAGGGGAGCACGCGCGACTGGTCCGACGCGGCAGAGCCCAGGCGCGATTCGGGATGGCGGCTGGCGAAATAGGCGTCGGCCGCCCGCGGGCTCACTTCCACCACCGGCCCCTCGATGCGCACCTGGCGGCGCAGGCTCTTCCAGTGGAACAGCAGCGCCACCTGTGGATTGGCGGCCAGCTCCCCACCCTTGCGGCTGTGGAAATTGGTATAGAAGACAAAGCCGCCAGCCCCGCCAAAGGCCGGCCCCAGATCGGCGCCATGGCCCTTGAGCAGCACCATGCGCACCGATGGCGCACCGTCCGGCGTGGCCGTGGCCAGGGCCATGGCGTTGGGATCGTTGGGCTCGCTGGCCTTGGCGGCGGCGAACCAGTCTTCGAAGATGGCAAAGGGATCGCCGTGGGGAATGGCGTCCTGGCCCGGTGCAAAGGCGGTCTGTTCGGTCACGGGAAATCGTCCTGTCTGCGGCAGCGGAGGCGGGCAGTATGGAAGCCATGCATCCATTCCCGCGATGACTTGGGTCAATGCCCTGTAACCGCCGCGCTATCATGTTGAAAGCGAGCCTTGCGGGCAAGCGCCCCTATCCCTAGCTAGAGAGCCATGGCAGCAGACCCTTATTCCATTCTCGGTGTGGCGCGCAGTGCGAGCGAAAAGGACGTCAAATCGGCCTATCGCAAGCTCGCCAAGGAGCTGCACCCCGATCACAACAAGGACAATCCCCAGGCGGCAGAACGCTTTGCCGAGGTGACGCGCGCCTATGACCTGCTGTCCGACAAGGACAAGCGCGCCAAGTTCGACCGTGGCGAGATCGATGCCGATGGCAACCCGGCCATGCCCTTTGGCGGCGGGTTCGGCGGCGCGGGCGGCTTTCGCGGCGGGCAGGGCGGCTTCCGCCACGATGGCGGCTTTGAAAGCGGTGACGGGCCAGATCTGTCGGACCTGTTCGAGGGCCTGTTCGGCGGGCGCGGCGGCATGGGTGGCAGCAGCGCTGGCGGCGGATTCGGCGGGTTTGGTGGTGGGCGGCGGCCTCCCCCGCCAAAGGGCGCCAATGTCAGCTATCGCCTGCAGGTGCCGTTCGTGGAAGCGGCGGCGCGCGCGGCGCAGCGGGTCACGCTGTCTTCGGGCAGCACGATCGAGCTGAAGCTGCCCGCCGGTGTCGAATCCGGCCAGCAGATGCGGCTGGCCGGCAAGGGCGAGCCCGGACCGGGCGGGCCGGGTGATGCGCTGGTCACGATCGAGATCGCGCCGCATCCGTTCTTCGTGCGCGATGGCGACAACATCCGCCTCGATCTGCCGGTCACCCTGGAAGAGGCCGTGGCCGGGGCCAAGGTCAAGGTGCCCACCGTCGATGGCGCGGTCATGCTCACCGTGGCACCGGGCAGCAGCAGCGGGCGCACGCTGCGGCTCAAGGGCAAGGGTTTCTCGCGCAAGGATGGCGAGCGGGGGGACCAGCTGGTAACCTTGCAGATCGACCTGCCGGCCGATGATGCCGATCTCAAGGCGCGGCTGGCCGGCTGGCACGATACGCGCAATCCGCGCGCGCGCCTGGGGGTCTGATCGCCGGTGCGGGCGCTGCCGGCCCAAAGGGCGGGAGCCATGCGGCGCCTTTGTGCATTACCCGGTTGATGAATAACGATATCGATCCCGACTTCGCCCCGCAGGTGCCTGGCGTGCCCGCCGACGCCAAGCCGCTGGTGCCCGATCTTTCGCCCGAGGCGCGGCGGCGCGCGGCGTTGCATCGCCGCCTGCGCACCGAATTGCACGACGTGCGCGACGAGCTGCGACCGGGCGCCCGCGCCTATGAATTGCTCAAGCGGATCTGGACCGGGGTGATCAACGACGGTTTCATCCATGCCGGCAACTTTGCCTACATGGTGCTGATCGCGCTGTTTCCCTTCTTCATCACCGGTGCCGCGCTGTTTTCGCTGATCGGCGAGACCAGCCAGCGCACCGCCGCGATCAACACCGTGCTGATGGCGCTGCCCCGGGTGGTGGCGACCACGATCGAACCTGTGGCGCGCGCTTCGGTGCAGGCGCGCACCGGGCACCTGCTGTGGATCGGCGGGCTGGTCGGGCTGTGGACCGTCAGCAGCCTGGTGGAAACCATCCGCGATATCCTGCGCCGCGCCTATGGCACGCAGTGGGAGCATGCGTTCTGGCGCTATCGCCTGATGTCCACCGGGTTGATCATCGCCTCGGTCGTGCTGATCCTGGTCTCGATCCTGGCGCAGGTGGCGATCGGCGCTGCGCAGGAAGTGATCGTCGCGCGCCTGCCGCAGTTCGGTGCCTGGGTCGATGGCCTGGCGGCCGGGCGCTTCCTGCCCACGCTTGTGCTGTTCGGGGCGCTGTGGCTGCTGTTTCTCTCGCTCACGCCCAGTGCCTATCGCTCGAATCGCTATCCCAAATGGCCGGGCGCGCTGTTCGTGTCGTCGTGGTGGTTGGCAGTGTCGATCCTGTTGCCCAAACTCCTCGCTTCGGTTTTCTCGTATGATCTGACCTATGGCAGCCTCGCTGGGGTGATGATCGCCCTTTTCTTTTTCTGGCTGGTCGGCATAGGGATGGTAATAGGTGCCGAACTCAATGCCGCGCTCGCCGAAACCCCGGAGGAGCAAGACATGCTGGGCCAGGCAGACAATCGCGCGCGGGCCATTCGCCAGGCCGGCGCGGGCAAACCAGAATGAAGACCCGGCTGGCCACATTCCGTTCTAGGGCACCCTTCCAGGACTACCCGAACAGATATTGGCCTGCCGGCGCAGGAGCGTACGAGGGCGCATGACCGGATTGATGAAGGGAAAGCGCGGCCTGATCATGGGCCTCGCCAATGACAAGTCTCTGGCCTGGGGCATTGCCCGCCAGTTGCACGAACAGGGGGCGGAACTGGCCTTCTCCTACCAGGGCGAGGCGCTGGCCAAGCGCGTGCGGCCGCTGGCGGCGAGCCTGGGCAGCGATTTCCTGATCGATTGCGACGTGTCGGACATGGCCGCGCTCGATGCCGCTTTCGCTGAACTCAAGGCGCGCTGGGACACGATCGATTTCGTCGTCCATGCCATCGGCTATTCCGACAAGAACCAGCTGCGCGGGCGCTATTACGATACCACGCTCGACAACTTCCTGATGACGATGAACATTTCGGCCTACAGCTTGGTCGCCGTGACCAAGCGCGCGGTCGAAATGATGCCCAACGGCGGGTCGATCCTGACGCTGACCTATTACGGCGCGGAAAAGGTCGTGCCGCATTACAACGTGATGGGCGTGGCCAAGGCCGCGCTGGAAGCCAGCGTCCGCTATCTCGCCAACGACTGCGGGCCGCAGGGCGTGCGCGTCAACGCCATCTCGGCCGGTCCGATCAAGACCCTGGCCGCCAGCGGCATCGGCGATTTCCGCTACATCCTCAAGTGGA
>CAYXUN010000081.1:0-17444 GCA_964468165.1 uncultured Novosphingobium sp. | reverse complement strand
GCGCGGGGCGTGAGGCCGGCGCCGGGCGGGGCGCAGGCCGGGGCACGGGGGCCGGGCGGGAAGCAGGGGTGGGGGTGGGTGCTGGCGGCACGGCGTCACCTGCTGGCGACGGCCGGCGCAGCACCTGGCCCTGGGTGATCAGGTAGGGCAGCGGCACGCGGTTTTCCGCGGCCAGCGCTGCCATCGAAACACCCATGCGGCGGGCAATCGCGGCAAAGGTATCGCCCGGCTGGACCACATAGGTCCAGGCGATGATCGGGCTTTCATAGGGCGGTGGCGATGCAGGCGGCGATGCGGGCGGCGCGGCCAGCGATGCAGACGGCAGCAGCGCGAGCAGCAAGCCCAGGCTGTGCCGTTGCATCCGCCCCACGGCGTTCAGCCCTGCGGCACCAGGCGGGTCAGCCCGCCCATGTAGGGCGCCAGCGCTGCCGGCACGTCGACCGATCCATCTTCCTGCTGGTAGTTTTCCAGCACGGCCACCAGCGTGCGGCCCACGGCCAGGCCCGAACCATTGAGCGTGTGGACGAATTCGGTGCCCTTGGCGCCTTCCGGCCGATAGCGCGCGTTCATCCGCCGCGCCTGGAAATCGCCGCAGTTGGAGCACGAGGAAATCTCGCGATAGGCATCCTGCCCCGGCAGCCACACTTCCAGATCATAGGTGATCCGCGCGGTGGCACCCATGTCGCCGGCGCAGAGCAGCATCTTGCGATAGGGCAGGTCCAGTGCCTGGAGCACCGATTCCGCGGCCGCCGTCATCCGTTCGTGCTCGGCGGCCGAATCCTCGGGCTTGCAGATCGTGACCAGTTCCACCTTGTCGAACTGGTGCTGGCGGATATAGCCGCGCGTGTCGCGCCCGGCAGCACCGGCTTCGCTGCGGAAGCACGGGGTCAGCGCGGTCATGCGCAGGGGCAGCGCGCTTTCGGGCAGGATCTGTTCGCGCACGGCATTGGTCAGCGAGACTTCGGCCGTGGGGATCAGCCAGCGCCCGTCGGTGGTGCGGAACAGGTCTTCGGCAAACTTGGGCAGCTGGCCCGTGCCGAACACGGCCTCGTCCTTGACCAGCAGCGGCGGGGCGCATTCGACATGGCCATTCACGCCGGTTTGGTGATCGAGCATGAACTGCGCCAGCGCGCGTTGCAGGCGGGCCATCTGGCCGCGCAGGAAGGTAAAGCGCGCGCCGGAAATCAGCGCGCCGGTTTCAAAGTCCAGCCCCAGCGCGGGCCCGAGATCGGCATGTTCCTTGGGCGCAAAGGCAAAGCTGCGCGGGGTGCCCCAGCGCGCCACTTCCACGTTGCCGGCTTCGTCTTCCCCCTCGGGCACGGCATCGGCGGGCAGGTTGGGCACGGCGGCCAGCGCAGCCAGGCTTTGCGCGGAAAGCTGGCGTTCTTCCTCTTCCAGCGCCGGCAGCGTGGTTTTCAGCGTGGCGACTTCGGCCTTGAGCGCTTCGGCGGTGTCCTTGTCACCCTTGGCCATGGCCGCGCCGATCAGCTTCGAGGCTTCGTTGCGGCGGCCCTGCGCCTCCTGCATCCGCGTAGCCACCTCGCGGCGGCGGGCGTCGAGCGCCAGGATGTCGGCAGAGACGGGGGCCACGCCACGGCGGGCGAGGGCGGCGTCGAAGGCTTGCGGGTTTTCGCGGATCAGGCGGATATCATGCATGGTTGCCGGGCTATGCCCGCAAGGCTGCGCGGATGCAATCGGCCCGATGCGATGACACTTGCCGGAAAAGGGCAGATCAGGAACAAGGCGCGCATGACGCAGACCCCGCACCGCCTCGCTCTTCAGGTTGCCGATCATCTTGGCATCATCACGCTCGCGCATCCGCCGCTCAATTTCCTCTCGGTGGAATTGCTGGGGCAGATCGCCGATGCCGTCGATGCCTGCGATGCCGATCCCCGGGTGCGCGCGATCGTGCTGCGCGCCGAAGGCCAGACCTTTTGCGCCGGGGCAGACCTGGTGGGGGGCGCGGCCGGGGAAACCGGGCCCGATGGGCTGGCCGCGATCCGCCGGCTCTATGACCAGGCGCTGCGCCTGTTTGCCCGGCGCAAGCCGATGATCGCGGCAGTGGGCGGCGCGGCGGTGGGGGCGGGGCTGGGCCTGGCCCTGGCGGCCGATTTCCGCATTGCCAGCCCGGCAGCGCGCTTTTGCGCCAATTTCGTGGCGCTGGGCTTTCATCCCGGCTTTGCCATCAGCCACACCCTGCCGCGCGTGGTGGGGCAGCAGCGCGCGGCGTGGATGATGCTCTCGGCCGAGCGGGTAAAGGGCGAGCAGGCGCTGCACTGGGGCCTGGTCGATCGCCTCGTGCCGGCAGAGGAACTTGACACAGCGGCCCTGGCCATGGCGAGCGCGGTGGCTGCCAACGGGCCGCTGGCCCTGGTCGAGGTGCGGGCCACCCTGGCGCGCGGCCTGGCGCAGGAGGTGGCAAGCACGCTCGACCACGAACTGGCGCGGCAGGCGCTCTTGCGCGAAACCGCCGACTATGCCGAAGGCGTGGCAGCCGTGTTCGAGCGGCGACCGGCCCGCTTCACCGGGGCCTGACGCTGCGGCGGCGCTGGCCAGGCGGGATCAGGCCTGATGCAATTGCTGGCGCAGGTCTTGCAGCGTGCCGGTAATGTGCGCGGCGGCAAGCGCCTCGGCACGGGCGGCATCGCGCGCCAGCCAGGCCTGCAACAGGCCATTGTGTTCGTCATGGGCGCGGTCGCCGCGTCCGGCCGGGGCGAGATGGGCCACGGTATAGCGTTCCGAGAGGAACTGCAGCCGCTCGATCAATTGCACGGTCAGCACGCGGCGGCAGGGCCGGGCGAGCGCGACGTGGAACTCGCGGTTGCGCATGGCCACCTGCTCGGCTTCGCTGGCAGCGGCCTTGTCCAGCGCGTCCATCGCGGCGGTGGCGGCGGCGCGTTCGGCGTCGCTGGCGGCCAGTGCCGCCAGGCCCACCGCCGCCGGTTCGATCGCCAGGCGCAGGGCATAGATTTCCTCGGCCTCGTCAGCGCTCATCGCGCGAACGAAGTAGCCACGGTTGGCATGGGAAACCAGCAGGTTCTCCTGCTCCAGCCGGGCCAGCGCCTCGCGCAGCGGGATCTTGCTGACGCCGAATTCTGCGGCCAGCGCATCCTGCCGGATCGGCTGGTCCTGCGGCAACGCGCCCGAGACGACTTTCTCGCGCACGAGATCGAAAATCCGATCGGCCAGCGTGCGCACGACAAGGCTCATTTCCGCTTACTCCAGCGGCCGCGGCGATGGGGCAGTCCTGGTTGCGGCCGGGCCGAGCATATATGGCCCGCAACAATATCCGCAATGCCTGTCAAACCAGGCGTGCGTCGCCCGCTCAATGCGTGGTGCTGACCGTCCAGGTGGCGCTGGTGATGGTCGCGTGGCGGCCGATGTGGGCCGTGATCGCATCGAGATCGGCCGGGTTGGCGGTGGTCGGCACCAGGATCGCGCCGAGTTCGACCTGGGTATCGCCATCAGTAAGCGTTTCGATCTCGCGGATCGGATAGTGGTGCATGTCGAGTTCCTCGAACAGCAGGTCGCGCGCGGTGGCGACGTTTTCCGCCGCGCAGACCACGTGCACGCGATAGAGTGCCTCGGTCTCGCCCGGGCTCAACGGGCGGCGGTTGACGGCATCGACCAGAGGGCGCAGCAGCGTGTTGCCGGCCAGCACGAACACGGCAACCAGCACTGCCTCTGCCGGTTTGCGCGCGCCGGCAAAGCTGCCCACCGCGGCACTGGCCCAGAGCGTGGCCGCGGTGTTGAGCCCGCGCACCTGCGTGCCTTCCTTCATGATCACGCCGGCGCCGAGAAAGCCGATGCCCGATACGACATAGGAAATGACCCGCACCCCGCCATCCACCCCGGCAACCCGCAGGCCGAGATCGGTGAACGCGGCCGCGCCCACTGCCACCAGCACATTGGTGCGCAGCCCGGCGGTGCGCTGGCGCCATTGCCGTTCCAGCCCGATCAGGGTGCCCAGCACGAACGCGGTCGACAGGCAGATCAGGCTGGTGATCAGCCCGATCAGATCGACATCGAACAGCGCGGCGACCGAGGCGGGATCGGGCAGGGTCTGGGATGCTACGTGCATAACGGGTACCTAGATCAGCCAGCCGGAGAATGCCACCCGCCGCCCACTGCCTGGAAAAAGGCGGCGGTATCGCTCAACCGCGCGGCCTGCGCCTGGGCCAGCGCCTGGTCGGCCTGAAGCAGGGCGATGCGGGCCTGCAACTCGGCCGTCGTGGCCACGTCGCCATCGCGGGCCTGGCGCCCGGTTGTTTCCAGGGTGTCGCGTGCGGCCTCGCGCGCGTCTTGCGCGGCCGCAAGGCCAGCGGCATCGGCCTGAAGCGCGGCGAGCGTGTCGGCGACGTTCTGGAACGCGGCCAGCACCGCGGAGCGGTATTGCGCATCGGCCTGGTCATAGGCGGCGCGCGCCGCACGTTGGCGGTGGAGCAGGGCGCCGCCGGCAAAGATCGGCTGGGTAAGGCCCGCGCCGGCCGACCAGAACGCGTTGGCCGCCGACAGCAGGCTGGACCAGCCGTCGGAATTGCCGCCGGCGCTGGCGCTGATGGTGATCTGCGGCAGGCGGTTGGCAGTGGCGATGCCCACCCCGGCGCTGGCGGCGTGCAGGTTGGCTTCGGCCGCGCGGATATCGGGCCGGTTGCGCACGAGTTGCGCCGGCAGGCTGAGCGGCAGGTCGCGCGGCAGCGTCACCTGTGCCAGGGCCACGGGCGGAAGGGGATTATCGGCTGCGCCCTGCCCGGTGAGATAGGCGAGCAGGTCATGGCTTTGCGCCAGGGCATGTTCGAGTGGCGGCAGCGCGCCCTGCGCCTGCGCCAGCTGCGCCTGTTGCGCCATCAGGTCGACCCCGGCAGCCTGCCCCACGGCCAGTTGGCGACGGGTGATCGCCAGCAATTCCTGTTGCAGCGCGATCACCTCGCGCTGGCGATCGACCTGTTCCTGCAGGGCGGCGCACTGAAACGCGGTGGCCGCCACGGTGTTGATCAGGGTGATGCGCGCGGCCTCTGCCTGATAGGCCTGGGCATCGTACTGGGCGCGGGCCTGTTCCACGCTGCGGCGGTTGCCGCCGAACAGATCGAGCGTGTAGCCGACATTCACCTGCGCGGTCTGAAGGCTATAGGTAAAGCTCGAGTCGTTGGGCACCGGGGCAAGGTATTGCGATCCCTTGACGCGGTTGGTGGTGGCCCCGGCGTCAACCGTGGGAAACAGCACCCCGCGCTGCGCCAGCCACAGCTCGCGCGCCTGCTTGAGCCCGGCGCGGGTCGCGGCCAGATCGGTATTGGCGGCAAGCGCTCGGTCGATCAGGGCATCGAGCGCGGGGGAGCCGAAGGCGTGCCACCATTCGCCTGCCACCGCGCCCGATGACAGCACCTGCGTGCCGCCGGCAACGCCGCCCGGCGCGGTGATCGCCGTGGGCGTGGCCGGGGCATAGGTGGTTTGCGCAGGGGGCGGGGGGGCATGGAAATCAGGCCCCACCGCACACCCGCTGGCCAGCACGCAGGCCGTGGCCGCAATCACATGGCGCGCGCTCATGCCGTGTGCTCCTGCTCTTGCGCCGGACGCACCGGGCGGTTGGAAAACAGATCGATCATCACCGGCAGGACGATCAGGATCAGCACCGGCGCGAGAAGGATGCCGCCCACCACCACCATGGCCAGCGGGCGCTGCACCTGGCTGCCGATGCCGGTGGAAACCGCCGCCGGCAGCAGGCCGACACAGGCCGCGATGCAGGTCATCATCACCGGGCGGAAGCGGGTACGCGCGGCATGCAGCACGGCCTGGGTGCGGTCCATGCCATTGCCGATCAACTGGTTGAAATAGGCCAGCACAAGAATGCCCTCCATCACCGAAATGCCGAACAGGCCGATGAACCCGATCGCCGCCGACACGCTGAACGGCGTTCCCGTCAGCGCCAGGATCAGCACGCCGCCGACCAGCGCCATGGGCATCACGCTGGCGGCCAGCGCGGTATCACGCACCGAGCCGAAGTTGAGGAACAGCAGCATCACGATCAGCGCCAGGCTGATCGGCACCACCACTTCCAGCCGGGCGAGCGCGGCCTGAAGGTCGCCGAATTCGCCCACCCATTCGATGCGGCTGCCCGGCGGCAGCTTCACTTCGGCGGCGATCTTCTGCTGCGCTTCCAGCACGGCGCCGCCCAGATCGCGGCCGCGCACCGAGAACTTGATCGGGATATAGCGCGACTGGTTTTCGCGATAGATGAAGGCATAGCCCGAGACGAGGCTGACATCGGCCACGGTCGAAAGCGGAATCTGGCTGACACCGCCGGCGGCATTGGGCACGGCCACCGGGATGGCGCGGATCGCGGCCAGATCCTGGCGGAATTGTGGCGCAAGGCGGATCATGATGGGGAAGTTGCGGTCAGAGCCGTATTCATAGAGGTTGCCCGCCGCCTGCCCGCCGATCGCTGCCTGGACCACGGCGTTGATGTCACCAGGGGCGAGGCCGTAGTGGGCCGCCTTGTCGCGGTCGATCTTGATGTTGACGGTGGGCTGGCCCAGCGCATCGAACACCGACAGGTCGGTAATGCCGGGGATCTTGGCCATGATGGCCTTGATCTGATAGGCGGTTTTTTCCAGCGCCTGCAGATCGTTGCCATAGAGCTTGATCGAATTGGCGCCCTTCACGCCGCTCGCTGCCTCCTCGACATTGTCCTCGATGTTCTGGCTGAAATTGAACTCCACGCCGGGGAAGGGTGCAGCGAGCTCGGCATTCACCTGGCGGGTCAGCGCTTCCTTGGTCACGCCCTTGGGCCATTGGCTGGCCGGCTTGAGCGGCACATAGAATTCGGCGTTGAAGAAGCCGGTGGTGTCGGTGCCATCATCAGGCCGGCCGAGCTGGCTGATGACGGTCTGCACCTCGGGATACTTCATCAGCATGTGCCGCATGCGGTTCACCTGACCCTGCGCTTCTTCCAGGCTGATCGAAGGCGGCAGCGTGGCGCGAATCCAGAAGTTGCCCTCTTCCAGCTTTGGCAGGAATTCCAGGCCCAGCCCGTGCATGGCAATGCCGGCGGCCAGCAGCAGCGCCGCCATGCTGCCCAGCGCCACCACGCGGTTGGCGAGGGCAAAGCGCAATGCCGGGTCATAGACGCGGCGCATGGCGCGCACGATCGGCGTCTCGCGTTCTTCTTCCTCGTCCTTGAGCAGGAAGGCCGACAACACCGGGGCGACCGTGAACGTGGCGATCAACCCGCCGACGATGGCATAGGCATAGGTCTTGGCCATCGGGCCAAAGATGTGTCCTTCCACCCCGCTCAGCGTGAACAGCGGCAGGAAGCCGGCAATGATGATCGCCGCGGCAAAGAAGATCGCGCGGTTCACCTCTGCCGCCGACATCTCGATAATGCCCAGCTTGCCCAGGAAGCTACCGACCCCACCCCTTTGATCGGGCATGCCTGCGGCGGTACGGCGGGCACGCGCTGGCTGGGCGAGATGGCGGAAGATGTTTTCCACCATGATCACCGTGGCATCGACGATCAGCCCGAAATCGATCGCGCCGACCGACAGAAGGTTGGCCGATTCCCCGCACAACACCATGATCAGGATCGAAAACGCCAGGGCAAAGGGAATGGTGGCCGCCACCACCAGGGCGCTGCGGAACGTGCCGAGAAAAATCCACTGCACGGCAAAGATCAGCGCGATCCCGAACACCATGTTTTCCAGCACGGTGTGCGTCGTCACGTCGATCAGGTCGGTGCGGTCATAGATCTTTTCGAGATGAACCCCGGGCGGCAGGATGCCCTCGTTGTTGATCTTGTCGACCTCGGCCTCCACCGCCTTGAGCGTGGGCAGGCTCTGTTCGCCGCGGCGCATCAGGATGATGCCCTGGACGATGTCGTCATCGTTGTCCTGGCCGACGATGCCCAGGCGCGGCTGGTTGCCCACCTGCACGGTGGCAATGTCCTTGACCTGGACCGGCTTGCCCGCCGCCGGGGTGGCCACCAGCGTGTCGCGGATATCGTCCATCGAATGGATCAGGCCCACGCCGCGCACCACGGCCGATTGCGGGCCCAGGTTGATCGTCTGGCCGCCGACATTGCCGTTGGCGTTGTTGATGGCATTGAGCACCTGGCCCAGCGACAGGCCATAGGCAACCAGCTTGCGCTGATCGATCGTGACCTCGTAGGTCTTGCTCTTGCCGGCCCAGCCGTTGACGTCGATCACCCCCGGCACCGCCTTGAAGCGCCGCTGCAGAATCCAGTCCTGGATCGTCTTGAGATCGGTGACGGAATAGTTCTTGGGCCCGATGATGCGATAGCGGTAGATTTCGCCGATCGGGCTGGTGGGCGAGATGCCTGGCTGCGCGCCGCCGGGCAGCGGCGGCAATTGCGACAGGGCGTTGATGACCTGCTGCTTGGCCTGTTCATAGTCATAATCGAACGTGAACTGCACGCGCACGTCCGACAGGCCGAACAGCGAGATCGTCTCCACCTTCTTGACGTTCTTGATCCCCGCCAGCTGGATTTCGATCGGCATGGTGACGGTGCGCTCGATCTCGCCGGCCGACTGGCCGGGGTTCTGGGTCACCACCTCCACCATCGGCGGCACGGGATCGGGATAGGCCTCGATATTGAGCAGGCGGAAGGCAATGCCCCCGCCCACCAGGAACAGCGCCAGCAGGACCAGCACGAGTACGCGATGGCGCAGGGCCAGGGCAACGACAGGGTTCATGCCTCGCGCTCCCTCAATCTGCCCGTGCGCCACGGTCGATGAACAGGCTGCCTGCCGTCACCACCGTTTCGCCCGACTTGAGCCCGCTTGTCACCTCGACGATGCCGCCGCCTATCTGGCCGGTGCGGATCGGGCGCAGCGCCAGGCGATGGCGGCGCATGTCTGCCACCCACACGCGGGCGGTATCGCCTTCGAAGATCACCGCCTCTTCCGGCACGATCAGCGCCTGGCGGACGTTGCCGGTTTCCAGCGAAAAGCTGGCATAGGTTTCGGGCTTGAGCCGCTCGTCAGGATTGGCGATCTGGGCGCGCACGGTCAGCCGCCGCGTGGCCGGATCGATCATCGGCGCCACATAGGTCAGCGGCGCGCGCAACGTCGTGCCATCGGGCAGGCGCACCAGCGCGATCTGGCCCAGGCGGGCCAGCCCGGCGTCTTCCTCGCGCAGGTTGCCCACCAGCCACACGCGGGAGAAATCGGAAATGGTAAAGGCCTGGGTGGCCGTGCCGCCGGTGGCGCTGGCCACGTTCTGGCCCATGCCGATCAACCGCTGGGTGACCACGCCGCTGACCGGCGCGCGGACGATGCCCTCGCCATGGCTGATGCTGCCCAGGGCGCGGCGGCGGCCCTGCGCGGCCAGCAGATTGCCTTGCGCGGCGGCAAGATCGGCATCGGCCTGCTGCGCATCCTTGAGCGCGGCGCCCTTGTTGGCGGCCAGATCGTGCAGGCGCGCGGCGTTGGCCTGCGCCACCTTGACCGCGGCGGCGGCGGTCATGATGTCAGCCTCGCTCTGCGCGGCCTCGTTGGCGGCCACGGCAAACAGCGGCTGGCCGGCGCGCACGCGGTCTCCCGCCTTGGCGAACACGCGCGTGACCTGCCCGGTGAAGGGCGAAAAGACCGGCGTGGTCAGGTCATCGTCCACCGCGATCTTGCCATCGCTTTGCGCCGCATCGCCCAGCGGCCCGGTCTGCACCGCGGCAAAGCGCAAGCTGTCCCACTGCGCCTGCGTGGCGGAAAAGCTGCCGTCGCTGCTGGCTGGCGCGGGTGCGGGGGCAGGATCGCCGCCCAGGCCGAGCAGGCGTGGCGCCAGCCAGCCTCCGGCAGCAACGACCACCACAAGTGCAGCGGCCAATTGCCATTGCGTGCGGCGCGACAGAACCGGCACGGGCCGTTCCGGCTCGTCGGAGGGAAGATGATCCATCATGGCTGGCCTCGATCTTGAAATCGGGCCGGGCCTAGGCAGGCCTGCTTACATCAACCTTACGGCAAAGCGTATTCTGCCAGCGACAGGGTGAAGCATGCCCCGCCGCTTGCGGCGCGCGAAATCACCAGGCGGCCATGGTGGACATGGGCAATGCGCTGGACGATCGACAGGCCCAGCCCGGCGCCATCGCTGCGGCGATGGTCGGCCCGCCAGAACCGCCGCGCCAGGCGCGTGGCCTCTTCCTCGGTCACGCCGGGACCATTGTCGGCAACGCTGATCTGCGCCGGGCGGGCAATGCTGACCTCGATCGCCGTGCCGGGCGGGGTGTGCAGCCGCGCGTTGTCGAGCAGGTTGGCAAGCGCCATGGCCACGAGGCCGGGATTGCCGTGGATCATCACCACGTCTTCCGCGCCGAACAGGGCGATGCTGCGCCCGCCGGCCAGCACGTCGGGCGTGCGTTCGGCCACGACGGCCACGGCCAGCCCGGCCAGGTCGAACCGCTCGAACGCGGGCGCGGCATCGTGCTCCAGGCTGGCCAGATCGCGCAGCTGGTCGAGCACGTGGGCCATCCGCGCGATCTGCGCCAGGGCCTCGTCGCGCGCCGGCCCGGTGGCCATGCGCCCCACCTCCAGCCGCAGGGTGGCAAGCGGGGTGCGCAGTTCGTGGGCCACGTTGCCGGCAAATTCCTGTTGCAGCGCCAGGGCCGCCTCCACCCGGTCGAGCAGGCCGTTGATCGCGCTGACCATGGCGGTCGCCTCCGCCGGCAGGCCCGCCGCATCGAGCCGGGCGCCCGGGTCTTGCGGGGCCAGCTGCGTGGCGGCCCGCGCGGTGTGGCGCATCCGCCGCAGCAGCGGCCACAGCATGGTGATATTGGCCAGCGGCATCAACAGCAGCAGCCCCATCAGCCAGACCAGGTAATGCGCCAGGAAGCTGCGCACCACGTCGTCGACCACGGCGCCGGGGCGGGTCTGGTCCTGGGTCACCACGATGCGCACGTTCTGGCCGGCAAATGCCCGCGGCACGCTCAGGCCAACCAGTGGCCCGCTGGTCAGGGCCTGCTCGTGCCAGGCCCGGGGCGGCTGTGGCCAGATATCGGGCAGGAAGAACGGGCTGTGCGCCAGAACCTGCCCGCGCGCATCGATCACGGCAAAGGCGCGCCCGTCATAGCCGGTGGCATAGATCGCCATTTCCTCGCGCGGCAGGGCCACCTGCCAGTGGCTGCCTGCCGCGGGGATGACATGCTGCGCCACCAGTTCGGCCTGTTGGCGCAAGGTGTCGCGCTCGATCGCGCGGACGCTGCTTTCCAGCACGGTGCGCGCGGCAAACGGCATGGCCAGGCTGGCCACCAGAATGGTGACGCCTTCCACCAGCAGGATGCGCGTGAGCAGCGAGGTCGCCGCGCGCCGAACTAGCCGCTTCATGCGCGCGGCTTGATGATATAGCCGACGCCGCGCACCGTCACGATTTCCGCCTCGCCCTGCGCGGCATCGAGTTTCTGGCGCAGGCGATGGACATAGACCTCGATCGCGTTGGAGCCGAGCGGATCGTTGGCGCCGAACAGCTGGTCTTCGGCCAGGCGCTTGGTCACCACCTGTCCCTCGCGGCGCAGCAGGAGGCCGAGCAGCCCGGCTTCGCGCGCCGACAGCGCAACCACCCGCCCCCCGACCTTGAGCGAGAGATTGTCGAGATCGAAGACCAGATTGGCGCAGGCGATTTCACGGCCCTGGAACGTGCCGTTGCGGCGCAGCACGGCGCGCAGGCGCGCGAGCAGCTCGTCGGGCGAAAAGGGCTTGGCCATGTAATCGTCAGCGCCCGCGTCCAGCCCGGCGATGCGCGCCTGCACTTCTCCCCGCGCGGTGAGCACGACCACGGCCAGGCCATGCCCGGCGCGGCGCAAGCGGGCGAGCAGGGCCAACCCATCGCCATCGGGCAATCCGCGATCGAGCACCAGCGCGGCATAGGTATTGGCGGCCAGGAACAGCTCCGCCTCCTCGCTGCTGGCGGCGCGGTCGACCGTCAGCCCGGCACCGGCAAGGCACGCTTCCAGCGCGCGGGCGATGGGGGCATCGTCTTCGACAAGCAGTATGCGCATGCAGGAACCCGGTGATGTCTGGCCGCAACAAGGAACAGCCTGCCAAGGCTCTGCGCCGCCGCCATATCGAGCGCGCGCGTATTGTACGCTCAAACGCGGGGCGGCGACAATTCCTGCACAAAGCATCCAGATTGGTGGGAATAGCAGCCATCGCGATGGCGTTCGCGCGGCGTGCCATCGCTGAACTTGCCCGATTGGACAGTCGCTTGTGTTGGATTTGGGGATGTGTCAATGACCGCGCGGGGGAGCGGCGCAAAGCCGGGGCTAGGGGGGCAGAGTGCCTTTGTTCACTATCGCTTCGATCGATGACCATGAGCTGTTCAGGCATGGCATCGAACTGATAATAAAGAAAAATTTCGGTGCGGTGAAATTCCTGTCCTTCGCGTCGGTGGAAGAGGCGCTGTCATCCAACATCCTCAATATTCCCCTTATTTTACTGGATGATAACCTGCCCGGTTTGCGGGGTATTTCCTCGATACCGTTCCTGAAACGACGCTGGCCCAAGAGCAGCATTCTCGTCATTACCGCCGATAGCGGCCAGGAAACCGCCAGCGCTGCCTTGGCGCTGGGCGCAGATGCGGCGGTCTGCAAATCCGACACGCTGGACCAGCTGATCGCGGCCATCGGCTGCTTCATTCCGCGCAACGATGCCAAGGCGGACTTGTCGTTGAGCCAGCGCCAGGTCGAGGTGTTGCAACTGCTATCCGAGGGCTTCACCAACAAGGCGATCGCGCGGCGGCTGGCGCTGTCGGAGTTTACCGTGCGCGGCCATGTCCAGGCGGTGTTTCGCACGCTGGGGGCCAACAACCGATCGGAAGCGGTCTTTTCCGCAAGACAGCTCGGTTTGTTGTGAGCGCCGGGCCCGACGGGACTGCGGCGCTCGTCGACGAGCGGGCGATCCTGTTTGAAAAGCTTCAGCTGATCTATGGGGTGCTGGGGCAAAGCTCGCTGACCACGCTGGTGCTGTCGTTCCTGGTGGCCTGGTTGCTGCGCGGTGCAGGCACGGTGATCCTGGTGTGGCTGGCGGTTCAACTGCTGCTCAAACTGGGGGAGCAGGCGGAAGTTCGCTGGCTGATCACCGCGCCAAAGCTTCGCGCCAATCCGCTGCACTATGTCAGGCGCCTGATGGTCACCCAGTCGCTGCACGCTGCTGGCTGGGCCAGCCTGCTGTGGATATGCGGGCGCTATGCCAATCCGGCGCAGTTCGTCGTGGTGATCATGGCGCTGGGCGGGGTGCTGAGCGGGGGCATCACCACCTACAGCGCGCTGCCGCGCATCCACCTCGCTTATATCCTGACCTTCATCGTGTTCGATCTGGTCGTGTTCATCCTGCTGCAGATCACGCCCGGACACGATCCGATCTTCGATTATCCGCCGCTGCTGCTGACGATCTATTGCATCGGCACCTATCTCAACACCCGCACCTCGGGCGAAAACTACTCCCGCACCATCCAGCTGGGCTTTTCCAACGCCCGGCTGGCGCGTGATCTGGAGCACGAGGTGGGCGTTGCGCGCGATGCCGAAGCCCGCGCGGCAGAGGCCAACGCCGCAAAATCGACGTTTCTCGCGTCAGCCAGCCACGACTTGCGCCAGCCGATCCATACACTGGGCCTCACCCTCGCGCTGCTCGAGCGCTCGCAGCTCGATGCCGAGCAGCGGGAGATCGTCCACAACGCGCGCCAGGCGCTGGATGCCTCGTCCGACATGCTCGATGCGCTGCTCGATTTCTCCCGGGCAGAGGCAGGCGTGATCGTGCCACGGCCGCATGCCTTTGCCATCGCCCCGCTGCTGGAGCAGATCGATGGCGAATTGGGCATTCTCGCCGACCAGCGCCAGCTTGCCTATCGCACGTTTGCCAGTGCCGCCTGGGTCCATTCCGATCCCGCGCTGGTCAAGCTGATCCTGCAGAACCTGATCGGCAATGCCATTCGCTATACCGAACGGGGCGGGGTCCTGGTCGGAAGCCGGCGGCGCGGCGACATGCTGCTGGTCGAAGTGTGGGATACCGGGATCGGCATCGCCGCCGACCAGCAAGAGGCGATCTTTGCCGATTTCAAGCAATTGGCCAATCCCGAGCGCGATCGGCGCAAGGGGCTGGGGCTGGGCTTGGCCATTGCCCGGCGCCTCGCGCATCTGCTTGGCGCCGAAATCACCCTGCAATCCCGGCCCGGCCGGGGCAGCGTGTTTCGGATCGCGCTGGCGCTGGCCGCGCCTGCGCACGCGCCAGATGCGCTGCCCGCCGCCCCTGGCGCAGACCAATCTGCGCGTCTGGCGCCAGACACGGTTGCGCACGTCCTGATCGTGGAAGATGACATTGCCATCCGCCGGAGCCTTGCCCTGTTGCTGAGCGCCTTTGGCTATAGCACCGATGCCGTTGAAACCATTGACGAGGCACTGGACCTTGCTCGTGCGCGCCGGCCCGGCCTGATCCTGTGCGACATGCGCCTGCGCAACGGGGAGAAAGGCACCGAGGCGGTGCGCGCCATCCGTGCGGCCGTGGGCGAGAACGTGCCGGCGCTGCTGATAACCGGCGATACCCACCCCGATCGCGTGGCCGAGGCGGCGGGCGAAGAACTGGCCGTTCTGCACAAGCCGGTGTGGCCGGAAATCCTTCTGGCCGCGATCGAGGCTGCCTTGGCGCAAAATATGTTAATGCGAGTGGTTAATGCATAAGCTGGAAAGCATCGCCGCAAACAGGCGGACCAGTCAATATTGACCGGTCAATTTGACCGGATTGAGGCGACTATGCGCCGCGCCTAATCCCTCTGCAATTTCCCGCCAAAAGGTTCGGGAATAGTTAACGCGGATCAGGGGCAAAACATGCGCTATACTCGTAAAAAGGCAGTCGTTGCCGGACTGCTGGCCAACAATGCGCGCATGATGGCCCCGATCGTGCTGGCCACGATCGCCATGGCTGCACCAGCGGCGGCGCATGCGGCAAGTCCGACTTACAAAGTCGGCGATGTGATCTATAACCCGGCGCTGCAGGCCTATGATGCCATCACCGCGGTCGTCAATTCGTTTACAGTTCAGACTGCGAACGGATACTATATCACCACCGCGCAAAGCCCCGGTGATCAATTTGTTTATAATGGCATCACCTATACTGTAGTTGGCTATCAGGCCGTCAAAGATAAAAATGGCATTGATGGCGTTACAACTCTGTATCTTGATAACTCCCTCACGGGTCAGCAAGAACAGCTTTCGGTTGCGGTGCCGATCCCGACCAATCCGACCACCGGCCCCGACACGGTAATCAGCTACGTCCCGGCATCGGGTGACCAGAATGCCTTCGTCAGCATCCAAAAGGGCGGCAATGGCAAGAATGGCCACGACGGCGCCATCATCGTCCCTGCGGCGGCAGGGGCGCCGGGCAAGAACGGGCCGACCAACACGGTCAACGTGACGATCCCCACGGTCACCAAGGTGGCCGACGGTAACAGCGTTTCCGCCGGGATCTATGTCGCCAGCATCGGCGGCAACGGTGGCAACGGCGGCAATTCCTATCTCAACATCTCAGGCGGCGGAAAGCCCGGCGGCAAAGCTGGCGCCGGCGGCGTGGTCAACCTGACGGTTGGCGCGCCAACCAGCATCACCACCAGCGGCGATGGGGTCTATGGCATCTTTGCGCAAAGCGCCGGGGGGCAGGGCGGCAAGGGCGGCAGCGGCTATCTGACCACGGGCGGTGGCGGCACGGGTGGCGGGGCGAACAACGGCGGCCCGGTGACCGTGGACAGCGCCGCGACCATCTTCACGGCCGACGCGAACGCCGTGGGCATCCTGGGCGAATCGGTGGGCGGCAACGGCGGCAACGGCGGCAGCAGCTATGTCTCGATCACCGGTGGCGGCAACGGGGCAGTGGCCGGCAATGGCGGCGATGTCTCGGTGACCACGCGCGGCAAGGTGCAAACCATTGGTGCCGGCTCGATCGGCGTCGAGGCGCAATCCATTGGCGGCACTGGTGGCAACGCCGGGACCAGCGGCGTGGTTATCGTCGCGCTCGGCAACAACGGCGGCGCCGGGGGCAACGCCGGCAACGTCGCGCTCACCGCGACCAATACCTCGATCACCAACACCGTGGGCAATTCTGCCACCGGCCTTTTGGCGCAATCGATCGGCGGCGGTGGCGGATCGGGCGGCACCCAGATCGGCATCGTCACGCTCGGCTCGGGCGGCGGCGTCGGCGGGCAAGCGTCCAGCGCCGCGATCAACGCCTATGGCGGCGCACAGGTGGCAACGCTGGGCGACTTCTCGGATGCGATCCTGGCCCAGTCCATTGGCGGTGGCGGCGGCAATGCCGCGCTCGGCGTTGGCTTTGCCAGCATTGGCGCCAGCGGCGGCGGCGGTGGCAACGGTGCGCAGGTCACGGTGACCAGCGCCGCCGGGATCAGCACGCAAGGCGTGGATTCGCGCGGCATCGTCGCGCAGTCGATCGGCGGCGGCGGTGGTTCGGCCGGTGGCAACGTCGGCCTGGTTGCATTCGGTGCCAGTGGCGGTTCAGGCGGCGCCGGTGGCGACGTTTCAGCAACGCAATATGCCGCGGGCCTGATCTATACCCAGGGCAATGGCTCCACCGGCATCTATGCGCAGTCGGTCGGCGGGGGCGGTGGCTCGGGCGGCTTTGGCGTGGGCGCGGTGGGCCTGGGCGGCTCGGGCGGTTCTGCCAATTCGGGCGGCGCGGTCAGCGTCAGCAATCTTGGCACCATCACCACCCAGGGCATCTTTGCCCAGTCCGTCGGTGGCGGCGGCGGGGATGCCGGCTTTGGCGCCGGGCTTGTCTCGATCGGCGGCAGTGGTGGCGGCGGTGCGGTTGGCGGCAGTGTGTCGGTGGGCAACAGCGGCACGATCACCACGCACGGCGTGCAATCCAACGGCATTACCGCCCAATCGATCGGCGGTGGCGGTGGCAACGGCGGTTCGTCGGGCGGCGTGTTCCTGACGGTCGGCGGCAGCGGTGGCGGCGCCAACACCGGCGGCCAGGTCGTTGTGACGCAAAGCGGTGCGATCACCACCGGCGGCGCCGATTCCTATGGCATTCTGGCGCAATCGGTTGGCGGCGGTGGCGGCAACGGCGGGGCCGCCGGCACGATCGGCCTGTTCAGCGGCCTGGCCATTGGCGGGACCGGTGGCGCCGCGGGCGATGGCGGGGCGGTCACCGTCAGCTTCTCGGCGCCGTCGGGCAGCCAGGGGTCGGTGACCACGGCGGGTGACCGTTCCATCGGCGTGCTGGCGCAATCGATCGGCGGCGGCGGCGGCAATGGCGGCTTCAGCTTTGCCGATACGGTCAGCTTTGGCAGCGGCTCCAGCATGGCGATCGGCGGCAGCGGCGGCGCGGGCGGCAATGGCGGCGTGGTGGTGATGAGCGGCCCGGCCAGCGTGATTACCAACGGCAGCAACGCACTGGGCATCGTGGCGCAATCGGTCGGCGGTGGCGGCGGCAACGGCG
>CAYXUN010000080.1:0-18067 GCA_964468165.1 uncultured Novosphingobium sp. | reverse complement strand
CCATGCCGGTGGCGATGATCTGCTGTGCCAGTGGCGCCAGCCCCTGCGGATACTTGGCCGGATCGGGCGTCCAATCGCCCAGCCCGGCGGTATCGTCGTTGCGCCCGACGAACCAGCCATCGTCGAGCACGAAGCGCTCTATGCCGATCTGCGCGGCGGCTTGCGCCAAGGCAAGGATGCGCGCCTCGTCATGATTGAAATAGCAGGCTTCCCACGAATTGAGATGGACCTTGCGCGGCGGCATGGCGCCGCCCGGCCAGCGCACCATGGCGCGCACGGCCGCATGGAACACGGCCGTGGCGCCGTTGCGCCCATGGCTGGACCAGGCAGCCAAGAGTTCGGGCGCCGCCCAGCTCGCGCCAGGGGCCAGGACCACCTCGCCCGGCGCCAGGCGCGCGCCGGCCAACGCGATGAAGAACCCTTCGTCATCGCGCTCCACCCGGATCAGGCTGTCGCCCGACCAGCACAGTTGCAGCGCGTGAACCGGGCCCATGGCATGCCCTGCCCCCTCGCCCAGCACGAACAGCCCGGCCGGGCCACCATGGCCGGCAATGCCGCGCCGCCCTTCGCGCTGCCAGGCATGCGCCGGCAGCGGCTCGACCTTTTCCACCAGTTCGGCATTGTGCCGCCCGCGCCAGGAAACCAGCTGCGCGGCGTCGCCCGGCAGCGGCAGCACGGCGCTGGCCAGCCAATCGAGCTGGATCGGCGCAGGCCCGGTGTTGGTCAGCGTGGCACCCAGGCGAAAGCCACCAAGGCCATCGGCAGCGATCGTCTGCACCAGGCGCACGCCCTGCACCGCATCATCGAGGCAGATCACCACCCCGTCGTCGGTGCGGGCAACATCGCTGTTGGTCCACGACACGACCATGCCGGCACCGCTTGCATCACGCAGTTCCACCGCCACCGGGCCGAACCAGCCCATGCCGCCTAGCGGCGCGCTATCGAGCGGCACGTCTTCATCGAAGGAGAACGATGCGGCGCCGCGCGTTTCGGCCAGCGGCGGCAGGCCAGCGGTATCAACCGCAGCGCCCCAATGGCGCCAGGCCGGCGCGCGGCCCACGCGCGGCTCCAGCACGATCGCAGCGTCGCCGCTGGTCAAGGCAATCATGCCGTTCATGCCGCTCATGCCAGCGCTTGGGCCTGGGCCACGGCATGGGCGCGCCCTTCACGCACCCACAGCACCGACAGCGCCGCCGCGATCAACAGCGCGCCACACAGCGACAGCATGTTGCCCGGATCGCCGTGCAGCACGTGGGCATAGACGCCCAGGCCCAGCTTGATGAAGCCCAGGTCCAGTTCGCTCATCACCACTGCGAACAGCAACATGGGGATCACGATCATCATGTTGAAAATGCCCATATAGACCCCGGTGCGGGCCGGCGGGATGGAATTGGTGAGGATGGCATAGGGATTGCCCATGATGCTGCCCCAGGCAAGGCCGACGCCCACCGCCGGCACGAACAGCAGCGCCTTGTCGGCAATGTGTGGCAGCGCCAGCATGCCAAGGCCACCGGCCATCAGGCACAGCGCGTGGAGCGGCCCCGGCCCGATCCGGCGCACCAGCGGCACCATGGCAAACGCGGTGACAAAGGAAATTCCGTTGTAGAACGCGGCCATCTCGCCATTGGTCAGCACCGCGCTGTGAAACGCCGAGCTATGCGCATCGGCGGTGTGATAGACCGTCCGCGCGATCGAATAGGTGACATAGAGCCAGTAGCCCGACATCGCCGACCACTGGAACAGGCTCATCAGCCCGAGCTTGCGCATGGCCACCGGCATGGTGCGGATGGCATCGCCGATCTCGGCCAGGGCAGCGCGGAAACCCTTGGGTGCGGCCTCGATATGCGCGCGTTCCTGCGCCGTCAGCGGCAATTCGGGCACGCGCCACACCGACCACAGGATCGTCACCAGCGACAGCGCGGCGCCCAGCGTGAACACCACCCGCACGGTATAGGGAATGCCGTGGGCGTCGACCCAATCCTGGTTCATGCCCAGGCCGACAAGGATCGAGGGCGTGAGAAACGCCAGCATCTGCGCCAGGCCGGTAAACGCGCTTTGCGACAGGAACCCGGTCTGCCGCTGGTTGGGATTGAGCCGGTCGGAGACGTAGGCGCGATAGGGCTCCATCGTGATATTGTTGCCGGCATCGAGCAGCCAGAGCAGCGACGCGGCCATCAGCACCGAAGAAGACAGCGGCATGAAGAACAGCCCGAGCGCGCAGAGCACGGCCCCGATCAGAAAATAGGGCGTGCGGCGGCCCCAGCGGCTGGCGGTGCGATCAGACAGTGCGCCGATCAGCGGCTGCACCAGCAGGCCGGTAATCGGCCCGGCCAGGCCAAGCAGGGGAAGCTGCGCCTCGTTGGCGCCCAGATAGCTGTAGATCGGCCCCATGTTGCCTTGCTGCAGGCCGAAGCTGAATTGCAGGCCCAGGAAACCCAGGTTCATTTCCAGGATGCGCGCCAGGGACAGATGCGGCCGCGCAGATCCGGAAGACACGGAACCGCTGCCCGGCACCGTGCTGCCTGGCGGAGTTTCGGCCTGATTGCGGGCAAATTCCATGACGCTCTCCCAAGGGGCTTCACCGGCCCTTCGCGTGCACCATGGCACAGACAATGCACCCTTACAACAATCGATTGCAAAATGCGCTCGTCGGTCTTCGGCAGGAAAGCCGCGCGAACCGCAAGAAAAAGAAACTTGCCGCGAAGGGTTTTGCCACGCCCCTCGTTAAGCCGGTGTCCCTCATCCCTCCCCTCCCACTGATGGACCCTGACGAATGCCCCTTGCACACTCCGAACTCCGCCCCAATCCCGCTGGTGCCATGCGCTTTGCCCGTAACGACGCCATGATCACCGCCCCCGCTCCGGCCAACGGGTATGAACCTGCCATGCGCCGCACCCACGATGCCCGCATCGCCCTGCTCGACGAAGACCAGCAGACCCGCGACATGCTGCGTGAATACCTGGAAGGCCAGGGCATGCACGTCGTGCCGGTGGCCAATGGCGCGGAACTGCGCCAGCTCGTGTCGCAGGAACCGATCGATGCCGTGATCCTCGATGTCATGGCCCGTGGCGAGGATTCGCTTGGCCTGCTGCGAGAAATGGCCGAACAGCCCGGCACGCCGCCGGTCATGCTGCTGTCGGCCGTGGCAAGCGACATCGATCGCATCGTTGGCCTGGAACTGGGCGCGGACGATTATCTCGCCAAGCCGTTCAATCCGCGCGAACTGCTCGCCCGCCTGCGCGTCGTGCTGCGCCGCGGCCATGCCGCCACCGCGCGCGCTGCCGCCACGCCGGTGCTGACCTTCGCCGGCTGGGTGCTCGATCCCACGTTCTATGTGGTGCGCGATGCCGCTGGCCGCGATGTTGACCTGACCAGCGGCGAATTCAAGCTGCTGCATGCCCTGGCGGTTCACGCCGGCCAGGTCGTAAGCCGTGAAGCACTGCTGCGCCTGGTTCATGGCGACGAAGCCGAAGCGTTTGACCGCGCCATCGATGTCGCCGTCTCGCGCCTGCGGGCCAAGCTGGTGCGCCACGGTGGCGGCGCGCTGATCCGCACCGTCCGCGGCGAAGGCTATCTGTTCGCGGCGCGCATCTGATCGCGTACTGACGCCAGACCCCAAGACCTGGCGCCGCGTCCCTCCGCGTCGCCACGTCCGGGAAGATTGGGAACGGGGCTGCATCGCCAGACGGTGCAGCCCCGTTCACGTTCATGCCCGCGGCGGGCAAGCGCACGTTAACCATTCCTTGGCCTCCATCCTTCTATTCCCGCCCCAGCCATAGCGACGGGCAACAAGGGGCAGACGGGGAATGACGCAGATCCACGGCGGCGACACGATCGCACCCTGGCTTTGCGCGCGGGCGCCGTTGCTGGCACGGACCCTGGCCGGGATTGCCCGAACGACGCGCGCGATGGATCGCGCCGTCAACGCGGCGCTGGCCACGACCGTCGCGTGGTCCGGCGCGATTTGCGCGGTCATTGCCCTGCAAATCCTGCTGATCATCACCCACAAGCCATGGCTGGACGAATGGCAGGCCGTGTTGATCGCGGTGCAGACGCCAACATGGCCCGATCTGCTTGCCGCGCTGCGCTATGAAGGGCATCCGCCGCTGTGGTACGCGATCCTGCGTGGCCTGGCGCATGCCCTGCCCGCGCCCGCGCTTACCTTGCCGGTCGCCGCCGCGCTGATCGCGATCCCGGGGCAACTCGCCATCCTGCTCGGCGCACCGTTTGCGCGCAGCCAGCGTTTGTGCGTGGCGCTGTCGGAATTCGTGCTGTTCGAATTCCTCACCGTGTCGCGCAGCCTCACGCTGGGCGCGGTATGCGTGTTCCTCGCCTTGGCATTGTGGCGTCGCGGCCAGTGGGCCTGGCCCTTCATCATCTTGTTGCCGCAGTGCGATTTCCTGTTCGGGGTGCTGTCGTTCGTGTTCGTCGGCTGGCGCTGGGCAGAACGCCGCGCGCCTCTGGGCTGGCTTGGCGGATGGATCGCCTCGGGCCTGCTGGCGGCATGGTGGGTGCGCCCCGCGCCCGACGTTGCCCCGGCCATAACGCAGCATGGCCCGCTGGCGCGCCTGGTCGATTGGCTGGCCGGGATGAGCGCGCAGGGCTTGCCGCTGCAATGGCACGGCCTGCGCCCGGAATGGGACCAGCCACCCCCGGCGCTGCTCGGCGCGATCGCGCTGTTCGCACTGGCGGCGATGGCCTGGACGCAATTGCGCGGCCGCCGGGCCGACCGCGTGGTGCTGACCGCTTTCGTTGGCTTTACCCTGGTGTTCAGCCTGGCGGTCTATGCCCTGTCGATCCGCCATCTGATGCTTTGCACGCTGCTGCTCGTGGCGATGGTCTGGCGCGATGCCCTGCGCGGCGGCGCCGGGCCGGGCGTGTGGATGCGCGGCTGGCTGTGGCTAACGGCCGGGTGTGGCGTGTTCATGGCGGTGGCGGCTCTCGCGATGCCGTTCAACAACAGCGACCCTGCCGCCGCCTGGATCACATCGCACGGCCTCACCCAGCAACGCTGGCTCGCCTTTCCCGAAAGCGCCGGCGAGGGAATTTCGGGGTTGAGCGGCATGCCGTTTCAGCGGCTGGGCAAGCGTTGCGCACAAAGCTTTACCCGCTGGAACAATCCCGAACCGCAAAAGCTGGTCGATGGCGCGCAATTCTATCGCGTGCTGGCAGCCACGGCGAAACACGAGGGCAGCTTTTATCTCCTGAGTGACTTTTCCCTGCCCGACATGCCGCCGCTGATTCGCCGGATCGGCGAAGTGCCCGCCGGATTGGATGGCCAAGCCTTTCATTTCTATAGAGTTGGCGAAGGATTGCCGCCGCGTGGCGAGCCGGCGCCGCCCTGCACCACGCCGTTGCGGCCTTTCGTCCGTTTTTAGGGAATCCTGAAGGTTTCCCCCGTATTCACTACGTCTGCAAAGCCGTTCCTGACCATTGTCGGGCTACGGCCCCGGAAGAACGAGTTGACAGGAAAAGACGCATGAGCGCTTTTGGCCGGAAGACAGGTTTGGGTGGAGCGAGTGCCGCGCGCCCCTCGTTCGGCGTGGCCCGGCCGATGAAAGCCGGCGAAGCCGCATCTCCGGCCGGCCTTGCCGAACCGGGCGCCCTGCCCGGCGTGCCACTGCCCGGCGCCAACGACGACATGGGCGGCAAGCACGCCGACGCCATGAGCCGTCTGGCTGATCGCATCAACGGCGTGGTGGACAACAGCTACCAGGCCGAAGGGTTCGAGGCGTCGGTCCACAAGATCAAGGAACAGGTGCTGCCGCGCCTGCTCGAACGTGTCGATCCCGAAGCCGCCGCGACGCTGACCAAGGATGAACTGTCGGAAGAATTCCGCCCGATCATCATGGAAGTGCTGGCCGAACTGAAAGTGACGCTCAACCGGCGCGAGCAGTTCGCGCTGGAAAAGGTGCTGATCGACGAGCTGCTCGGGTTCGGGCCACTCGAGGAACTGCTCAACGATCCCGACGTGTCCGACATCATGGTCAACGGGCCGGAACAGACCTACATCGAAAAGAAGGGCAAGCTGCAGCTCGCCCCAATCCGCTTTCGCGATGAAAGCCACCTGTTCCAGATCGCGCAGCGCATCGTCAACCAGGTCGGCCGCCGCGTCGACCAGACCACCCCGCTGGCCGACGCCCGCCTCAAGGATGGCAGCCGCGTCAACGTCATCGTGCCGCCGCTCAGCCTGCGCGGCACGGCGATCTCCATTCGTAAGTTTTCCGAAAAGCCAATCACGCTCGACATGTTGCGTGATTTCGGCTCGATGAGCGACAAGATGTGCACGGCGCTCAAAATCGCCGGTGCGTGCCGCATGAACATCGTTATTTCAGGGGGCACGGGCTCGGGTAAAACCACGATGCTCAACGCCTTGTCCAAGATGATCGACCCTGGCGAGCGCGTGCTCACCATCGAAGACGCGGCCGAACTGCGCCTGCAACAGCCGCACTGGCTGCCGCTGGAAACCCGCCCCCCGAACCTGGAAGGCCAGGGCGCGATCACCATCGGCGATCTGGTCAAGAACGCGCTGCGTATGCGCCCTGACCGTATCATCCTGGGCGAAATTCGCGGCGCGGAATGCTTTGACCTGCTGGCCGCGATGAACACCGGCCACGATGGCTCGATGTGTACGCTCCACGCCAACAGCCCGCGCGAATGCCTGGGCCGTATGGAAAACATGATCCTGATGGGTGACATCAAGATCCCCAAGGAAGCGATCAGCCGCCAAATCGCCGAAAGCGTCGATCTGATCGTTCAGGTCAAGCGCCTGCGCGACGGTTCGCGCCGTACCACCAACATCACCGAGGTGATCGGGATGGAAGGCGACGTGATCGTGACGCAGGAACTGTTCAAGTTCGAATATCTCGACGAAACCGAAGAGGCAAGATCATCGGCGAATTCCGCCCGTCCGGCCTGCGCCCCTATACCTTGGAAAAGGCCCGCCAATTCGGCTTTGACCAGGCGTTCCTCGAAGCCTGCCTCTGATCCTCAGCTTGCGAGGGCGGCACGCAAGGCGCCGCCCAACAGCACGCAGGCCATGAAAAAGCACAGCGCATAGATCATCGTCCACGGCATGCAGCCGACGCGATCGAGATCGCGGCGCGCACTGCGGCGCCGTTCGGCCACCAGCGCCACGATCGCCACCAAAAGCAACAGGCCGCCCACCGCCGCCACGGCTTGCCACGGCCCCTGCCACACCTGCTGCCAATCCATCGCGCGCCACCGTTCGATCATGTCGGCGCCATGGCCGCGGTGCGGGCGCGATGCAACCCCGTGATCGACAGGTCTTGCACGCCCGGCGCCCTGCGCCTAGGCGCGCGGGCCATGCCGTCTCGTGAAAGACCCTTTCTGGCCCTGGGCCTGCGCCTGGTGGCAATGGCCATGCTGTCGACCATGCTGGTGCTGGTCAAGCTGACCGGCGAGCGTGGCATGCCGCTGCCCGAAACCATGTTCTGGCGGCAGACGCTGCCCGCGCTCATGCTGCTGGGCTGGCTCGGCGCACGCGGGCAGCTTTATCGCCTGCGCACGGCGCGGCCGTGGGTCCATTTCCGCCGCGCGATGATCGGCACGGCCGGCATGTTCCTGACGCTCGGCGTGGTGCAGATCCTGCCCTTGGCCGAAGCGACCGTGCTCGGCTTTACCGCCCCGGTCTTTGCCGTGATCCTCTCTGCGCTCCTGCTCAAGGAACGGGTGGGCCCGTGGCGCTGGACCGCGGTGGCCATGGGCCTGCTGGGCATCGTGATCATCGCCGGTCCGAACCAGACCCACTTGCCGGCGCTGGGCGTGGCGGTTGGCGTGGGCGCGGCCTTCATGGTGGCGCTGGTCTCGATCCAGTTGCGCGACCTTGGCCGCACCGAAGAACCACTGACGGTGGTGTTCTATTTTTCCGCGATGAGCGCGCCTTTCCTGGCGCTGTTCCTGTTCCGCACCGGGGTGCACCATGATGCGCTGGGCTGGCTCATGCTCGGCGGCATTGGCGTGGCCGGCCTTGGCGCGCAATTGCTGATGACAGCCGCGCTGCGGTTCGGCCCAGTATCCAGCGTGATCGTGATGGATTACTCGCAATTTGGCTGGGCGACGCTGTGGGGCTGGCTGGTCTTTGCCCACCTGCCGCCCGCCACCACCTGGATCGGTGCGCCGATCGTGATCGCGGCAGGTCTGATCATCGCCTGGCGCGAACATGTGCTGGCGCGCGCTCGTGCCGGCACGCCCGCGTTTGCGTGAAAGGGAAAGGAACCGCCCCCCATATCGCGCGTTCTGTGCGCGTTCGGAAAGGTGGCTGCGGCTGCCTTTCGTCCCACAAGGAAGGGAGCCATTGTTATGATGCGCAAGATCATCGTCGCGGCCGCCATGGGCGGTCTGCTGCTCGGCACGGCGGCCTGCAACACCGTCAAGGGTGCGGGCAAGGACATTCAGTCGGTCGGCCAGGCCGGCTCGGACGCGATCCACAAGTAAGCGTCCCAGCTCTACATGAAAAGGCCCCGCAAGATCATCATCTTGCGGGGCCTTTTTAATGTGGAGGCTTTAGCGCGTCAGGCGTCCTGCGCGCTCCACACCAGGCGCGGCTTGCGCGCGGCGCGGGTTTCATCGACGCGGCGGCGCGGGGCAAAGTGCGGGGCACTCTTGAGCGCGGGATCACCCGCCCGGGCACGGGCGCCCAGGCTTTCCATCGCCATGATGAACTGATCGAGGCCGGCCTTGCTTTCCGTCTCGGTCGGTTCGACCAGCATCGCGCCGTGCACCACCAGCGGGAAATAGACCGTCATCGGGTGATAGCCCTCGTCGATCAGGCCCTTGGCCAGATCCAACGTGGCAAAGCCATCGGCAAAGCCATCGTCGCTGAACAGCGCCTCGTGCATGCACGGACCGGCCGCGGCGAACGGCGCGTGAAGCACGTTCTCCAGCCGGCGCAGCACATAGTTGGCATTGAGCACGGCATCGCCCGAAGCCTGGGCCAGGCCATCGGCGCCGTGGCTCAGGATATAGGCCAGCGCGCGGCTGAACATGCCCATCTGGCCATGGAATGCGCACATGCGGCCGAACGCCTCGGGCGCCTCGCTGGCGCCGTCGGCCTCTTCCACCAGGCGCAGCATGCCATCGGCGCCGGGCTTGACGAACGGCAGCGGGGCAAACGGCGCCAGCGCTTCTGACAGCACCACCGGCCCCGCACCCGGCCCGCCGCCGCCATGCGGCGTGGAAAAGGTCTTGTGCAGGTTGATGTGCATCGCATCCACGCCAAGGTCACCCGGGCGCACCCGGCCGACGATCGCGTTGAAATTGGCGCCATCGCAATAGACATACCCCCCAGCGGCATGCACGGCATCGGCAATGGTCTTGAGATCACGCTCGAACAGGCCACAAGTGTTCGGGTTGGTGATCATCACCCCCGCCACGTGCGGACCAAGCTTGCCGATCAGCGCGGCGGTATCGACGCGGCCATCGTCGGTGGCGGGGATCGCCTCCACCTGGAAGCCGGCAAAGGCGGCGGTAGCCGGGTTGGTGCCATGCGCGCTTTCGGGCACCAGGATCACCTCGCGCTTGTCACCGCGCGCATCGAGCGCGGCGCGGATCGCGAGAAGACCACACAGCTCGCCATGCGCGCCGGCCTTGGGCGTCATCGCCACGGCCGCCATGCCCGTCAGCTTGACCAGCCAGTCGGCCAGTTGGTCGATCACCTTGAGCGCGCCCTGCACCGTGCCTACCGGTTGCAGCGGGTGCACATCGGCAAAGCCGGGCATCCGCGCGACCTTTTCATCCAGGCGCGGGTTGTGCTTCATCGTGCAGCTGCCAAGCGGAAACGGCCCGAGGTCGATCGCATAGTTCTGGCGCGAAAGCCGAGTGTAGTGGCGCACGGCCTCCGGCTCGCTCAGCCCCGGCAGGTCCACCGGGGCCGCGCGCAGGGCGAGGCCAGCGAGCGGCGATCCTGCTACCTCGTCGAAGTCGACGCCGCAGTGGTCCATCCGGCCCACTTCGAACAGCAGCGGTTCCTCCAGGTGCAGCGCGCGGTTGCCGGTCACGGTTTCGGGCGCTTCCAGCGCGGCAGGAATGCGGTCGCCCAGTTCGGGGCGCCACCCGGCGGGGTTCAGAACAGTCATGCCAGTACCTCCGCAAGCGCGGCGCACAGGGCCGCGATGTCTTCATCGCTCGTCAGTTCGCTGGTGGCGACGAGCAGCACATGGGTAAGATCCGCCTGCCCCGGCACCAGCCGCGACAGGGCAACGCCGCCCAGCACGCGGCGGGCCGCCAGCCCATCCACCACTTCGGCCGCCGGGCGCGGCAGGGTGATGGCAAACTCGTTGACATAGCTTTCGTTGACCACGGTCACGCCGGGCAGCGCCGCCAAGGCGGTTGCCGCCTGCACCGCGCGCAAGTGGCTGGCGCGGGCCATCCGGGCCAGCCCTTCGCCACCCAACAAGCTCAGGTGAACGCTGAAAGCCAGCGCACAAAGCCCTGAATTGGTGCAGATATTGCTGGTCGCCTTTTCGCGGCGGATATGCTGCTCACGCGTCGAAAGCGTCAGCACGAAGGCGCGCTTGCCATCGGCGTCCACCGTTTCGCCACACAGGCGGCCCGGCATCTGGCGCACGTACTTCTCGCGGCAACCAAACAGGCCCAGGTACGGCCCACCAAATTGCAGGCCAACGCCAAGCGACTGGCCTTCGCCCACGACGATGTCCGCACCCAACGTGCCCGGGCTTTCGATCAGACCCAGTGCGACCGGTTCGGTCACCACTGCGATCAACAGCGCCCCCTGGGCCTGGGCGGCCGCAGCAATGCGCTTGAGGTCGGGAATGCGGCCCAGCACGTCGGGGTATTGCACCAGCACGCACGAGGTTTCGGCATCGATCGCGGCAATCAGCGCCACGTCATCGGCCTGCGCGGAGCGTTCAGGCTGGGCGGTTACCAGCGTATCGCCGGTAAAGCGCGCCATGGTCTGCGCCGTGCCGACATAGTGCGGGTGCAGGCCGCCCGAGAGCACGGCCTTGCTGCGGCGGGTGATGCGGCCGGCCATGGCGATGGCTTCCCAGCACGCGGTCGAGCCATCGTAGAGCGAAGCGTTGGCGACATCGGTGCCGAACAGCCGCGCCACCTGGGTCTGGAATTCGAACAGCACCTGCAAGGTGCCTTGCGCGATTTCCGGCTGATAGGGGGTATAGGCGGTCAGAAACTCGCCGCGCTGGATCAGGTGATCGACCGTTGCGGGAACATGGTGGCGATAGGCCCCTGCCCCCAGGAAGAACGGCACTTGGCCGGCGGTGAGGCTTTCGGCCGAAAGCCGCGCCATGTGGCGTTCCACCGCCATTTCGCTGGCATGACCCGGCAGGCCCGCGATCGGGCCAGACAGGCGCGCCGCCGCCGGCACATCGGCAAACAGCGCATCGATATCGGGAGCCCCGATCGTGGCGAGCATCTCGCCCCGATCATGGTCGCTCAAGGGAAGATAGCGCATCGTGTCAAAGCCCCGCGACATGGGCAGCATAGGCCGCCTCGTCCATCAAGCCATCCAGCTGGGCCGCATCGGCCAGCGTCATGCGCCACAACCAGCCCTCGCCTTCCGGCGCGGAATTGACCAGTTCGGGCGCGTCTTCCAGGGCCGGGTTCACTTCGGTGACGGCGCCCGAAACCGGAGCGTAGACATCCGAAGCGGCCTTGACAGAATCCACGACCGAGGCGCTGTCGCCCTTTGCCAGAGTGGCGCCCACGGCGGGCAGTTCGACAAACGTGATGTCGCCCAGCTGGCTCTGCGCATAGTCGGTGATGCCGACAGTTGCGGTCGTGCCTTCAACCACAAGCCATTCGTGATCAACGGTGAAATAGCGGGTCATCAGGCGGCTCCTTTGCGCACGTAACGATGGGGATGAAAGGGAAGCGGAACGACTGTGGCGGCAAGGCTCTTGCCGCGCACGGAAAGGGTGAGCGCGGTGCCGGGCGTGGCCAGCGCGGTTTCGACGAAGGCCATGGCGATCGGACGCTCCAGGCTGGGGGCAAAGCCGCCAGAGGTGACCGTGCCCACGATGCGGCCATCGGCCACTACCTCGGCGCCTTCGCGGGCGGCCATGCGGCCTTCGATCAGCAGGCCCACACGGCGCCGCGCGGTGCCTTCGGCAAAGGCCTTGGCCAGTTGCGCCGCGCCGGGGAAACCAGCCTCAGCCACGCGGCGGCGGGCGGGAATGGCAAAGCCGAGATCGGCCTCCACCGGATCGATATCGGGCGAAAGATCATGGCCATAGAGCGGCAGCCCGGCTTCCAGGCGCAGCGAATCCCGCGCGCCCAGGCCAATCGGCTTGACCTGCGGCTGAGCCAGCAGCGCATCGGCCAGCGTGGTTGCATGATCGGCGTGAACCGAAATCTCAAAGCCATCCTCGCCGGTATAGCCCGAGCGGCTGACGCCCAGCGCCACCCCGTTCCACATGAACGGCGCCGCTTCCATGAACACCAGGCTATCGAGCGTGCGAGCCGGATTGGCCGCCGGCACCAGGCCCAGCGCGCCAAGCGCCTGGGCGGCTTCCGGTCCCTGCAGCGCCAGCAGCGCATGGTCTGCCAGATGGTCCAGCGTCACGCTCTTGGGGAGACGCGCGGCGATGTGGGCAATGTCGGCATGCTTGGTGGCGCCGTTGACCACCACGTAGAAATCCGCGCCGCGATTGGTCACGATCAGATCGTCGAGAATGCCGCCGTCGTCTGCCAGGAGCAGCGAATAGCGCTGCTTGCCGGGCTTGAGCGTGGTGAAGGCGCCGGGCAGCAAGGCCTCGAGCGCCTGCGCGGCCTGGTCACCGCGCAGCACCAATTGGCCCATGTGCGATACGTCAAACAGCCCGGCATGGGCACGCGTCCATTGGTGTTCGGCCAGAATGCCTTCGTACTGCACCGGCATGTGATAGCCGGCGAATTCGACCATCCGGCCACCGCGTGCGCGGTGCCAGGCATCCAGAGGTAGCGTGAGGATAAGCGGCTTTTCGCCCGCAATCGGGGCGAGATCGTATGTGTCACTCACAAGTTTCAACTCCGCATAGAGATGCACCCAATGGTGCCCCCTCTGTCACGGAAACCTGAGAGCTTTCCCCCGCGCCCCTGATTGTGGCGCATCGCGGGGTTACCCCTTCGGCGGCCCCATTTCCCTGCGGAAATGCAGCACTTTCCAGAGCGTCGCTATAGACCCGGTGCGGTCCTGAAGCCTGAGAGATTCCGGGGCGGTTGCTCCTTCGGCGTTACTGCTTTTTCACATATGCGAATCAGCAGCAAACTCTCCCGCGCGGGTCAGCGACAGGCCCGCCCTTTCGCGCAGGCACCCCACACAAGTCAACCGCCTGGCTGGCCCAGCCCCTGCGCAGCGCTGTGGATGGAGCGGAATTCATGGACGAAATGCCCGGTGGCCTGGGCGCTGGCGAGGTTGGCAATGGCCCGGCCCACGGTGGCGGCGGGGATCGAACGATAGCGGGAAAGGTCACCCATCAGCGCCCAATCGACCAGCGGCGCCACCGCCATGCCCAGCCGCTCCGCCGGGCGGGCAGCCCCCTGGCGCGCGCCGCGCAGCAGGCCCGGGCGCAGCACATCAAGCCGGGCAAAGCCCAAGGCCGCCACGTCGCGCTCCACCTCGCCCTTGGTTGCGAGGTAAAACGCGCGCGCGGCCGGATCGGCGCCGATCGATGACACCAGGATCGCGTGGCCAGTGCCCGCCTGCCGCGCCGCCGTCGCGCAGCGCAATGTCAGATCATGGTCCACCGCGCGAAACGCCGCGCGATCACCACCAACCGCGGCAATCGTCGTGCCCAATGCCAGCACGATCACCCCGGGCCGCACCTGCGCCACGGCTTCGGGCCAGTGATCGGGCGCAATCACCAGCTGCTCCATCTGCGCGCCGGCGGGCAAGGCCGCAGCACGGCGCCCCAAGGCGACCATGCGCAAGCCGGGCCGGCCGGCAGCAGCGGTCAGCACCGCCTGCCCCACCAGCCCGGTCGCGCCGACCAGCAGCACGCGGACCGGATCAGACATTGCTAAGCCCTTCAGGCACTTGGCCGACGATCTTCGCGTAACAGTCGATCGCATAGCGATCAGTCATGCCGGCAATGAAATCGGCGATCGCGCGGCTGCGCGCCGGTTCGGCTGCCGGCAGGCGCGCCTGCCAGGCGGGCGGCATGTGCCCGGCATCGGCGCGATAGGCGGCAAACAGCGTTTCCACCACATGCCGCGCGCGATCGGCCGCGGCCACCTGCTCGGGGTGAAGATAGAGCCGCGCATACATGAACTGCTTGAGCGTGCGCTCTTCCCGGCGCACCTCCTCGGAAAACCCGCAAAGCGCGCGGCCGGCGGCACGAACGGCGCCGACGCTGTCCACGCCGCTTTCGGCCAGGCGCCGCTGCGTTTCGCCAATCACGTCGTTGACCATGCGGCCGATCTGGCCGCGCACCAGTTCGCGCAGCAGCCGCTCGCGCGGGGCATGGGGATGGCGCGCCTCGATCGCGTACCACTGCTGCGCCACGAACGGCAGTTCCAGCAGGTCGTCGAGCGTCAGGAAACCGCCGCGCAGGCCATCGTCGATATCGTGGTTGTCGTAGGCGATATCGTCAGAAATCGCGGCAATCTGCGCCTCGATCGAAGCGTGGCTGGCGAGATCGAGCGGGAACGCCTGGTCGAGTTCCGCCAGCACCCAGGTGGGTTTCTTCACCGGGCCATTGTGCTTGGCCAGGCCCTCGAGCATTTCCCAGGTCAGGTTGAGGCCATCGTGCTCCACATAGGGGCTTTCCAGGCGCATCAGCACGCGCAAGGTATTGGCGTTGTGGTCAAACCCACCGCAGGTGGACAGCGCCGCCTCCAGCGCATCCTCACCGGCGTGGCCGAACGGCGGATGGCCGATATCATGCGCCAGGCACAAGGCCTCGGTCAGGTCTTCGTCCGCGCCCAGGGCACGGGCGATCACCCGCCCGATCTGCGCCACTTCCAGGCTGTGGGTCAGCCGCACGCGATAGTGATCGCCATCGGGCGCGATGAACACCTGGGTCTTGTGGCGCAGCCGGCGGAACGCGATCGAATGGATGATCCGGTCGCGGTCACGCTGGAACGCGCTGCGCGGGCCGCGCACCCCACCCTGCTCCAGCGCGAATTCGCGCCCGCGCGAGGCAGCGGGATCGCAGGCCCAGGGCGCGTGCATGCCTGTCACCCTGCGCCCAGGATCCAGTCTGCCGCCGCTTCGGCATGGATGCGCGTGCCATCATAGATCGGCAACACGTTGGCATCGACATCGATCACCTGATCGAGTTCGGTGCAGCCGAGCACCACGCCTTGCGCGCCGGCCTGGCCCATCGTGGTCAACAAGGTCTTGAACGTGCGCTCGGCCGAGCGCGTGGTGCGGCCCTGCATCAGTTCTTCATAGATGATGCGGTCGATCTCATCGACATTGTCCATCACCGGCGGCAGCAGGGTCACGCCGTGCGCCACCAGGCGCTTGCGATAAAAGCTTTCGACCATGACATTGCGCGAGCCGATCAGGGCGGCGGTCTTGACGCCATTGGCCTGCATCCGCGCGCCCACAGCATCGGCAATGTGGATCACCGGCACGCCCACCGACGCGGCAACCTGGTCATAGACCTTGTGCATCGAATTGGCGCCGATCAGCAGCGCGGTGGCACCCGCCTGCTCCAGCCGCTTGGCGCTCTGCACCAGCACGGTTGCGGCATGGGCCCACTCGTCCGCCGTCGAAAGCCGGGCCAGACCGGCAAAATCCAGGCTTTCGATCAGCAACGGCGCACTCGACAGCGTGCTCGTGCGCGCCTGGACCAGCTTGTTGAGATGCTCGTAATAGGTGCGGGTCGAAACCCAGCTCATGCCGCCGATAAGGCCAATCTTGCGCAAACCACTATCTCCCACCGGCGCCCCCGCCGGTCAGTCCCGTTTCGATGGGTTCCAGCCTTAGGCAAGACCATTGCCCAGGTCCAGCGGCCCACCGCAGCGATCCACCGTGCGCGCACCGGCGGTTCACCGCTTTTCGGGGGCCAATCCCATGGCACAGAGCGCAGCGGCGCTGACCGTCACTTGCACCAGTTGCGGATCATCCAGGCGGCGCACGGTCCACACATAATCAGCCAGGCTGCGCCTTGGCGCCTGCAGCGCCTCAAGCCGGCGCAACTGGCCCAGCGACAGGCGATCGGTCATGCGTTCGGCCATGCAGGCGGCATTGGCGTGAGACAGGCCGGCATCGACCAGTGCGGTGCGCACGCGCCCCTCGGCCAGTTTGGAGACGCAGCCGGCAGAAACGAGCGACAGCGCGGCAGCGGCGGTGACAAGAACGATGGGCTTCATGCCCGCCTTCTCGCCCCGCCGCGCCGGCGCTGTCAACCAAGGGTTGCCCTCAATGCTGGAGCGCCTTGACGATCTCCTCCACCATCTTCTTGGCGTCCGCCAACAGCATCATCGTCTGGTCCATGTAGAACACATCGTTGTCGACGCCCGAATAGCCGACCCCGCCCATGGAGCGCTTGACGAAGAAGATCGTCTTGGCCTTGTCCACGTCGAACACCGGCATGCCATAGATCGGGCTCGACTTGTCGGTCTTGGCGGCCGGGTTCACCACGTCGTTGGCGCCGATCACGAACGCCACGTCGGCCTGGGCGAAATCGCCCTGGATGTCTTCCAGTTCAAAGACTTCGTCATAGGGCACGTTGGCTTCGGCAAGCAGCACGTTCATGTGCCCGGGCATGCGCCCCGCCACCGGGTGAATGGCATATTTGACGTTGACACCATTGGCCTTGAGCACGTCGCCCATCTCGCGCAGCACGTGCTGCGCCTGGCTGACGGCCATGCCATAGCCGGGGATGATGATGACGTTTTCCGCTTCCTTCATCAGGAACGCGGCATCTTCGGCAGAGCCGCGCTTCCACGGGCGCTGCTCCTTGGCCGCGCCACCGCCAGCGGCCGCCTCGGCGCCAAAGCCGCCCGCGATCACCGAGAGGAACGAGCGGTTCATCGCCTTGCACATGATGTACGACAGGATCGCGCCCGAAGAGCCAACCAGCGCGCCGGTGATGATCATCGCGGTGTTGTGCAGGGTGAACCCCATCGCCGCCGCGGCCCAGCCGGAATAGCTGTTGAGCATCGAGACCACCACCGGCATGTCTGCCCCGCCGATGGGGATGATCAGCAGGAAGCCGATCACGAACGACAGCGCGGTGATCGTGGCGATGACCCAGGCGCTTTGATCCTGGGTGAACCAGCCGACCAGCCCGAGGATCGCGATCAGCGTGCCCAGGTTGATCACATGGCGCCCCGGCAACAGGATCGCCGCGCCGCTCATCTTGCCAGCGAGCTTGAGGAACGCGATGATCGAGCCGGAGAAGGTGATCGCGCCGATCGCAATGCCCAGGCCCATCTCCACGCGACTCTGCGGCTCGATCAATCCTTGCGCGTCAAGAATGCCGAACGCCTCGGGATTGGCATAGGCCGCCAACCCCACCAGGACGGCCGCCAGGCCGACGAGCGAGTGGAACGCGGCCACCAGTTGCGGCATCGCGGTCATCTGGATGCGCCGCGCAATGATGAAACCGATGCCGCCACCAATGGCAATGGCCAGCGCGATTTCCGGCAGGCTGGCGATTGAGTGGGTGACCAGCGTGGTGGCCACCGCAATCGTCATGCCGATCATGCCATAGCGGTTGCCCGCCCGGCTCGTACCCGGCGAAGACAGGCCGCGCAGCGCCATGATGAACAGCACGCCGGCGACGAGGTAAGCGAGGCCCACCCAAGGAGAAGAAGCGTGCTCCATCACTTCTTCTCCTTCTTCTTGTACATCGCCAGCATGCGCTGGGTAACGGCAAAGCCGCCGAAGATATTGACCGACGCCAGCACTACCGCGCCCAGCCCCAGCACCTTGGCCAGCGGGGACCCCGCCGCCGCCGAGGCGACCAGCGCACCGACGATGATGACCGAGGAAATGGCATTGGTCACCGCCATCAACGGCGTGTGCAGTGCCGGCGTGACCGACCAGACGACATAATAGCCGACAAAGCAGGCGAGCACGAAAATGCTCAGGATCGATATGAAGTCCATAGCTCAGGTACCTTCAGATCCTCCC
>CAYXUN010000079.1:721-18126 GCA_964468165.1 uncultured Novosphingobium sp. | reverse complement strand
GTGGTGTCCCGCCCCCATTTTTGTCCCCCCCCCCCCGCCGCCCCGCCCGGGGGCGCGGCCAAGTCATAGGGCGCACGCAAACAAGACCGCAGCGCAGCATTGGCCCGACAACCAAGGCGTCCTGATACCCATCGAAACGAGGCACACGCATGAGTTTGGTCTGCACCCACGGTCAGCAGCGGACGGCAACGGCGCCCGGCGCCCTGCACTATCTGAAAGCAACGCCCGAGACCGTGCACTGGGGCTACTTCTCGCCCACGATCAAGCCGGCGCTCACGATCAAGAGCGGCGATCTGGTGCATGCCGAAGCGATCACCCACCATGCCGGCGATGCGCCCGAACTGATGTTCGACGAGGGCGTAAAGCAGATCTTCACGCAGATCGATCCCACCACCCGCGCGCCGGGCGTCCACATCATGACCGGGCCGATCTATGTGGAAGGCGCCGAGCCGGGCGACATGCTGGAGGTGCGCTATCTCCAGATGGTGCCGCGCAACAACTATGGCTCCAACCTGGCGGCCAACTGGGGCCACCTCTATCAGGAGTTCGACGAGAAGGAGCGGGTGACGATCTACCAGCTCGACCCCACCACGCAAACCGCCAGCGCGCTTTATGCCTATGATTTTCCGGGCAAGTACCTGGTTCCGGGGACGATCACCAACTGCCCGGTGTGCGATCGCCAGCCGGCGTTGCCGGGCGTGACCATCCCCGCCCGCCCGCACCTGGGCACCGCAGGCGTGGCCCCGGCGGTGAACGAGCCGGTCAGCACGATTCCCCCCGGCCTGCACGGCGGCAACATCGACAACTGGCGCATCGGCGCCGGCGCGACGATGTATTACAAGTGCCAGGTCAAGGGCGGCCTCTTTTCCATCGGCGATCCGCATGTCAGCCAGGGCGATGGCGAGATTTCCGGCACGGCGATCGAAAGCTCATTGAACTGCCTGTTCCAGATCATCCTGCGCAAGGATTTCGATTTCCCCTCGCCGCTGCTCGAAACGCCCAAGCACTGGATCGTCCACGGCTTTGGCGAAGATCTGGATGCGGCGATGAAGAACGCCTCGATGGACATGCTCCACCTGCTCAATGAACAGGTCGGCCTGTCGAAGAACGATGCCTATTCGCTGATGAGCGTGGCCGCCGATTTCGGCGTGACCCAGGTGGTGGACGGCACGCTGGGCGTGCACGCGCGGATCAACCGCGACATGTTCCCCGCCAAGGGCGTGGCCAAAGACCCACAGTAAGCCCTGCCGAGGGTCGCAAGGAAAGCGCCGGAGAGCCTTGGCTTTCCGGCGCTTTTTGGCGCGTGGGTTTGGGCGACGTGCCAGCGCCCTTCGACAAGCTCAGGGCGAACGGGGAAGTAGGTTTATGAATACCGTTCGGGCTGAGCTTGTCGAAGCCCCCCGCCCTTGCGCGCCCTATTCGGCCAGGCCTGCGTCCACCTCTGCCCGCGTGGGCATCGAGGCGGCGGCGCCCAGGCGCTGGACCGAGATTCCGGCCGCCACCACCGCCACGGCCAGCGCACGGGCCATCGTTTCGCCTTCGGCCAGCCGCGCGGCCAGCACGCCGCAGAACGTATCACCCGCGCCGGTCGTATCCACCACCGGCACCGCGCGCGCTGGCAGGCGGATCGTGCCGTCCGGCCCTTCGGCCAGCACGCCGGCGCCGCCCAGGGTCACGATCACCCATTGCCCCGCCCGCGCCATCAGGCGCCGGGCCGCTTCGGCCAGGGCGATGTCTCCCTCCGGCACGGCCTCGCCCAGGAAAAACGCCAGCTCTGTTTCGTTGACCACCAGGATATCGGCGAGCGGCAGGATTGCGCGCCCTTGGGCCGTGGCCGGCGCGGCGTTATAGAGCGTGCGCGCGCCAGCCTCGCGCGCCAGGGTCAGAAAGCGCGCCACGGCTGGCGCCGGCACTTCGGCCTGGGCCACGGCCAGGGCAGCACCGGCGGGAAACTCTGTCGGGGCGGGCAGCGCGGCATTGGCGCCGGCCACGATCACGATCTGGTTCTCGCCCGCTTCAGACACGAAGACATGCGCAAGGCCGGTTGGCCCGGGCAACCGCGCCACAGCGCCAGTGCCCACGCCGGCCTGGGCCAGGGCATCGAACATGGCCGCGCCATGGGCATCATCGCCCACTGCGCCCAGCATCACCGTCGGCACGCCCTGGCGCGCGGCGGCGACTGCCTGGTTGGCGCCCTTGCCGCCGGGCAGCAGGTCATAGCTGGTGGCCGCCACCGTTTCCCCGGCAAGCGGCAGGTGCGGCACGCGCATGACCAGATCGCGGTTGATCGATCCGAAAACGACAACGGCCATCAGGCCAGCACCAGATCGGCCGGCGCGCCGTCTGCGCCCGGGCGGCTACCGCGCGCGCTGGCGGCAAAGCGATCGGGATGCGGCAGGAGCGCGAGGAGGACCATGCCCAGTGCCAACGCCGCCACGATGGCAAGCGTGGCCGCGACATAAGAGCCGCTGCGGTCAAAGCTCATGTCCATCAGCATGGGCGCCACGCCCTGGATGAACGCGACGACCGCATAGAACGCGCCAACGATCGTGCCGAAGTGGCGCAGCCCGAAATAGCGCGACACGAAATACGACAGCGCGGCATATTCCGCCCCCATGCCGATGCCGAGCAGCGCGCCGGCGGTGATGATCGCCAGGCTGCCGGTGGAGAACTGCAGGATCACCATGCCGGCCATGGCACTGGCATACATCGGCAGGATCAGGCGCGGGGTGCGAAAGCGGTCGAGCAGGCCGCCGGTCACCACCTGCCAGCCGGCGGTGACCAGGGCAAAGACCACCACCACGCCGGTAGCCTGCGCCAGCGACACGCCATGGCCGGTGAGGATCGGCACGACATGGGTGAACATCGCGGTCATCCCGCCAGCGCCCGCCGCCACGGCCGCCAGCATCAGCCAGAAGGCGCCGGTGCGGGCCGCCTGGCCCAGGCTCATGCCCTGATCGAGCGGGGCCGCCACCGCGCTGCCATCGGCGGCAGCGGGCGGGGCATCGCGCAGCCACAGGGCAATGAACGGCGCGGCCAGCGCCACGATCAGCCCGATCACCACATAGCCCATGCGCCAGCCATGGCTGGTCAGGACCACGCCTGCCACGATCGGCATGATCGTGGCGCCCAGGCCATTGCCCACGCCCGCGGTAACCCCCAGCATCAGCCCGCGCCGCGCATCGAACCAGTTGGACACCACCTTGCTGACCATGCCGGTGGCCGCCATCGTGCCGAACAGCCCGACCACGGCAAACCGCCAGTAGAAATCGAGCATCGTGCCATCGGCGCGCGACACCAGCAGGATGCCCACCGCGAGGCCAAGGTTGCCCGCCAGCAACAGCCAGCGCGCGCCAAACCGGTCCATCGCCCGGCCGATCAGCGGATAGCTGATGGCGCTGATCACCGAAATCAGCCCGAGCACGCCCGAAACACCGGCACGCGGCCAGCCGAAATCCTGCGCGATCGGCACCAGGAACACGCCGATCGTGGCGGAAATCGCCGCAGTCATGCACAAGGTATTGGCGATGGTGGCAGCGATGGCGACCTTGGCTGCCTGATGGATGGGGGCAGCCTGATGGGTGGGCGCGGAAGGCATGGTGCGCGGCGAGTCCCGGATAGTGAGTGGCGCGGCTATCAGACCCCACGCTGGCCCGCTTGCCAAGCGTGCAGGCCAGTGCGCAACAACAAGGGCGTCAGCCATCAATTTGCTGGCACCGGCAAGCGCCGTTTTACAGGCACTTGGCCAGCAAGCAGCCGCGCCGTGCAAAATTGCTTGCGCGCGCCGTCAAGACGGGGAACCCCTGCCCGGCTAGGCCGGGACCGATGAGCGTGCCATCACCGAGCGACCCTGCCGGGCAAGGCCCGGAACAACGATGCCACGACACTGCCGATGCGCAAGGAGCCAAGCGACCTCATGCCCGATTCCGCCACCCGGATGCCCAGCCTGTTCATTCCCCACGGCGGCGGCCCCTGCTTTTTCATGGACTGGCGCGCGATGGGTGGGCCGGCCGATGCCTGGGACAAGACCGCGGCTTATCTCAAGGGCCTGATCGCCAGCCTGCCGGAAAAGCCCAAGGGCATCGTGGTGATCTCCGGGCATTGGGAGGAAGACGCGTTCACCGTCGCGTCTGCGCCCGAACCTGGCATGATCTATGATTACTATGGCTTTCCGCCGCACACCTATGAATTGAAGTTTCCCGCGCCCGGCGCACCTGCGCTTGCCGCGCGGATTGTCGCGCTGATCCAGGCCGAAGGGCTGCCAGCACGCAGCGATGCCACGCGCGGGTTCGACCATGGCGTATTCATCCCGTTCCTGCTGGTCACGCCCGAGGCCGATATTCCCGTGGTGCCGCTCTCGCTCAAGCGCGACCTCGATCCCGAAGAGCACCTGCGCTGCGGCCGCGCCCTTTCGGCGCTGCGCGACGAAGGCGTGCTGATCGTGGGTTCGGGCATGAGCTTTCACAACATGCGCGCGTTCTTTTCGCCCGCCGCCACGCAGCCTTCGGCCACGTTCGATGCCTGGCTTACCCAGGCGATTGAAAGCCCGCCCGAGCAGCGCTGGCAGGCGCTGCGCCAATGGGCCAGCGCGCCCGCCGGCCGGCAAAGCCACCCGCGCGAAGAGCACCTCATCCCGCTGATGGTGGCAGCCGGTGCCGCTGCCGATACGCCGGGCCGGCGCGACTTTACCGACACCGTGATGATGGCCGATATTTCTGCCTTCCGGTTCGGCTAGGATGCAGGCGGTCGATACCCTGGTCACCGGCGCGATGCTGGTGACGATGGATGCGCAGCGCCGCGTGATCCGCGATGGTGCAGTGGCCATGGCGCAGGGCCGCATCGTGGCGGTGGGGCCAAGCGCAGAGGTGGCCGCCATGGTTGCCCCGCGCGAAGTGATCGATGCGCGCGGCTTCCTCGCCACGCCCGGCTTCGTCAATGCCCACGTCCATCTGACCGAAACCCTGATCCGCAATTTCCTGCCCGAGGCGCTGCCGTTTGACGAAGGGCTGAACCAGTGGGTCATCCCGCTCTACCAGGGCCACAGCGCGGCAGAGCAGGCGATTGCCGCGCAACTGGCCGTGCTGGCCATGCTCAAGACCGGCACGACCACGTTCCTCGAAGCCGGAACGCTGATCGCGTTCGAGGCCGTGGCCCGGGCGCTGGAGGGCACCGGCATTCGCGGGCGGATCGGCCGCTGGTGCATGGACCGGGCCTTTGCCCCTGGCGAGGATCAGGCCGCGCTGACCCAGGCCGCGTGTCAGGCATTCGCAGCCGACCTGGCGGCCTGGCCCGATGACGGGCGCCTGATTGCCGCCTGGCCGCTGCTGGTGGGGCACATGACCAACACTGCCGAACTGTGGCAGGCGGCAACCGCCATCGCGCGCGAGCAAAACCTGCGCATTTGCGCGCACATGGCGCCAGCGGCCGGTGACCCGGAATGGTATCTCGCCAACACCGGCATGCGCCCGGTGGAATGGCTGGCAGACCTGGGCGTGCTGGGCGATCACCTGTCGCTGGTGCACATGGTCCATGTCGATGAACGCGAAGTGGCGCTGCTCGCGCAAAGTGGTACGCATGTGGTCCATTGCCCGGAAGCCTCGCTCAAAGGTGGCTATCAGGCCACCACGCGCGGGCTGTTTCCCGAAATGGCTGCCGTCGGCGTCAACATCGCGATCGGCACCGATGGTGGCGATCGACACGATCTGATGCCCTCTGCCCGCCTGATGGCCGGCTTGTGGAAGGATGCGCGCGGCAATACCGCGCTGTTTCCCGCCGAAAGCGCGCTCGAAATGCTCACGGTCAACGGCGCACGCGCCATGGGCCTGGAAGGCCAGGTGGGCACGCTGGCCGTGGGCGCGCGGGCAGACCTGGTGCTGCACGATGCACAGCGCCCGGAATGGGTGCCGCTGCACAACCCGGTGCAACAGCTGGTGTGGTCGGCCGACGGGCGCGGCGTGCACAGCGTTTGGGTCGATGGCCGCCGCGTGGTCGAGGCCGGGCGCTGCACCACCATCGACGAAGATCTCTTGCTGGCCCAGGCGCAGGATGCTGCGAAGGCCGTGATTTCCCGCTCGGGCCTGCCGCTGCGCATGGCCTGGCCGATCCTTTGAAAAAGGCAAAGCATTCCCATGGCCTATGAAACGATAACGGTACGCGATGTGACCCCGGCGATCGGCGGGGAAGTCTTTGGCCTTGATCTGACCCAGCCCCTGCCCGACGCGCAGGTGGCCGAACTGAAAGCCGCCATGGCCGATCGGCTGGTGCTGTTCTTCCGCGATCAGCCGATTGCCCACGAAGACCATATCCGCCTGGCCAACTATTTCGGCGGCGTGCACATCGCGCCCAGCACCGCGCCGTGGCAGGTGCCCGGCCATCCCGAAGTGACGATCATCCACGCCGATGAAAACAGCACGTTCGTGGCCGGCGAAGACTGGCATTCCGACATGAGCTGCGACGAGGCGCCGCCGATGGGCTCGATCCTCTATCTCCACACCATGCCGCCCGTCGGTGGCGATACCGTGTTTTCCAACATGTATGCCGCCTATGATGCCCTGTCAGACCGGATGAAGGCCTATCTTTCGGGGCTGACCGCGGTGCACGATGCCGTCGTCGGCTTTGGCGGGATCACGCCCGAAGGCATGAAGCTGCCGCGCCACAGCCATCCGGTGATCCGCACCCACCCGGTTACCGGCAAGAAGTGCATCTATGTCAACCGTGGCTTCACCACCCATATCGAGGGCGTGCCCGCGATCGAGAGCCGCGCGATCCTGAACTATCTCTATGAACACGTGCAGCATCCAATGTTCCAGTGCCGGTTCCGCTGGCAGCCGCATTCGATCGCGTTCTGGGACAACCGCTGTGCGCAGCATTCGGCGATCTGGGACTATTTCCCGCAGGTGCGCTCGGGCTATCGCGTGCAGATCCTGGGCGAAAAGCCGGAATGAGCCGCGGCCACCACGCCTTCACCCCGCGTGAAGGCATGGTGGCGCTGGCCGTGTCGCTGGCGCTGTTCCTGGGCCAGGGCATCGTCTTTGCCGGCATGGGCCTGGCGCTGTTTGCCACGGGCCAGGCCCTGCACCTGGGGCCCGCCGCGCTGGGCGCAGCCTTTACCACGGTGATCATCGGGGCCAGCGCCGGGGCCACGCTGCCCGTATGGTTGATCACGCGGATCGGCGGGCGTCTGACGATGACCGGCGGCGCGCTGGTCATGGCCGTCGGCCTCGCGCTGGCGGGCCTGGCCAAGGGCCTTGCCCTGCTGCTGCCGGCCATGGCGCTGGTGGGCGCGGGCTTTTCCCTGCTCGCCAATACCCCGGCTTATGCGATGATCGCGGGCTGGTCGGGTCCGCGCACCAACCGCGTGCTGGGCCTCTATCTGATGATCGGCGCGCTTGGCAATGCCGCCGGGCCGGCGCTGGGCCAGGCACTGATCGCCGGTGGCCTGGGCTATTGGCGCGGCACCTGCGGCCTGGCGCTGGCCCTGGCGCTGCTGCTGCTTGCCGTGCTGCGCGATCCGCCGGCGCCCGCCTTACCCGCTGCACCACGCGCGGCTCGCTGGTGGCGCGCGTTGCTGGGCCTGCGCTTTGCCGTGCTCGCCAGTGCCATGGTCCTGTCGCAAGCCGTGATCATGACCGCGCTCAGCGTGGCGCCGGCGCATCTTTCCCCGGCGCTGGGGTGGAGCGCGGGCGCCGTGGCGCGGGTGCTGGCGCTGCAAGGCCTGCTTGGCGCGCTGGGCACCGGCCTTGCCGGCTTTGCCCTGCGCCACGTGCGTGCGGCGCGCCTGCTGGCGCTGTCGCTTGTGGCCACGGCGCTGGGCATGGGCGCGCTGGCACAAGGCGGTGCGCTGATGGTCAACTGGGGCTTCGTGCCGCTGTTCGGCGTGGGCTCGGCGCTCGTCGCCATGGCCGTGACAGTGCTGCTGATGGAATGGTTCGGGCCCGAAACCGGCACCGCCGGCCTCGCCCTGTGCTGGACGCTTGCCGGCTTGGCCGCGCTGGGGCCGGGCCTGGCTGGCGTGCTGGCACAGTGGAGCGGCAGCTATGCCGGCGCGCTGTGGCTGCTGGGCGCCGCCTGCCTGCCGGTGGCAGTGGCGGCAGCGCGCCTGGCGTGACAGCGTTTCAATCGCGCGCAGCGCTCTAAGTGGATTTCACACGAAGCCACGAAGCCACCAAGATCACTACTTTTCTTCGTGCCTTCGTGGCTTCGTGTGCCAATTGTTGCTGCGCCTGTGTTCAGGAAATCAGCCGCGGCACCGCCATGCCGCGCACGTCGAAATGCGCGTCGGGATGTTCGGCCGCGCCATCGCGCGGGGCGGCGCGGTGCTGGACGACGCCGTTCTTGCCAAAGCCCTCGACCACCGGGCGCGTGCCCTTGCTCGACAGCCACAGGCGCAGCAGGTGGCGCTTGCGCTGCGGTTCTGGCCAATCCCAGAACGTGGTGCGGGCATGAAGGGCGGCATAGTTTGACAGCCACTGGATATCGCCGGGGCGGAAATCCATCTCGATCGCCATGCCGTCTTCATAGGTGATCTCGTCGAACAGCCGCAGCACCTCGATCTGGTCGGCCGTCAATTGCGGCACGCCGGGATATTCCTGCGCGGTAAGGATATAGAGCGAGCCGGCATACATGCTGAACACGCCATCCTGCAGGCTGACGATCGGCGAGGTATAGGTATCGGCCGGGGCTTCATGGTCCTGGCGGCGCCAGTCCCAATGGAACGGCTCGAACAGCAGCGGCGCCAGGTCAGGGCGGCGGCGCAGGATCTCGTTGTAGATTTCCGCGCCCGAAACCAGGCACGAAAGCCCCCCTTCCCGCGCCCCGCGCAGGCACATCAGCGCGACGATATCGGAACTGTCAGAATGATAGACCAGCTTGTCGCGCACCTTGGACGACAGCGCGGTGGGATCGTCCATCGTCTTGTCTGACGTGGCATAGACATGGTCGATCAGATCACCCATCTCGTTCTGGCGGATGGGATCGCCCATGTGCAGGCCCAGGATGTAATAGATCGCGGCCGACAGCGCATCGGAATAGAGTTCGGCGCGCAGCCCGCGCACCAGCACGAAACCACGGCCGAAATCGACCTCTTCGCGCCATTCCTCGCAAGCCTGGGCGGTTTCGACCAGCGGATAATCCTGCGCCTGCACCGTGCGCAGATCGGGATCGTCGGCCATGAAGCGCGCACCCAGTGTTTCCAGTTCGGCGATCTGCGCAGCCGACAGTTCAAAGACCCAGTCCTGCCCCTGGCTCAGCCGGTCGCCACGCCAGGCGGCGCGGCTGGTGATGGGGGACAGCACGGGGGCGGAAGGCGTGATCACGGACAAGGCTTGGTTCCTTTGCAGCGGCGCGAAAGCATCTGACGGAAAGGCATGTGCCATCATGCACTGCCCCATGTCTTGACCGGGTGCGCAAGAGATTTGGACCGGCACCGCCCGCGCCTTCCGACATCATCGGCCCTTTGGGCACCTTGCATTGCAACATGGGGCTTGCTGCAACGCAGATCGGTCAACTATTCGTGCGTTGCCACGCAAGACCGCAGGGCGCTTGTCCACCGATGCTGGGGCACGACAACAAGGCCGGCCATGACGAAGGCCAGGTTCAGGGAGAACATACAGCGGGGAGGCTGTCTGAAAGCGATGAAAAGCATTTCTCGAGGGGGGAAACCCATGCGCCCGTCATCCGTCCTGCTCACTGCCACTGCATCGCTCCTGGCGCTTGCCGCCACCTCTGCCCGCGCTGCCGATGCGGCCAGCGCCCCTGCCGCCGAAACCGCGCCTGCGCCGGCCGCCGATCCGATGGTCGACGCCGATGGCAGCCCGCTCGGCACCATCGTGGTCAACGGCGAAAAGCGGGAAGTGAACCTGCAGACCGCACCGATCGCGATCAGCACCGTGTCGGCCGACGCGCTGCGCCAGCGCAACGCCACCGAGCTTGCCGATCTCAACGGCTTCGTTCCCGGCCTAACCGTGACCAAGAGCGAGGGCAACGAACGCGTCATCGCCATTCGCGGCGTCGGCTATGAAACCGCGCAGAACCCCAATTCGCAGCCCGGCGTCGCGTTTCATATCGACGGGGTCTATATCGCCCACGTCGTGGCGCTGAACCAGGATCTGCTCGATGTGGATCACGTGGAAGTGCTGCGCGGCCCGCAAGGCACGGTGTTCGGCCAGACGTCCACCGGCGGCGCGGTCAACGTGATCACGCGCAAGCCCGTGCTCGGCGAATACACCGGCGAAGCGCAGGTAAGCTACGGCAACTACAACTATGTGCGCGCCATGGGCACCTTGAACGTGCCGATTGCCGAAACGCTGGCGCTGCGCGGCACGGTGCAATACCTGCGCCACGATGGCTATGGCTATGCGGTCGGCGTGCCCGGCTATGCCCGGTATCCGCTCGACGATGCCAACAACATCGGCGGCCACGTCTCGCTGCTGTGGCAGCCCAGCCCCGATACCAGCGTGACGCTTTCGGCCCAGTCATTCGATGCCAGCCACAATGCGGCGCTGCAAAAGTGCCTGCTGTGCAGCACCGATCCGCTGGCCGGCAGCACCACCTACATCGCCGATCCCAATGCCGATCCCCGCGTGGTCAGCCAGGATTTTGGCGGCAAGTATGTAACCAAGACGCGTATGGCCTATCTCTCGATCGCGCAGACGATCGATGACAAGGTCGTGCTCAAGTCGGTGACCGCGTACCAGTATCTCAACAAGAACCAGTCGGGTGACAACGACCGCTTCATCTATGCCAACTATCACGACAACATCGTCAAGTGGCAGGACATGAGCAGCACCTGGACGCAGGAAGTCTCCGCCTCGTCCACCCCCAACAAATCGCTCGAATGGGTCGTCGGCGGGTTCTACCTGCGCCAGCACGCGCTGCAGAACATCATGGAATATACCACGGGCGGCTTTTCCATCGATCCGGCCACCGGCCAGGCCGTGTCGTTCCAGACCGACAGCCCCTATCAGCACACCTCGTGGGCCGGGTATGGCCAGGCGATCTTCCACGCCACCGACACGCTCGATCTGATCGCGGGCGCGCGCTACAGCTGGGACAAGATTTCGGCCCAGCCGGTGCAGTATTTCGCCACGGTGCCCGAACGCATCGCCACCAGCGATGCACTGACCGGCAAGGTCAGCGTGCAATACCAGGTAACGCCCACCAACATGCTCTATGTTACCGGGTCAAAGGGGTACAAGCCCAGCGGCGTCACCTTCGCGGGCAATTCGATCTTCGTAAAGAGCACCTACGCCAAGGAAACCGTGTGGGCGGCCGAAGTGGGTTCGAAGAACGAGTTCTTCGACAAGACCCTGCGCCTCAACGTGGCGGGCTATTACTACTGGTACAAGGATTTCCAGTTCACTGCCGAAGACCCGGTGCCCTTTGCCGGCGGCACGGCCAACATCCCGCGCGCGCAGACCTATGGCGTGGAGTTCGAAACGACCTGGGCGCCCACCAAGCAGCTGCGCTTTGACGGCACCCTGGCGCTGGCCGAAGGCAAGTTCCACGGCGACTATTACACGATCGACAAGCAGACCGCGCAGGATATCCGCGCCACGACCTATGCCGCGCTGGGTTATCCCGCCGGGTGGTATTACGATCCGCGCGTGATTGCCGCGGTGATCGCCGCGTCCACCAATACCAACGGCAAGAAAATCCCCAAGCTGCCGGGTGTGCAGGGCAGCTTTGCCGCAACCTATACCGCGCCGGTTGGCCCGGGCGAGCTGATGCTGCGCGGCGAAGTGATCTATCGCGGCAAGTTCAATTCGCGCATCTTCAACGTGCCGCAGTTCGATACCGTACCGTCCTACACCATCGGCAACCTGATGATCCAGTATCAGCCCGATGCCTCGCCCTTCACCTTCTCGGTCACGGGCACCAACATCACCGACAAGGCCGGGGTCAGCAACAAGTTCGCCGATCCTTATGGTTCGGGCACCACCAGCGTGGAATACATTCCGCCGCGCCAGGTGTTTGCCACGGTCGGCTACAAGTTCTAAGACGCGTCGTTTCCACCTTGCCGGCAGCGCGGTTCACACACCGCGCTGCCGTTTTTTTCGGCCTCATCGATCCCGGGCTAGCATCGGGTCGAAATCCCAAGTTCTCACCAAAGCACGCTGAACTGTTGGATCAATCCGGCGATTCGTCAGGTTTGCTCCATGCGCCGGAGATCGCGGATCAACGCCGGCTGCTTTGCTTCCACGGCCGTCCGGCGTGATCTTTCCAAACCACGCCAGGCTCATGGAAAACTTCCCGAATGACGTCGTCGAGGATGGCTGCCATTGTGCATCGCGTCCACCACCCCCCAACCCCCTCCTCTGAAGAGGAGGGAGCTTTTGTGCTCGGCGTTTACTTCGACAGGTCGGTGAAGAGGCTGGTGAAATAGACCACGCCCGGGGCGATGTTGGACAAGGGCACGCGTTCATTCAGGCCGTGGGCGAATTCTTCGCTGTCCTTGATCAGCACCGGGCTGGCGCCATAGGCATCAATGCCGTTGACGCGATACCACATCGAGTCCGACGCGCCCGAGGCCTGGGCCGGGATCACGGCAATGCCGGGATAGGCCAAGTGAATGGCCTTGTTCGCCGCATTGACGAAATCGGGGCGCATCGGGCTGGCCGGCGACGGGGTGGAGCCTTCGGTCACGTCGCTGAACTTGACCACCGGCATATTGGCCACCTTGGCCAGTTCGGCCATGATGTCTTCGCGCTTGTGGCCGGGGAAGATGCGGCAGTTGATGTTGGCCGTGGCGCGCTGGGGCAGCGCGTTCAAGGCATGGCCGCCGTTGACCATGGTGGGCACGCAGGTGGTTTCGATGCGGCCGATGAATTCGGGCAAGCTGCGCAGCGTGGCGATGGCATCGGCATCGGTGGGATCGGCCGCGAACGAACGCATGGCGCCGGCAACCTTGGGATCAGGCGTGATCTTGGCGGCGCTTTCGAAGAACGCCTTGGTCAGCGGGCTCTGTTCCGGGGTGAAGTGATAGGCGCCGATGTTGACCAGCGCCTGGCTGAGCTGGACAATCGCATTGTCCTTGCGCGGGGCGGAACTGTGGCCGCCGGGGTTGGTCACTTCCAGCTGGAAATCGGCATAGTTCTTTTCCGCGCCGTCCCAGGTCCAGGCCAGCGGCTTGCCGGTGTCTTCGGCCAGCATGCCGCCGCCGCCATCGACGTTGATCACCAGGCCCGCCTGCCCCTTGAGCCGTTCGGCAATCAGGCGGCTGGTCTTCATCGTGGTTTCTTCATCGCCCGAAAAGGCGATGATGATCGTGCGCTTGGGCTTGTAGCCCTTGTGGCGCATCTCGATGAGCGTGGAGACCGCGAGCGCGGCGTTGAACTTCATGTCGAGCGCGCCGCGCCCGAACAGGTAGCCGTTTTCGACCACCGGCACGAAGGGATCGCGCTGCCAATCGGCGCGCTTGGCTTCCACCACGTCCATGTGGCCCGACAGCACCAGCGGCTTGAGCGAAGGATCGCTGCCCTTCCACGTGGCGATCAGGTAGGCGGTATCGTCAACCGGCACGATATCGATGTCGGACGGTGCCCAGCCGGCCTTGACCAGCGCGTCGCGATAGAGTGCCGCTACCTTGGGCGTTTCGTTGCCCGGCCCCTGGACCGAGCGCATGGCGATGCTCTGCTTGGACAGCTCGAGAGTCTGGGCTTCGGCCTCGGCATGGGGATTGCCGGCGGCAAGCGCGGGCGTGCTGGCAAGCGTGGCGGCGGCCATGCTCAGGATGGCAGGCGAAACCAGGTGCAACGTCAGTTTCATGTGGGGGGCACTCCTTCTGGGCGCGGAACCTGATACCGATCGGTTTCGCACACAACCTTTTTTGCGATGCCAGATGTGCAAAACCCCGGCGCCCATGGGGCACCGGGGCTTGCACCTGCCGCAGCAGAGCGTGGATCAGCCGGTGACCTTTGACGTATCGAACGTGCCGAGACCGGGCTTGAAGCTCTTTTCATCGAGGAACTGGCGGGTGGCTTCCTTGCGGGCGGCCACGCCACCATAGCTGTGCAGCGCTTCCTGGGCGCGGATCAGATAGTCTTCGGCGTTTTCATAGGTCATGTCGATCATGCGACGCACCGCCCACTTGGTGGCGCGCAGGGCATGGCCGTCCTTCTTGAGCAGCGCCTCGGCAATCTCGGTCACGCGGGCCTTGAGCTGGGCATGGGGCACGGATTCGGTAACCAGACCCTGCGCCGCTGCCTGCGGACCGGTGAGGTTTTCGCCCATCATGGCGTGATACAGCGCCTTGCGCAGCGGCATGAGATCGGCCGCCACCTTGGACGCGCCGCCACCCGGCAGGATGCCCCAGTTGATTTCCGAAAGCCCGAACTGCGCATCGTCGGAAGCGACGGCGATATCGCACGCATAGAGCGGGCCATAGCCGCCGCCAAAGCACCAGCCGTTGACCATGGCGATCGTGGGCTTTTCATACCAGCGCAGGCGGTTCCACCAGCGATAGGCTTCGCGCTGCGACTTGCGGATCGCCCACAGGCCCTGCGCTTCGGTTTCGCGGAAGTATTCCTTGAGATCCATGCCGGCCGACCAGGCATCGCCCTCGCCCGACAGCACCAGCACGCCCACGTCTTCGCGGAATTCGAGTTCCTCGATCACCTTGAGCATCTGGCGGTTGAGCTTGGGGCTCATGCAGTTGCGCTTTTCCGGGCGATTGAAACGCACCCAGGCGATGCGGTTCTCGATCGTGACGGCAACGGTATCCTCTTCCGCGCGAACGGCCTGTTCGTCTGCCATGGTCTTGTCCTTTCTGGTTATGTCTCGAAAAATATCTGGGATTAGATCGGGAAGTGTCCGGGCTGCGTTTCCATGGTGATCCAGCGCAGTTCGGTGAAGCTGTCGATGCCGGCCTTGCCGCCAAAGCGGCCGTAGCCCGAGGCGCCAACGCCGCCGAACGGCATCTGCGCTTCATCGTGCACGGTGGGGCCATTGACGTGGCAGATGCCGGAATGGATCTGGCGCGCCACGCGCAGGCCGCGCGCGGTGTCGCGGGTAAAGACCGCGGCCGAAAGGCCATATTCGCTGTCGTTGGCCAGTTCGATGGCATGGGCTTCATCGCGGGCATGGATCACGCCGACCACCGGGCCGAAGCTTTCATCGCGGAACAGCTTCATGTCCTGCGTCACGCCATCGACGACATGGGCGGGCATCAGCACGTTGTGCGTGGTGTCACCACCGGCCAGCAGCGTGGCGCCATGATCGAGCGCGTCCTGCACCAGGCTTTGGCAGTGGGCCACGGTCTTGGCATCGACCACCGCGCCCAGCGGCGTCTTGCCCTCGCGCGGGTCACCCACGGCCAGGGTTTCGACCTTGGCCTTGAAACGCTTGGCAAATTCGGCAGCCACCGCCTCGACTACGATGATCCGCTCGGTGCTCATGCAGATCTGGCCCTGGTTCATGAACGCGCCGAACGCAGCGGCCTTGACTGCTTCATCCAGGTCAGCGTCTTCCAGCACGATCAGCGGCGCCTTGCCGCCCAGTTCGAGCAGGCAGGGCTTGAGATGGCCGGCCGCGCGCGTGGCAATGATCTTGCCCACGGCGGTAGAGCCGGTGAAGTTGATGCGCTTGACCTGCGGCGCATCGATCAGCGCGCCGACCACGGCGCCGGCATCGGCCGGGGCATTGGTGACCACCTGGACCACGCCTTCGGGGAAGCCGGCCTCGGCAAACGCCTCGATGATCAGGGCATGGGTGCGCGGGCACTGTTCCGATGCCTTGAGGATCACGGCATTGCCACAGGCCAGCGGCACGGCGATGGCGCGCACGCCCAGGATGATCGGCGCGTTCCACGGGGCGATGCCCAGGATCGTGCCGACCGGTTCGCGCAGCGCCATGGCAAGGCAGCCGGGCTTGTCGGACGGGATCACTTCACCGGCGATCTGCGTGGTGAGAGCAGCCGCTTCGCGCACCATGCTGGCCGCCAGGCCCAGGTTGAACAGCGCCCAGCCCTTGGTCGCGCCGATTTCGCCCATCATCGCCTCGACAAAGGCATCGGCGCGCGCCTCAAGCGCCGCGGCAGCCTTCATCAGCACGGCGCGGCGGGCATTGGGGCCCAGTGCGGCCCAGGCGGGAAAGGCAGCAGCAGCCTTGGCGGTGATCGCGGGAATATCGGCCGCCTGCATGGCCTGCGCCGAGGAGGCCACCGTACCATCAAGGGGATTGAGCCGTTCGAACTGCATCGTGAGTCTCCCAATTATGTTATGGTTTATAGCAATCATCCCGGAAGCCTGCAACACGGGACTGTCGCGCGCGGCCAAGGCGTGCCCGAAAGGGTAAGCCTGCACCCTGTCATTTCGCCTAGGCGAACGGGCTGAGCAGTTTGCAAATTGCGCATCGCCACCAATCGGTTGCAGATGATTCAATCAGGCTTTTCTGTTTATTTCCATTAATTTGATCAACAGCCATGGTTCCATGTGGGAAACAGCGTTTCCTGCAAGCGCATTGACAATTGCAAATCATGCAAGTGTATACCAAATTTTCGCACTTGCGCTTTTGCGCTGCGGCAGACAAAAGGGACGGGCCTTTCAGGCATCCTCTCCCAAACTATCCAAGGGCCGCCCATCTGGTGCGGCCTTTTTTTTCGTCTGGTTTTGCCCGGCAGAAGGCCGTGCATTGTTCCTAGGATCAATGGCGCGCGGGCGGCGAAACGACCATCGTGGCGAGGCCGGGCCGGGGGGCATGTGGCAGCAAAGCCGCATGGTTCAGGCCCAAGCCGAAAAAGATAACGATCGCGGATGACGGCGCGGCAGAGCCCGATCATAAGGGCCGCCCGCCCTGGGACCGTCAGGAGAGGACAAAGCCAAGTGCACGCAAGAGTTGCAAAATCCCGTTCCGTTCTATTGGCCTCGCTGGCCCCGACTGCGCTGGTTTCGGCCGCACTGGGTTTGGCCATGCCCGGCGCGGCACTCGCCGCCCAGGCGCCCGATCCCGCTGGCGAGGGAGCCGGTGGTGATGGCGGCGCAACCATCGTGGTAACGGGTGAAGGCCTGGCGCAAAGCCCGGCGGCACCGGCTTATGACACGCAGACGATTTCCGCGGCGCAGCTTCAGGCCACGGCATCGGGGCGAATCGATGATGCGCTGCTCTCGGCAGCCGGGGTGCAACAGTTCCGCCGTTCGGATAGCCGCGCGTCCAATCCTTCGGCGCAGGGCATCACGCTGCGCGCGCTGGGCGGCAATGCCACCAGCCGCACGCTGGTGCTGCTTGATGGCGTGCCGATGGCCGACCCGTTCTTCGGCTATATCCCGATGAGCGCGATCGATCCCGAACGGCTGGCGAGCGTGCGCGTGCAGCGCGGCGGCGGATCGGGCGCGTTCGGCGCCCGTGGCCGGGCCCGGCCCCGGGACAAGAACAACCCCCGGGGCCACCGCCACGGCCGCGACAACCCCCCC
>CAYXUN010000079.1:0-711 GCA_964468165.1 uncultured Novosphingobium sp. | reverse complement strand
GGATCGGGCGCGTTCGGCGCCGGTGCCCTGGCCGGCACCGTGGACATGACCAGCGCCGGGGCACAGAGCCTGGGCCTGCTCAACGCGCAGGGCATGGTCGATGATCGTGGCGAGACCTCGCTTTCAGCTGCCCTCGCCCCCACGCTGGGCCAGGGCTTTGCCGTCGTCACCGGCCGCTGGGACCGGGGCCAGGGGTTCTGGACCACACCGGAAAGCCAGCGCGTGCCGGCGAGCGTGCGGGCGCGCTATGACAGCTGGTCAACCGGCGTGCGCGCCGTGGCGCCCTTGACGCCGGACGTGGAATTGCAGGCCCGCGTCGCCGCGTTCGAAGACAACCGCACGCTGCGCTTTGCCGGCGCCGACAATGGCATCAGCGGGCAGGACGCCAGCCTGCGCCTGGTGGGCCGCGGGGCGTGGCAGTTCGATGCACTGGCCTATGTCCAGACGCGCGATTTCCATGCCGTCACTGTCAGTTCCACCAGCTTCAAGAAGACGCTGGACCAATATGCCACGCCGTCCACCGGCCTTGGCGGCAAGCTGGAACTGCGCCCGCCGGTGGGCGGTGGCCACGTGCTCAAGCTGGGCACCGACTGGCGCCGGGCCGAGGGCGAGACCAAGGAAAACGCGCTGTCTGCGGCAACCGGGCTGGTCACGGCGCGGCGCCGCCCCCGCGGGCCCACCGCTGACGGGGGCGTTTTCATAGCGGCCCCC
>CAYXUN010000078.1:0-18153 GCA_964468165.1 uncultured Novosphingobium sp. | reverse complement strand
GTCACCTGGTCAAGCTGCTGGATCGCCTCGTTGATCTGCGCGGCGCCGATATCCTGTTCGCGGCAGGCGGCGCTGATTTCGCTGATCAGCTCGGCCGTGCGGCGGATATCGGGCACAAGGCGGGTGAGCATTTCACCCGCCTCGGTCGCGGCCTTGACCGTGTCCGACGAGACGGCACCGATTTCCGAGGCCGCCGTCTGGCTTCGCTCTGCCAGCTTGCGCACTTCGCTCGCCACCACGGCAAAGCCCTTGCCATGCTCGCCGGCGCGGGCGGCTTCGACCGCGGCATTGAGCGCGAGCAGGTCGGTCTGCCGGGCGATTTCCTGGACGATGCCGATCTTGTCGGCAATCGTGCGCATGGCATCGACCGCGCGGTTGACCACCACGCCCGAGCTTTCGGCATCCTTGGCCGATTGCCGGGCGATCTTTTCGGTCTGCGCGGCGTTGTCGGCGTTCTGCTTGATGTTGGCCGCCATCTCTTCCATCGAGGCAGAGGCCTGCTCGGCCGCTGCAGCCTGCTCGGTCGCCCCTTGCGAGACCTGCTCCGAACTGGCGGCCAGTTGCTGGCTGCCGGCAGAGACGTTTTCCGAGGCCGCACCGGCATCGGCCACAACATCGCGCAGGCGGTCCACCATGGCGATCAGCGCCAGGCCCAGCTTGTCGCGTTCGGACAAGGCCACATGGTTCACCGTCAGATCGCCATTGGCGATGGTATCAGCCAGGTCGGCGGTCTTGCGCAGGTTGGCGGTCATCTGGTTGACCAGCCCGATCAGGTCGGCAATCTCGTCGTCGCTGTCGGCCGTGACGCTCACGTCAAGATCGCCAATGGCCACGGCATCGACCACGCCAGTGATCTTGGCCAGCCCGCGCGACACGACACGGCCGATCCAATAGGCGCCTACCAGGGCGATGAGCAACGCGGCCGCGCCGGCGACCAGCAACAGGGTGCGCGCCGTCGCATAAAGCGCGTTGGTGTCGTTGTCGGCCTTCTTCATCTGGTTTTGCTGGATTTCCACCAGCTGTTCCAGGGTAGCTTCCATGGCTGAGGCGGCGTTTCCCGAATCCGTGATCGAGATCCGGCCGGCTTCTTCATTGCGGTTTTCCATGGCCGCCGCGCGCATGCGGCGGTTGGCGTCCTTGAGCACCTGCCACCGCTGGGCCAGCGTGGCCCAATAGGGCTTGCTCTCTTCGCTCGCTTGTTCGCTACCCCTGACCAGGATGTCTTCGATATTGGTCACGTTGGCGTCGGATTCGGTGTTGAACTTGGCGGTCAGGCCAAGGTCTGACGTGAGCGCCATGTTCTTTTCGCGGCGCAACAGGCGGTTGACCTCGATCACCAGTTCCTGCGCGGTGTTGAGGCGCACGACCGGCCCGGCGATCACGTCGGAAATGGCGGAGTTGAGCGTGTTGAGGCGGCTGATCGACAGGCCGATCACGCCAGCCATGACGATGATGAGGACGGCAAACGTGGCCGCCAGCTTCAATTTGATGGTGGGACGCATGAGTTTCCCCCTCGGTTTTGTGGGGCAGAATTGGCAAGCGGTGGGGCTGATCAGGCTGGGGTGGGCATGGCCAGCCTCCCGCCTGGAGAGGCACCATGGGCATCTGCGCCAGCGGCATGCACGGGATCATCGCCGGCAAAGATGCGCGGCAGATCAAGCACCACCACGAACCCGTCGGCTTCGCGCACCACGCCCTGGACAAAGGCCGCATTCCACGCCGTGCCGATATCGGGCGCGGCTTCGATGCGATCGGCCGGCAAGGTCACCACGGCGAGGACGCGATCGATCACCACGCCGAGTGCGAGGGTGCGGTCGGGCAGTGGTACGTCGAGAATGATGATCCGCGTCGCGAGTGTCGGCTCCACCGCCGGCAGGCCAAGGCGGCGGCGAAAGTCCACCGTGGGCACGCCCTGGCCGCGCACATCGGTCAGGCCCAGGAAATGTGCCGGCCCGCCGGGCACGTGGCTGGGCACCTGGTAATCCAGGATTTCGCGCACCAGCACCACCGGCACGGCGAAGACTTCCCGCCCCAGGCCAAACGTCACGACCTGAAGATCATCGCGGGTGGGCGCATCGGCCAAGGGGCGGGGGGCGGTCATGCCGCGGCCTGGCCGAAATCGGCATCGTCGGCGTCCGCACTGCCGGCGGACAGATCAATGGCAAAGCCCTTGAGGCGGGCCTGCTGGTCGCCGATCGAACCGGGGCGCGCCGCCTTGCGGGCAGGCTTGGCAGTGGCCTTGGCCACCTTGCCGGCAACCGGCTTGGCCCGGGCTGCGGGCGCAACGCTGCGCGATGCGGTGCGGGCATTGGGATCGACGCGGAAGTACGAGATGCTGGCCTGCAACTCTTCGGCCTGGGCGGCGAGTTCCTCCGACGTGGCGGAAATCTCTTCCGAGGCGCCGGCATTCTGCTGGGTTACCTGATCAAGCTGCTGGATCGCTTCGTTGATCTGCGTGGCGCCGATGTCCTGTTCGCGGCAGGCGGCGCTGATCTCGCTGATCAGTTCAGCGGTACGGCGGATGTCGGGCACCAGCTTGCTCAGCATGTCGCCGGCTTCGGCCGCGGCCTTTACCGTGTCAGACGATACGGCGACGATTTCCGAGGCCGCGCTCTGGCTGCGTTCGGCCAGCTTTCGCACTTCGCTCGCCACCACGGCAAAGCCCTTGCCATGCTCGCCGGCGCGGGCGGCTTCGACCGCGGCATTGAGCGCGAGCAGGTCGGTCTGCCGGGCGATTTCCTGGACGATGCCGATCTTTTCAGCGATCGTGCGCATCGCATCCACCGCGCGGTTGACCACCACGCCCGAGCTTTCGGCATCCTTGGCCGACTGCCGGGCGATCTTTTCGGTCTGCGCGGCGTTGTCGGCGTTCTGCTTGATATTGGCCGCCATCTGCTCCATCGAGGCAGAGGCTTGCTCTGCCGCTGCGGCCTGTTCGGTCGCGCCTTGCGAGAGCTGTTCCGAACTGGCGGCGAGTTCCTGGCTGCCGGACGAGACGTTTTCCGATGCGCCGGTCGCTTCGCTTACCACGTTGCGCAGGCGGTCGATCATCGCCACCAGCGCCAGGCCCAACTGGTCCCGGTCAGACAGGGCGGCATGGTTTACGGTCAGATCGCCGTCGGCCAGGCTGTTGGCCACGCTGGCGGCGGCGCGCATGTTGCCGATCATCGACATCAACGCCTTGCCCAGGCGATCGCGGTCAGACAGCAGCTCCACGTCGTTGGACAGATCACCCAGGGCGATATTGTCGGCAAACAAGGCGGTCTTGCGCAGGTTGCCGATCATGGTGTTGAGCGAGCGCACGACATCGGCAATCTCGTCATCACCCTTCATGTCGATCATGTTGTCGAGATCACCCTCGGCCACGGTGCCGACAGCAGCATTGATCTGGCGCAGACCGCGCGCCACCATCCGGCCGATCCACACGGCCCCCGCCACGGCCACGATCAGGGCGAGCAGCGTGGTGACGATCAGCGTGCTGCGCACCGAGCCATAGAGATTGGCAGTCTCCGCGCCGGCGGCCTTCATTGCCTTGTTCTGGTCGTCAACGATCTGATTGAGTGTCTTTTCCAGATCCACTGCGGCGCGGCGGCCTTCGGTGATGGAAATCTGGGCTGCGGCATTGTTGTCATTGCGCATGGCCAGGGCGCGCATGCGCCCATTGGCATCCTTGAGCACTGCCCACTGCTCGTCGGCCCGGTTCCACATCGGGCGCGTCTGGTCCGTGGCCGTCTGGCGGCCCTGATCGAGCAGCTCGCTGATCTTGCGGATGGTGTTCTCCGATTGCGTGTTCCAGTCTCGCGTCAGATCGAGATCGTCGGTCAACGCCATGTTCTTTTCAAAGCGCACCAGCTGGCTCATCGTGATTGAGGTTTGCTGGGCGAGGGAAAGGCGGGCAGCGGGGCCGGAAATGAGATCGGCAATACTGGTGTTGAGCGAACCCAACGCGTTGATCGACAGGCCGGCGATGGCCATCATCAGGATGATGAGGGCAACGAAGGTAGCTCCCAGTTTCAACTTGATCGTGGCACGCATGGTCGGACATCCTTGTGTCTGGCTCGTCACGGCGGCCAGAAAGCGAATGGCCGCGTCAGGGTTTGCTCATTGGTGGTGGTCAGGTGCGGTCAGGCCGCCAGGCTTCCTCCGCCAAGTTGGCGTGGTGCAGCGTCGAAAATCGCGGAAAGGGCGGGCAACACGATCACGCCATCGGCCTGGCGCACGAACTCGCGCACGAATTCGCGGCGCCAGCGTAGGCCGACCTGCGGCGGATCGGAACTGTCGTTGCGCGACAGCATCGCCACCTCATGCACCTTGTCGGTACGCAGGCCGATATGCGTCATCTCGCCATCGATCAGGGTTTCGATCACCACGATCCGGCTGTCTGGCGTGGGCGGAGTGATCGCCATGCCAAAGGCCACGCGCAGATCGGCGATCGGAATGATCTTGCCACGATAGTTGACGATGCTGGCCACCAGCGGCGCGGCACCGGGCACCCGCGTTTCGGGCAAAAGGTCCACGATCTCGCGAATGTCGGTCGCCTCAATCGCCAGGCATTCGCTGCCAACGTCGAACGTCAGCACTTCCAGGTTGCCCTGTTCGTCCCAGCGGGTCTTTTGGGTGTCGGTCATGGTGTCAGCCCACGGCGCGCAGCCGTGCCTCCCGTTGCTGGCCGGTGGCCACGAGTTGCATGATGTCGAGAATGAGAGCGACGCTGCCGTCTCCCAGGATCGTGGCGCCGGAAAAGCTGTTGACCGCGCGGTGCACGCCCGACATCGACTTGATCACCGTCTGGTGGCTGCCGATGATCTGGTCGACCACCAGGCCAACGCGCTCCCCGGCGGCGGAAATGACCACGATCTTCTGGTGCTGGTCGGGCTGGGCGCCGGTCTCGAACAGGTCATGCAGGCGCAGGAACGGCACCAGGGCATCACGCAGGCGGATCATGCTGCGGCCACGCGTGCGCAAGTCTTCCTCGGCAGACAGCTCGATGCATTCCTCGACCGCCGCCAAGGGAATGACATAGCAGCCATTGGCCACGCGCACGAGCAGCCCCTCGATGATCGCCAGCGTCAGCGGGATGCGCAGGGTAAAGGTGGAGCCCTGGCCTTCCTGGCTGGCAATATCGATCGTGCCGCGCAGCCCTTCGATGGTGCGCTTGACCACGTCCATCCCCACGCCGCGGCCAGACAGGTTGGTGACCTGGGCGGCCGTGGAAAAGCCGGGGTGGAAGATCATCTGCAAAAGCTCATGGTCGGTCAGCGTCTGGCCCGGCTGGACCAGGCCGTTGGCCTCTGCCTTGGCGCGCACCCGCTCGCGGTTGATGCCGCGGCCATCGTCGGTGATGGTGATCAGCACCTCGCCGCCGGCATGGGCGGCGGTGAGCATGACGCGGCCGGTCGCCGGCTTGCCGGCAGCAAGGCGCTCTTCGGGCGTCTCCAGGCCATGGTCGCAGGCATTGCGGATCAGGTGGACGATCGGATCGGCCAATTGCTCGGTCACGGTCTTGTCCACCTCGGTGGATTCGCCATCGGTCAGCAGCTCGATCGCCTTGCCGGTGTCGCGCGCCAGGTCGTGGATCAGGCGGCGGAAGCGGCCGAACAGGTTGGCCACCGGCACCATGCGCAAGACCATCATGGTATCGCGCATTTCGCTGACCAGCCGCTCGATCTCTTCCGAGATGGCGCGCAGCGCCACTTCGCCCGATGCGCCGATCAGGCCGCTGTTGGCCAATTGCGACAGGCGGCTCTGCACGATCACCAGTTCGCCCACCCGGTCCATCAGCACATCGAGCCGTTCAGCCGGAACGCGCACGCTTTCCCCGGCGCGCGGCGCCTGGCGGGCGGCGGCATCGGCCTGCGCCGGCGCCTGGGCAGGGACGCTGGACGGCGTTCCCGGTGCAGGCGCTTCGGCAGCACCCGGCGCGGCTGGAGCCACGGCTGCGTCTGGCTCTGCCGGCGCGGCCGCCAGAGGCGTCAGCTCCATGTCCATGTCGTCCATCACGAAGATGAACACGTCTTCGATCGCATCACGGCTGATGTCGCCCACCAGCGTCACGTCCCAGCCGATCAGGCATTCGGTCGGCACCAGATCGGGCAGCGCGGGCAAGCCATCGCACAGCGCCACCACCCGGCAGTCGCCCAAGGCCCGCAGTTCGTCGAGCAGGCTCAGCGGATTGGTGCCGTTCGCCATGGCCGAAGCGGGCAGGCGAAAACGCAGATGCCATCCACCAGCCGCCGATGCGGTTGCCGCTGCTGTTGACGGGGCTGTTTCGCCTGCTGCCGTGGCGGGCGTTGCGCCGCTTTCGGGCAAGGCGGCCTGCAGCCGCGCCAGGATCGCATCGCCGGTCGCCTCAAGCCCGGCGCCATCGCCATCGACCAGCGCGCGCATGTGGTCCATGGCCGAGAGGATCACGTGGACCAGTTCGGCCGTGGCGGGAAACAAGCCCTTGCGCACCCGATCGAACGCGGTTTCGCAATGGTGAGTGAACGTGGCCAGCGCGTCGAAGCCGAACATCGCGCCCGAGCCCTTGAGCGTGTGCAGCCCGCGGAACACCGCATCGATCAGCCCGCGATCGTCCAACTGGTTCGACAGGTCGAGCAGTGCCTGTTCGATCTGGTCGAGCAGGTCACCGGCTTCCACGCGGAACGCGGCAATGGGATCTGTTTCGCTCACTGGCCCAGCACCTTCTTGGCAATGCGCAGCAGCTGATCGGGCTGGAACGGCTTGACCAGCCAGCCCGTGGCGCCAGCGGCGCGGGCTTCCTGCTTGATGGCATCATCCGACTCGGTGGTGAGGAAGATGATCGGGGTGCCCATCTGCACGGGCAGCTTGCGGATCTCGCGGATCATGCTCAGCCCATCCATGTTGGGCATGTTGAGATCCGTGATGATCATGTCGAACTTCTGGCCCTGCGCCTTGCCCAGGCCTTCCAGGCCGTCGCAGGCTTCGGTCACGCTATAACCCGCGCCGGTCAGCGCGATCCGCGTGGCGAGGCGCAGACTGCTGGAATCGTCTACGGTGAGGATCGAGGCCGTCATTGCGGGAGTTCTCCGTGAAACCAGAAATCGAGGGTTTCGGCGCTGGGATCGGTCAGGAACCCGGCGCGGCGCAGCAGCGCCGTCACGGCCGGATTGGCCGGAGCCGACAGACGCAGTGCGCGGCTGTCACGCAGGGCATGCTGGCGCGCCGTTTCCACCAGCTGCACCAGGGACAGATCGATGTCGGCAAGATCCGACAGATCGAGCACCATCGCGGCATGCGTTTCCAGGGACTCGGTCAGGTTCGACCAGGCCGTTGTGATGGTTTGCATGTTGGCCACCGGGCCGAGGCTGAGGGTAAAACTCATGGCACACTCCGCAGAACGCACCATGGATTACGGGTAGGTCGCTGAAATCGGCGTAAGGTTGCCCTGCGGCATTTCCCCTAGAGCGGGGGAAATGCGCAACGTTCCAATGGCTGGCTACAGGCACGATTATCGACTAAGGCGCCCGGGAAAATCTCCCCGCACCATTTCAACCCGGACCTTTTGTTTGTGAACGATCGCAAGCCTGTCGATGCCGCTGCCGTTGCCATCATGGTCGTGCTCTGCGCGATCTGGGGTTCGCAGCAGGTTGCCATCAAGCTGGTGGCCGGTGCGATGAGCCCGCTGTTGCAGATGGGCCTGCGTTCGGGCCTGGCCGGGCTGGCAACGCTGGGTGTCGTGCTGTGGCGCGGGGAAGGCCATGCGCTCAACCGCAAGACGGTGTTGCCCGGCCTTGCCATCGGTCTTCTGTTCGGAACCGAGTTTCTGCTCGCCGGCGAGGCGCTGCGCTTCACCAGTGCCTCGCACGTCACGATCTATGTCTATACCGCGCCGATCGGGGCCGCGCTCGGGCTGGGACTGCTGCGCTCTGACGAGCGGCTGCGCCCGGCGCAGTGGCTGGGCATCGCGCTCTCGTTCTGCGGCGTGGTTCTGGCGTTCAGCGGGGCGGGCGAGGGTGCGCTCTATCCGCACGGGCGGCTGGGCGATGCCCTTGCGCTGGGTGGTGCCTGCGGCTGGGCCTGCACCACGCTGGTGCTGCGCAATTCCACGCTGGCGAATGCCCCCGCCTCTGTCACGCTGTTCTACCAGCTGATGGGCGCATTCGTGCTGTGCACGCTGGCCGCGCCGGTATTGGGCGAAACCGCCGTCAGCCTGACCGCACCGCTTCTCGCCAGCATGGCATTCCAGGTCGTGATCGTGGCGTTCCTCAGCTACCTGACGTGGTATGCCCTGCTGCGGCGCTACAGCGCGGCGCGGCTGGGCGTGCTGAGTTTCATGACGCCGATGTTTGGCGTTGCCGCCGGCGTGATCGTGCTGGGTGACCGGCTCGACGCCGCATTCATCGGCGGCGCGGTGATGATCCTGGCGGGCATCATCATCGTCAGCACGGCCGATACGCTGCCCGCGCGCCTGTTCAAGCGGCGCTTTCGTCCCGCGCTGAACTCGTAAGCTCGCCGATCTTGTCGATCGCCTCAGCTTCCATGGCCTGAAGCTCGGTCATGGTCTTGAGCAAGGCGCTGTGCTGGCTTTCCAGCTTGCGCAGCCGGCTGCGGATGTGCGCCACCAGATGCTGCAATTGCTCAAGCCGGGTGGGATCGACATCGTAGAGATCGAGGAATTCCTTGATCTCGCGGATGCTGAACCCCAGCCGCTTGCCGCGCAGGATCAGCTGCATGCGCGCCACTTCGCGGTGGGAATAGATGAGCGTGTTGCCCAGCCGCGCCGGTTCGATCAGGCCCTTGTCCTCGTAAAAGCGCAAGGTGCGGTGCGTCACACCCAGGCGGCGCGCCACATCCTGGATGCCTTGCAGGCCGTCCTCGGGCGCGGCGGGCTTGGGTTCCGCCGTGGGTTCGGGCGGATCGGGCAAAGTATCGATCATGGTGGCCAATTTTCCCCCCAGAATGGCGCTACCTATTGCGCCGCAAAATGCGGATTGCAACTGCCCCCAATCGCGCCTTGCACTTAAACCGCGGGCGCGGCGGCCTCGGCCTTGGCGCGCTCTTCGGCGACCAGTTCCTTTTTCGAAAGCTTGCCCACCATGGTCTTGGGCAGGCTCTGGCGAATTTCGACGGCGCGCGGCACCTCGATCTTGTTGAGGTGCTCGGCGAGGAAATCGAGGATCTCCTGCGGCGAAACGTCCTGACCATCGTGCAGCTTGACGAAAAGCTTGGCGCTTTGCCCGCGATAGCGATCGGGAATGCCGATCGCGATGGCTTCCTCGATGGCCGGATGGAGATAGGCCGCTTCCTCGATCACGCGCGGATAGACGTTGTACCCGCCGCTCAGGATCACGTCCTTGAGGCGGTCCACCAGGTAGAGATAGCCGTCTTCGTCGAGGTGGCCCACGTCGCCGGTCCGCAGCGCGCCATCGACGAAGACCTTGGCAGTATCGTCGGGCCGCTGCCAATAGCCGGCCATCACCTGCGGCCCGCGCACGCAAACCTCGCCATTGGCGCCCAGTGGCAGGATCGTCTCGGGATTTTCAGGATCGCGAATTTCGATCTGCGTGCCGGGAAAGGCCTGGCCGCAGCTGTTGGCGCGGATATCGCCATCAACCGGGTTGCAGGTGACAATGGGAGAGGCTTCGGTCAGGCCATAGCCTTCGCAGATGCGCCCGCCGGTGCGTTGCTCAAACGTCTGCCGCACTTCCAGCGGCAGCGGCGCACCGCCGGAAATGCAGGCGCGCAGTGCCGAAAGATTGGGAATCTTGGCGTCGTCCAGCGCATTCATCGCGATGAACAGGGTCGGCACACCGAAAAACAGCGTGGGCGGCTTGCGCTTGATGGTGGCCAGCATCGCGTCCATCTCGAAACGCGGCATCAGCACCAGTTCCGATCCCACCAGGATCGAGAAATCGAGCACGGCGGTCAGCGCAAAGACGTGGAAGAATGGCAGCACGGCCAGCGTGCGCTGCGGGGCAGGCAGGTCGCCATGGATATGCGCCTGTTGCTGCAGGGCATTGGCCGTGAGATTGCGATGGGTCAGCATCGCGCCCTTGGGCGTGCCGGTAGTGCCACCGGTATATTGCAGCACGGCCAGGTCATCGGGCACCAGCGCCACGGGCCGGGGCGGATCGCCCCGCGCGATCAGGTCGCAAAAGCGCATGTGCAGCGCATCGTGTGCATAGCGCGCATGGTCGCGCCGCTTGAACAGGCGCCAGCCCCATGCCTTTACCCGGGGCAGGATGCCGGCCATCGGGCAGACCAGGATGGTGGCCAGCTGGCATTCGTCGGCGATGGCGCGCACCTTGCCGTGGATTTCGCGCAGGTCTGGCACGGCAACGACGCGGGCGCCGCTGTCAGTCAACAGGTGGCGCATCTCGCTTTGCGTATAGAGCGGGTTGAGATTGACCACCACCGCGCCGATCTTGAGCGCGGCGAAATAGAGCACGATATAATAGGGCGTGTTGGGCAGGCACAGCGCCACCCGATCGCCCTTGCCCAGGCCAAGGTCCTGAAAGCCGCGCGCCGCGCGTTCGACCATCCGCCCCAGCGCCCGGTAGGTCCAGGTCCGGCCCATGAAGTCCACCGCCGGGCGGTCGCCATGATCGCGCACGGCATTGTCCATGAAATCACCCAGCAGCATGGCCGGCGGTGACCAGTCTGGCGGCAGGGTGTCGGGGGCGCGTGAAGGGGCGATGGGGGTGGCCTCGATCGGGGGGGCAGCGACCATGTCAGGTTCCGGCAAGAGGGAGGGAAATGGCGCCGAGGCCAAGATGGCCCCGGCGCCTTCGGGCTATCAGAACGCGACCCGTCCGCCCAGCGACAGCACCACGACATGGGCCTTTTGCAGCATGCCGTTGACCAGGATCGGGGTCTGCGCCGGCGTGCCGGCATAGGCGGCGGTCAGGCGGTTGACCGGCGCATCGGCCAGGGTGAGGTAGTTGGCGGCAACGTCGATCTTGAACGCGCGGCTGAACGCATGGGTGGCGCCCAGGGCAAAGTTCCAGCGGTTGCTATCGGGCACGCGGGCATCGCGTTCGTTCGGGCGAACCGGCGAAACGTCACGCTGCACGCCGCCGCGTACGGTCCACTTGGGGCTGAGATCAGCGTCAAAGCCTACGGCAACCGCCCAGGTGTTGCGATAGTCTTCGGGGATCGCGGTGTTGAGCGGGCTGCCCAGCTGGATCGCGTTGAACTTGGACCAGCCAAAGCGCGTCGCCTGGGCGTTGAGCGTGAAGCCCGGGGTCACCGTCCAGCGGCCACCGAACGTCAGCTGCCAGGGCGTGGTGAAGTCTGCCTCGGTAGAGATGTTGGCGTTGTTCGCCGCGAGCGGGCCAAGCAGCCCGGCGATGGTCACGTCACCCTTGAGCTTGTGCTTGATCGCCGACTTGTAGCTCAGGCCCACGGTCACGGTCTTGCCGCGGAACTGCGTACCGGCCGACCAGCCCACATCCCAACCCTTGCCGCTCAGCGTCTGGCTGCCATCGGGCAACACGGCCAGCAGGTTGGGCAGGGCATTGCCCAGCGTGGCATCGGCATGTTCAACGTTAACTGCACCGCCGATGGAGATCACCGGCGTCAATTGCACGGCGAGCGAGGGCTGGATATCGATCGTGCGCAGGCGCGTGGTCAGCGCGGTATAGCGTGCCCAGCTGCTGTTCGAATATTCGGTGGTGAAGTTGTAAGGCGCGGTCACGGCCAGGCCCACGGCCACGCGGTTGCCCAGCGAATGCGCGATCGCGCCCGAGGGCACCACGCCCTTGTGGATGGGGTTGTGGGCCACGCTGTCGCCGCCCACGGCGGTGGCGGGCTGGCCAGGGCGCTTGATCAGGGTGCCGTTGTTGACCACGTCGCCCGAGGGCAGGATGCCGGTGGCGCTCAGCATGGCTTCGCCGCCGGTCATGCCGCCGATGCTGGCGGGGTTCCACCACAGGCTTTCCGCGCCCGTATCGGCAACTTCGCCCGAATAGGCGCGGCCGGTTGCCTTGGCGGACTGGTCCTGAAGATAAAAGCCGCCTGCCAGGGCAGGGCTGGCAAGTCCGGCGGTGCCGGCCAGAAGCGCGGCGCAGGCCAGGGTGCGGCGGTAGTTCAGGTTCATCTCTCTCTCACTCCCATGCGAATTCTTGTGGTGTCAGTGTTTTCAATGGCTGGATCAGCGCAGGCGCTTCCACGTCTGCGTCTTGCACAACGGCCACACGATGCAGCCCTTGAGCTTGAGCGTGTCGGCATCGGCGATCGTGATCGTCGCCTTGTAGGTGCCGCCGTCCTCGGGATTGTAGATCGAGCCACCCTCCCAACCGTCCGTGCTGCGCGTAAAACCTTGCAGAATGGTCAGCCCCTTGAGCGGGCGACTGCGCAGGGCCGGGTTCTTGTTTTTGCCATCGGCGAAGGCCGGATTGGCGCGGATACTGTCGGATTCGACCAGGCGCCCGCAGATCGACGCGCCGCACGGGGCAATTTCAACGACGCCGTGCTTGGTGGGCGTGGCCCAGCGGCCGATGGCCTGTTCGGATGCGGATTGTCCGGCAGCGTAGGAGGCCGGAGCATAGGTGGCCGCCGCTGCCCCCATCAGGGACATTACGGTCACGGCCAGTAACGGCTTACCTCTCATCGTTCTTCATCCTCGACCCTAGAACCCAAAGCGCCGCTCGAGCGTTTCGGTATCCGGTTATCACCCGGCCTTTCTTGCCTTTGCCGGTATGCGACTCACTCTATGCCCCAAATTTTGGTTGACGTATAGGGAAAGTTGAGCACCATTACGGACGAAAGCAGCGCCTAGGGTGATTCCGTGGTATCGGAGGCACAGGCGGCAGCTGCCCCACCTGACGAGGATGCCAGAAATCATGCCGAATGCGGTCATTGCCGGATATGCCCGGTCACCGTTCCACCTTGCCGGCAAGGGCGCGCTTGCCCGTACCCGGCCCGACGATCTTGCCGCGGCCGTGGTCAAGGCGCTGGTCCAGCGCACCGGGATCGACGCCGCCGCGATTGAGGATCTGGTCGTTGGCTGTGCTTTTCCCGAAGGCGAACAGGGCTTTAACGTCGCGCGCCTGATCGGCATGATTGCCGGGCTGCCGCGCTCCGTGGGTGGCATGACGGTCAACCGCTTTTGCGGTTCGTCGATGAGCGCGATCCACTATGCCGTGGGCCAGATCGCCGCCGGCGCGGGCGAGGTGTTCATCGCCGCCGGGGTCGAATCGATGAGCCGGGTGCCGATGATGGGCTTCAACCCGCTGCCCAATCCGGCCCTGGCCAAGGCCAGCCAGGCCTACATCGGCATGGGTGATACCGCCGAAAACCTCGCCAGCCAGTATGGCCTGTCGCGCCAGGCGCAGGAAGCCTTCGCCGTTGCCAGCCAGGACAAGGCCGCCGCCGCCATCGCCGCCGGCAAGCTCAAGGACGAGATCGTCGGCATCGAGACCAAGGCTGGCCTGGTCGATACCGATGGCTGCCCACGCCCCGGCACGACCGCCGAAACCCTCGCCGGGCTCAAGCCCGCGTTCAGCGCCACCGGCACGGTCACGGCCGGCACGTCCTCGCCGCTCACCGATGGTGCCAGCGCGGTGATCGTGGCGAGCGAAGACTATGCCCGCGCCCACGGCCTGCCCATTCTGGCGCGGATCAAGGCCATGGCCATTTCCGGCTGCGCGCCCGAAATCATGGGCATCGGCCCGGTCGAATCCAGCCGCAAGGCCCTGGCCCGCGCCGGCATTAACGTGTCCGATCTCGACGTGATCGAGCTGAACGAAGCCTTTGCCAGCCAGGCGCTGGCCTGCATCGCCGATCTTGGCCTCGATCAGGCGAAGATCAACCTGGATGGCGGCGCGATCGCGCTCGGCCACCCGCTGGGCGCCACGGGCGCGCGCATCGTCGGCAAGGCGGCCAGCCTGTTGCAGCGCACCGGCGGCAAGTATGCGCTTGCCACGCAGTGCATCGGCGGCGGCCAGGGCATCGCCACGGTTCTGGAGGCGATCTGATGCCAGAGGCAACCACCAACGACCCGATCAGGAAGGTCTGCGTGATTGGCGCGGGCACCATGGGCGCCGGTATCGCCGCCCAGGTGGCCAACGCCGGCGTGCCGGTTCTGCTGCTCGACATCGTGCGCGATCCGGCCAACCGCAACGCGGTGGCCCAGGGTGCGCTCGATCGCCTGGCCAAGGCAGAGCCGGCCGCGTTCATGAGCAAGCGCGCCGCCAAGCTGGTCGAGGTCGGCAATATCGAAGACGATCTGCCCCGCGTTGCCGAGTGCGACTGGGTGATCGAAGCGATCGTCGAACGGCTCGATCTCAAGCATGCGCTCTATGAAAAGCTGGAAGGCGTGCGCCGCCCCGGCACGGCGGTGTCGTCCAACACGTCTACGATCCCGCTCGAACAGTTGATCGCCGGGCGCGGCGAGGGCTTTGCCCGCGATTTCCTGATCACGCACTTCTTCAATCCGCCGCGCTACATGCGCCTGCTCGAAGTGGTGGCGGGCCCGGCCAGCGATCCTGCGCTGGTGGCGCGGGTGAGCGATTTTGCCGATCGCGCGCTGGGCAAGACGGTGGTGCGCGCCAAGGATACGCCAGGCTTCCTGGCCAACCGTGTCGGCACCTTCTGGATCCAGCAGGCGATCAACGCGGCGATGGAACTCGGCCTGACGGTCGAAGAAGCCGATGCCGTGGTGGGCAAGCCGATGGGCGTGCCCAAGACCGGCGTGTTCGGCCTGGTTGACCTGGTCGGCATCGATCTGATGCCGCACTTGAAGGCCAGCCTGACGGCAACGCTGCCGGAAGACGATGCCTATCGCGCCATCGCGATCGATCATCCGCTGATCATGAAGATGATCGCCGATGGCTACACCGGCCGCAAGGGCAAGGGCGGGTTCTACCGCCTCAATCGCGAAGCCGGCAAGCGCAAGGAAGCGATCGACCTGGCCACCGGCGAATACCGTGCCGCGGCCAAGCCGCCATCGCTGCCGGGCGCCGTGTTCAAGGATCTCAAGGCGCTGGTTGGCCTGCCCGGCAAGCTGGGGGCCTATGCCTGGGCAGTGCTGGCACCGACGCTGTCTTATGCCGCCTCGCTCGTGCCCAGCGCGTCTGACGATATCGTGGCCATCGATGTGGCGATGAAGCTGGGCTACAACTGGAAGTCCGGCCCGTTCGAACTGATCGACAAGCTCGGCACGGCCGACTTTGCCGAACGCCTCAAGGCTGAAGGCAAGCCGGTGCCGGCGATCGTGGAACTGGCCGCGGGCCGGCCGTTCTATCGGGTCGAAGCGGGCAAGCGTCAGGCGCTTGGCCTTGATGGTGAATACCACGACGTGGCGCGCGCCGCCGGCGTGGTGCTGCTCGAAGATATCAAGCTCGCCGCCAAGCCGCTGCTCAAGACCGCCTCTGCGGCGCTGTGGGATGTGGGCGATGGCGTTGCCGCGCTCGAATTCACCGGCAAGATGAACGCGCTCGATGCCGAGGTGATGAAGCTGATCGGCCAGGCCATTCCGCTGGTTGCGGAAAAGTTCAAGGGCCTGGTGATCTACAACGAAGGCAGCCACTTCTCGGCCGGGGCCAACCTGGGCCTGGCGCTGTTCGCCATGAACATCGCCGCCTGGGGCGAGATCGAAAAGCTCGTCGCCGGTGGCCAGCAGGCGTTGAAGGCGCTCAAGTATGCGCCGTTCCCGGTCGTGGGTGCACCGTCGGGCATGGCGCTGGGCGGTGGCTGCGAAGTCCTGCTGCATTGCGACGCCATCCAGGCGCACGCCGAAAGCTATATCGGCCTCGTCGAATGCGGTGTCGGCCTCGTGCCGGGCTGGGGCGGCAATGGCGAACTGCTCGATCGCTGGCGCCACAACCCGGCGCTGCCCAAGGGGCCGATGCCGGCCGTGGCCAAGGTGTTCGAAACGGTGTCGACCGCCACGGTGTCCAAGTCGGCCGCCCAGGCGATCGAACTCGGCTTCCTGCGCCCGACCGACCAGGTGACTATGAACCGCGATCGGCTCTTGGCCGACGCCAAGGCCCGCGTTCTGGCCCTGGCCGAAGGCTATCAGCCGCCCGAACCGCCGGTGTTCCGCCTGCCGGGTGCCGGTGGCAAGACCGCGCTCGACATGGCGGTGCAGGGCTTCCGCGCCCGCGGCATGGCCACCCCGCATGACGAGGTGGTATCGGGTGCCCTTGCGCGCATCTTGACCGGCGGCGATGCTGATCTGATCGATACCGTGACCGAGGATGAACTGCTGGCCGCCGAACGCCGGGAATTCACCAGCCTCGTCCGCAACCCCGCGACACAGGCCCGGATCGAGCATATGCTCAAGACCGGCAAGCCGCTTCGCAACTGATTGAGGAGATTTGCCATGCAGATCTATACCGCACCCTTGCGCGACATGCGCTTCGTGCTCAACGAATTGCACACCGACGACGGCTTTGGCGACATTCCCGCGCTTGCTGATTTCACGCCTGACCTGACCGAGGCCGTGCTGTCCGAGGCGGCGAAGCTGTGCCAGGACGTGCTGCTGCCCCTGAACCGTAGCGGCGATGAGGAAGGCTGCACCCTGGAAAACGGCGTGGTCCGCACGCCCAAGGGCTTTATCGAGGCATACAAGGCCTTTACCGAAGGCGGATGGAACGCCCTGGTGCTGCCGCCGGAATGGGGCGGGCAGGGCGCGCCGGAGGCCGTGGGCAAGCTGGTCGAAGAGATGATCTGCGCCACCAACGTGTCGTTCAGCCTCTATCCCGGCCTCACCAACGGCGCCATCGCCGCGCTCACCGTCTATGCCAACGACACGCTCAAGCAGGAATACCTGCCCAAGATGGTCAGTGGCGAATGGTCGGGCACCATGTGCCTGACCGAGCCGCACTGCGGCACCGACCTTGGCCTGCTGCGCACCCGCGCCGAACCGGGCGAGGATGGCAGCTACAAGCTCTCGGGCGCCAAGATCTTCATCTCCGCCGGCGAGCATGACCTGACCAGCAACATCGTCCACCTGGTGCTGGCCCGCCTGCCCGATGCACCCAAGGGCGTGAAAGGCATCAGCCTGTTCCTGGTGCCCAAGTACCTGCCCGATGCCGACGGCAACCCGTCGGTGCGCAACGGCGCGCGCTGCACCGCGATCGAGCACAAGATGGGCCTTAAGGCATCGGCCACGTGCCAGATGCTGTTCGAAGATGCCAAGGGCTGGCTGGTGGGCGAACCCCATCGCGGGCTCGAAGCGATGTTCACGATGATGAATGCCGAGCGCGTGGGCGTGGGCATCCAGGGTCTGGGCATTGGCGAGGCGGCCTATCAGTCGGCCGTGTGGTATGCCAAGGACCGCCTGCAGGGCCGCTCGCTGTCGGGCACCAAGCATCCTGACAAGCCGGCCGATCCGATCATCGTGCATCCCGACGTGCGGCGCATGCTGCTGACCATGCGGGCGTGGAACGAAGGTTGCCGTGGCGTTTCCGCGTGGGTGGCCCGCGCGCTCGATGCCGAAAAGCACGGGGCAGAGCCGGAACAGCGCCAGCGCGCCGCCGATTTCGTTGCGCTGATGACGCCGGTGGTCAAGGCGATGTTCACCGACCTTGGCCTCGAAAGCGCCAGCCTTGCCGTGCAGTGCTATGGCGGCCACGGCTTCATCCGCGAAAGCGGGGTCGAGCAGTACATGCGCGATGCGCGCATCGCCATGCTCTATGAAGGCACCAACGGCATCCAGGCTCTCGACCTGGTAGGCCGCAAGATGCCCGCCGAAATGGGCCGCTACCTGCGCAGCTTCTTCCATCCGGTCAGCGATTTCATCGATGCCAACCTGGAAGATCCGGCGATCGGCAAGATGGTTGCCGGCCTCAAGCGCGCATTCGAAGCGCTGCAGGGCGCCACGGCGATCATCGCCGAACGTGGCATGAAGGACCCCGAGGAAGGCGGCGCCGCAGCAACCGATTACCTGCGCCTGATGGGCCTTGTCGCCATGGCCTATTGCTTTGCCAAGGCCACCAAGCTTGCCTCGCGCGAGCTGATGTCGGGCACTGGCGAGGCGGCGTTCTACAAGGCCAAGATCGACACCGCGCGCTTCTTCTATGAAAAGCTGCTGCCGCAGTCTGCCTCGCTGTATCTGGCGATCAAGGCCGGCAAGGGTTCGATCATGGACTTTGCCGAGGAAGCATTCTGAGGCTGCGCTAGGTATTCACCACCCCCCCCCCCCCCCCCCCGGAGCGGGGGGGGGGGGGGGGGCGGGGGGGGGAA
>CAYXUN010000077.1:0-18368 GCA_964468165.1 uncultured Novosphingobium sp. | reverse complement strand
CCAGCGCAGCCAGGCGCCCGCCCTTCACCCGCGAAAGATGGCGGCGCACCGTGTAGATCTCGAAAATCCACGAAACATAAAAAAAAATCTCGCGGGTCAAGGCCTGCAGCGCATCAAGGTCCATCCCCGCGACCGGCCATTCCATGCACGCCGAGCCGCCGCCCGATATCAGCGCGATGACCAGATCGCGCGGGCTCAGGCCGTGCAACGCCGCCACAATCTGCTGCGCGGCGGCCAAGCTGTGCTGATCGGGCACGGGATGCCCCGCTTCCACCACGGCGATACGTGCGGGGGCAGGCACGCCGGCAGCGTGGCCATGGCGCGTGGCGACCACGCCCGAAACCGGCACCTGCGCGCCCCATTGCGCCAGAAGCGCGGCATCGAGCGCGCTGGCCATGGCCGCAGCCGCCTTGCCCGCGCCGATCACCACGCAGCGCCCAGCAGGCGGCGGCGGCACGTGCCGGTGCATGATCGCGGCCGGCTGGCTGGCGGCGATCGCGGCATCGTGGACCGCGCGCAACAGGCAGCGGGCGGCGGCATCGTCGATGGCTATCCGGTCAGACATTGTCCCTCCCGCGGGCGGCGTGTTGCATTGGCGCATATACGGCCAGGATATTCCTGCCTATCATGCGCTTGAACGATCGCGAAGGAGACACCGCGTGGGGGCATGGGGCGCGCTGATCATGGGCTTTTTCGGCGCGATGTTTGCCGCGCTGACGCTGGCATGGCACTGGCATGTGACGGGCGCGGCGCTGGCCCTGGCCTTCGTGCCGTTCGCGGCGATTGCGCTGGCGGCAGGGGCAGTGATCCGCCGGCCGGGCGAAGGGATCAAACCTGCCCCGCACGTGGAAAAGGCCATCATGTGGAGCAGCATCGGCGAAGGCGTCGGCCTGTTCCTGGCGGGCAACATCGTGATGAACCTGCACCGCCCCGATCTCTTGCTGCCGGCGATGGCGCTGGTGGTGGGGCTGCATTTCCTGCCGATCGCGATGGCGGCGCGCTTTCGCCCGTTCCATCTGCTGGGCGGGGCGTTGATTCTGGCCGCACTGGCCGGATTTGCCCTGCCCGCGCCCCTGGGTGGCAGCCTTGCCGGCTTTGCCGCCGCGGCGGCGCTGTGGCTCGCCGCAGCGATGGCAGTCCGCCGCGATCATCGCGCCAAGGCGCTGGGCGGGCACTGATCAGCACAAGCATACCACGGGAGAGGACAACACGATGATCGCGCGGACATGGGCGATGGCCCTGGCCATGACAGTGGCCACCATGATTTCAGGCCTCGCGCCAGCCGCGCGCGCGGCCCCGGCGGCGCCGGCACCGACGCTGGAATATGCGTTCACCGCCAAGGTCACGCTCGCCCCGGCGGTGGAGCAGGGCGAAATCGGCGGCGGCCGCAAGCGGTTCATTGCCATCACCGGTGGCAGCGTGGATGGGCCGCTGTTCCACGGCCGCGTCCTGCCGGGCGGCGGCGATTGGCAAACCATCCTGCCCGATGGCCTGACCCAGGTGGAAGCGCGCTATTTCCTCCAGGCGGACGATGGCACGGTGGTGGATGTCAACAACCCCGGCGTCCGCGTGGCCAGCACCGCGGTGACCGAACGCATCGCGCGGGGCGAAGATGTGCCCAGCGACGCCTATTACTTCCGCACCACGCCCCGCTTTGCCGCGCGGCCAGGCCCGTTCGCATGGATGAACCGCGCCGTGTTCCTGGCGCGCGGCATCCGCAAGCCCGACCATGTGGAGATCGATTTCTACGTGGTGCGCTAAAAGGCGGGGTTGTCAGTCTGGTGGCGGCGGCACGCGCCCATAGCGCCACCGATTGTGCGCGCTCTTGCCACAGACCGGGCAAACCCGATACCACCCCCTCGCCAACCGAACGGAGCGTGTGCCATGTATGCCAAGACCTATCACGCAACGCATCCGGACATGATGGATGGCGTCTCCAACGCCGCGCTGCGCGATCGCTACCTGGTCACGGGCCTGTTCGTGGCCGGCGAGATCGTCCTCACCTATTCGCACAACGAGCGGTTCGTGATCGGCGGCGCCGTGCCCGGGGCAACGCCGCTGCACCTCCCCCGCCAGACCGCGCCCCAGAGCGCCGCGGGCCATAGCCTGCTGGAACGGCGTGAAATGGGCGTGGTCAACATCGGCACGCCCGGCGCCGTCACGGTGGATGGGCAGCGCTTTGTCCTGGCCAACAAGGAATGCCTCTATGTGCCGATGGGCAGCCAGGACGTGACGTTCGAGGGCGAAGGCGCACGCTTTTACCTGGCGTCCACCCCGGCGCACAAAGCCTTGCCGATCCAGCACATTTCGCTCGACCAGGCCAATCCGCTGGAACGCGGCGATCTTGCCAATGCCAACCGCCGCACTATCTATCTGTTCGTGATGCCGGGCGTGGGCGACAGCGCGCAGCTGTGGCTCGGCCTGGCCGTGCGGGAAGAGGGCAGCGGGTGGAACACGATGCCGCCGCACCTGCACGACCGGCGCAGCGAAATCTATCTCTACTTCGATCTTGCGCAGGAAAACGACCGGATTTTCCATTACATGGGCGAGCCCGACAGCATGCGCCACATCGTGATCGCCAACGAGGAAGCCGTCATCAGCCCGCCCTGGTCGATCCACATGGGCGCCGGCACGAGAAAATACGCATTCGTGTGGGCGATGGGCGGCGAAAACCTCGACTATACCGACATGGCCGCGCTGGATATCTGCCAGTTGCAGTAACCCGGTGGGGCTGGCGTGAGCGCGCCATATCTGCGCATAGAACAGGGGCATGACCGACCGCCCCGCACCCTTGCCCGAAAGCGCGCCCGCCGCTGAGCATTCGCGCCACGGCGAACCGACGATCGAGGACGTGGCCGCCGCCGCGGGCGTTTCGATCCGCACCGTCTCGCGCGTGCTCAACAAGTCCCCCAAGGTCAACATGCAGACGCGCGAGCGGATCGAGGCCGCGATTGCCGCGCTAGAGTTCCGCCCCAGCCTGCGCGCCCGCGCCCTGGCGATGCGGCGCTCGTTCCTGCTCGGGCTGATCCACCATGATCGCAACGCGCTGGTGCTCGATTCCATCCAGCGTGGCATCGTCTCGGTCAGTTCGGCGCATGGCTATGAACTGATCGTCCATTCCACCCCGCGTGACGGGGCGGCCGCGATTGCCGACACGCTGGCCTTTGCCGGGCGTTCGCGCGTTGACGGGTTGATCGTGCTGCCGCCGATCTCGGGCGTGGCTGGCCTGGCGCAGGCGCTGGACGCGGCCAAGGTGCCGGCCGTGGCGGTTTCGGCAGTGCCGCTCGATGGCTTTGCCGGCGTGGTGTTGAGCGACGAGCGCGGCGCCGGGGCGCAAGTGGCGCGCCATCTGCTGGGCCTGGGCCATCGCCGCCTGGGCCTGGTCAACGGGCCGGAAGACATGGCCTCTGCGCGCGAGCGCCGCGCCGGCTTCCTGGCGGAAATCGCCGCGGTGCCTGCGGCCAGCGTGGCCGAAACCGCGGGCGACTATGGCTTTGCCGCCGGCATCGCGGCGGCCGAGGCGCTGCTCGCCCGGCCAGACGCGCCCACCGCGATCTTTGCCGCGAACGACATCATGGCCGCCGGCGTGCTCAAGGTGGCGGCCCGGCGTGGCATTGCCGTGCCGGCGCAGCTGTCGGTGGTGGGCTTTGACGGCAGCATGCTGGCCCAGATGGTCACCCCCGCGCTCACCTCGGTCGCGCGGCCGTTCGGCGCGATGGCGGCTGCCGCCACCAGCCACCTGATCGCGCGGATCGAGGGCGGCAGCCCGCCGCCCCCGTTTCATCCCGACCTGGTGCTGACCCCGGCCGAAAGCAGCGGGCCCGCACCCGGCTGAACCCGATCAGGCCCCCGGTTCAAGGCGGCCGGCGGCCAGCGCTGCGTGGGCAGCGGCCACGGCATCAACAAACCGCGCATCCTGGCCCAGCGGGCCGAACACCGCCGGCATGGCCAGCACCGCCCGCCAATCGCCGGCCCGCGCCAGCAGGTCGGCGGCCAGCGGATCAGTGATCGCCGCGCCACCGCGCCCGGCCCGTTCGAGAAAGCGCAGCCAGGCCGCGATCGGCACGGCCAGACGGGCGATCGGGCGCCCGGCGTCCAGCGCCTCGCGCACCGTGCCCAGCAGGCGATAGGGCAGTTTTTGCGAGCCATCCCAGGCGATCTGCGACAAGAGGTGGCGGATGGCCGGATTGGCAAAGCGCGCCAGCACATCGTCGATATAGCGCGACAGGTCGAGCCCCGGCGGCGCCTTGACCGACGGCGCGATATCCTCGCGCATCAGGCGTTCGACAAACTGGGCCAGGGCCGCGTCCTGCATCGCCTGGGCCACGGTTTCGTGGCCCAGTCCCAGCCCGACATAGGCAAGCGTGGAATGCGCGCCATTGAGCAGGCGCAGCTTGGCCATCTCGAACGGGCGCACATCGGCGGCGAACGTCACCCCGGCCAGATCGAGCGCCGGCCGCTCCCCGGCAAAGCGATCCTCGATCACCCACTGGGTAAAGCCTTCGCGCTGGATCGGCCAGGCATCGTCCAGCCCGGTTGCCTCCGCCACCTGCGCCCGCAAGGTATCGTCGGTCGCCGGTGTGATCGAATCGACCATGGCATTGGGAAAGCACACCTGATCGGCGATCCATGCCGCGGTCTGCGGGTCCACCGCCCGCGCCAGGGCGAGGGTGGCGGCCTCCAGCTTGCGGCCATTGTCGGTAACGTTGTCGCACGATAGCACGGTCACGCCAGGCAGGCCGGCCCGGCGCCGGGCGCCCAGGCCGTGGACCAGCCAGCCGATGAAGCTTTGCGGCACCCAGCCCGCTTGCCCGGCTGCGGCCAGATCGGCAGCGACCGCGGGATGCGCGATATCGAGCGTGCCGTCGGCGCCCAGGCAATAGCCCTTTTCGGTCACCGTGGCGCTGATGATCCGGGTATCGGCATGGGCCATGGCGCCAAGGATCGCCTGCGGGGCCGTGCCGGTCAGCACCTGGCCGATGCTGCCGATCACGCGATAGCGGGTCTGCGCATCGAGCAGCGCCAGCGTATAGAGCCCGCCCTGCGGCCCCAGCGCCTGTGCCACTCCTTGCGAATGCAGGCTGACGCCAGTGATCCCCCAGCGCGGATCGTGCGCCAGCAGCGTGTCGAACGCGGCGGCCTGGTGCGCGCGGTGAAACGCGCCGGGCCCGAAGTGAACCACGCCAGCGCGCACGGCGCCGCGATCATAGCTGGGCCGCGCCACCTCCGCCGGCAGCAGCCCCAGCGTTTCGGGCGAAAGCCGCGTCATGCCGGCACCATTGGCGTCGGCGCTGGCGTCGGCAGGCCATAGGAGCGGCGCACCAGGCCCGTGGTCAGTTCCACGATCAGATCGGCCGCTTCCCAATCGGCCAGGCGATGTTCGGCCACCAGCCGCGCCAGGAACCCGCAATCGATCCGCCGCGCCACATCGTGCCGCGCCGGGATCGACAGGAACGCGCGGGTATCGTCGTTGAAGCCCACGGTGTTGTAGAACCCGGCGGTTTCCGTGGTCATCTCGCGGAAGCGGCGCATGCCTTCGGGGCTATCGTGGAACCACCACGCCGGCCCCAGCTTGAGGCAGGGATAATGCCCGGCCAGCGGCGCCAGTTCGCGGGCATAGGTCGTCTCGTCCAGCGTGAAGAGGATGACCTTGAGCGCCGGCTCGTTGCCGAACAGGTCGAGCATCGGGCGCAGTGCCTCGACATATTCGGTGGCGCGGGGAATGTCGGCCCCCTTGTCGCGGCCATGGCTGGCGAACAGCTGCGCATTGTGGTTGCGCTTGGCGCCGGGGTGGATCTGCATCGTCATACCGTCGTCCAGGCTCATCCGCGCCATTTCGGTCAGCATCTGGGCGCGGAACAGCTCGGCATCGGCGGCATCGGCCTTGCCGCCGATCACCTTGGCAAACAGCGCCTCGCATTGCGCGCGCGACAGGTTCGCCGTGCGCGGGGTGAGGAAGCCGTGGTCGGTGGCGGTGGCGCCCATCGCGCGGAAATCGGCGCGGCGACGGCGGTGCGCGCTAAGATAGCCGTCCCACGTCGTCACATCCTCGCCGCTGAGCGTGGCAAAGCGCGCCATGTCGCGGGCAAAGGCATCGTGTTCGGGGTCGATCACCGAGTCAGGGCGATACGTCGTCACGACATTGCCCTGCCAGCCCGAGGCGCGGATCGCCTGGTGGTGGGCAAGATCATCGGCCGCGCCTTCGGTAGTGGCGAGCAGTTCGATGTTGAACCGCTCGAACAGCGCGCGCGGGCGGAATGCCGGGCTGGCCAGCGCCGCGCCGATCGCATCGTAATAGTGATCGGCCGTCGTTTCGTCGAGCGCCTGGTCGATACCGAACACCTCGGCAAAAACATGGTTCAGCCACATTGCCGAAGGGGTGCCGCGGAACAGGTGCCAATGCGCCGCAAATGTGCGCCAGGCCGCGCGCGGATCGGTATCGGGCAGCGCCCCGCCCTGGCGCGGCACGCCCAGCGCATCGAGCGGCACGCCTTGCGAATAGAGCATGCGGAACAGGTAATGGTCGGGCGCCAAGAGCAGCTGCGTAGCATTGTCCCACGGCGCATCGCTGGCAAACCATTCCGGGTCGGTATGGCCATGCGGGCTGATGATCGGCGCCTGGGCAATCGTGGCATAGAGCGCGCGGGCAATGGCGCGGGTGCCGGGGTCGGCGGGAAACAGGCGATCGGGATGAAGAACCAATCTGGGCATCGACAACAGGCCTCTTGCAGGATCGCTGGCCGGTCTAGTGGATTGTGCCAGCGCTGGCAACCGATTGTCCAATCGTGGCAAATGCCCCGCCGGGCATCTCGCGCCTGAGGTCTAACTCTTTGTAAGACGACTAGAAGATTGGCCGGTTCAGCTTGAGCAGCGCGGCTGCATCGCGCACGTGGCGTTCCCAGGTGCTGCCGGCATAGGGGGCGCAGGCAAAGCTGACGGTGAGGCGGTCATCGCGCATGCCATCGACCCAGCGCAGCGCAACGTTGCCGCCCGCATCGCCCGTGGCGGTGCAACCCTCGGTGCCCGAAATCGCCTTGACGCCCAGCGGGCGATCGCCCGCCAACGCGGCGATGAACGCATCGGCATTCTGCCCACGCGTCTTGGTCGGGGTGCGGCGATAGACCCATTTCTGGTGCACGATATCCCAGCTGCCCCGCTCGATCAGCACTTCGCCAGTGGGCGACACCGACAGCCTGACCGTCTCGCAATCCTTGCAGGCGGTGGGCGGCGATACGGTGACGATCAACGTGGAGATCGCAACCGGCGGCGGTGGCGGCGGCGGGGGCGGAGGCGGAGGCGGCGGTTCGGGCGCGTGGTTGACGATGATCGGCGGCGCCTCCGGCTCGGGCGCCGGGGGCGGCGGAGGCGGCGGCGGCGGGGCTGGCGCAGCGGCCGGTGCGGGTGCCGGCGCAGCGGCCGGTGCGGGCGCGGCGACCGGCGCGGGCGGGGTCGTGTCATGCGGGATGACATCGGCGACCGGGCCAGCATCGGGCGCTGGGGCTGCCGCTTGCAGCGCTGTCGGCGAAGGAGCCGGTGAAGGAGCCGGCGATGGGGCCGGCGCTGGCACAGGGGCCGGGACCGGAGCAGGCGCCGGCGCCGGCGCGGCGACTGGCGCCGGTGGCTCTGGCGCCACGGGCGCGGGCTGTTCTGGTGCAACCGGCTGTGATGCAACCGGTTCGGCGGCTTGCGCGGCGCTGGGCGCTGCGGGCTTTTCCACCGGGCGGCCGAGGCGGGCGGCGGCGGCGTGGGGGTGGAGCAGCGCCGGGCCGCAGCCCTCAAGCGCCATCAGCGCGCCACAGGCCACGCCGGCCAAGACGAGACGCCCCAAGGAAACCTGCATCATTACCATCCCGGCCAAGAACCACGCGTCAGGCGGAAAGCCCCTGTTCCCGCGCGCATGCTCTTATCCTGCCGGATCGGCGCCGAATATCCCCCTGATGCAATTTTTCAATGTGTGGCGAAGGCTTGCGCCGCCCCGCCCGGCCTGTGCCGGATCAGGCGGCCAGCCCGGCATAGCGATCGAGCTTGGCCAGCGGCTCTTCGGGCCAGCGCGAAAGCAGGACCAGCCGCTTGTGCCCATGGCCGATGGCCAGTTCGTCGGTCACGCCCATGCCGCCGTGAAACTGGATCATGTCGTGCCCCAGGCTGAGCGACACGTCGCTGATAAACGCGCGGGCGCCGGCCACGGCCTGGGCGAAATCGCGCTCTGCCCCGCCCACCAGCGCCAGGTTGAGCAGCGCGCGCGATTGCTCCAGCGCGCAATAGTGCGCCACCATGCGGTGCTGGATCGCCTGGAACCGGCCCAGCGGCGTGTTGAACTGGCTGCGCGTGCGCAGATATTCCAGCGTCTCGTCAAAGATCCGCTGCATCACGCCCACCGCCTCTGCCGCGCGAGCGAGATCGGCCAGCGGCATGATCTGGTCGAGCAGGTCCAGCCCGCCGGCAAGCCGGTGCGACGGCGGCACGACGACATCATCGAGCGAGAGATGCACGGCGACGCTGCCATCGATCAGGCGCCATGGCGTGATCGTGAGCCCGGACGCATCGGCGGGCACGAGATAGAACGCGATGGCGTCGGCACCGGTGCCACCATCGCTGGCACGCGCGCTCACCAGGAACGCGTCGGCGCCCTGCCCGGCCGGCACGCAGTGCTTGGTGCCAGACAGGCGCACGCTGTCAGCCCCCAGCTCGCTGCGGCTTTCCACCCAGGCGCGGTTGCCGCGCTGGCCCGGCTCGGCATGGGCCAGGGCAACGCGCTGCGTCCCGCTGGCCAGCCCGTCGCGCCAGGCATCGGCCAGGCTGGCTGGCGCGCCGGCCAGCAACAGCCGCGCCCCCACCAGCACGCTTTCAGCGAGCGGTTCGACCACAAGGCCCCGCCCCAGTGCGGCAAACAGCGCGACGATCGCGCCCGGCTCAAGCTCCATGCCCCCGTCGGCCTGCGCCAAAGGGGCCGCCATCAGCCCGCATTCGGCCAGCAGATTCCAGTTTTCCTGCGAGAAACCCTGCGGCTCCGCCAGGTAGGCACGGCGCCGTTCGATATCATAGCGATCGGCCACGAACCGGTCGGCCAGGCCCGCGAGCATGGTTTCTTCTTCGCTCAGCTCAAAATTCATGGGTGTTGCTCCCTCCCGGTTCGATCTAGCACTACCGACAGGCCAACCACGCTGCGAAAAAGGTTAGGATGGCCGCCAACGCCCGCTCAAAAGAAGGCACAAGCACATGGTCCTGGAGATGGATGCCCCAAGCCTGGAATGGGTCGATGCCGTTCGCATAACGGCGCCTGACGAGATTCGCCGCGCCGCCCAGGCGCTGGATTCGATCGCGCGCAACTGCGGTATGCAGGCCGCGCCCGCGCACAATATCGCCGACAAGCGCACGCCGATGGACGTGGACGGCAACGTGCTCGCGCGCGACGTGTTCGGGTGGACCAGCGAAAAGGCCTGGTGGCAAAATCCGCGCATCGCGCTCGATTCGCCGATCACCACCGCCTGCCGGTTCGAGGCAGAGCCGTTCTGGGTGAACGAAAAGGGCTGCCACACCCGAGCGCCCAACCGCTATCTCGCCGCGATCGACCTGACCAACTTCGAAGCGCGCGCGATGACCCGCGCGGCCATCGTCGTGCCGGTGCACCTGCCGTTCGGCCAGATCGGCGCGGTGTCGTTCAATCCGCTCGACCAGTCGCTGACCGATCTGGGCGCATTGTTCCAGCGCTATGGCGATATCTTCGGCCTGGTCGGGCGCACGTTCATCACCAGCTATGTCAACACCATGGGCTCGGCCCAGGCGCTGCCGCCGGGATCGCGCCTGTCCAAGCGCGAGGTGGAGTGCCTGCGCTGGGCCGCGATCGGCAAGACTGACCTGGAAATCAGCATGATCATCGGGCGCAGCCGCGCCACGGTGCGGTTCCACATCCACAACGCCTCGATCAAGCTGGACGCGGTCAACCGCAGCCAGACCGTGTTCAAGGCAGCCCAGCTTGGCTACATCTCGTTGCAGAAGTGATCCCGCGCAGCATGGCCGCAGCATTGGCGGCACCAGGCGCCTCTCCCACCGGGCAGGGGCGGCTTGCCGTGCGCGCATATCCGCGGGGCACCCACCCGTCTTTTGTGCAGGCCTAGCGTTTTGAAGAGTCGCCACACCGGGCCCGGGCGCGCTTTATCAGGGACAGCGGAATCGAGAGAGCAGCCGCGCCACTGACGGAGAGGAAAACCTTGGCCCAAGCCGCCGCCCTGTTCATGCCCGATGCACCGTTGCGGCTGCTGGGTGGGCGCGCAGGCGCAGACCGGCCAGACGCCGGGCGCATCGTTTTCCCCCATCCCGGCACCAGCGATTTCGATCCCGTGGCGCTCGGCACGCAGGGCACGCTATGGTCTTTCACCATCCAGCGCTTTGCCCCCAAGGCGCCACCCTATGCCGGCCCCGCAGCGTTCGAACCCTGGGCGCTCGGCTATGTCGATCTGCCCGGCGAAGTGATCGTGCAGGCGCGGCTGGTTGGCATGGCGTTCGATGCCATCCGCATCGGCATGCCGCTGCGCCTTGTCCGCGTGGCGCTTGACGACAGCGCGGCAGAGCCGCTGTGGCTGCCCGCCTTTGCCCCGGTAGAAGTGGCTGGCGGGGAGAGCGCGGCATGAGCGCGGCCGTGCACATCGTGGGCATCGGCATCCACCCGTTCGGCCGCACCCCGGGCCTCTCTGGCCTGGAACAGGGCGTGCATGCCGTGCGCGCCGCCCTCGCCGATGCCGGGGTCGCCTGGGGCGATATCCAGTTCGCCTATGGCGGATCGGACGCCGCCGGCAACCCCGACAGCATGGTGTCGCACCTGGGATTGACCGGAGTGCAGTTTATCAACGTGCGCAACGGCTGTGCCACCGGCGGATCGGCGCTGTTTTCCGCGCAGATGGCAATCCGCTCGGGCGAGTTCGAGCTGGGCCTGGCGCTGGGCTTCGACAAGCACCCGCGCGGCGCGTTCGATGCCAAGCCGGCCGAATACAACCTGCCCGAATGGTATGGCGCGGCCGGCTACATGGTCACCACGCAGTTCTTTGCCGCCAAGATCATGCGCTACATGCACCTGCATGGCATTTCGCGCCGCACGCTGGGGCTGGTGGCGCAAAAGGCCTTTGCCAATGGCGTGCATGCCCCGCATGCCTGGCGGCGCGAGCCGGTGGCGCTCGACATCATTCTCGACGCGCCGATGGTCTCTGACCCGTTCACCAAGTTCATGTTCTGCTCGCCCGGCGAAGGCGCCGTGGCGCTGGTGCTGGCAAGCGAGCGCATGGCCCGCCGGCTGGGCGCCACGCCGATCCGCCTGGCCGCCGCGACGATGCGCACCCGCCCGCCCGGCAGTTTCGAGGTCTTTGCCCCGAGCATCGACAGCGGCGGCGGCACCGCCACGGCCACGCGGCTGGCCTCTGCCGCGGCGTTCGAGGCGGCCGGCATCGGCCCGGCCGATATCGCCGTGGCGCAGTTGCAGGACACAGAGGCCGGCGCGGAAATCATGCACATGGCCGAAAACGGCTTTTGCGCCGACGGCGAGCAGGAAGCCTGGCTGGCGCAAGGACGCACGCAGATCGGCGGCGCGCTGCCGGTCAACACCGATGGCGGCTGCCTGGCCTGTGGCGAGCCGATCGGCGCTTCGGGCCTGCGCCAGGTCTATGAAAACGTCGTGCAGCTGCGGGGTGCGGGCGGCGGCCGCCAAGTGCCCGGCAATCCGCGCACGGCCTACAGCCACGTCTATGGCGCGCCCGGCGTTTCGGCCGTCACCATTCTTCAGAAATAGCCCCTTATGGACCTCGATCTCTCTCCCCAAGACCTGGCCTTCCGCGACGAAGTGCGCGCGTTCCTGGCCGAAAACCTCACTGCAGAAATCCGCGATGGCGCGGCCGCGACACCGTCGGTCTTCGTCGAGCCCGAGATCGGCCAGGCGTGGAACGCGGTGCTTCACCGCAAGGGTTGGCTCGCCTATCAATGGCCGCGCGAATATGGCGGCACGGGGTGGAGCCCGGTGCAGCGCTATATCTTTGAAAAGGAGTGCGCCGAGGCCGGCGCGCCCAATCTGACCGTGCTGGGGCTGAAGCTGGTTGCGCCGGTGATCTATTCCTTCGGCACGCCCGAGCAGAAGGCGCACTACCTGCCGCGCATCCTGTCGGGCGAAGACTATTGGTGCCAGGGCTTTTCCGAGCCTGCCAGCGGATCGGACCTGGCCAGCCTGCAATGCCGGGCGGTGCGCGTGAGCGACGAGCGCGGCGATCGCTATGTCGTCAATGGCTCCAAGATCTGGACCACCCACGCCCACTGGGCCAACCGCATGTTCTGCCTGGCGCGCACCGATGCCAGCGCGCACAAGAACGCCGGCATCTCGTTCCTGCTGGTGGACATGAACCAGCCCGGCATCTCGGTGCGCCCGATCCTGACCCTGGCGGGCGATCACGAGGTCAACCAGGTGTTTCTGGAAGACGTCGAAGTGCCGGTGAGCGACCGCGTCGGGGCCGAGGGCGATGGCTGGAAGCTGGCCAAGTTCCTGCTGGAGAACGAACGCGGCGGATCATGCCACGCGCCCAAGCTCGCCTATGACCTGCGCCGGATCGAGGCCGACGCCACTGCCCAGCCCGATGGCCATGGCGGCACCATGGCGAGCAATGCCGAATGGCGCCGCCGCGTGGCGCGCATCCGCCTGGGCGTGGAATCGCTGGAAATGATCGAACTCAAGATCCTGTCCGAAATCGCCCACGGGCAAAAGCCCGGCCCGCAAACCTCGCTGGTCAAGCTGCTCGCGTCCAACCTGCGGCAGGATATCGATCTTTTGGCGATGGACCTGCTCGGCCTCGCTGGCCTGGAACTGGAACGGCAGCGCCCGCTCTACGGCGCGCAGGCGCCGCAGCCGGTGCACGGCCTGCCCAGCCAGGTTGCCGCCGCCCGCTATCTCAACAGCCGCGCCTGGACCATCTTTGGCGGCACCAACGAAGTGCAGGCCGGCATCATCGCCAAGACCGTGCTGCACCTGTAGTCATCGCTATCCAAGCCGCAGAACCAGAATTCGAAAAATCTTCCGGGAGCCGGGAATGCAACTGAGCCGAGAAGCCCTGCTGAACGCCTATCGCGCGATGAAGACCATCCGCGAGTTCGAGGAAAGGCTGCACGTGGAAATCCAGACCGGCGAGATCGCCGGTTTCACCCACCTCTATTGCGGGCAGGAAGCCGTGGCCGTGGGGGTGTGCGAGCATCTCGGCACGCAAGACCGCATCGTTTCCACCCACCGCGGCCACGGCCATTGCCTGGCCAAGGGCTGTGACGTGGAAGGGATGATGAAGGAAATCTGGGGCAGCCGCGAGGGCCTGTGCAAGGGCAAGGGCGGCTCGATGCACATTGCCGACATAGACAAGGGCATGCTGGGCGCCAACGGCATCGTCGGGGCCGGCGCGCCGATCGCGGTGGGTGCGGCGCTGGCCAGCCGGGCCGATGGGCCTGGGCCCGATGGCATGAAAGTGGCGATCGCCTTTTCCGGCGATGGCGCCTGCAACCAGGGCACCACGTTCGAGGCGATGAACCTGGCGGTGGTGACCCAGGCACCGTGCATCTTCGTGTTCGAAAACAACCACTATTCCGAACACACCGGCGTTTCCTATGCCGTGGGCACCAATCGCGACATTGCCAGCCGCGCCGAAGCGTTTGGCATGAAGGCCTGGCGCGCGGATGGCACCGATTTCTTTGCCGTGCACGATACCATGCGCGAAGTGCTGGCTCACGTGCGCGGCGGCGGCGGCCCGGCCGCGGTGGAATTCGATACCGAACGCTTCTTCGGCCATTTCGAGGGCGATCCGCAGCGCTATCGCGGCCCGGGCGAGATCGAGCGCATCCGCGCCGAGCGCGATTGCCTCACGCGGTTTCGCGATGCGGTGACGGCCGCCGGCCTGCTCGACCACGCCGATATCGACGCGCTCGATGCGCAGGTGCTCGACACGATCGAGGCGGCCGTGGCCGCCGCCCCCGCCGCGCCCCGCCCCGCCGCCCCCGCCGCCCTGGCCGCCGCCTACGCCGGCAACAGAACCCGGGCAGAGCCGCCACGATGACCAAGATGATGTACCGCGACGCCGTGCTCTCCACGATCATGGAGGAAATGGCACGCGACCCCGATGTGGTCGTGCTGGGCGAAGACGTGGTGGGCGGCATGGGCACGGCCGGCGGGCCCGAGGCGATCGGCGGGATCTGGTCCACGTCCACCGGCCTCTATGACCGCTTTGGCCCTGGCCGCGTGATCGACACGCCGATTTCGGAAAGCGCGATCATGGGCGCCGCCGCCGGCCTGGCGCTGTCGGGCAAGCGGCCGGTGGCCGAACTGATGTTTGCCGATTTCATCGGCGTGAGCCTTGACCAGCTGTGGAACCAGATCGCCAAGTTCCGCTATATGTTCGGCGGCAAGACGCGCTGCCCGGCGGTGATCCGCATGGCCTATGGCGCCGGGTTCAACGCCGCCGCGCAGCACAGCCAGTCGGTCCATCAGATCCTGACCGGGATGCCCGGCCTCAAGGTGGTGATGCCCTCCACCCCGGCCGACGTCAAAGGCCTGCTGCGCACCGCGATCCGCGACGATGATCCGGTGATCTTCCTGGAACACAAGGCGCTCTATGCCACCAGCGGCGAAGTGCCCGACGACCCGGATTTCATGATCCCGTTCGGCCACGCGCGCCTGGCCCGCGCCGGCGGCGATGTCACGCTGATATCCTCCGGCCTGCTGCTCGGCATGTGCGAGGCCGTGGCCGATCGCCTGGCTGCCGAGGGGATCGGCTGCGATGTGATCGACCTGCGCACCACCAGCCCGCTGGACGAGGAAACCATTCTCGACAGCGTGGAAGTGACCGGCCGCGTGGTCGTGGTGGATGAAGCGCCGCCACGCTGCGGCCTGGCCGCAGACCTGTGCGCGCTGGTCGCGGAAAAGGCGTTTTCCAGCCTCAAGGCGCCGCCGCTGCAGGTGACGCCGCCGCACACCCCGATCCCGTTCGCGCGCGAGCTGGAAAGCGCGTACCTGCCCTCGGTCGACAAGATCGAGGCGGCGGTGCGCCGCGTCCTGGCCTGGCGCTGAGGGAGAGAGCGATGCCCGACATCCGCCCTTTCTGCATGCCCAAGTGGGGCATCGAAATGACCGAGGGAACCCTCGCCGAATGGAAGCTGGAGGAAGGTGCCGCCTTTTCCCGCGGCCAGCTGCTGTGCCTGATCGAAACCGCCAAGATCACCAACGAGGTCGAGGCCGAATGGGACGGCGTGCTCGCCCGCGTGCTGGTGCCGGCCGGCGGTGACGCGCAGCCGGTGGGCGCGTTGCTGGCAGTGCTGGCCCAGCCGGGCACGAGCGATGCTGATATCGACGCGTTCATCGCCGGCTTCCGCCCCGCTGATGCCAGCGTCGCCGCCCGCGGCGGCAGTGCCCCGGCTCCAGAAGCCGCGCCAGCATCTGCGCCAACAGCGGCGCCGCCCGCGCCCAAGCCGCTGCTCACCAACCGCGCGATCAGCCCGGAAGCGCGCAAGCTGGCCGAGGCGAGCGGCCTGGATATCGAGCCGATCACCGGTTCGGGCCGCGATGGCCGCATCACCCTGCAAGACGTGCAGCAGGCCCTGCGCCCGCCGGTCACCCCGGCGCTGGCCGGGGCACTGCCCGCGCCGCAGGACGAGCTTGCCGATGGCGCCAAGGTGTTTGCCTCTCCCCTCGCCCGGCGCCTGGCCGCACGGCATGGCATTGCTCTGGCCGGCATCACCGGCACCGGGCCACGCGGGCGCATTTCCAAGGCTGACGTGCTGGCCCTGGTGCCCGCACCGGCTGCGGCGCCGGCCGGCATGGCGCCTTTCGTGGCCGTGCCCAACCTGCCCACGGTCGTGCCATTCGACCGGGTGCGCAAGGTAGTGGCGCAGCGGCTGACCCAGGCCAAGCAGGACATTCCGCATTTCTACCTGCGCACCAGCGCGCGGCTGGACGAACTGCTTGCCCTGCGCCAGACGGCCAACCTGGTGCTGGGCATCAAGACGTCGATCAACGATTACCTGGTGCGCGCCACCGCGCTTGCCCTGGCGCAGCACGGTGATGTCAACGTGCAGGTGCACGGGGAAACCATCCACCGCTTTGCCCATGCCGATATCGCCATTGCCGTCGCCAGCCCCAAGGGCCTGGTCACGCCGATCGTGCGCCAGGCCGATCGGCTGGGCATGCCCGGCATCGCGGCAGCCACCCGCGCCCTGATCGACAAGGCGCAGGCTGGCAAGCTGGGCTATGAAGACATGGAAGGCGGCACCTTTTCCATCTCCAACCTGGGGATGTTCGGGGTGGAAGAGTTTGCCGCGATCATCAATCCGCCCCAGGCCGCGATCCTGGCAGTGGGCGCGGCGGCGCGCGGCCCGTGCGAGTTGCCGGGCGGCGGCGTGGGCTTTGAAACGCGGCTGGCGCTGACGCTGTCGGTCGATCATCGCGCCGTCGATGGCGCGGCGGCTGCCGCGTTCCTCGCCACGCTCAAGGGCCTGCTCGAAGCGCCCGAGCGCCTCTTTGCCTGATAGTCTGACGGAGCACACCATGTCCCAGCGCGGCCCCCTCACCCAGTTTGGCCCGATCTTCCAGATGGCCTACCTGCCCGCCGATTTCGATGCGGCGATCGACTATTGGACAAAGGTGGTCGGCGCCGGTCCGTTCTTCCTGATGGAAGGCATTACCCTTTCCGACATGACCTATCTGGGCGAGCCGAGCGACGCGCGCTTTTCGGCTGCGTGGGGCTATTGGGGCGACATGCAGATCGAACTGATCCGCGCCGAAAACGATGCCCCGTCAATCTATACCGGCCGCTATGCCGTCACCGACCGGCTGCACCATGTCTGTGTCGAGGTGGATGACCTCGAGCCGGTCCGCGCCGCCCTGGCGCAAGCAGGCGCCACCATCCTGATCGAAGGCAAGGTGGGCGAAACCGGCGGGGTGATCTATGCCGATGCCGGCGCCGGGCCAGGCGGCGTGATCGAATATGTCAAGCTGATGGAAGGCGGCGCGGGGCTGTTTGCCATGATGCGCGAGGCCGCGCGCGATTGGGACGGCAGCGATCCGCTGCGCAAGCTGGGCTGAGCGGCGGTTGCAAGCGCCGCTGCCCGATCCCATGTAGCAGGGCCCGCTGACAACACGGAACAACCATCGCCATGCAACCGCAAACCACCCTCGTCCTGACCAGCCAGGTGCACGAAGACGGCAAGATCATCGCCGCGCTCACCGAAATGCCCCTGCCCGAACCGGCCGAGAACGAATTGGTGATCGCGGTGGAAGCCGCGCCGATCAACCCGTCCGACCTGGGCCTGTTGTTCAGCTCTGCCCGCGTCGACCAGGCTAGCTTTGCGCCCGGGCGGGTCGAAGCCCCGCTGTCGCCGGCCGGGCTGGCCGCGCTGTCGGGCCGGCTGGGCGAGGTCATGCCGGTGGGCAACGAAGGCGCTGGCACGGTGATCGCCGCCGGCAGCAGCCCGCGCGCGCAGGCCCTGATCGGCCGCCGCGTGGCAACCTTTGCCGGTGGCATGTATGCCCGCCATCGCGTTGTCCCGATCGAGGCGTGCATGGTCCTGCCCGAGGGGACGAGCGCCCAGGACGGCGCGGCGGCCTTCGTCAACCCGTTGACCGCGCTGGGCTTTGTCGAAACCCTGCGCGCCGTGGGCGGCAAGGGCATCGTCCACACCGCCGCGGCGTCCAACCTCGGGCAGATGCTGGTGCGCCTGTGCGCGGCCGAAGGCGTGCCGCTGGTCAACGTGGTGCGCAAGCCCGAACAGGCCGAGCTGCTGCGCAGCCTGGGTGCGGCCCACGTGGTCAATAGCGCCAGCCCCGATTTCGCGGCCGATCTGCGCCAGGCCCTGGAAGCAACCGGCGCCGACACCGTGTTCGACGCCATCGGCGGCGGCCCCGTGCTGGGCACGATCCTCTCCACCATGGAACAGGTGGGCCGGGCGGCAGCCGGCGCCTATTCGCGCTATGGCTCCACCGCGAAGAAGCGGGCCTATGTCTATGGCATGCTCGATACCGGGCCGATCACCCTGCCGCGCGACATCGGCTTTGTCTGGGATGTGTCGGGCTGGCTGCTCGGCCCGACGATGGAAGCGCTGGGGCCCGACGTGCGCGCCCGCATGACAGCCCGCGTCGGCCAGGACCTGACCACGCTGTTCGCCTCCAGCTACAAGGCGCAGGTGCCCCTCTCGCGCGTGCTCGATCCTGACGTGGTGGCCGACTACAACCGCCGCGCGACCGGCGCCAAGTATCTGATCCTGCCGCAGGAATAAGCCTCTCAGCGGGCGCCGGCCGCGGGGTTCTGGCCCGCTGCGGGCGGCGCCCCCCCCCCACCCAAGCCCCACCGCAACACCGGCTAGGG
>CAYXUN010000076.1:0-18678 GCA_964468165.1 uncultured Novosphingobium sp. | reverse complement strand
GCCCGGCGGGGGCCGCCCCCCCCCCCCCCCCCGCGCCCATGCCGGTCAGTGCGACAACCGCGTGGCCAGTTCCTCAAGGTCCACGCCGCGCGTTTCGGGGAAGAAGCGCCAGACCACCACGGCCTGCACCGCCATGGCTAGGGCAAAGACCACGAAGGGCAGGCTCTGGGTGAACTGCGCAACCACCGGAAAGGCAAAACTGATCGCGGCGTTGAGCACCCAATGCGTGGTGCTGCCCAGCGCCTGGCCGCGGGCGCGCACGGGCGTCGGAAAGATTTCCGACAGATAGACCCAGATCACCGCGCCCTGTGAAAAGGCGAAGGCCGCGATGAACAGCACGAGCAACGGCAGCAGCAACTGCGCGCCGCTGCCCGTGGCATAGATCGCCGCCACGCCCGCCAGCGCCAGCGTGGTGCCGATTGCGCCGGTCAGCAGCAACGGGCGACGCCCCACGCGATCGATCACCGTCATCGCCACCATGGTGGCCACCAGGTTGGTCAAACCGATGGCGACGGCCTGAAGATCGGCAGACATGCCGGTAAAGCCGGCCGCGGCGAAAATGTCGTTGAGGTAATAGAGAATGGCATTGATGCCGGACAGCTGGTTGAACGCGGCAATCGCGATCGCCAGCAGGATCGGCCGGCGATGGCGCCGCCAATCGAGCCGCGCATCGGATTGATCGGTGCTGGCCAGTGCCATGGCATCGAGGCCAAGGCGTTCTGCCGCCGCGCGTGCCTGCGCCCCACGCCCCTTGCTCGCCAGCCAGCGCGGGCTTTCGGGAATGCCAGGCAGCATCAGGGCAAAGAACAGCGCCGGCAGGGCGGCGATGCCCAGCTTGGCCCGCCAAGCGATGTCGGCCGGAAGCGCCAGGGCCAGCAGCCAGTTGCTGCAATAGGCCAGCAGGATGCCGGCAACGATGTTGAACTGGAACATCGCCACCAGCCGGCCACGCCGGGCCGCGGCACTGACTTCGGAAATATAGACCGGCGCAAGCACCGACGATCCGCCGATCGCCAAGCCGCCGAGAAAGCGAAAGGCCACGAACAGCGCCATCCCGCCCGCCAGGGCAGAACCGACCGCTGAAACCAGATAAGCGATGCCGATCCAGGTCAACACGCGGCGGCTGCCCAGGCGATCGCCCAGCCCGCCAGCGACGCTGGCACCGACCAGGGTGCCCCACAGCGCGGCGGAAACGGCAATGCCCAGCCCCGTGGCGGAAAGCGCGAAATGCTGGCGCAACGCCTCGGTCACGCCCGAAATCACCGCCGTGTCGAACCCGAACAACAGTCCGGCAAGGCTGGCTGCGACAGCAGCCCTGAGCGCTGCCCTTGGCATCGGTTGCAGAGCCCCTTCCCCCAGGCCGGCACTGCCCTCGAAATTCGCATGCATCGCGCTCTCCCAATCATTAATTCAATTTGACTTATTAATTCGGTTTGCGTCAGAAAGGAACCGACGATGATGGGCTGGCGACCGCTACGACGGGCCATCTCATACACTGGTGCCAACACCCGGCCAAGCGGGTGACGCGCCGACCAGGAGAGGGATTTTCGATGCGTTTTGCCACAAGCCTGCTTGCTGCCACGATTCTGGGTGGAATGCTGGCCCCGGTCGCCGGTGCTGCGCCGGTGACCAACGGCGGCCCGTGGAATGCGGCCCTGATGCAGGGCGGGATCGGCATCGCCCGCGATGTGCCGACCACGGCTGCCGTGCTGGGGCCCCATGCCCCCACGGCCCTGACGGCCTGGGTGCGCCCGCAGACCATACAGAGTGGCACTGTGGTGCTGTTGTCGCTGGGTGATCCGGCCACGGCCTGCCGCTGCCTGGCCCTGATCGATGGCAAGCCAGCGCTGCGCATCGGTTCGGCCATGATCGTGGCGCCCCGTGCAATCCCCGCCGGGCGATACAGCCATGTGGCCGCCAGCTGGGATGGGGAACGCGCCACGCTCTATGTCGATGGGCAGGAAGTGGCGCGCGGCGGCTTGGCCGATGCCGGCGCGTTGGCACCCCGCCTCGCCGTCGCCCCCGCCATGCCCGGCGCGCCGCACTTTGGCGGCGATCTGGTCGACGCGCGGATCGAGGATGGCGCGCTGCCGCTGCCCGCCGTGCAGGCGCTGGTCGCCGCCCGGCCCGATTTCGATCTGGTGCAGATGTGGCATGTTGGGGTGGGCTGGGAGTTCCAGAAGACTGCCAACACCGGCTATTGGCGCCAGCAGGACCCCTGGACCCTGCCCCAGGCCAAGGGCGGCTTCTCCGCACCAGTGGCCAAGCCGGTGCCGGCTGCCGTGGTGGTCCAGCCGCTGGGCGATGGCGTGTGGCGGATCAACGGCTGGCAATTGGCTGGCGCGAGCGATGTGCCCGGTGCCGATGGGGCCGCGCTTTCGCGCCCTGGCGCGCCCAAGGGCCAATGGCGCGCGGCGACCGTGCCGGGCACGGTATTGACCACGCTGGTCGATCGCGGGGTCTATCCCGATCCCTTTTACGGCCTCAACAACCTGCGTATTCCCGAAAGCCTGGCGCGACAGGACTGGTGGTATCGCACCAGCTTCACTGTGCCGGCAGAGGCTGCGGGCAAGCGCCTGACGCTGCGTTTCAATGGCATCAACTACGCCGCCGAAATCTGGGTCAACGGGCAGAAGCTGGGGCAGACCAAGGGCGCCTTTGCCCGCGGCGAATTCACGCTGGTGCCGGCGGCCGGTGAAAATGTGATCGCCGTGCGGGTATCGCCGCCACCGCATCCCGGCATTCCGCACGAACAGTCGATTGCCGCCGGCGTGGGTGAAAACGGCGGCCAGTTGGCGATCGATGGTCCCACGTTCGTGGCCACCGAAGGGTGGGACTGGATTCCCGGCATTCGCGATCGTGACACCGGGCTGTGGCAGGACGTGCAACTGCGCGCACGCGGCGATGTGCGCCTGCTCGACAGCCAGGTGGTGACCGACCTGCCCCTGCCCCGCACCGACAGCGCTGACGTGCTGATCACCGTGCCCCTGCGCAACGATGGCACCTCCCCGCGCACGGTGACGGTGCGCGCCGCGTTTGACGATGTCAGCGTGGAACGCAGCATAACGCTTGCCCCGGGCGAAGGCGAAGTGCGCTTTACCCCTGCCGATTTCCCGCAGCTGCGCATCAAGAACCCGCGCCTGTGGTGGCCCAACGGCTATGGCGAACAGGCGCTGCATCCGTTGTACATCACCGCAGCGGTGGATGGCGCAGTGTCAGACCGTGCCGAAACGCGCTTTGGCATTCGCGAGGTTTCCTATGACCTGTCGCTGATGGATCACGCCGGCGCGCTGCGCCGTGTCAACGTGCAGCCCACCGATGGGCGGCTTGCCGGCACCAAGCTGCTCGACGTGCGCCACGAGGCGATCAAGGAAACCCCGCGCGGCTGGGTGGAATCGCTCACGCTGGCGGGCGAAACTTCGTCCGGCGTACAGCCGCTGGGCGCGGCCGACACCCTGCCCGAACCGCACCTGACGATCCGCGTCAACGGCGTGAAGATCGCTGCGCGCGGCGGCAGCTGGGGCATGGACGATGCGATGAAGCGCGTCTCGCGCGAGCGGCTGGAGCCGGCCTTCCGCCTGCACAAGGAAGCCCATCTCAACATCATCCGCAACTGGATGGGCACCAGCACCGAGCCGGAATTCTATGATCTGGCCGACGAATACGGCATGATGGTGCTCAACGATTTCTGGCAATCGACCCAGAATTTCCAGGTGGAGCCGCAAGACCCGCAGCTGTTCCTGGCCAATGCCGAAGACGTGGTGAAGCGCTATCGCAACCACCCCTCGATCATCATCTGGTTCGGCCGCAACGAAGGCGTGCCCTATCCCACGCTGAACGAAGGACTTGACGACCTGCTGTTCAAGCTGGACGGCACCCGCTGGTATACCGGCAGTTCCAACACGGTGAACCTGCAGGGCTCTGGCCCCTACAACTATCGCCAGCCACAGGGCTATTTCACCGATCTGGCCACCGGCTTTTCGGTTGAAACCGGCACGCCCTCGCTGGCGACAGCAGCCGCGATCGCGCAATATGTGCCCGAGGCCGATCGCTGGCCGCTGAGCGATACGCTGGCCTATCACGACTGGCATTTTTCGGGGAATGGCGACACCAAGACCTTCATGGAAAGCCTCAACCGCCGCTTCGGCGCGGCAACCAGCTTTGCCGATTTCGAACGCAAGGCGCAGATGATGAACCTGGAAACCCACCAGGCCATGATCGAAGGTTTCCTCGGCCATCTCTGGACCAAGAACAGCGGCCGCCTGTTCTGGATGACGCATCCGGCCTGGCCGTCCAACGCGTGGCAGATCTACAGCTCTGACTTTGACACCCACGCCGCCTATTACGGGGCGCAGCGCGCCGCCAGGCCGCTGCACGCGCAGCTCAACCTGCCCGACAATACTTTGGTGCTCGTCAACACCACGCGGGACGATGCCAGGGGCCTGACGGTGACCAGCACGGTGACAGACCTGTCCGGCAAGGTGCTGTTCACGCGGCGCGACCGTGCCGATGCCCTGGCCAACCGTGATACCACGCTCAAGCCCCTGCCACTCGACACGATCTTTGCGTCGGCCCCCATGGTCCTCGTCAGCCTCAAGATCACCGATCGTGCCGGCAAGCCGGTCAGCGACACGGTCTATTGGCGCGGCAAGGACGAGGACGCCTACCGCGCGCTCAATGCCATGGGTTCCGCGCCGCTCGCGATCAGCACCGGCGCCACGCAGGGCAGCGGCAGCGAACGGGAAATGGCCATCACGCTGACCAACAGCAGCAGCACCCCGGCTCTCAATGCCCGCGCGACGCTGGTGGATGCGGCTGGCAAGCGCATTCTGCCGGCCTATTACAGCGACAACTATGTTGCGGTCATGCCGGGTGAAAGCCGCACGATCACGGTGCGCTGGCCGGCCAGCGCCGGCACGGCCGCGGCGGTCACGCTGGAAGGGTGGAACGTGCCGGCCGCGCAACAGGGCCTTTCGCAGTAATGTGGCTGCGACATGGCCTGGCCGCCCTGGCGCTGGCCGCTGCCCCGGCATGGGCCGCGCCAAGCGCAGGGCACCCTGTCGCGCAGACGCAAAGCGGACCGGTGATCGGCACGGCCGACGCCGATGGCGTGGCGCGCTTTCACGCCGTGCCCTATGCCGCGCCGCCCCTGGGCGCGCTGCGCTGGCAACCGCCGCAGCCAGCGCCGGCGTGGAAAACCCCGCGCGACGCCACCGCACCGGGCGCAGCCTGCCTGCAAAACGATTATGGCTGGAACCACGCCGACTATGTGCGCGGCAACGAGGATTGCCTCACGCTCGATATCGCGAGCCCCGCGCTGACCGGCAAGCGGCCGGTGATGGTGTGGATTCATGGTGGCAGCAACCGCGCCGGTTCGGCCGGTGGCACGGTGTTGAGCGACCTGGCGCGCCACGGCGTGGTGCTGGTTGCCATCCAGTACCGGCTTGGCATCTTTGGCTTTCTGCCACATCGTGCGCTGGCGGCTGAGCATGACGGCCAGACGGGCAACTATGGCCTGATGGACCAGATCGCCGCACTGCGCTGGATCAAGGCCAACATTGCCCGCTTTGGCGGCGATCCCACACGGATCATGATCTTTGGCGAAAGCGCCGGTGCCGAGGACGTGGGCTATCTGTTGGCCAGCCCGCAAACGCCGGGCCTGTTCCAGGCGGCCGCGTTGCAAAGCGGCACCCCCGGCTTTGGCCTGCCGCCACGCCCGTTGGCCGAGGCGCTGCGCCTGGGTGACCAGCTAGACGCCCAACTGGGCACCGATGGCAGCGCCGCGCCGCTGCGCGCGGCATCGCCGCATGCCCTGCTCGACGCAGACAAGGCGCTGCACGACAGCGCGCTGGAAAGCGACGATTTCATGTGGCTGCGCGCGACGGTCGATGGCGCCGTGCTGCCCGTCGCACCCGAAGTGCTGTTGGCCAGCGCACCACCGCGGCCGGTGATCCTGGGTTCCAATCGCGCGGAATTTGGCCTGCCCGGTGGCCGGCCGCATCGCGATGCCAATGTTGCGATGGCCTTTGGCCCCAACGAAGCGCAGGCGCGCGCCTTCTATCGGTTGGATCGGCCCGATCCGCCCGAAGACCCACGCCTGGGCACCCGCGATCTGCAGATCGCCACAGACATTCTGTTCCGTTGCCCCACCGGGCGCATGGCCGATCTTCTGGCGGCACATGGCTGGCCGGTGTGGCGCTATGAATTCGATCTGGCGCCAGCGGGCGCGCGCAGCTTCCATGGCGCGGACATCGGCTATATCCATAATGCCACGCCGCTTGCCGATGGCAGCACGTTGCAGGCGCACTGGATCGCGCTGGCGCAGCAGGGCGCGCCACTGGCCGGATGGCCGGCCTATGCGCCCAAGCGCAGCCATCTTGTCGTCAGCCCGCAAGGCGTCAGCACGGGCCAGGCGCTGGCCGACCTCCCCTGCCGTTGGAGCCGCTATCTGTGACCATTCCTGCCAATCGCCGCCGCTTCCTGGGTTTGATCGCCACGGCGCCGCTCGGTGTCGCTGGCGCCAGCACCGCCGCCCGTGCGGCGCAAGCCGTGGCACCGGTTGCCCCCGCCCCCATGCCAACCCCTGCCGCCGTGGCATTGACCGATGACGAGCGGCGCCGGCTGACCGATTTTCCCTGGCTCGCCCGCTATGCCCAAGACAACGCGCGCGTGACCGCCGCGGGTAAGCCGGTCAAGCTGGTCTTCATGGGCGACAGCATCACGCAGGGCTGGCCCGACAAGCACCCTGCCTTCTTTGCGGCAGAAGGCCGTGTCTGCCGGGGAATCAGTGGCCAGACCACGCCGCAGATGGTGCTGCGCATGATGGCCGATGTCATCGCGCTCAAGCCCCGCGCCGTGCACATCATGGCCGGCACGAACGACATCGCGGGCAATACCGGACCAATGACCCTGCAGCAGACGCAGGACAACCTTGCCGCCATGGCCACCCTTGCCCAGGCCAGCGGCATCGCCGTGCTCCTGGCCTCGGTGCCACCGGCTGCACGGTATTACTGGCGGCCGGGCCTCGATACGGTGACCCCGATTGCGGCGATCAACCAGTGGCTGGCGAGCTATGCCGCCGCGCACGGGCACACCTTTGTCGATTACCACGGCGCGATGCAGGATGGCGCGGGCGGCATGCGGCCGGGCCTCGCCTATGACGGCGTGCACCCGACCGAGGCCGGCTATGCCGTGATGGAGCAGGTACTCTCACCCATCCTGGCAGCGAAAGGCCTTAGCTGACCCGCGCCGCCGCCACGGTTTGCTGGATGAAAGACAGCTTGGCGATGATGACGTCGGACAGGTGGAAGGGGTAGAGGTCAGCCTGACCCATCGCCCGGTTCACCGCGTTCATGGCAAAGGATACCGGCGCCATTTCCGCCGCCAGGGACGCGGCATCGGCGCGATAGGGATCGAACTCCACCGCCACCTGGCCATCACCGTCAAGCCCGCCAAACGCGGTGAGCGACAGGTCAAAGCCGCGCGCCGTCGCCAGCACGTCGACGATGTGCAGGTAGTGGGCAAAGGTTTCGGCAAAATCCTCCCACGGGTGGCTGGTGGCATAGGCGCTGACGAAATCCTCGGTCCACGGCTGCGCGCCACCGCTGTAATGCGCGGCGAGCGCGGCGCCGTAATCGGCACGCTCGTCTCCGAACAGGGCGCGGCAGGCCTCCAGCGTCGCGGGGTCGGTCGCGACCAGGCGTGACCAGAAATGATGCCCCACCTCATGCCGGAAGTGACCGAGCAAGGTGCGATAGGGCTCTCCCATGTCGAGGCGGACCTGCTCGCGATGCGCATCGTCCGCCTCGGCCACGTTCAGGGTGATCAGGCCCTCGTCATGGCCGGTGATGATCTTGGGGCCACCGCCCGACGCGCCGGGCTCGCCATAGAGGAAATCGAAAGCCAGGCCTTGCCGTTCCGGCGTTTCCTCTGCCTTGGTTTCCAGCGGCAGGCCCAGGCGGATCAGCGTATGAAACAGGCGGCGCTTGGCCTCTTCCACCTTGGCCCACAGCGGCGGCACGGCGGGATCGGCCAGATCGGGAATGGTGCGATTGTGGCGGCAGGCACGGCACATGCCGCCCGGCGCATCGCGCGTCGTCAGCCAGTTGCAGATGCCGAAATCGTTGTTGTTGGCGCAGACCACCAGATCGGCCGGGGTATCGGTGCGGTCCTTCCAGGTGGTGCCTTCTTCCGCCAGATAGCGAAAGCGGTCGATCGCCGGATCATAGCCGAGCGTGGCGGCGCAGGCCGGGCAAACCCGCACTTCGAAATGGTTGAGGCGCTGGCATTGTGGGCAGGCAAACGGGCGCATCGGTGGCTCCGGGCTTGGCGGGGAGTGACAGGCGGCTTGCCTTGCCAGCACTACGCCGCGTGCCTGCGCTGGTTCCATGGCGCCGGCGATCTTGCGCGCGCAGAGCGGTTGCGATGGCGCGCCGCTTTCGGCACAAGGCCGCCGCGATGAAGAAGAAACGCCGCTATCTCACTGCCACAATGCCCGATGGCTATGTCAAGACGATCGGCCCGACCACCGACAGCTTCACCCATTACTGGCGGATCGTGGCGGAGCTGGAAAACGGCAAGACCGAAGTATTCTGGGGCCACACCCGGTCATTGGCAGAAGCCCGCCGCAAGCAAGCGCCTGCGCGGGAAGCGGCGCGCATGCGCGGCTGGAAAAGCCACGTCTTCGAAATTGCCGAGCTGGTGGAAACCCCGGCCTGACGGGCCGCCGGCGCGCGCCCGCATCCAATCTGCTCCTGTTCGGATGATGTTCGCGGCCGAATGATCCGAAATTGACATTCCTTTACAAGCGCGGGCTGGGCCGATGTGCCATGGCAATCGAAGGGGACGGATCGGGGTATCAGTGGTGTCTACAAGCATGCACAGCACGGATTGGCACAGCACAGGTTGGGCACACGCGCGCGCAGAAGGCGCCCATGCATCGCGCGCAAAGGCACCCAATGGCCGTAAGCTGGCCTATATCGTAGCGCTAAACACGGCGCTGTGGGGCGCGATGCTCGTGGCGGCCTGGCTTGTGGCCCACGGTTGACGCAAGGCGTCCAGTGCTGCGGGTTGCATGCCCAAGGAACCAGCGCGCGGAATTTCCAGATAGTTGCGTGACGGCCGATCGAGCGGGCCGCGCTGGCACCAGTGCCACGCCATTACGACGCAACCCTATTTGCAAAATTCGTTGCGTGCGAATTTCCGGCACGCCGACGTTGATGGCCAGTAGCTATCGCGGCGCCATCGCGCGGACGATATAATCTGATAGATCGCGTTGTGCAGGTGGAAGCCTGACGGCCAGCACGGTGGCATTGTTGTCTGCATCCATCCAGACCAGTCCCTTTATGGGGTCCGCCGATGGACGCAGGCGCGTCATCGTCCCGATACCCTCAACTCGCGCCGGTGTTTCGAACATCACATGACTGCGGCTTACCCGCTGGATGCGATCATGCGGAAAGGGGCCGAGCGGGAACTCACTGCGCGACGCGATGCCCTCTGCGATAACGGATTCCACGAAAGCCTTGCGATCGGGAAACAGGCGAGCCGCGATGCGCGCTGCTTCAAACCGGCCGGAGGTATCGCCGAGCGAGATGCTGACCTGGATGGCGGACCCGGTCAGCTTGGCCGCGAACGGATCTGGACCCGGGCCGCTGGGTGAGACCATCAGGACCGAGCCATTGGAGCCATAGAGTTCAAAACAGCGCCAGCCACGCGGCGCCAGGACGCCGCCGGTGGTATTGCTGCCATACCAGGCCAGCCTTGCCGCCAACGGTGCCGGGACCATGGGCGCATGGCCATCATTCCTTGGCGCAGCGAGCGGTCCGGTTTGCCCATCTGACCGGCAACCCACGAACGGCACGGGCAGGTCTTTTGCCGCGGCTGGCGCGCTCGCAGCCATGATCGCCATCGCCAGCATGATCGCCAACCGCATGAACGCCAACCGCATGAACGCCTCCACCCTGTGCGAACTGGCCAAAGGCCGTGCCGCGGTCAACGCTAACACCGGCGACCGGCCAGGGTCCAGGCGCTCAATCCTTGATCGGCAGGGCCAGCGTGAACGTCGTGCCCTTGCCCGGCTCGGTCTCGCACGAAATCACGCCGTGGTGGCGTACCATCACGGTGTGGACAAAGCTGAGGCCAAGGCCCGCGCCGCTGGTCTTGGGGCCCAGCCCGACCGGTCCCCGGGCAAATCGTTCGAACATGCGCGCGCGCAGGTCTTCATCCATGCCACAGCCCTGGTCGGCGATCGCGCACAGACCCCAGGCGCCGTCGGCGCGGACTTGGCGGGTCAGCGTGCAGGTGATGGTCGTGCCATCGGGGCTGTATTTGATGGCATTGCCGATCACGTTGACCAGCGCGCGCGTCAGCAGGGATCGCTCTCCCATCACCAGCATCTGCTCGTCGCCATGGGTCACGATCTCGATCGCCTTGGCGCGTGATTGCGGCCAGAGATCATCGATCGCGTCGATCAGCATATCGCCCAGCTCGACCTCTTCCAGCGTATACTCAAGGTATTCCGCACGGGCGAGCTGCACGAAACCATCGGCGAGGCGCAGCGTGCGCTCGGCATAATGGCGGATGGCACTGGCTTCCACCGGCGCGATGCGATCGGCCGGGGCGGTTTCCAGCACCGCCAGGATCGAGGCCTGGGGCGAGCGCATGTCGTGCGTCAGGAGTTGCACCACGTCGTCACGCTGGCGCTGCGCGGCCTTGGACTCGCTGATGTCGACAAAGCGGATGATCCAGCCGGCACGCTGGCCATCGGCCTGCGTCTGCGGTGCGATCCCCACCAGGTAGAAATGCGCCTGATCGCGCTGCACTTCGTGCGTTGCGGGCGCTTCCGTGTCCGGCGGGAATGGCACCGGGTTGCCGCTGCCAACCAGGCGCACCGCCGATAGCAGCGCCTGGGCCTGGGTGGCGCCGGGAATGATGGCGTGCCCAAAGGTGGTGAACAGGCGATGGGCGGCGGCGTTGGCCATGACAATGCGGCCAGGCAGATCGGCCACCAGCGTGGCGTCGGGCAACTGATCCAGGCGATCGGCCACGAAGTGCTGCATCTCGCGGTTGCGGGCGATGGCCGCATGCAACAGCGCGATAGTGCCGGCGACACCGTGCTTGACCGCCCCCATCACGGCAACGCGCGGCAGAACCGACGGCTCTTGCTCAAGGCGCAACAACTGCACGCGCATGAACTGCTCGATCACGGCAAGCTGTCGCCAGCCCCACAGGGGATAGGCGACGGCAAGCCCAGCGAGCGCCGCCCCGGGCGGCAACCACAAGCGCCACACCACAAGGCACAGCGCCGCGATCGCGACCACCACGCCGGCGCACAGGGCAAAGACCACCATGGCCGGCATCCGGCGCCAAGGGCCGAGGCCAATCATCAGCGCCAAAAGCGGCATCAGCCCCAAGCCAAGCCGCGCGGGCATGCCGGCCGGGCGGATCATCGTGCGGCTGATCAGGCCGTTGACCAGATTGGCTTCGATCTCAAGCCCGGACATCACACCACCGGTGGGCGTGGGATAGCGGCTGCCGAGCCCCGTGGCCGTGGCGCCGACCAGAACCACCCGATCCCGCAGCAATTCGGGCGGTACTTGCCCGGCCAGCACGGCCGCAGCCGAAACACCCGGCCAATGGCCGCCACCCGCGCCGAACGGAATCAGGCGCGCGCCCACCGGCATCGCGGCGTGAACGGCAGGTGTTGCCGGGCTGGTGGCAGCCAGAGCGGCCAGGGCCATGAGGTGCTGCGCCGGTCCGGCGGCAACCGTGGCAGACCGCACAACGCCATCGGCGTCAGGATCGATCGTGGCATAGCCGATGCCGCTTGCGGCCTGACGCACGGGCGCGATGGGCAGCACGGGGGCTGCAGCCACGCCCGAAAGGCCGGCCGCGGGCGGCACCATCGGCAGGAAGATCGGCCGGGCTGCGGCGATCGAGCTGGCGAGCAGCGCATCGACCGTCGGATCGCCGGGTTCGGTGAACAGCACGTCATAGGCGATGGCGCGGGGCTGCCCCGCCTTGATCCGGTCGATCAGCGCGGCATGGATGCCGCGGTTCCACGGCCAGCGCCCCAGCCGCGCGATGCTTTCATCGTCGATTTCGATCATCAGCACCGACTGCCCCGGCGGCGGCGCGCCCAATTGCAGCAGGCGATCGTAGAATGCATTGTCGAGCCGCAACATCGTGCGATCGGCGGTCAGCACGATGACCAGCACGCTCGCCGCCAGCAGGATCAGCCACCACTGCGTGCGCAGTTTCAGCTGATGGCCCAGGCTCACCAGGATGCCTCGATCCGCACGTCCTGATAATCGGTCCAGCGCGACACGGTGTGCCCGTCGATGATCTCGTCCATCAGGACGCGCCAGCGATAGCGGCCCGGCGCCAGGGCAAGGCCGACCAGGGCGTGGCTGGTTAGGCCGGGCCGGTCGATCGTCGGACGGTTTTCACGGCCAGGCTTGGCCAGTTGGAAGCGGAAAGTGGCGCGGCTTTCATGTGCCGGGTCCCAGTGGAACACGTATTGCCGCACCGGGCCGTTCCAGCTTTCCTCCACTGACAGGCGCAGGCTGTTTTCCAGTCGCCGCTCGAACTCGGCCACGGTCGGCTTGCCTTCCAGGCCATGGCCGTCAATCGCGGTGGCGCGCACGAAATAGTGCCCATCGGGCTGCCCGGCCAATTGCGCCGCCCCCGCTGTCGCCACGGTCTCGTCGAGCACCTTGAGGAACTGGGCATCGGCGGCAAGTTGGATGTGATAGGCGGCTGCGCCGGGCAGCGGTTGCCAGGAAAAGCGCAGATCGCTGCCGGTTTGCGGGGCTTCTGCCTGTGTCAGTTGCGGCGGGGGCAACAGCGCGATCGGCTCATCCAGGTCGCTGGCCGAGCCAAAGCCAGCGGGAAGTACCTGCGCGCTGCGCCCTTGGGCATCGAAACCCACCTTGCCTTCCAGCACCTCGCTCGTCGCACGATGGGCATCGGCGTCATAGCTCATGCGGAAGCGGGTGCCGCGCACCGAGGTGACGGCGCCGGGCGTGGCGAACTGAAACGTGCTGGCCGGATCAGTCATCGGCGTGACGGCGGCGCTGGCCCGGCCTCGCTCGATCGCGAACAGCCGCTCGACATGCCGATCCAGCACCACCTTGCGCAGGCGGCGCACCCGCACGGCCGATTGCGATGGCAGCGCGATGCTGGTGTCATCGGGCAGCGTGACGGTGACGAACGAGCGCTGCCCGGTTTCGAGCAGCATCCCCTCGGTCACCGGCATGCCGTTGGCCGCCGGCCGGCCATCGATGCGCACGGCGCCGCGCCAGCTCAACACCGTGCCACGCACCGCTTCCTGCTTGAGCAGCACACGCGGGATGAGCAGGGTCTTGCCTATCGGCAGGCGCAGCGGATCGGCCACGCGGTTGAGCTGCTGTACCGTGCGATAGGTCTCGGGCCGGATCAGATAGTCACTCGCCAGGCGGAACAGGTTGTCACCCGGCCGCACGAGGTAGCGCACCATGTCATCCGGGGCGGGCGTCAACAGCGCGTTGTCGGGCGCAGATGCAGCGTGCGCGGCCGACGTGGCCAAGACCACCGCCAGCGACAACGCGCGCGCCAGAGCGCGGGTGAAGCGTGGCCGGGCCACGGCGTCAGGCAGCCAGCGCTTCAAGGCGATATCCATAGGCATAGATCGGCACCAGCTTGAAGCCATTGCCGGGGCGCAGGTTGAGCTTGGTGCGGATGTTGGAGATATGCGCATCGAGCGTGCGCGTGGGCAGATCGGGATTGCGGCCCCACAGCGCCTCGAAGATGTAGGCGCGCGACAAGGCGCGGTGCATGTTGCGGAAGAGCAGGAGGGCCAGCGCAAATTCCTTGGCCGTGAGGGCAACCGGCTGCCCCGCCAGTTCCACCGTATCAGCGCGCGTATCGAACTTGTAGGGGCCGAACTGTTCGACCATCGGGCTGGTCGAAGGATAGGCGCGGCGTACCAATGCGTTGACCCGCGCCTTGAGCACAGCCGGTGCCACCGGCTTGATCACGTAATCGTCTGCGCCGGCAGAAAGCCCCGCCACGATGTCTTCCTCGGCCGAACGGCTGGTGAGCATCAGCGCGGGCGGCGGCACTTCCAGGTTGCCGCGGGTCCATTCGATGATGGCAAGCCCGGTCATGCCGGGCACGTTCCAATCGAGGATCAGCAGATCATAGGTGGTCCGATGCAGGGCGCGCGTCAGCACCTGCCCGTCGCCGAACACCTCGCAACTGTGCCCCGCCTCGGCCAGGGTCATTTCCACCAACCCGGCCAAAGCCACGTCATCTTCCAAAATCGCTATGCGCACGGCGGCCCTTCTGCGCCCGCAATTCCCGGGCGACCAACCGCCTCCTTAGCAATGCCTGCGCGCAAAGCGAGATAGCGCAAAATCCCTTTGCAATGTTTTACAGCATGCCCGAAAGCTGAAGTCGGCAGACAAAACCGATCTGGTGCGCTAGCGGCTGGAACGGGATATGCCCAAACCTGCTGTTTTACGGCATATCGATCGATGCGGGGCCGCCATGCGCAATGTTGAGGATCATGCATGAACGGCCCGCACAAGCGCTTTGACGCATCGCTGGAGACCCTTGGCGATATCCCCATCGTCGAGGGCCGGTTGGGCGGGCTGATCGGGGCTGCGCCCAATGCCTATGTTCTGTTCCACCCCGATCTGACGATTGCGGGATGCAATGACGCCTATGTCGCGGCCGTGGGACGCCCGCGCGATACATTCGTGGGCCTGCCCTTGTTCGAGGCTTTTCCGGCCGATCCGGACAGCGAAAGCTACCGCCTGCTGCGCAAGTCGCTCAGTCGCGTGCAGCGCGCGCATGAAACCGATCACATCGCCTTTATCCCGTATGCCGTGGGCGATCCGGGGACCGTGCCGACGATGCGCTATTGGAGCGCAACGCATGTGCCGATCATGGGCCCGGACGGCACGCTACGCTATATCCTGCAGCACACCGCCGACATCACGGCGCTGTTGACTCAAACCGCCGACACTGGCCGGGCGGCCATCCTCGAAGCGGGCATCCTGATGCGCGCCAACCAGGTGCAGGCCGAAATCGAGCGCATGCGTGATCTGTTCGATCAAGCGCCCGGTTTTGTCGCCATTCTGCGCGGGCCCGATCACGTCTTCGAAATCGCCAACGCGGCCTACATCCAACTGGTGGGAGACCGCCCGCTGCTAGGCCTGCCGGTGCGCGAAGCCTTGCCGGAAGTGGTGGAGCAGGGTTTCATCGACCTGTTGGATGAGGTGTACCGCACCGGCCAAACCTATGTGGGACGCGCCGCGCCGGTCACGTTGCGACCGGCACCCGGTCTGCCGCCGGAAGAGCGCTACCTCGATTTTGCCTATCAGCCGCTGCGCGACGGCGGCGGCGCGGTGCACGGCATTTTCGTGCAGGGCGTGGACGTGACCGAGCAACAGCGCGCCGAACAACGCATGGCCACGATCATGCGGGAAAGCGTGCACCGCATCAAGAACACACTGGCCATGGCCCAGGCGGTGGTATCCGCCACCCTGCGCGATGCGCAGGACGTGGCCGCCGCACGCCGGGATATCCTGGCCCGGCTGAGCGTGCTGTCGGTAACCCAGCCGGCGCTGATCGAAGGGCATCTGGCGCCGGCTGACGTGGCACTCACGGTGATGGCGGTGATGAAGCTGCATGTCGATCTGTTCGGCCGCATCACCATGGAGGGCCCCAGCGCCGAAATCGCACCCGCCGCCGCGCAGGGGCTGGCCCTGATCCTGCACGAGTTGGCGACCAACGCGATCAAGTATGGCGCGCTCTCGTGCGACAGCGGCGCCTTGTCACTCACCTGGCACATCATCGCGGCGGAAAACCGGGTGGAGCTGTTGTGGCACGAAAGCGGCGGCCCGGCCGTGCGCCAGCCCGATCGCAAGGGCTTTGGCACCACCCTGATCGAACGCGCCCTGCCCCGCACCGGCGGCAACCGCGTTGACCTGTACTTCGCGCCGGCCGGCGTGCAGTGCCGGATCAGCCTGGCCCTGCGCGCCTGAACCAGCGAATGCGCCGGGCTATCTGATGCGGAATGCCACCAGGCGGGTGGCAAAGGGCGCGAGTACGGGATTGGCGAGGTCAGCCGTGGCATCGGGCTGGCTGGTCATCAGCACGCGCCCATCGCCGGGCACATGGCCGCCTGCCCACCCGGAAATGGCGAGGCGCTGTTGGGCTGCGCTCATGTTGAGCAAGACCAGCACGCCCTCTCCCGACCGAGCGAGCCGGGCAAACGCCACGACATCGGCATTACCGGATTTGAGTGGAACATAGCTGCCCTCGCGCAGGGCAGGCAGATCCTTGCGCAGGGTGAGCAATTGCCGATACCAATTGAGCATCGAATGGGGATCGGCCGACTGGGCGGCCACGTTGGTGGTGGCAGCAGCCTTGGCCACGGGCAACCAGGGCGCACCGGTCGTGAAACCGCCGCCGGGCGTAGCCATCCACTGCATCGGGCTGCGCTCGGGATCGCGCTTGTCGGCCACCACGCGCTTGGGGCCAAGCGGCACATCCTTGAGTTCCGCCGCGGTCAGGTCGGCCATGCCGATCTCTTCCCCATAATACATCAAGGCGGTTCCGCCGGCGGTCAGCGTCATCGCCGCTGTCAGCCGCGCGATCGCATCATCGTGCACCCCATCGCCAAAGGCAGTCCATTGGCGCGAATGGTCGTGGCTGGAAAAGAAGAAGACCGGCGGTTGGCCGCGCAGGCGGCTGTGGGCATCGTCCAACTGGCGCTTGAACACCTTGGCATCGAGATGGGTGAGATTGCCATAGAGGAAGTTCATCGGCAGGTTGATCTCGTCCGCCTTGGCCCCATAGACCTTGGCGAGGTCATCGATCGTTGGCGTGGAGGATTCACCGAGCAGGATTGCCTGTCCCGGTGCCGCATCCACGATCCGGCGCATTTCGCGCAGGATCGCATGGTTCTCCTCCCGCCCGGAATTGTACGGTTTGAGCGCCACTGACGGGCCGCCCTTCACATCCGGGTCGTTGGGCCACGTGGGGTCTTCGAACAGGTATGGTGTGGCATCGAGCCGAAAGCCGCTTGCCCCATGCGCCAGCCAGAAGCGCATGACATCGTACATGGCCTTTTGCAGGCCGGGGTTGGCCCAGTTGAGATCGGGCTGCTGCTTGAGGAAGATATGGTAGTAATACTGCTTCGTCGCCGCGTCGTATTCCCAGGTTGATCCGCCAAAGATCGATTCCCAGTTGGTCGGCGGCCCACCATTGGGCGCAGGATCGTGCCAGACATACCAACCGCGCTTGGGATTGGTGCGCGAAGATCGCGATTCCTTGAACCACGGGTGCTGATCAGACGAATGATTGAGCACGAAATCGACGAGGACGCCAATGCCGCGCTTGCGCGCCTGGCGGGTCAATTCGTCCCAATCGGCCATCGTGCCATATTCCGGTGCAACCCCGGTGTAATCGGCCACGTCATAGCCAAAATCGGCATTCGGCGAGGGGACGAACGGCGTGACCCAGATGGCATCGATGCCCAGGCTTTGCAGGTAATCGAGGCGCTGGGTGATGCCCTTGAGATCGCCGATGCCATCGCCATTGCTGTCCTGGAAACTGCGCGGATAGATCTCGTAGATCACCGCGTGCTTCCACCATGGCGTCGATGGTGTCTCGGCATGGGTTGCGGGGCGCGCTGCCACAGCAGGAGCCAAGGCCAGCGCGCAAATCGCCGTTCCCGCGGCCAGCGTGGTGGCAAGCGGCCGGAGATGATGATGCAACGAAATCATGCGCGCGGTCTCCGGCAACGGGAACGACAGGGACATGCTGGCGCCGGATTGTGCCGCTTGCCCGGCGCTCGCCATGAACCACAGCGTGGCACGCCAAGCGAAGCCATGCAATCGGTTGTAACGCCCGGATCAGGCGAGCTCGGTATTCCGTACGGCGCTTGCCCAGCAATCGACGCCGGCCACAGCAGCTGGCGGTTGATCTGCGCCGCGCAGCGCAAGGACCTGAGCCCGGAACGAGGCAAAGGCCATCTCTGCCATGCGCCGCGCCTCGGCCTCGCCCCGGATGAGATCATGCTGCATCAACCCGAGCGAGAGCATCAGCAGCATGTCGGCCATGCAGACGCGAGCCGACGCCATGTCGTCTCCAGGCAAGAGCACTTCGATCGCACGGAGCAGGCCGGCGTGCACGGTGTTGTGGCAACGCTTGAAGATTTCGGCCACTTTTGGATTGCGAGCAGACTCGGCAACGATTTCCGCGATCAGCACATTGGGGCAATCGGGATCGGGGATCAAGAAATCGTGCAACCATTGCCACACGGCCGATTCGTCACGCAGGGCAACGCCCAGCACGATGTCGCCACGCTCGAGGAATTCGCCGGAGTCAGAGGCTACAATCTCGGCGATGATCGCTTCCTTCGATGCGAAATCGCGATAGAGCTGGCCCACGGCGACGCCCGATTCCTTGGCAATCTGGGCCACGCCGGTTGCATGAAAACCGTTTTCTATAAATAGCTTGCGCGCAGCAGCGGTGATCTTTTCCCGCCGCTGTGCCGCCTTGCCCCCCGTCTTGAGGCACACTGGCGCCTGATCCGTAGTCATAGCCTCTCTCTACCCAAAATTTCCTGCTTGACCACTGGCCCCCCGGCGCAGTAGCGCAATTTTGTGAGTGATCGTTCACTCTCAT
>CAYXUN010000075.1:8791-18786 GCA_964468165.1 uncultured Novosphingobium sp. | reverse complement strand
GTCAACAGAAGGAACCGTTCAATGCGATCTTGACAAGGCCCGGATCATACAAATCTTCCACCATCGGCATGCCGGTGTTGGTGAACACGTTGTAGTGACGGCCGCCGCCATAGAGCTGGTAGGCATAGCTCGCAGGCTTGATCGACGTGCCGAAGAACGAGGCCTGGCCACCATAGGTCGTCGGGCGCTGTGCGCCGGTGATGCCGTTCTGGTTGTCGTAATAGAAGTTGGCGGTGATGTTGCCGCGACCTTCGGCGAAGTTCTTGCCGGCCAGCACCGAGAAGTTGTAGTCCTGACCGTCGCCATACTTCGACAGGCCATAGGAGCCGGTGGCTTCCACGCCGTCGTAGTTCTTCTTCAGCAGGATGTTGACGGTACCGGCGATGGCGTCGGAACCATAGATCGGCGCGCCGCCGACCGAGACGACTTCGATGCGGTCAACCAGGCTCGGCGCGATCTGGCCGAGGTCCACCGGGCTGCCGGCAACGGCGCCGAAGATCGAGGTGGTCGCCGGGCTGACGAAGCGCATGCCGTTGACCAGGGTGAGTGTACGCTGCGAACCCAGGTTATACAGGTTGGCAAAGGTCTGGCCGGCGCCGAAGCTGCCCTGGTCGCCCGCGACGCTGTTGCCCGGAACGCCGAAGCCCGGCAGCTGCTGCAGCGCCTGGCCCACGTTGGTATAGCCGCGCTGCTCGATCAGGTCGCTGCCAAGCGTGGCCACGGGCTGGTCGGTGATCGGCGCGCGGGTGATGCGCGAACCGGTAACAACGATTTCGGAGTCGGGTGCGTCAGCCGGTGCGGCCTGTTCCGCCGAAGCGGGGGTGGCGTCGGTGGATTGCGCGTGCGCGACGCCGGCCAGGGTCAGAGGAACGAAGAACGACGCCGTAGCTGCCAAGGCACGCATGCGGCGCTGCGAAAAAGTAGTCGCGGCCATAAAGCCCCCGTTTGTTGCAAGTGCGACCAAACTTGCGTGGGAGGTATCGAAACGCAACTGTTTTGCGCCAATTCGATCAATGGTTTGTCCGGGTGTTGCAGTCGGGTTACACCCTGGCCTTTCGGGCAATCTTTCGGCATTCGTTCGCAACACACGGCATCGCTCGCGCGCTGCAACGCACATCGCGATGCCTTGGTTCCCGTGATTTTTTCATGATCGATTTCGGCAATCTTTGTGACCGGATAAATCCGTTTCCGCCAAAAGGCGAATTGCGGAACAACGCTGCCTGAACTCGTGATGAAGGGAAAATGTAGCTGCAATGACGTGATGACATGATCTGAAATCTACGAAATTGCTGTTCCAGGCCCGTCGCCAGGCATTTTGCCTGATGGTCGCGTTCGTTCTGTTTGTCTGAATACATCCAGAAATAATTCGTGCTGCACGCTATCGCGTTCGTGGCATTGCCGATGCTTGTCTTATCAAAACGCAGGAGAATGTTGCAATGCGTTATGTTCATCGCTCGCTGGGCGCTTTGTGTCTGGCGATGACTGCCCCTTGGGGCACGTCGCTCGCCCATGCCGAAGCAACCGCTCCAGCCGGGTCGGCGCCTGCGGCCATGGCCGCCAGCGACATTGCCACGACCAACAAGGATTGGTGGCCGAACCGACTCGACCTGTCGCCGCTGCGCCAGAACGACGTGAAGTCCAATCCCTATGGCGCCGATTTCGACTATGCTGCGGCGTTCAAGACGCTCGATCTGGCGGCGGTGAAGGCCGACATTGCCAAGGTGCTGACCACGTCGCAGCCGTGGTGGCCGGCCGACTATGGCAATTATGGCCCGTTCTTCATCCGCATGGCCTGGCACAGCGCCGGCACCTATCGCACCGTCGATGGCCGTGGTGGATCGGCCGGTGGCGAACAGCGCTTTGATCCGCAGAATTCCTGGCCGGACAATGCCAACCTCGACAAGGCGCGCCGCCTGCTCTGGCCGATCAAGCAGAAGTATGGCCGCAAGATCTCGTGGGGCGATCTCATGGTGCTGACCGGCAATGTCGCGCTGGAGCAGATGGGCTTCAAGACCCTGGGCTTTGCCGGTGGCCGCGTCGATGCATGGGAACCGGACATGGTGTTCTGGGGCAGCGAGAAGAAGTGGCTCGACGGGGCGAACAGCCGCATCGGTGCCAATGGCCAGCTCAAGGGCCCGCTTGCCGCCGTGCAGATGGGCCTGATCTATGTGAATCCCGAAGGGCCGGGCGGCAATCCCGATCCGATCGCGGCAGCGGCCGATATCCGCCGCGCATTTGGCCGCATGGCGATGAACGACGAGGAAACCGTGGCGCTGATCGCCGGTGGCCACACCTTTGGCAAGGCGCACGGCGCGCACAAGCCCGAGGAATGCACCGGCCCGCAGCCGGCCGCCGCCCCGGTGGAAGACCAGGGGTTCGGCTGGAAGAACAAGTGCGGCAAGGGCAACGCCGAAGACACCGTGACCAGCGGGTTGGAAGGCGCGTGGTCGGCCAATCCGATCGCATTCACGACGCAGTATCTCGACAACCTGTTCGGGTTTGACTGGGTGCTCACCACCAGCCCGGCCGGCGCCAAGCAGTGGACGCCCAAGAACGCCAAGGACGTGCAGATCGTGCCCGATGCGCACCTGGCTGGCGTCACCCACGCGCCGATGATGTTCACCACCGATATCGCGGTGAAGGAAGACCCTGGTTTCCGCGCCATCGCGCTCAAGTTCCGCAAGGACCCGCAGGCGTTTGCCGATGCTTTTGCCCGCGCCTGGTTCAAGCTGACCCACCGCGACATGGGCCCCAAGGGGCGCTACATCGGCCCCGACGTGCCGGCGCAATCGTTCCTGTGGCAGGACCCGCTGCCCAAGGCCGATTACGCCATGATCGATGCCGGTGACATCGCCAGCCTCAAGGCGCAGATCCTGGCTAGCGGGCTGGGCCAGCGCGAACTGATCCGCGCTGCCTGGGCCTCGGCCAGCACGTTCCGCAGCACCGACATGCGCGGTGGCGCCAATGGCGCGCGCATTCGCCTGAACCCTGAAAAAGCCTGGGCAGTCAACGATCCGGCCGAGCTGGACGCGGTGCTGGCCAAGCTGGCGGCAATCCAGGCCAGCTTCAACAAGAGCGCGGCGGGCGGCAAGAAGGTCAGCCTTGCCGATCTCATCGTATTGGGCGGCAATGCGGCGGTGGAACAGGCCGCGGCCAAGGGCGGCGTCACGCTGGCGCTGCCGTTCACGCCGGGCCGGGTCGATGCCACCCAGGCGCAGACCGATCCGGCCAGCTTTGCCGTGCTCGAACCTGTCGCCGATCCCTTCCGCAACTATTACGATGCCCCGTCGAACTGGCAGGGCCCGGCCGAAGCCATGGTGGACAAGGCCGACATGCTGGGCCTGAGTGTGCCGGAAATGACCGTGCTGCTGGGCGGGATGCGCACGCTCGACGCCAATACCGGCCATTCGGCCAATGGCGTGCTCACTGCCAAGCCCGGCACGTTGAGCAATGATTTCTTCGTCAACCTGCTCGACATGGGCACGGTGTGGAAGAAGTCAGCCAAGGAAGCCGGCCTCTATGAAGGCAGCGATCGTGCCAGCGGCAAGCCGCGCTGGACCGCCACCACGGTGGACCTGATCTTTGGTTCGAATTCCGAACTGCGCGCCGTGGCCGAAGCCTATGCCATGGACGATGCCAAGGAACAGTTCGTGCGCGATTTCGGCGCGGCATGGACCAAGGTGATGAACGCAGATCGGTTCTGATGGGGTTGGGGGTGGGGGCCAGGCTCGGGCTTGGCTTCCACCACTCCCCCGCCTTTGTCTGGGCAGAATGCTGCGAGCAAAAAGGCCCCCGGACCGCAATCCGGGGGCCTTTTCTATGTTTGCGGATGGAAGCGTCAGGCAGCCTGGCGCTGCGACATTTCCAGTTCGAGACGTTCCCAGATTTCCACCAGGGCCTGCGTCAGGTCGCGCATCATCGCCTCGGTGTGGGCCGGGCCAGGGGTAAAGCGCAGGCGCTCGGTCCCGCGTGGCACGGTGGGGAAATTGATCGGCTGCACATAGACGCCGTATTCCGCCAGGAGGATGTCCGACACCTTCTTGGCGCGCACCGGATCGCCGACCATCAGCGGGACAATGTGCGTGGTGCTGTCCATCACCGGCAGGCCGGCATCGCGGAACAGCTGCTTGAGGGTGGCGGCAGCGGCCTGCTGGGCGTTGCGTTCGTCGCTCGATGCTTTGAGGTGGCGGACCGAGGCGAGCACGCCGGCCACCAGCACCGGCGAGAGCGAGGTGGTGAAGATGAAGCCCGGGGCATAGGAGCGGATCACGTCGATGATCCGGCTGTCGGCCGCGATATAGCCGCCCATCACGCCAAAGGCCTTGCCCAGCGTGCCCTCGATGATGTCGATGCGGTGGGCCGCATTGTCGCGGTCGGTGATGCCGCCGCCGCGCGGGCCATACATGCCCACGGCGTGGACTTCGTCGATATAGGTGAGGGCGTTGTACTTGTCCGCGAGATCGCAGATGGCGTGGATCGGGGCGACATCGCCGTCCATCGAATAGACGCTTTCAAACGCGATCAGCTTGGGCAGGGCGGGATCGGTTTCCGCCAGCAGCTGCTCCAGGTGCTCCACGTCGTTATGACGGAACACGCGCTTTTCCGCGCCGGAATTGCGGATGCCGGCGATCATGCTGGCATGGTTGAGCTCGTCGGAAAAGATCACGCAGCCCGGCAGGATCTTGGCCAGGGTCGACAGCGTCGCGTCGTTCGAAACATAGCCCGAGGTGAACAGCAGCGCGCCCTGCTTGCCGTGGAGATCGGCCAGCTCGTTTTCGAGATCGACGTGATAGTGGGTGTTGCCACCAATGTTGCGCGTGCCGCCAGAGCCGGCGCCGACATCGTGCAGCGCTTCTTCCATGGCGGCGATCACCTTGGGGTGCTGCCCCATGGCGAGATAGTCGTTGGAGCACCACACGGTGATCGGCTTGGGGCCATTGTGGCCGGCAAAGCAGCGCGCGTTGGGATAGGCGCCCTTGTTGCGCAGGATATCGATGAAAACGCGATAACGACCTTCGGAGTGCAGGCGATCGATGGCAGCATCAAAAATCTGGTCGTAGTTCACTGCTTGCTGCTCCTTCGTTCCTGCAGCTGACCGGCTGGGCCCGGATTGCCTCGCGATGAAGCACTGCCAGGCGGCCGCGTCTTTGTCTTATCGCAACAAAATCCCATCCTGCGGTGAATGCATGGGTTGGATATTGCCACATCGTTGTCGTGCGCCCGCCACCTCTCTCCCAAAAGGCGTTTGTCGCGGGTTGCGGGCTGCTTCTACTCCCCGCGGCAAAGCCTTGCCAAGTGACTTTTGCGGTTTGAGTGATCGAAGCGATTGCACTTTAGGTCAATGCGGCAAAATGCCCCAGCCGGGCGGCAGCGGTGCCTGCCGATCCGCTCAGGCCTTGCCGATCCGATCGAGGCCATGGGCGGCGAGCGTGGGCGCCAGTTCGGCCACCGCCTCATCCAGGCGGGTGAACAGCGCCAGGTCGGGCGTGCTGCGCACAAAATCCTGCCCTTGGGTGAGGAACGCGATGCGCCGGGCGATGCCGTCAGACCCGTCGATGAAGCGCACTCCCGGTCCGAATGCGGCGCCCAACTCTGCCTCTACCAACGGGAAATGGGTGCAGGCCAGCACCACCGTATCGATGGCCGCGCCACCATCCTGGCAGCGCAGAGCCTGTGCCGCGGCGGCAAAGACGGCAGGATCGACCGCATGGCCGCGCAGCCGCGCTTCGGCGGCAGCGACCAGTTCGGGCGCGCCGTGGCGCAGCAGGCGCTTGTCGGCGGCAAATTCTGCCTCCAGCCGGTCGACATAGCCCTGGCGAATGGTGGCCTGCGTGCCGAGCAGGCCAATCACGCCGGTCTCGGTCATCGCGGCGGCGGGCTTGATCGCCGGCACCGTGCCCACGATCGGCACCTCCAGCACCTCGCGCACCGAAGCGAGTGCAATGGTCGAGGCCGTGTTGCAGGCAATGCACACCAGCCGCGGACGCAGCCGTTCGGTCAGGCGGCCGAGCAGGCCCGAGACCCGCGCCGCGATCTGCGCCTCGGTCTTGGTGCCATAGGGCAGGCCGGCATTGTCGGCGACATAGATCACCGGCGCCTGGGGCAGCACCTGGCGCAGCTTGGCCAGCACCGACAGCCCGCCCACGCCGGAATCGAACATCAGGATCGGCGCGTCTGCCGGCGGAAGGGCAGGTTCGGAAGCGGTGGCAGCAGCGGTCATGGCCGCGCTTGTAGCGATAACGGTGCTAAAAAGGGAGGGCGTGGCACCTTTCGATTGTGCGCAACCACGGCTAAGAGCGGCGGCGTGACCCATGACCTTGCCCTTCCGGCCTGCATCCTGGCCTATCTGCTCGGCGCGATTCCGTTCGGCCTGATCCTCACCCGCCTGACCGGCGCAGGCGATCTGCGCGCGATCGGTTCGGGCAATATCGGCGCCACCAATGTCTTGCGCACCGGGCGCAAGGGGCTGGCGGCCAGCACGCTGCTGCTCGATCTGCTCAAGGGCAGCGTGGCGGTGTGGCTGGCCCGCGCCTATGCCCCTGGCACCGAGGCGCTGGTCGCGCTGGCGGCGGTGATCGGGCACTGTTTCCCGCTGTGGCTGCGGTTCAAGGGCGGCAAGGGGGTTGCGACCACCATGGGCGTGGCGCTGGGCCTGGCCTGGCCGATCGGGCTGGCTTATGCGGTGGTCTGGCTCGGCATGCTGGCGCTGGTGCGGATTTCCTCGGTCGGCGGCATGTCGGCCGTGATCGTCGCCCCGCTCGCCGCGCTGGCCATCGGGCGCAGCGATTATGCCGTGGTCCTGGCGGTGATCGCCGCGCTGGTGATCTTCCTGCACCGCGCCAACATCGCCCGCCTGCTGGCCGGAACCGAGCCGAAGATCGGCGGCAAGAAGCCTGCTGGCCAGGACGCTGCCTGATGGCCAGTGCGGACGAAGCTGCGGCGCTGCCGCTTTCGTCCGACGAGGCGCTGGCACGGCTGCGCCTGCTGCGCTCGCCCAATGTGGGGCCGGTGTCGTATTACCAGTTGCTGCGCCGCTTTGGCAGCGCCGGCGCCGCACTCGAGGCCTTGCCCAGCCTGGCGGCGCGGGGCGGGGCGCCCTATCGCCCGGCCGATGCCGCGCGCATTGCGGCCGAAGCGGCCAAGGTACGGTCGCTCGGTGGGCGCTATCTCTTTCACGATTCGCCGCACTATCCCGCGCTGCTGGCGCAGACCGAGACGCCACCACCGATCCTGACGATGCAGGGCGACGCCGCCTTGCTGGCGCGGCCGGCCGTGGCGCTGGTGGGCGCGCGCAATGCCTCTGCCGGGGCGATGCGGCTGGCGCGTGAATTTGGCGCCGCGCTGGCGGCGGCCGGCTTTGCCGTGGTTTCCGGGCTGGCGCGCGGGGTGGATGGCGCGGCGCACCAGGGGGCCTTGCTGCCCGATGTGGCGGCGGGCGGCGGGGGCACGATTGGCGTGATCGCTGGCGGGCTGGACAGCATCTATCCGCCCGAACATGCCGCATTGCAGGCCCAGATCGTGGCGCAGGGCGTGCTGCTGGCGGAAATGCCCCCGGGCACCGAGCCGCAGGCCCGCCATTTTCCCCGGCGCAACCGCATCATCGCCGGGCTGTGCGCAGGCACGGTGGTGGTGGAGGCCGCGCCCAAGTCGGGCTCGCTGATCACCGCGCGGCTGGCGGCAGAGGCGGGGCGGGAGATCATGGCCATTCCCGGCTCCCCGCTGGACAGCCGCAGCCAAGGCTGCAACCAGCTGATCCGCGAGGGTGCGATCTTGGTGCAGAGCCCGGCCGACGTGATCGAACTGCTCGAAAGCTTTACCGGCACGCCGCGTTCCACCTTTCAGGAAGCGGCCGCGCCCGTGGCGCTCGACAGCGCGCCGGCAGATGATGCACCCGCCGATATCGTCGCCCTGCTTGGCACCGCGCCGGTTGCGGTGGACGAACTGGTGCGGCTCAGCGGCGCGCCGGCCGGATCGGTGCAACTGGCGCTGATCGAACTGGAATTGGCCGGGCGCCTGGTGCGCCATGCCGGGGGGAGGGTGTCGCTTGCCTGAACCGTCCCTGAAAATCGGGGGCTTGACGCCACCGTCCAACCGCCCCCACCCTCATACGCACGTATACGCGTAAGGACGTTTTGCCAGTCGCCATGCAGCTTGTCATCGTAGAATCCCCGGCCAAGGCCAAGACCATCGAGAAGTACCTTGGCCCCGGCTACAAGGTCCTGGCCTCTTACGGCCACATCCGCGATCTGCCGGTCAAGGACGGGTCCGTGCGCCCGGACGAAGACTTTGCGATGGACTGGGAGCTGTACGGCGACAAGCAATCGCGCGTGAAGGCGATCACCGACGCTGCCAAGGAGGCCGACGGCCTGATCCTGGCGACTGACCCTGATCGCGAGGGCGAGGCGATTTCCTGGCATGTGCGCGAACTCTTGGCCAAGCGCCGTGCCCTGCCCAAGAATGTCTCGCGCGTGACGTTCAACGCCATCACCAAGCCGGCCGTCACCTCGGCGATGAAGGCGCCGCGCGAACTGGACCAGGACCTGATCGATGCCTATCTGGCGCGCCGCGCGCTGGATTACCTGTTCGGCTTCACGCTTTCGCCGGTGTTGTGGCGCAAGCTGCCCGGCGCCAAGTCGGCCGGGCGCGTGCAGTCGGTGGCGCTGCGCCTGATCGTGGAGCGCGAGCGCGAGATCGAGACGTTCAAGGCGCAGGAATACTGGTCTGTCGCCGCGCGGATGGAACACGATGGCACGCAGTTCGTGGCGCGCCTCGTCAAGTTCGATGGCAACAAGCTCGATCGCCTGTCGCTGGGCGAAGAGGGCAGCGCGCTGGCCGCCAAGGCTGCGGTGGAAGCGGGCACGTTCCGCGTCGAAGAGGTGGATGTGCGGCCCACGCGGCGCAATCCCTCGCCGCCGTTCACCACCTCTACCCTGCAGCAGGAAGCGGCACGCAAGCTGGGCTTTTCGGCCAGCCACACCATGCGCGTGGCGCAGACGCTGTATGAAGCGGGCGCGATCACCTATATGCGTACCGATGGCGTGCAGATGGACCCCAGCGCCATCGACGCCGCGCGCCGGGCGATCTCTGACCGCTACAACGGGCACTTCCTGCCCGAAAAGCCGCGCCACTATGAAACCAAGGCCAAGAACGCCCAGGAAGCGCACGAGGCGATCCGCCCCACCGATTTCACCCGCGATCACTATGGCAGCGGTGACGAGGCGCGGCTGTATGACTTGATCTGGAAGCGCGCGCTGGCCAGCCAGATGGCTTCTGCCGCGATCGAGCGCACCACCGTCACGCTGCGCGAAGGCACCGGCAAGCACGAGTTGCGCGCCACCGGCCAAGTGGTGAAATTCCCCGGGTTCCTGGCCGTCTATGAAGAAGGCCGCGACCAGAAGGCGGACGGCGACGACGAGCACGGCAACCTGCTGCCGATGCTCAACAAGGGCGATTGCCCGGTCAAGCACGGCGTCGATGCCACGCAGCACTTCACCCAGCCGCCGCCGCGCTATTCCGAAGCCAGCCTGGTCAAGCGCCTGGAAGAGCTGGGCATTGGTCGGCCTTCGACCTATGCCGCCACGCTGCAGGTGCTCAAGGACCGCAACTATGTGCGGACCGAGAAGAACCGGTTTTTTGCCGAGGAAAGCGGGCGCATGCTCACCGCGTTCCTCGAGCGGTTCTTCGAGCGCTATGTTGCCTATGAATTCACCGCCGGCATGGAAGACGAACTGGACGACGTTTCCGGTGGCCGTGCCGCCTGGAAGCAGGTGCTGGCCGCGTTCTGGCGCGATTTCAAACCCAAGTCCGACGAGGTCATGGAGAAGAAGCCCAGCGAGGTTACCGCCGAGCTGGACGTGTTCCTTGAAGACTATCTGTTTCCGCCGCGCGCCGACGGGCATGATCCGCGCGAATGTCCCAAGTGTGGCGCGGGGCCCCCGGGGGGGGGGGGCGGGCCCCGGGGGGGGGGCCCCGGGGGGCCGGCCGGGGGGGCGCGT